>CAWAHB010000008.1:0-211604 GCA_963781505.1 uncultured delta proteobacterium | reverse complement strand
GTCAGCGTGAAACAGCCCATGGGCCGTATGCGTCAGCAACAACGTGCAGCGGGTCGCGTCGCACCTGCCACCACACTGTGCCGCGACCTCCGACCGAAATGTCGTGCGTGACTCTCTCTTGGTGATTCGCCGGCTGCCCGGAGCGAGAGTGAGGTTGGCGGAGGTTTGCCATGCGGTGGTGGGTTGGAGTGGCTCGATGCGTCGTGGTGGCTGCGACTGTTCCCCTTGCGCTCGGTGCGTGTGGGAGCCCGAGCGAAAAGCAAGATCGCGAAACCGAGGCGGTCAGACAGACTTCGCCCCTCGAAATCCTCCAAGCGTCGTCGCACTTTGGCGGGCTTCTTTCTTCCAAGGTGAAGCTGACGACGCGGGGCGACCGCGTCGAGCTTACGCCTGGATCGCGTTCCGGCGAGACGCTCATCGCCAGCGCTTCGACCGCCGCTTCGGGAACGCTGTACTTGACGCGGCCGAGCGACGAAAGCACGTGGCTCGCCATCCGGCCGCTCGCCGTTGAGGCAACCCCGGGAGTCGTCGAGCAGAACGCGATCGTATTCGCCAGCGCCAGTGAGGACGCCGACAGAGCGCTGCTCTTTCACTTGAACCGGGTCGAAGAGTTTCGAGTCCTCCGATCCCCAAGTGCGAGCACAGCGCTCACTCTCGAGCTCACCGTCGCCCCGGGGATGGCCGCCCGAGCTCGGAGCGGAGTCGTCGAGGTCCTCGGCCGCGACGGTCGCGTCGCGTTTCGAACGCTTCCTGCGGTTGCCGTCGACCCTGCGGGCAAGCGCCGTTCGCTCGCTGTCGCGCTGCGTAGCGATGCAGGCGTTCCGACCGCGACCTGGACGCTCGATCCCACGGGGCTCGACTACCCGATTGTCGTCGATCCAGCCTGGGTCTCGGGTCCGGGCTTTCCTGCGCAGGCGCTCACCGCGCTCAACTCGATCTGGCTCAAGGACAGCGGCACGACCAACGGTGACGTAGCCGTCATCGACATCAGCCCCGGGCCGGTCTTGGCCGACGATGCCGAAACGGTCGTCGGGCAGCACGTGACCTTGAACGGCTCCCTCCAATCGAATCGCGTTCGGATCAAGGTCGGCGGTCAAATCACCGGCGACGTGTCCACGAACGACCTCGTCAACAACGGAACGATTGCAGGCTCGACGATCTCACCCCTGATACTGCCGCTCGGGATCACTACGCCTGCCATCCCAACCATCACACCGTCCACCACTGCCATCACGCTGGAGCAATCCGAAGATCTCACGCTGCCCGCCGGCGCCTACGGGGACGTCAAGCTGAAGGCGGGAATGAACGCCGACCGGACCGTGCTCAGCTTGTCGGGCACCTACCATTTTCAATCGCTAAACCTCGGCGACAAGTCGCGGGTCGAGTGCACGGCCCCGTGCTCGATCCTGGTGAAGGACCGGCTCGAGCCTGGACAAGACGCCTTCCTCGGTCCGTCGACAGGCTCCGGGCTCGACGCAAGCAACGTCGAAGTCATCGTGACGGGCATCAACGGCGCGAGCGGAAATCTGGGAGGCACTCCGAGGGCAGCGGCGATTGGCTTCGACAACGAAGTGGTTGCCAGGATCTTCGTTCCGAATGGAACCCTGTGGCTGAAACAAGGCACGAACGCCACCGGGACGTTCGTGGCAAGAGACCTTCTGATCGGGGAGCATGTCCAGATCACCAAGGACATCCCTCAGGCGTGCAACCCGGACGACAACAACGCGTGCACACAAGATTCGTGTGACCCCATCACCGGGCTTCCGGTTCACGACCCTCTGCCGGCCGGAACGAGTTGCTCGAACGGGAACGCTTGCGACGGCGCAGAGGCGTGTGATGGGCTCGGCGCCTGCACTCCAGGCACCCCGCCGAGCACGGATGACGGCAACGCGTGCACGACGGACAGCTGCGATCCGATTGCGGGAGTGAGCCATACGCCGGATCCGGGAGCCGCCTGCGAGGACGGCGATGCCTGCACGAGCAGCGACACCTGCGATGCGGCGGGCACGTGCCAGCCCGGGACGCCGGTTCAGGTCGACGACGGCGAGGTTTGCACGACCGACACCTGCGACTCGGTGACCGGTGTGAGCCACACGCCGACACCTGGCGCGGCGTGCGATGATGCCAACGCCTGCACGACTGGTGACTCCTGCGACGCGACCGGCACCTGCCAGCCCGGAGCACCCGTATCCACCGACGACGGCAACGACTGCACGTCGGACGCCTGCGATCCCGTAGCAGGGATCACGCATACGCCAGTGCCCGGCGCGTCCTGCGACGACGGCGACCAGTGTACGGCCGGAGATACGTGCGACGCCGCCGCATCGTGCGTGCCAGGAGCCCCGGTAGCCGTCGATGATTCCAACGAATGCACGATCGACGCCTGCGATCCGGTTGCCGGCGTGACCCACACGCCAAACCCGGGCGCCGCCTGCGACGATGGAAACGTCTGCTCGAGCGGCGACGCATGCGACGCGACCGGCACTTGCCAGCCAGGAACACCGGTATCGACGGACGACGGCGACGACTGCACCACGGACTCTTGCGATCCAGTAGCGGGGATCACGCACACGCCAGCGCCCGGCGCGCCTTGCGACGACGGCGACCAGTGCACGGCCGGAGACACGTGCGACGCCGCCGCGTCGTGCGTTCCAGGCACTCCCGTAACGGTTGATGATTCTAATGAGTGCACGATCGACGCCTGCGATCCCACGACAGGAGTCAGCCACACGCCGAACACGGGCGCTTCCTGTTCCGACAACGACGCCTGCACCACGGGCGACACGTGTTCCGCCGCAGGCGTCTGCCAACCCGGCGCGCCCGTCCCAAGCGACGACGGCAATCCATGCACGGTCGATCTGTGTGACACGACAACTGGCGACATCACACACCCGCCGCAGGCAATCGGCGTCCCGTGCACGCTCGATCTCTGCACCACGGGCGCCACCTGCGACGGAGCGGGCACCTGCGCGGGCGGCACTCCCGGCATCCGCCGACGACGGCGATCCCTGCACCATCGACACCTGCAACCCCGCGACCGGCCCCGTCCACTATGGCTGCTCCGCTCTCGACCGCACCGTCTCCACGACGATCCTCGACTCGATGAGCTGGCTCTTCACCGGACCGAATGCTCCGCAGCAAGACGTGCCGCCGGGAACCATCGACGCGAAGCGAGCAGCGGTGATTCGCGGCCAGGTGCGAGACCGAGCCGGAGCGCCCATTCCCGGAGTCTTCATCACGGTGCTCGATCATCCAGAGCTCGGTTTCACGACCACCCACGCCGACGGAATGTTCGACATGGTGGTGAACGGCGGCGGTGACCTCATCGTCGACTACGAGGGCACCGGCTACCTGCCCGCGCAACGTCCGGTCACGGTTCCTTGGCAAGACTTCGCCCCGGTGGCGGATGTGGTCCTGGTTGGTCTCGATCCAGCGGTCACGCCCGTCGACCTCGATTCGCCGACGGAGATGCAGATTGCTCGCGGCACCCCACAGACCGACGCGAACGGCACACGTCAGGCAACGCTGCTGTTCCCCGTCACGACGCAAGCTACCCTCGTCATGAACGATGGGACGACGCAGCCAATCAGCACTCTCTCAATAAGAGCCACCGAGTACACGGTCGGCGAGACGGGTCCCGACACCATGCCCGCTCCGCTCCCGCCGACGAGTGGCTACACGTATGCGGTCGAGCTCAGCGCCGACGAGGCCATCCTGACAGGTGCAGCGAGTGTCGAGTTCACGCAGCCCGTACCGTTCTACGTGGAAAACTTTCTGGGATTTCCAGTCGGAACGAGCGTTCCCTTGGGGTACTACGATCGAGTCTCTGGGCAGTGGGTAGGTCAGCCCAGCGGGGTTTGCCTCGAGATCCTGAGCACTGCGGGCGGGATCGCTACGGTTGACACGAACGGTGACGGTGTCGCCGATAACGCCGCGGAGCTTGCCGCGCGGGGGATCGATTCCGAGGAGCTGGTCCGCCTAGCCGACCTCTATCCTTCTGGCGCCACGCTCTGGCGAGCCGTTGTCGCCCACTTGAGCCCATTCGACTGCAACTGGGTGAATCGGTTGCCGAACGGTGCGGACGGCGGCCCGGGCGGTGGCGGTGGTGGCGGTGGCGGTGGTGGCGATGGCGGCGGGAACGGCGACAACGATAACGATTGCCCGCAGAATCAGTCCTCCACCCTGGAGTGCGCAAACCGGATCCTGCATGAGGAAGTTCCGATCGCAGGCACACCTTTCACGCTCGTGTACTCGAATGACCGGCAGATCGATCGCCGAAATTCCTACTCGCGGCGCATCAAGCTCAGCGAGAGCGCGGTGCCGGCTCCGCTCAAGCGCATTGATCTCGAAGTGTCGGTCGCCGGTCAAGTCCTCAAGCAGAGCTTCCCCCCGCTGCCGGATCAGTCCTACACATTCGTTTGGGATGGTCGTGACGCGTACGGTCGCCTCGTTCAAGGCAAGAAGCCGGTCACGACGAAACTCGACTACGTATACGACGCAGTTTACAACGAAACGCCGCAGTGGGATTCGTCGACTACCGGCGTCCAGATCGTTCCAAACTTTGCTCGCGCGGAGATCGCGATTTCGCGGCCGTCAAAGCTGGTATTGGGAACGTGGGACGCAGAACCCGTCGGCCTCGGCGGGTGGTCCATCAACGTGCACCACTCATACGATCCGATCGGAAGGCAGCTGTTCATGGGTGACGGCTCTCGCAGAAGCGGCTCCTCGCTGGTTCCGGTCGCTACTACGCTCGCCAATGCTGCCGATGGCATCCAGACTAGCCAAGGCCTGGACGTTGGTCCCGATGGCAGCGTGTACGTGGCGGATAGCGCCGGGAATCGCGTTCACCGCATCTTTCCTGACGGCACAGTGGTGACAGCCGCCGGATCCGGCTCGGCAGGTTACAGCGGCGATGGCGGTCCGGCGACTGCCGCAACACTCTGGAATCCCTTTGACGTAGCCATCGGCCGCGACGGGTCCCTCTTCATCGCCGATCTCAGCAACCATGTCGTGAGACAGGTTACCCCGGACGGGACGATTCAGACCGTCGCAGGCACCGGCGTCAACGGATCCAGTGGTGACGGCGGACTCGCCATCGCCGCCCAACTCCGCGACCCACGCGGTGTCGCTGTAGGTCCCGACGGCGGGATCTACGTCTCGGACAGTGCGAGCCACCGCGTCCGCCGCATTCGCCCTGATGGCACGATCGAGACGTTCGCAGGCAACGGCCTCTCGCTGACCGTGCCAACGGATGGCATCCAGGCGACCCAATCCAGCGTGAGCACGCCTTGGGGGCTCGCCTTTGACCATGACGGAAACTTGCTCATCGCGACGAACGTCGGTCGCGTACGCAAGGTCGATCGAGGCGGGATGATCTCGACCATTGCCGGTTGCATCGCCCCATCGCCTTGCCTCTCGGCGGACGCGTCGCCAGACGGCGTGCCCGCTACCGAGGCTGCCCTCATTCAGCCTCGCGACGTAGCAGTGGATTCGAACGGCGCCGTCTACATCACGAGCAGCGGTCGCCCCCTCCGTCGAATCGACGCGGACGGTACGATGCGCACCATGGCGGGAGTGGGGAACTTCAGCAACTTCCGTGAAGGCTCCCCAGCGCTTGGGGCGGCGATGGCTCCCGTGTACCTAGCGATGGGGCAGGGACGCTATTACGTCAGCGATTCCTTCAGCGGCGTCGGCGTTCGGATGATTACCCTCCCCGTGCCCTCGCTCTCCGCGACCTACGCGTTCGCCTCCGACGACGGAGCTGAGCTGTTCCTCTTCGAGGCCAACGGGCGCCACCTCGAAACCCGTGACACCCGAACCGGAGCCATCTTGTGGAGCTTCGGCTACGACACGGCGGGGCTCCTAACGTCGATCACCGACGGTGACGGGAACCTCACGACCATCGACCACGACGCCGGCGGCAACCCGACTCGCGTCGTGGGCTCTTACGGCCAAGAAACCCTCCTCGCGGTCGACACCAACGGGTACCTCAGCGCAATCTCGAACCCGCTGACTGAAACCGTTACCGCCAGCTACACCTCGGGTGGCACGATGGTTTCGTACACCAACGCCCGCAGTCTCACTTCGACCATCGTCAACGACTTCTTCGGCCGTGTCGACTCGGACCAGGACCCAGCCGGCGGTTCCTTCTCGTTCCTCCAAACCGACGGTGACTTCGGGCGTACCGTCGTCAAGTCCACCACCCTAGGCACCGCTACGACTTACCAGCTGGAGTTCCTGCCCGGCGGCCTCGAGCAACGCACCAACACCTTCCCCGACGGCACGCAGTCCATCCAAGAACGCCGCTCCGACCGTACAACGACAATAACCACGCCGGACGGCACCGTAACCACGACCACGGAGACCCCAGATCCCCGCTTCGGAATGCTCGCCCCGGTGGTTTCCACAACCACTCAAACCCCGAGCGGCTTGACGCGCACAGTAACCACGACGCGAAGCCTCACCGGCGCCGATCCGATGAACCCGCTGACGTTCCTCACCCAGACAGAAGTGAACAGCGTCAACGGCCGCAACACCACCACCGTCTTCGACAAGTCACTCCAACGCACGACCATCACGTCTCCCGCCGGCCGCATCACCCGCACCTTCCACGACGGCCAGATGCGAGTCACCCGCCGCGAAGTAACGGGCATCACCCCTGTGGACTTCGTCTACGACTCGAGAGGCCGCCTCTCGACCATCACCCAAGGCCCCCGCGTCCGCTCGACGAGCTACTTCTCCACGAGCGACACGCGAAACGGCTACGTGCAGTCCGTCACCAATGCCCTGAGCCAAACGACGAGCTTCGAGCCCGACGCCGTCGGCAGGATCCTCCAGCAGCTCGATCCCGACGGCGCCCAGACGACCTTCGCCTGGGACGAAAACAGCAACCTGACCGGCGTAACTCCCCCCGGAAAGCCCACCCACCAGCAGACTTTCTCCGCCGTGGATCTGCTCACAGCGTACACACCCCCGGTCGTGCCCGACGCCCCGACACCAGCTACCATTTACGCCTACGACCTCGACAAACGCCTCACGAGCACCCTGCGCCCCGACGGCCTGATGACGACCCGCCTCTACGACAGCGCCTCGCGCCTCGATCAGCTCATCACCCCGAGCGGCATCGTGGACTACGACTACTTCGGGCTAACGCCCTGCCCGGGCTGCGCGCCGGGGCGCCTGCAGAGGATCACCGATCCGAGCGGCGTGGTCCTCGAGCACTCGTACGACGGGGCGCTCTTGACGGGGATGACCTGGTCGGGAGCCGTGAGCGGGAGCGTGGTGTTTGGGTACGACAATAGTTTCCGCGTGACGAGCGAGACGGTGACGGCGGGCGGGACCGTCTCGCCGATGGTGTTCGGGTACGATCCGGATGACATCGTGATTTGCGCTTCGCCGTCGACTTGCTCACCGGCGGGGAGTGATGCGCTGAAGATTTCGCTCAATGCGGGCAACGGGCTCGTGACCGGATCGACGCTCGGGGTGGTGACGGATAGCTACACGTACAATGCGTTCGGGGAGATGGCGTCGTATACGGCGAGCGTGGGCGGGGTGGCGGTGTTCAGCGAGGTCGTGGACACGCCGAGCGCGCCGCGGGATCAGCTCGGGCGGATCGTGACGCGGGTCGAGACGAATGGTGGCGCACCGGTGACCGACCAGTACTCGTACGATTTGCGGGGGCGGCTGACGGATGTGTTCCGGGGCGGGGCGCTACTCGAGCACTACGGGTACGATGACAATGGGAATCGGACGCTCTTGCAGACGCCGACGGAGAGCATCGTTGGGGTGTACGATGCGCAGGATCGGTTGCTTTCGTACGGAACGGAGACGTTCACGTACACGGCGAACGGGGAGCTGGCGACCAAAACGATTCGGCGACGGGCGAGACGACGGCGTATCAGTACGACGTGCGCGGGAACTTGGTGCGGGTCGATCTGCCGAGTGGGGATGTGATCGAGTACTTGATCGATGGGCAGGATCGGCGCGTGGGGAAGAAGAAGAATGGGGTGCTGGAACGGCAGTGGCTCTACCGCAACGACAACGACATCGAAATCGTGGCGGAACTGGACGGCGCGGGTACTGTGATTTCCCACTTCGTGTACGCCGCAGGCTTGACCACGCCGGAGTTCATCATCCGCAGTGGTGTCACCTACCGGATACTCCGCGACCATCTCGGATCCGTACGCGCACTGGTTGACACCGGGACGGGCAGCGTTGTCTGGCACGCGGACTACGATGCATGGGGTCGACAGACTTCGACCGTAGGCACACCAGGGCTTGTTCCGTTCGGCTTCGCCGGAGGCCTATTCGATGTTGAAACCGGCCTTGTCCGCTTTGGAGCAAGAGACTACGACTCGCTCAGCGGCCGATGGCTAGCAAAGGACTCCATCAGGTGGACATCGCACGATTCAAATTTCTTTCTCGATCGCGTCGTTCCAGAGTTTGGCGACGTGGAAACGGTCGAGGACGTGAACGGCCTGGCTCGCTCGCTGAGCCACCGTGCCGAGGAATGCTTTCCACATGTCGCTGACGACGAAGCGGATGGCTGCCGATCGCTCGGTGCCCAACCAGTCGAAGAACGCGGCGAACGTCTTGCTCTTGCGGTCGCGCCCGATCCAGAGCAGTCGCCGACAGCCCGCGTCGAGCTGGTACACGAGGGTCAGATACTTGTGGCCCTTCTTCCAGGACAGCTCGTCTACGCCGATCGCGGTGATTCCGTCCAAGTTTCGATTCGCCTTGCCCCACTCGACAGCGCGCCGGACGGCCGAGAACACGACCGCCCAGCTCGTGTGGAATCGTCGCGCCGTCTCCGTCCAGCTCAGCACCTTCGCCCACGAAGCGAGAAACCACGCGAAGGTCGTCGTCAGCGGCGACTTTCCGTCGCTCCACGGCAACAGCTCGACTTTCACGCCGCAGTGCGATTCATACGCAAGTAACGATCCTATTAACGCGACGGATAAGTTGGGGCTGGCCAGTAACAACAAGTGTCTTGAAAACTGCTACACCACGTGCACAAGGAATCATACATCCTGCGTAGACGAAGAGGAGGAAAAGTGCAAGCAGCGCAAGAAGAAGTCGAAGTCAAAGGTGCCTATCACCTGCGGCTATAATCCGAATGACGAAGAACACCAGGCCAAAGACTGCAAAGCTGAGGCTGATTTCATTTGCCACGAAAAAAAGACCTCGAGATGCTTTCAAGACTGTCGCGACATCTGCCGACCAATCACGGCCTAAACAAATCCGTGGCATTGGGCGTGGGATGGATTTCCCTCACACTCGTCCTCTTTGCCTGTGATCGATCCCCTGACTCGAGTGTAGGGACTTCGGTGCAGGATGGTCAGACGTTGGATGACTGCAGTGACTCTGCCGGCTGCCGAGCCTTGGGGCGGTGCGAGGCGCGAGATGGGGGTTGCTGGGTACCCGGCGTGCGTGATGAGGACTGCAAGCGCCCGCACGGAAATGGCTCCGTGATCCCATGCGAGAGCTTTGGGGAGTGCCACAGCCGCGATGGCGTCTGCGCTGCGACCGAACGAGGCGATTGTGCCGGATCGTTGAGTTGCCACCTAAGTGGAAAGTGTTCCCCGCTCGCTGGAAAGTGCGGCGCTTTGACTCGCGGCGATTGCGAGCGCGGTCGCTGCTGTAAGGAGGAGGCCCGCTGCTCACCGCGGAACGGCGAGTGTGTCGTCGGTTCTTCTGATGATTGCAGGCGCATGGATGGCTGCACCCAGAACGGACTGTGCACTGCGATCAATGATCGGTGTGCCGCAATACACGACGCCGATTGCATCTCCTCAGCACGATGTAGGGATTTCGGACGCTGCACCGCCAGAAATGGGCGGTGCGAGGCCTCAACAAGAGTTGACTGTGAATCCAGCAATCTGTGCGCGTTCTCCGGCGAATGTAGCCCACTGGATGGTGCTTGTCGTGCAAATTCCGATGATGACTGCCGACGCTCCAAGGTTTGCAGTCTGCGCGGTCGATGCAAGGCTGTTCGGGGCGCTTGTCAGTTCGGTGCGAAGACGAGCGCGGCGTGTCGTAAGCGCCGCGGACGGTTATACTCGCATCCATGTGTGGAGTACGGACTATGCACCGCCAAGGATGGTGTCTGCATTGCAGCAGATGACGCAGACTGCGCAGGGTCGGACGGATGCCAGCGCGACGGGAACTGTCGAGCCGAGGCTGGGGTGTGCGTCTGGGGTCTTCCGCGAAGGCCACGCCTCAACGACGACCGGACGCTGTAGGGCGTACTGGTCCACCGATCCTTTGCCCGGCAAAACGAGTGTACTGGTCCACTGTACTGGTCCAGCGATCTTTTGCCCGGCAAAACGAGGGCTTTCGACCCCCGATCGCTGTACTGGTCCAGCGATCCTTTGTCGGGGAAATTTAAGCCGTGCACGGACGACGTGTAGCGCCGCATGACGGGCGATGGCACGGCTTGGGCGAGAGGAAATCGCCATGCCAAAGGCCATCCAATTCCCAGCGTTGGACCGAGGTAAGCCGTGCACGGACGACGTGTAGCGCCGCATGACGGGCGATGGCGCGGCTTGGGCGAGAGGAAATCGCCATGCCAAAGGCCATCCAGCTCGCCCGGTACCGGAATTCCCAGCGTTGGACCGAGGTAAGCCGTGCACGGACGACGTGTAGCGCCGCATGACAGTAACGTCTCTCCACGCCCCGTCGTGACCTGACGCCTGGATCGTGCTGGCGTGATCGCATGAGGCACGAAGCAGCGGTTTTTCGGCGAGAGTTGGATCGGATCGGGACGCGGCGAGGCCGGTGCGTGCCGCGCGAGCTGAAAGCGCGCGTGTCGGCGTGGATCGTGAAGCAGCGTGCGAGCGGAAGCACGGTCGCCGAGCTCGCCGACCTGCTCGGTCTTGCCGGCGAAGCTTTCGTTCGACGAGGGCCCCAGCGACCACGCGGGAGCGCACGAGCAGCGATCGAGCCCGGCGCACAGGTTGCGCCGTAGGGAGACGCCCGGCCGCGACCGGGCAAAGGGCGCAGGCAGCGTGAGCTCGTTCGCGATGCGCATCGACACCGCGAGCAACGGAAACGAGACCCGCCTCCCCCTGCTCGCCGCGCAGGGTAACGCGCGGAGCGCACGCGCAGGCCGAAAAGAAGCGTCCGGACGAAAGAAGCCGACACGGCCGAGCATGCGTGAGCACGTTCCGAGCAAGAGCTTTGGGGGAGGCAAGCGGCGGAGTCGCAGACTTCGCATCACGCGCGCGGAAATGATCAACAGACTCCACGCGCGAAGCGCCCCAATCCGCCGCGGGTTGGGGCAACAAAGCCACGACAGCCAGATGCGAGTCACCCGCCGCGAAGTAACAGGCATCACCCCGGTCGACTTCGTCTACGACTCGAGAGGCCGCCTCTCGACGATCGCCCAAGGCCCCCGCGTCCGCTCGACGAGCTACTTCAACACGAGCGACACGCGAAACGGCTACGTCCAGTCCGTCACCAATGCCCTCAGCCAAACGACCGCCTTCGAGCCGGATGCGGTGGGGAGGATCCTCCAACAGCTCGATCCCGACGGCGCCCAGACGAGCTTCGCCTGGGACGAAAACAGCAACCTGACGAGCGTAACGCCCCCTGGACAGCCCACGCACCAGCAGACTTTCTCCGCCGTGGATCTGCTCACAGCGTACACGCCCCCGGTCGTGCCCGACGCCCCGACACCAGCTACAATTTACGCCTACGACCTGGACAAACGCCTCACGAGCACCCTGCGCCCCGACGGCCTGATGACCACCCGCCTCTACGACAGCGCCTCGCGCCTCGATCAGCTCATCACGCCGAGCGGCATCGTGGACTACGACTACTTCGGGCTCACGCCCTGTCCGGGCTGCGCGCCGGGACGCCTGCAGAGGATCACGGATCCGAGCGGCGTCGTGCTCGAGCATTCGTACGACGGCATGCTGCTCACGGGGATGACGTGGTCGGGAGCCGTCAATGGGGCAGTGGCGTTCGGGTACGACAATAGTTTCCGCGTGACGAGCGAGACGGTGAGCGCGGGCGGGACCGTCTCGCCGATGGTGTTCGGGTATGATCCGGATGACATCGTGATTTGCGCATCGCCCTCCACGTGCTCGCCGGCGGGGAGCGATGCGCTCAAGATTTCGCTCAATGCGGGGAACGGGCTCGTGACGGGATCGACGCTCGGGGTGGTGACGGATAGCTATACGTACAATGCGTTCGGGGAGATGGCGTCGTACACGGCGAGCGTGGGTGGGAGCGACGGTGTTCAGCGAGGTCGTGGACACGCCGAGCGCGCCGCGCGATCAGCTCGGGCGGATCGTGACGCGGGTCGAGACGAATGGCGGGGCGGCCGTCACCGACCAGTACTCGTACGATTTGCGCGGGCGGCTGACGGATGTGTTTCGGGGCGGGGCGCTACTCGAGCACTACGGGTACGACGACAATGGGAATCGGACGCTGCTTGCAGACACCGACGGAGAGCATTGTCGGGATCGTACGATGCGCAGGATCGGTTGCTGAGCTACGGGACGTTGACGTTCACGTACACGGCGAACGGGGAGCTCGCGACCAAGACGGACACGGCGACGGGGGAGACGACGGCGTACCAGTACGACGTGCGCGGGAACTTGGTGCGCGTGGATCTGCCGAGTGGGGATGTGATCGAGTACTTGATCGATGGCACGGTCGGCGAGTGGGCGAAGAAGAAGAATGGGGTGCTGGAGAAGCAGTGGCTTCAGTCGCGACCCCTACCATTTTGTAGCCGAACTCGACGCATCGGGTTCGCTGGTCTCTCGCTTCGCCTATGGTGCCGGCAGGAAAGTGCCGGAATTCGTCGAACGGGGCGGTTTAACGTACCGAATTCTCAGCGACCATCTCGGCTCGCCTCGGGCGATCGTTGACTCGAGCAGCGGTGCGATCGTGTGGCAGGCCAAGTACGATCCGTGGGGTGCGCGAACGGTAACACTGGGCGATCCCGATTTCCTGCCGTTCGGCTTTGCGGGAGGGTTGTTCGACCAAGACACAGGCCTCACGAGGTTTGGGATGCGCGATTACGACTCCGTGCTGGCGAGGTGGACCACCAAAGACGATATCCGATTCGCGAGCATGGAGAAGAATTTCTACACATACTCCCGCAATGATCCAGTTAATTTGCGGGATCCTTCGGGGCGGAACCTGGGTTGTGATGTTTTCTTCCACCTTGTGTGCGAATCCATTTGCCACGGACTCGCAAAGGGCTCAGTAGCATGCTTCCCAGTCTGTTTTGCGGTCGCGTACGAAGCTTGCTCAGGAGAGGAGTCCGAGGACGATCCGATTGAACTGCGTTGCTATCTCGACCCATCATGCTGCGTAGATGTTGCTGGCGAGCTAATGCCATGCACATGCGGCGCGGGAGGATTCAGCGTCGGTCCTGATTTCTTTGCACCGGAAGACGAGCCGTCATCGTCATCTCCGTCCGAGCCCCACCAATGCGACCAGCCGAGCGAGCAATGTCACTAGTCCGAAACAAGCTTCTGCGCGACACGCGCGTCTTGCGAGAGCGGAGGCTTGAACTGTGATGGCGGTGCCGAGACAGAACGCTCCAGACAATACGAATCCGGTTGCAGCGGTGCTGCGACTCATTGTTTGCACCATTGTCGGCGGCACGGCGCTGTACGTGTTCAGAAAGCTGCCCGATGATGGTTGGAGTTCCGATGTGGCACGGGTCGTTCTCTTCGTCACCGCCATCGGATTTGGAATCCGGGGATCTTCTGCGTTGCGTTCACTCCGAAGCCCACGATATCGTCGGCCCACGCGGAAATAGTGCTCCATTGTCTGTCCAGCGACCCTTTTGCGCCGAAAAATGCAAGATTTTGCCACCTTGCAGCCCGATGGGCCCACCCCGTTTGCAAGCACATGGTCCCAGGGGAACGGGCTGAACGACTCGCTGCATGGTGCCTGATCTCGTGAGATACGTCACGCGCGTTGTGAGGAGCGCGCAGGCCGTTGGTTTTTCAAGACCATGGCTCCACGGAGCGGGTGTAGTGGTGTACTGGTCCACCGATCCTTTGTCGGGGAAAACGCACGATCTCCAGACCAGAAGTCGCTTCGACACAACGCGAAGACGCCGGGCTCTGGTGTACTGGTCCAGCGATCTTTTGCCCGGCAAAACGAGGGCTTTCGACCCCCGATCGCCTCGACGCAAGAGCGCGAAGAAGCTGTACGCGTCTTCAGGTCGCGGCAACCCGCACACACCACCGCTCCGACTCGCGTGGGCTCGACCACTCACGCCGCTCTGCGGATCTCGATCACCGGCAAGTGCGGAGCGCCGGCATGATGCTTGACGACGAGCTCGAGCTTCACGCCATGCTTGCCCCGCACGGGCACGCTGGCGCGGCGCACGCAGCCCCCGCCGGATAGCGAGCGCGAGGCTCGAGACGAGGTCGCCGGTTGGCCGGCTCGCGCGCGAAGAACACTTCGTTCGGAGTGCGACCGGAGAGCCCTTGATGCGGGCGGCTCTCGTTGTACCAAGTCGCGAAGCGATTGCAGAGCCGCGCCATCGTCGTCCGCGAGAGCGGCACGAGCCGTCGTCCTGGCCCGAACGCCTCCGATTTCATCGTGCGCCAGAATCTCTCCACGAGCGCGATCGAGCCGTATTTCCCTATGGCGCCGAAGCGAGGCGTCACGCCCCGTCGCTCGCACCAGGCTCGATAGACACGTTGAAACTGCACGCCCTGGTCGGTGACCGTGTACTTCGGCGCGCATCCCGCGCGCTTGCGCGCCCGATCGAGCAAGCGGGCGGTCTCCGCGGCGGTCGGCTCGCCGAGGTAGACGCCGACAGCAAGCACACGGCGGGAGAAGTGGTCGACGACGACGCTCAGCCAGAAGCAGAAAGGCCAGACCGGAATGATCGCGCCAGGCATCCAGGGTACCCAGAAACCGAGGCCGGTAGAGACGGTGGAGTGGTCGATGCCCCAGACGTGATTGGGTCGCCGAGCAATCACGGTACGTCCGGAAGACCTTCGCGCCCGGGCACTCGCTGCCGGCGGAGGCTCGGGCTTCGGTTCCTTCGTCCGCAGGAAGCGCATCACGCTGCTCGGCGCGAGATGCAGGCCCGCGCGCGCCAGCATCTGAGAGATCTTTACCTTGCCCATGGCAGGGCAGCTCGCTTTCAGATGCCGCACGAGCTCCCGGACGAAGTCCGGGAAGCGAGTCACCGGCACGCGCATCCGGACGAGGGCCCGCGGTCCCACCTCGTCGACGCGCCGAAGCCAGCTCGCGATCGTGATCGGCGAAACGAGAAAGCGCTCGGCGAGCTTTCGCGCCGTCCAGCCCGTCTCCGCCTTGATGGCGAGGATCTCGAGTCGCTCTTCGGGGCTGTAGTGGGGTCTCCTTTCCGGAGGGATGCGGCCGAAACGCGCACGAAGCAGAGCAATTTCCCGCTCGACGAGCGAGGCACGCATCTCGGATGCCGCGAGCCGGCCCGCAAGGCGCACCCGCTCGATGGGGCTGTTCTCGCACCACGCGCGGACGAAGATCATGCCGCGATGCGCCAGCGCGATGGCGCACAGGAACGCGGCGCTCACGTGGTCGGGCCAGCTTCGCGGCAGCGGGATCGCGGGCGGAGGATGCGACGACATGGAATCGAGCATCGTGGAGAGAGAGCTCGGGCGCAATCTGGCGGCCCGACGCGCACAATGCTCGGGTTCCCGCAGCGCTCGCCAGCTTCGCAGGGCGAAGAGAAGCGTCGCCTCCCCCTGCTCGCTCGCAGGGTAACGCGCGGAGCGCACGCGCAGGCCGCAAAAGGAGCGTGCGGACGAAAAGCCCCTGCCCGCGGCCGAGCATGCGTGAGCACGTTCCGAGAACGAGCTTTGGGGGAGGCAAGCGGCGGAGTCGAGACGCACGCAGCGAGCGCGTGTAGCGATACCGAACGCCGCGCACGACGCGCCCCAATCCGCCGCGGGTTGGGGCATCAAAGCACCCAAGGCCCCCGCGTCCGCTCGACGAGCTACTTCTCGACGAGCGACACGCGAAACGGCTACGTCCAGTCCGTCACCAATGCCCTCAGCCAAACGACGGCCTTCGAGCCGGATGCGGTGGGGAGGATCCTCCAGCAGCTCGATCCCGACTCCGCCCAGACGAGCTTCACCTGGGACGAAAACAGCAACCTGACGAGCGTAACTCCCCCCGGAAAACCCACCCACCAGCAGACCTTCTCCGCCGTGGATCTGCTCACGGCGTACACGCCCCCGGTCGTGCCCGACGCCCCGATGCCAGCTACAATTTACGCCTACGACCTGGACAAACGCCTCACGAGCACCCTGCGCCCCGACGGCCTGATGACCACCCGCCTCTACGACAGCGCCTCGCGCCTCGATCAGCTCATCACCCCGAGCGGCATCGTGGACTACGACTACTTCGGCCTCACGCCCTGCCCGGGCTGCGCGCCCGGGCGGCTGCAGAGGATCACGGATCCGAGCGGCGTCGTGCTCGAGCACTCATACGACGGGGCGCTCTTGACGGGGATGACCTGGTCGGGAGCCGTCAGGGGGAGCGTGGCGTTCGGGTACGACAATAGCTTCCGCGTGACGAGCGAGACGGTGACGGCGGGCGGGACGGTCTCGCCGATGGTGTTCGGGTACGATCCGGATGACATCGTGATTTGCGCTTCGCCGAGCACGTGCTCGCCGGCGGGAAGCGATGCGCTGAAGATTTCGCTCAATGCGGGGAACGGGCTCGTGACGGGATCGACGCTTGGGGTGGTGAGCGGACAGCTATACGTACAATGCGTTCGGGGAGATGGCGTCGTACACGGCGAGCGTGGGTGGGACGACGGTGTTCAGCGAGGTCGTGGACACGCCGAGCGCGCCGCGCGATCAGCTCGGGCGGATCGTGACGCGGGTCGAGACGAATGGCGGGGCGGCGGTGACCGACCAGTACTCGTACGATTTGCGCGGTCGGCTGACGGACGTGTTCCGGGGCGGGGCGCTCTACGAGCACTACGGGTACGATGACAACGGGAATCGGACGCTACTGCAGACGCCGACGGAGAGCATCGTCGGGGTGTACGATGCGCAGGATCGGTTGCTTTCGTACGGGACGGAGACGTTCACGTACACGGCGAACGGGGAGCTGGCGACGAAGACGGATACGGCGACGGGCGAGACGACGGCTTACCAGTACGACGTGCGCGGGAACTTGGTGCGCGTCGACCTGCCGAATGGGGATGTGATCGAGTACTTGATTGATGGGCAGGACCGGCGGGTGGGGAAGAAGAAGAATGGGGTGCTGGAGAAGCAGTGGCTCTACAGGAACGGCCTAGACATTGTGGCTGAGCTCGATGGGAGCGGGAACCTGGTATCGAGGTTCGTGTACAGCGGGAGGAACAATGCGTTGGAGCTCATGTTCCGCGGGGGCGTCAAATACCGGATTTTGAGCGATCATCTGGGCTCGCCACGCGCAATCTTGGACAGCGCGACAGGCGCATTCGTTTGGCGAGCGGAGATCAACCCCTGGGGCGTGCGCACCGTGACGCTTGGTGCGGACGATTTCCTACCAGTCGGGTTTGCGCATGGCTCCTTTGATGTCGATACCGGCTTTGTGAGGTTTGGCGCGAGGGACTACGACCCGCGCCTTGGGCGCTGGGTGTCGAAGGATCCCACTCGGTTCCTCGGCGGTCTCAACGCTTACGTTTACGCAGCCAACGATCCTGTCAACAGGCTCGACAGAAATGGCCGAGACTGGGAAGCCTTTGAGTGCATTGGGGGACTAATTGCTTGCCTTGCAGACTGCTATTTTGAACAGACGGGAGGTAATTGTCCAATCACATGCGGTAATGCACTGGCTTCCTGCGGTTCACTCTTCGAGAACCAGGAACCCGACGAAAAACTACCACCGACGGATTTCGTTGAACAGTGTAAGCAGGGGGTGCGCTCCGAATGCACTGGCTATGATGCCGGGATCATTCCGGGCTGCAGCGATGTGGAAGCGTATGCTGAGTCGAAGTGCAATTTTGATGAGATGCAATGCAAGTGAACGCTTTCGCCGGCAGCTCGAACGTGTGCACAGCGCACGCTATTGAGAACCCATGTCGCTTCGACCGCTAGCAACGCTCGGATGGGCGCTTTCGGCCTCGCGGCGATATCCGCTCTGGTCTTTTGGGGTCATGGGGCTACTTCCAGCTCTCTGGATAACGTGCCCTTTGCTCGTCGCTACATATGTATTCGGAGCCGACCCGTTTAGTCGAATCAACACCTCAACTCTCCTTCTCCTGACTGGACTATGGGTCGCACCTGCTTTGAGCGTTCAGTACGCTGGGCTGCGGCGTGTCGCTCAAGGTGGCGCTCCTCGCGGGGCTGACATTGCGTACGGGATGAGGAAGATTAGATATCTTGTTCCTTTGCTTACTATACCAGCCCTTATCGGCGCTGGGCTCTCGGCTGTGGTTGCTACGTTGCCGGCGCATGCTGCGGCGATCGGAGGAGTGATCCGGAGAATGGTCGTCCTAGTTTTGATGGTGAGGCTATCCATAGCTCCCATTCTTGCTCTGGAATCCTCGGAAGGATTGGGACGTTTAGTGTGCAGGGCGTGGGACATGACGCGAGGGAATACTTTCAGGTTGGGTTTCGCTGGGCTCGTGCCGGTTCTCCCAGTTGCATTGATCGCGATGTTCGCGGGACAGTATTGGCCCGCAATGCTGGTCGCATACACCGTGACAACTCCGATACAGATTTTAGTATGGGCGATAGCCCATGATTGTCTGGTGTAGTGGTTCAAGCGACTTCCACCACGAGCCGAGCCCGAGGCGCCACGAAGTCCACGATGTACCCGACGACGACGACCTGGTGTACTGGTCCAGCGATCCTTTGTGCGGGAAAATGCAGCGATTTCGACGCCGAGAAATCGCTTCGACACAAGCGCGAAGAAGCTGTACGCGTCTTCAGCTCCGAGCACTCAGCGCACACCACGGCCCTGGTCGCACGCACGCAAACCACTCACGCCGCTCTGCGGATCTCGATCACCGGCAAGTGCGGAGCGCCGGCATGATGCTTGACGACGAGCTCGAGCCTCACGCCACGCTTGCCCCGCACGGGCACGCTGAGGCGCGGCGCACGCAGCCCGCGCCGGATAGCGAGCGCGAGGTTCGAGACGAGATCGCTGGTTCGCTGGCTCTCGCGCGAAGAAGACTTCGTTCGGAGTGCGACCGGAGAGCCCTTGATGCGGGCGGCTCTCGTTGTACCAAGTCGCGAAGCGATTGCAGAGCTGCACCATCGTCGTCCGCGAGAGCGGCACGAGCCGTCGTCCCGGCCCGAACGCCTCCGATTTCATCGTGCGCCAGAATCTCTCGACGAGGGCGATCGAGCCATATTTCCCGATGGCGCCGAAGCGAGGCGTCACGCCCCGTCGCTCGCACCAGTCTCGATAGACTCGTTGAAACTGCACGCCCTGGTCGGTGACCGTGTACTTCGGCGCGCATCCCGCGCGCTTGCGCGCCCGATCGAGCAAGCGGGCGGTCTCTTCGCCGCTGGGCTCGCGCAGGTACACGCCAACCGCGAGCACGCGACGAGAGAAGTGGTCGACGACGACGCTGAGCCAGAAGCAGAAAGGCCAGACCGGAATGATCGCGCCGGGCATCCACGGCACCCAGAAGCCGAGACCCGTGGAAATGGTCGAGTGGTCGATGCCCCAAACGTGATTGGCTCGCCGAGCGATCACGGTACGCCCCGACGACTTTCGCGGCCGGGCAGTCGCTGTCGGCGGAGGCTCGGGCTTCGGTTGCTTCGCTCGCAAGAAACGCATCACGCTGATCGGCGCGAGATGCAAGCCCGCGCGCGCCAGCATCTGGGAGATCTTGACCTTGCCCATGGCAGGGCAGCTCGCTTTCAGATGGCGCACGAGCTCCCGGACGAAGTCCGGAAAGCGATTCACCGGCGCGCGCATGCGGACGAGCGCCTGCGGTCCCGCCTCGTCGACGCGCCGAAGCCAGCTCGCGATCGTGACCGGCGAGACGAGGAAGCGCTCGGCGAGCTTTCGCGCCGTCCAGCCCGTCTCGGCCTTGATGGCGAGGATCTCGAGTCGCTCCTCGGGGCTGTAATGAGGACGCCGCTCCGGGACAATGCGGCCAAAACGCGCGCGAAGCAGCACATTTTCTCGCTCGACGAGCGAGGCGCGCATCTCGGATGCCGCGAGCCGGCCCGCGAGGCGCAGCCGCTCGATGGGGCTGTTCTCACACCACGCGCGGACGAAGATCATGCCGCGATGCGCGAGCGCGATGGCGCACAGGAACGCGGCGCTCACGTTGCTCAGGCCAGCTTCGCGGCAGCGGGATCGCTTGGCGGAGGACTTGACCGACATGTCGCGAGCATTGAGCGCGTATGCCAAGCCAGCAAGCAGGTCGAGCCGGTTTCGGAGAAACGACCACGCAGGCTCAGCGATTTCGCCGGAAGTCGCTGCGAGCTCCGCGCGAAGGTTTTCGTTCTCTCGCGCGAGTTCTCTCGGCGCGTTTCTTTTCTTCTTCGGCCAGGCGCCGAGCTTCGTCACGTTCTTCGCAGAGCTCGGTGACCATGCGATTGAGCTTGCCCACCACCTCATCCATGAAGAGCAGGGGAGCCGTCCCGTGATAGAACCGCAGCATGCCCTGTTCGACCACGAGATCGAGCCCGAGTACCTCCGACGCCAGCCTGCCGGCTTGCGGAACGATTCGTTCGTAGCTCGCAGCGCCTTCGCGCAGGCGGTAACCGATGATGCGCGAGCGCGCGCGGTCGAAAATGAAGTACTCGGGAATTCCCAGCTTCGCGTAGCGGAGCACGTTGGTCTCGAAGTCCTTGTGTTCGTCCCCGCTCACGTGGATCTCGATCACGAGATCGAGCCCTTTGTGTTCGTGGCTCACGATCCAGCTCGACCGCTCGTGTGTCTCGACGTCGAGCACCGCCAGGATGTCCGGGCAGAAGCGGGCTTCGCCCGGGTAGTAGGTGACGAGCTCGCTCGACAGGTACACGCGCCGCCCGATGCTGCGGAAGAACTCATCGAGCGCGTCGCGCGCCCGCTCCTTGGGCTTTCGGTGCGGATCTCCCTCCGGTGGATGCAGCTCGAGAGGCATGTCGGGCGGCAGCGATTGGATCACACGCTCGCGTTCGTCCAGCGTCATCCGCTCCCACTCTGCCGTCGTGGGCGCGCGCGGATCGTCGGGATCCAGGATCCAGCTCGACTGAGCCATGATGCTGCGCAGGCTACCACATGCCGCCCATCGCGCGATGGACGAGAGCGGAGCGCGGCCCGCCTCCCCCTGCTCGCCGCGCAGGGTAACGCGCGACGCGCTTCGTGATACCCGAAGGGGTGGAGCGCACGCGCAGGCCGCAAAAGGAGCGTCCGGACGAAAAGCACCGCGTGGCGGCCGAGCATGCGTGAGCACGTTCCGAGCAAGAGCTTTGGGGGAGGCAAGCGGCGGAGGCGAGACACACGCATCAAGCACGCGCATCGACACTGGACGCCGCGCACGACGCGCACCAATCCGCCGCGGGTTGGGGCAACAAAGCCGAGCGGCGTGGTGCTCGAGCACTCGTACGATGGGGCGCTCCTGACGGGGATGACCTGGTCGGGAGCGGTGAGCGGGCGCGTGGCGTTCGGGTACAAAGAGTCCGCACTGCGTTCTCACCTGCGTCCAGCGATGGATGCGCATCTACGGTACCAGACCTTCACGCGAAACCTCGAACCGAGCTCAGCGGTCGGGGAGCTGCCAGGGGACGATCGATTGTTCAACTTCGAATTCAGCATTAACGTGCATGGCGGCCTCTTGCTTTGGAACCAAGGCGATCGAGCGCCGACGGACTCCGCTAGCTTCAAGTCGATATCGGCCGCAGGCGACATAGAGGCAACGCCGCCTTTTCTAGTTCCCTTAGGGAAAATTCCCGGGAGCTATGCGAAAGCCCCGACGGAGTTGTCGCAATTGTCGACGGCGAAGCAGGAGCCGGGCCCGGGCAACCATCGCAGCAACTGATGATATTTGTCGCGCCGAATCGAGAATCGAGATCTCAAACGAAATCTCAAATTGCACCCCGGAGCCGGTGACGTTGCCACAGTCTAGAGCTCCCCTGAATCCGTTGACACGTTTTGGAGAAAATCCGCATGCGTGTCCGAAATTGCGATTCCCAGTTCATCCGCGACGCGGTCAACCTTCTCGACCGAACGGATAGCTATCTCCCACATGTGGCTAGGAATCTGGGGATTCCGGTCTCGACGCTCGGCGCGGCCTCGAGAATGTCCCCAGCGCTCGGCTCCTGGTACGCTTCTGCCGCCATGCGCCCGTGCTCGCCGCTGCTGCTCCTCGTCGTGTGTCTTGCCGGTTGCGATCCTTCTTTCTCCGTCACAGGAACTGTCGTGGAGCACGGCTCCGGGACCGCGCTATCGGACGTCGAGGTTCACGTCACTTGCACGAAAGGCAAGCCGCTCGACGGCAAGAGCGATGCGTCGGGGCGATTCGCTGTCTGGGGAAGCACCGGATTCATTCCCAAGGATGCCTGCACCCTCAGCGCCAAGAAGCCGGGCTACGCAGAAGCGCGACAGCCGGTCGAGGAGTGCTCCTCGCAGTGGTCGAACTGCAAGCGCGACCTGGGTCGCGTCGAGCTCACACCGGAAGCGGTGAAGTAACTTCGATAGTGGGATGCGACCTTCGATTCATTCGCGCTCGCCGTGCTCTCGTGTCGACAAACAGGTCGTGACGGCGGACATTCGGGGCTGGAGCGACGCGCGCATTCCCGCAGGGTGAGGGCAAATCGCCGCAGCGGGTTGTACACCCTGGGGACTTTGGGCAACCTCGAAGCGCGTGGCTCGTGAGGGGGATCCCGATGAAGAGGAAACGGCTCGCGCCGACCCCGTCGTCCTGAGCCACGAGCAAGAGTACGCCACCCGGGCCGATGGCCCGGCTCGAAGCGAGAGCGGCGCTTCGAAGAAGCCGAAGTACGTACCCGACGAGATTCCGCAGGCGCGTTCGGATCGGATCGCGAGTGCGAGCATCACTTCGCACGACGCGGTGCGGCGCGAGCGGGCGACGCAAGTCGGAACGGCACTGGTCGTCGTCGGCGCAATGAGCTCCGTGGGTTTGGTGGCGGTGGGAGCTTCGAGACCCCGTCCCCTCACCTACTACCTGTTGATCACCGCCCTGGCCGTCTTTGCGCTGGCGAATTTCTTCCAGGCCTATCGGCTTCGCAAGGGCCTGACGACCGTGCGCTCTGGTGGGGTGACCGCTCTCGCCATCATCGGCATCGGCCTCGCGCTCGCGATCATCGCGCACGTTGGGGTGATCTCGATGGCCGCAATGACCCTGCCTCCGCTGGTTTACTTCGCCGGAAGTGACGACGACCGACGCCGCGCTTGGCGCTATTTCCTGCTCGGCACGGTCGGCTACTCGATAGTGGCGGTCGCCGCGATGCTCGGCGCGATCCCCGCGATGAAGGGGAGCATCGCGTTCGTGTTCGCCGACAACCATCGCGCCCTTCCGGTGATGACGGTGTCCGGCGTGCTCATCCTGGCGTTCACGTTTTACCTCGCTACCGTCAATCGCCGAAACACGTTGGAGGCAATGCAGCAGCTGGAAGGAGCGCGGCGCCAGATCCGTCAGCGCGAAGCATTGCTTCAGGAAGCACGGGCCGACTTGGATCGGGCTCTGCTCGCGGGACGCATCGGACGGCTCACCGGCAGGCGTGTGGGCCCTTACACGGCCGACGAAATCATCGGACGCGGTGGCATGGGTGAGGTGTATCGGGCAACGAACGATGCGGGCAGCGAAGTCGCTCTGAAGGTGCTCCACGTGGAGCTCCAGGACGATGCATCGCACGTCGAGCGGTTCTTCCGTGAAGCTCGAGTGTCGAGTGATCTCCATTCCCCCTACATCGTTACGGTGATCGACAGCGGGCATGCTTCCGATGGTTCGGCGTACCTCGCCATGGAGCTCCTCGCCGGTCAGGATCTCGCGGAGCTTCTTCGACAAGAGCCTCGCTTGCGCTTGAAAGACGCCATTGCTCTCGTGCACGAGGTGGCCGAGGGGCTATCGATTGCGCAGGAAGCGGGGATCGTTCATCGCGACCTCAAGCCCCAGAACCTGTTCCGAGCCACCACCGACACCGGTGCGGTCTGGAAAATCCTCGATTTCGGGATCTCGAAAGTCATTGGCGGCTCGGCCACTCTCACCCAGGGCGCGGCGATCGGCACACCGTCGCACATGTCGCCCGAGCAAGCGCGGGGGGAGGAGGTGGACCATCGTTCCGATGTGTTCTCGCTGGGAGTCATCGCGTATCGAGTGATCACCGGCCGACCTCCGTTTCATGCGCCGGATGCCATGGGCGTCTTGTACAGCATCGCGTACAGGGTGCCGGAGCGTCCGGGCTCGTTCGTGGAGCTTCACCCCGATGTCGAGCTCGCCCTCGCCCTCGCCCTCGCCAAAGATCGCGATCATCGGTTCCGCTCGGCCACGAGCTTTTCCGCCGCTCTTCGCGACGCCTCCCGCGGCGAGCTCGACCGGCGACTCCGGGAGTCCGCGCTCGAGTTGCTCGAGGCCGCGGATTGGGGGTCGGAGCTCAGGGCCGAGCGGGTCCGATCCAAAGCCCTGGCGTGACGTGGCTCAACTTTCAGACTTCACCGGACGAAGCTCCGAGCCCGCAAGCTCGATGCTCGTCGGCTGGTCGCCACGAAAGTCGCTGTACCGGACCCAGCTCGGTCGCACGCGGAAGTACGTGATGCCCGGCCAGCCCCGGCGTTCTTCTCCATCCGGAAATTTTCGAGGTACACCGAGACCAGCCGCTCTCGCTGGGCTCCCGTGGGCTCGTCCGCTACGCCTTCGAGCTGCACCGTTTGAGCATCATCCCAGCCGATGACCAGCGCGATGCGCGGATCGCGACGAAGATTTTCGCATTTGCGCGTGCTCTCGAGGGTGTCGAACACGAGCTCGAGCTCGTTCGTCACGGCAACGCCAATCACGGCGGCTTGGGGAGCGCCCGACTCGCTGACCGACGACTGGACGGCCCACTTCTGAGCGCGAATGAAGGCTAAGAGCTCCGAAGGAGTCATGCGTCGATCCGGGGAGAGGGGCTCACGGCGGTGTGTAGAACGCCACGAGCTTTGCGGGGCCGGTTCCCTGCACGTTGAATCCCTGCTCGAGGTTGCCCTCGTGACGGGAGTCGATCACGCGGTTTTGGAAGGGGAGATCGGTGGACAGATCGCCGAAGTTTGCGCAGGTCACGTCGGCTCCTCGGGCGAAGATCGCCAGGCGACCGCCGCCCTCGAGGGGCTGGGCGAACTTCACCGTCTCGACCTGGCCCTTGTGCAGCATGATCGGGCCAAACTGCTCGGTCTTCGTTTCATTGCGTACGAAGTAGTAGACGCGGATCATCGAGTTGACGACCGAGCCAACCATCCCGGCACCGAAGCGCACGACCTCGCCGCGGCGAAGCGTCACGTCTTGATCGACCAAGATGTCGTCTTGCTCGGCGCGCAAGGTTTTCCAGATTGCTTCACGCACCGGCGTGATGATCTGTTCGGGCCCCACCAGCTCGCCGGACGAGATCTCCGCGAGCGCTTCGAGGCCCGCCGTCATGGCTTTGGGCAGATCGGCCTGTGCCCCATCGTCGTCGTAAAAGCCGATGCGCAGAACACAGGTCTCGACGCTTTCGTCAGGCGGAATCACGGCGAGGAGCGGCGGGTCGGAAAGCGAGAGATTCGTCATCCATTCCAGGGACCCGACCTTGTGAGGTGGGTCGCCGAGGGGAAGGCCGTGGAGCGGGCTTTTCTGCACCTTGTTCCCGGTGCGCGTCATCACCGGGATCGACCACCAGTAAATCTCACCGTCGCCCCAGAAGTCGGTGTCGTCGATGACGTACGCCGCGAGGAGATACACGCCGAGGTGCGCGCGCCCATCTTCGACCTCGGCCATCAAGCGGCCCCGCGTCGCTTCGGGGCTGGCAAGGTTGAGCTTCTTCGACAGCTCCTCGTTCATGCCGATCCGCGCGGGATTGGCCAGCCGCTTCGCCAATTCGTCGAGTCTCATTAGCGCCGAGACTACCAGAAAGCGCTCAGGAAGCGGGAGCGATGGGGCCGTGGGCGGAGGCGTTCACGAACAGGCCGTGCAGGCTCTTTTCCGACGAGAAGACCACCACCACGTAGTCCTTCGCGATCACGACCCGCGGACTCTCGAACTTCTCGCCGCTGAACTCGGGGCTGTCGGTGATGACCATCGGGGGCGAGCTGCCGAGCTCGTCCAGCGGAGCGAGGTACAGGCGCTTGTCGTCGTCGTACGTCTCGATCAGCGCGGCGGTCTTGCCTCCCAGATCCGCCACAGCGAACCAAGTTTTGGCTGCGGCGCCCTTCCATTCGACTTCGTGTTTGTCGCAACCCTTGGGGCGACAATCGAGCATGCCGAGCTTGGGTTTGTCGCCGCCCTTGTCGACCCAGAAGCGCGTGACGCGATCGGCACTGCACTGTGATGCCCATTCTTCGCGCTGCCCGGCGGGGAGCGGACCCGAGACCGGTTTGGACCACGCGCCGTTCTGAAGAAACCACACGCTGAGCTTCGAAGGCGAAGCGCTACGGCCGTAGAGCGTGCCTCCGCAGGGCTCGATACGGGGAGGGAGCTCCCCTTCGAGAATCGTGCGCTCGCCTTCCAGCGTTGCGCCGGCTCCGATCTTCTGCAGCGAAAGCTTGCGTGCCTCGCCTTCGGTCTCGAACCACCCGAGCCAGCCGGCGAACTCTGCGGCCTCCGCATCGGAATGAAGTGGCAGCTTCTTCTGCTCGGCGACGAGCCCACCCGAAACCTCGAGCAGGAACAGATCCTTGCCACGTCCCTCCAGCGCGTAGCCCTTGCGAAGCCCGCTCCGAAGTTTCACCTCGCTCCCATCGACGAGGGAAAATGCCAGCCGCTCGTTGCCCTCGTCGGTGGCGGCGACTCCGATGACGGCGGCCGGCTCGCGGTTGTCGACGAATTCGACCTTTCCCGCGAGATCGGGCGTTTTCTTCGCGTCGGTGCAGACCGCTTTCGCACCGCGCTCGGTCACGCGGCAAAGACGCATGGGCTTTTTTATTTTTCACTGCGGTCGGGGGAAAACAGCAGCCAGAGCTCGCCCGTATCCGTGATGCGATGATCTGCGAGGGTGTAGCTGCCGTCAGCGAGGATTGGGAAGCCCGCGCCGTGCTCCGGTTTGATGCGAGGCTCCGGCATGGGGACGTCGGGCACGTCGATCAACGTGATGCCGGCAATGTCGGCGGCCTTCCAGAGCTCGTCGGCCTTGCCGAGCAGGTGGCCTTGCTCCGGAAACTTGCAGGGTTGGTCTTCTGCGTCGCCGCAGTTGAGCTGCTCGGCGAGGAGGCGCCTGAGGAGCGCACTCTTGCCCGACGCTTCGACCGCCCGAAACAGCGCGGTCGCGTGGGGAGCGCAACGGCCGGGCCAAGCATCGGGGCCCGCGACGGATCCGAGCTTCGAGCCGAGCTCCGCTTCTCGCAGTCGAAAGAAGACGTTCTCTCCCGGGGCAAGGGGCGGACCGATGAGACAGCGGGAGAGCGCACTGAAGTGACGATTCGCGTCACTGCCACCCCGGAGCGCGAACGTGACCCCAACGGCGAGAACGACGAGCACCCCCAGTCCGCCGAGCACCAGGGCTTTCTTGGGCGGACCACCCCGGCCCCGCATGGCCTGAAGCATCTCTTCGTCGCTGGGCATGGCGCCGACATTAGTGCGACTTTGCGTCCTTTCGCCAGGGCCAGCGTCCTCTTTGTCGGAGGCCCAAATGGAGAGCAAGAATCACGACGAAGTCCGAAGCCAGGTACGTCAGGCTTATGCCGAAATTGCCAAAGGCGGGGACGGCTGCAGCGTCGGCTGTTGCGGAACGTCGGGAGATGGAAGCCTGGAGCTTGGATACAGCTCCGCCGATCTGGCGAGTGTCCCTGAGGGGGCGGATCTGGGCCTCGGATGCGGCAACCCGCAGGCGATTGCTCTGCTCGAGCCGGGAAACGCGGTGCTGGATCTCGGCAGTGGTGGCGGCTTCGACTGTTTCCTGGCGGCCGAACGCGTTGGGCCGAGCGGTCGGGTCATCGGAGTCGACATGACCCCCGAGATGGTCGCCAAGGCCCGCGACAACGCCCGGAGGGTGGGCGCCGACAACGTCGACTTCCGGCTCGGCGAGATCGAACGATTGCCGGTGGCAGACGCTTCGGTCGATGTCATCCTGTCGAACTGCGTGATCAACCTGTCGCCCGACAAGTCCAGCGTGTTTCGGGAAGCATTCCGGGTGCTCAAACCCGGCGGGCGTCTCGCAATCGCCGACGTGGTGGCAACGAGCCCGATGCCGCCCGAGCTCGAGGAAAGCCTGGAGGCGCTCACCGGTTGCGTCTCCGGTGCCGCCCCCACCGATGAGCTGGTTTCCTTGCTGGGCGCCGCAGGCTTTTCCGAAGTGCACGTGCGCGTGCGCGAGGACAGCCGAAGCGTCATTGCCCGCTGCATGCCGGGAGCCGAGCCGTACGTCGCATCCGCGACCATCGAAGCCATCAAACCCGGTGGCAAGAGCTGCTGCGCGCCGAGCTGCTGCCAGTCGGAGCCGATGACGTGATTTCCGCCGAATCGCGCGGCGCTTGGCGAGAGCTTCAGGAGCGACTGCGGCCGTTCGTCGCGCGACGAGTCCGAGCGCCCGCCGATGCCGACGACGTGCTGCAGGAAGTGTTCGTTCGGTTGCAGCGCGGGCTCTCGGGCTTGCGTGACGACGAGCGTTTCGGGCCCTGGGTGTATCGCATCGCGAAAAACGCGATCGTGGATCACGAGCGGAGCCGCGTGCGACGCGAAGCACGCGAAACCGAAATCCAGGACGACGTGCTCGGGCCTGCAAAAGATCCCACGGATCGACTGGAGACCGAGCTCGCAGAATGCGTGGCGCTGTTCGTGGCGGAGCTACCATCACCGTACCGCGAGGCCGTTACCCTCACCGAGCTTCAAGGCATGACCCAGAAGGAGGCCGCGGAGCTCCTCGGCATCTCTCTTTCTGGAATGAAGTCGCGAGTGCAGCGCGGGCGCGAGAAGATTCGTCAGATGTTCGAGGCTTGCTGCGAAATTTCGCTCGATTGCCGGGGTCGCGTGGTGGGATGCGAGCCGCGGGCCATCGAAGAGGTTCGACCAGGATGTCAGCCAGCCGCCAAGAGTTGGGCGCGGCGAAGAGATTGACGCTCAGAGTTGCTGCTGCAGATCTGCCACGGCGAGGAGATGCACCGCGAGGTCCGTCTCGCTCGCATTCGACGTGATCACGGTGCGTGCGGCGGTAGAGCCCGAGATTTGAAGACCGCCGCCCGCGCGACGATTCCTCGACAAGCGATCGTCGAATCGGGCGCCCGAAGCTCCCGCAACGAGTGTGGATCGCAGGGTCGCAAAGTTCTCGGCGACCGTGCGACCGATACGCGACTCGAGGCCCGTGTAACGCAGGCGGTATTCCCGCAAGAGAACGTGACCCTGACCGCTACGATGGATGACGTACAGCACTCGCTCGCGCTCCTCGGTCGTCTTCCGGGAGCTCACGGTCGTGGTCTTGGTGTTGACGAGACCGCCCGTCAGCACCGAACGCGTCAGGCTCAACTTCTTTTGGGTGTGTTCCTCGCTTTTCTCTTCTTGCCGGGCATGCGTCGCTTCCGCGATCAGGAGGACATCGGCATACGCAATGCTCGCAGTGCCGAATCCCGGGCCCTCCCCAACGAAGCCATTCGGCTCGAAGCGGAACTCCCGCGGCGAGATCATGTCGTCGGAGCTCGCAACGCTCGAGCCATCGCAGGCGACGGCTCCGTGGCCCCGGGCGCGCAGCAGCGTGACGAGCTCCCGAGCGCGATTCGCGTCCTCGGTCGATGCGAGCACCACGGGGGGAACGGCCGCGAGGGCGAGTCGAAGCTCGTAAGCGCTGGCGCTCAGCACCGGCGCGAGCCCTCGGACCTCCGCTTCGAGGTTCGCTGGCGCGTTCGTGGATCCGAATCGGGTGAGCGCAACCAGGAACATGCAGCAAAGCCTATCCCACACTCACCCGGCGCTCACGACGGGGAGTGATTTTCCATAGAGCCGGCGCCACGCATCCCGCACGCGCTCCCGCATCGTGCCGTCATCGAGCGCAAAGATCTCCGCGAACGCCGGATCCAGATCCTCTTCCAGCTCACGGCTCACGAGGGCGCTCGCCGCCAGAACGGCTACGTGATGCAAGTAGTGCCCATAGGGAGCGTGCGAGAAGCGATAGAGCGCTATCAGGCCGATCACGGGGCTCGTGCCTTCTCCGCTCATCTCCGCCAGGTATGCGCTGAGCTCGCGATTGACGCGATCGCGAGCCCGCGGCGCATACCCTCCCAGGCGATCCATCACCTCGGAGGGAACGCGGAGATGGGGCCCGTCGATTTGGTGCTGGAGCTCGTGGCGCTCGGTGTCCGCGATCATGAGCTCGTGAAGCTTTCCGCCCGCCACGATCTTCCCGAGAGCACGCCCACAAGTCAGTGCGGCCGCGCTGCTCCCGAGCTCGGATCCACAGGACGGAACCGGGAGTTTGCCGAGCTCGGTGAGCTCCTTTTCCAGTGGCTCGATCTCGTCGAGCACGATGAGCGCGAAGGGCTGCACGTCTCTGGAAAATCCCAGGAGGTTGTCGTGGCCGCTCGAGCCGGACAGGCGCCGTACATGGAGCGTCGCGAATTCGTCGCTTCCAACGTGAACCGGGCGCACCGCTTCGATGCGATAGCTCGCGAGGGAAAAGCGTCGATCGAGACCATCCCGCGTTTCTATGATCGCGAGCGTGGGATCGACGTAGTACGGATATCCGGCGCGCCGATTCGCATCGTTCACGTCACTCACCAACCGGTGCCAGCGGCGCCCCGCCAGATCGAGATCCCGCGATTCGAGAACGAGCTCCCTGAGCGCGGCCTTCACACCCGGATCGGCGCTCTCGGCTTCGCGAGACAGCGCGTGCTCGGCCGCTTTGAGCTCCACCAACTCTTGGGCGCTCGACCCGCTGCGAAGCCGTCGATCCCATCGCGACCGATCCGTGCTCCAGGCACCCAAGAGCTCGCCAAATAGGTGGTCGTGCTCGGGCGATGGAGCGCCGAGGGACCACGAAACGCCTTTCGTCGGTGGGCGCGCCAGGACCGCTTCGGTCACCAGCAAGAACACACTGGCTCCTCCGCACACGAAGCCCACGCGTCGGAGCGGCCAGCCCGGGACGCCGGACACATCGATGCCCCGGGACACGGCAATTTCACCCAATGTCTCCAGCGCCGCGGAGGAGGTTCCGAGAAGGGCGGCCAGAACCACCACGCTGCCGAGGGTTCCGGGCAAGCTCGCATCGCCGAAACTCACGAGCAACGACCGGAACACGAAGAACGCGAGCAGTGCGGGAAAGCCGAAGGTAACCAGCCGAGCGATGACCCGCGGCTCGTGCTTCGGCGGTGACAGGGCGAACACCAACGAAAACACGCTGACGAAAGCCGGGAAGGAAAGGACTCCGAGGATCAGTCCGAAGCCCAGCATGTAGCGAAAGCCGGGCAAGAGCGGCAGCGCGATGGCGATTCGAAACATGCTCACAATCGGCGACTCGCCGTGGGACGGAACCAGATAGAAGAATGCCGTGACGACGATGGACGCGACGAGCAGGGCGCGCGCCACGCGTCGTGCGTGCGCCTTGAAGACGAGCTGCGTGCCCGCACCGGCCAATGCGAGACCGAGGAGCATGGACAGAGGACGCTCCACCAAGCTCTCGGGCAACGGCAGCACGTCCCACGCAGCGCGATCGGCGCCGAGTCGCGCCACGCCGAGCGCCGTCGCGAGGGCCGTCAGCACGACGAGCGCCAGCGAGCCGGCGCGCTTCGTCCGGAGCTGGGCCACAAAGATCGCCACCCCGGCCGCGGAGAGCGCAAAGGCCGAAGCGAGCGCTGCGGGGGGGAGCTCAGCCAGAATTTGCCAAATGAATTGAGGGGTTCCGTCGATCAGCTCGTAGGGAATGAGCGGCGAAAAGACGAGCGCGACGCCGCCCCAGCGGGCGCGGCGCAGGAGGCGATCGCGCTGAATGCCGAGATAGAGCTCACGTTCGGCGGACGGAGGAGCCTCTTCACTCAAAGTCCGACCAGCCCGATGCTGCTGATGGTGCGCGACGCGAAGTTCGGGTCACGGCTCCGTGACTCGAAGAGCACGCTTTTCCCATCGAGAGAAAACAATGGATAGCGTTCGTCGGACGGGTTCTGGGTGATCCGTGTGCTCTTCGAAGATTCGAAGCCGAACGTGAAGATGTCGCCGGTTTGTTCGAAGGTCACGCTCTTGCCATCGGGTGACATCGTCGGACGCTGCACGCGCCACGCGATGTCGTACACCGTGAGCTTCTTCTCCTCGCGATCGAACACGGCCAGATCGGAACGCACCGCTCCCCAGCGCGACATGGCGATGTAGCGGCCATCGGCACTGGCAGAAGGCGGCCCATAGGATTCGCCAGCGACGGATTTGTGGATCTCGATTGGCTTTGGCGCGCTCTCTCCGACGTTTAGCTCCATCAGGCGCTGCTCGCCGACGGCTGCGTCCGGATCGTCGGCGCCCGATTCCTGCTTGGGCGGGGGCCGCTCCAGAAAAACCATGCGTTTGGGGCCGACCCAAGCGAGCCCCGCCAGCGCGGTTTCCCCGTCCCCGCCGGTGTACAGGCGCTTTCCATCGGGCAGCGAGAGCACGAGCAGCCGGGCGACGCACGTCTTGCACGCCCGGTCCCAGAGCGCGACCGCCGAGCCATCCGTCGACAGAGCGGGCTCCACCGGATAGCGACGGGGATCGACCAACAGGCGCTTGGTCTTGCCGGGAGCGTCGATGAGCGTGACCGCGCGAGCCCAGCCGAAGATGTCTTCGATCAGAACGATGTGCTTTCCGTCGCGATCGACTCCCGGATAGCCGTACACGTTGTACCCCCGATACATCTCCTGCTCCTGCCCGTTCGGGGAGAGAAACGAGATGCGCTCGAGGTCGCGGATGTACGCCAGATCATTTTGCAGTGGCGAAAAGAAGGGCCGCACGCTCTGAATGTGAACCAGCGGTCCCTTCTTGGTGACACCGCACAGCGCCGCGGCGCGATCGAACGACCCGAGATACTTCACCTCGCGACGACCGCGCTCCTCGGCCTTGCGTTCATCGGGGAGCTTCTCGTAGTTCTTTTTGGCCTCCGCGAGCTTTTGCTCCCGAAGCTCGACGTACCCGCGCGCCTGCATCACCCGCGCCTTGTCCGTCGCTGCGCCTTCGGTCAGCGCCACAATCGCGGGGTGTTTCAGCAAAACCGGCAGCGTCACGTCGAACACCATCGGCGCCAAAGAATCCCCCAACAGATCCAGCGCCGTGTCTTGCTTCTTGGCACCCGACCAGCTCGAGACGGGCTCGGTCTCGACGGGCTGCTCGCCAACGAACGCAACCAGGATCTTTCCGTCGAGCCGCGTCTCGAAATAGCCACCTTCGATCGGGTGCTCGATCACCTTTGGCTCGAGCTTGCCGTACACCACGAAGGCGGCCCCGAGCTTCTTGGCCGCTTCCTGGGGGGACGCGGCGCGCTCGAGAGCGTCGCTCACTTTCGGGTCTCCATTCTTGAGGGGAACGAAGCCGATCTTTTCCAGGTGCTCGGCCAAGCCGTCGGCGAGAGTTGCCGAAGGCTTCGACCCCTGCCACCAGCCACCGTCGAGATCGATGGCGATGAGCACGGTCATCGGATCCGGCTTGTCCAAGATCCGAACGAGAAAGAACGCGCCGCCGCCGAGTAGCAAGACGACGACGAGAAGGAAGGGCCAGATCCGGCGCTTGGGTAGGCGGAGATCCTCACTCGCGGGCGCGGCCGGGGTGTCTCCCTCCATGAGCCCGCGTCTACCAGATCGGCTGAGCGGTGGCGGAAAGAAATCTCGCGAACCCGATACCGGCGTGGGATGCTCGAGGCATGGGGAAACGCTGCGGAGGGCTGGTCGCTTTCTTTTTTGGCTGCGCTCTTCTGGTCGTCGCCTGCGGCTCGACTGATGACAGCGGTGGAACCGGAGCCAGCGGTGGAACCGGAGCCAGCGGTGGGAGCGGGGGAAGCGGCGGGGTCGGCGCAACCGGCGGCGCCGGAGGAAGCGGAGGAAGCGCGGGCTCGAACGGGAGTTGCCGTAGCGGAAGCGATTGCGACGGCGGCGAATTCTGCGCGGTCTACACGCTCCCCCCGCTGTGCGGCGGGGTGTACGACACGGGCTTCGACAACTGTCTGGACGATGCAGAGTGTGGGGACGGGGGTCCGGACTTCATCTGCGACTCCGAGCTCTGCGTCTTTCCCCACGGTGGCGCCCAATCCATCAGCTGCAAGAAAGGTTGCAGCACTCAATCGGACTGCGGCCCGGGTCTGGACTGCAACTCGACGCACCGCTGCGTTCCGCGGGCTTGCAGCGCGCCGGGCGACTGCGACAGCCCGAACTTCGATTGCAACGCGAACCTGTGCACACCGAAGCCCTGCAACAGCGACGATGCGTGTGGAGACTTCTGCGTCAACGGAGCCTGCTCGGCCAGCATCGGGAAGTGCCAGCCGGCGGTTCCCTAAGGCTTGAGCACGCTGAGCTTCTGTTTGTGCCGGGTCTGCAGCGCGTTGTAGTCGTGCTGCGTCAACCCGAGCGCCGTGGTCGTTTGTCGTAAAAGGTTGGTTTCCGCCGGCGAGATCACGCCGTCCGCCGCCGCGACCTCGACCAGGAGCTCGAGTACCTCGAGGCGCAGCTCTCGATCGCCGAGCTCCAGAATGTCGCGGCAGTACCGCGGCGCCTGCACTGTCGACACCTCGACGATGTGCCTGCGGAGAGCCGCGCAAATGGCCTCGATGCCCGCATCCGTCATGCCGTTGACTCGAGCAAGCTCACGCCGCACTCGTCTCTCTTCGACTTCGGAATAGTCCCGGTCGGCATACGCGACGGCGCCGAGCAGGCCGGTCATCCCAGCGACGACCCGGACCGTGTCCGCGTCGGCTTCCGGGAGATGCGCGCGGATCACGCGAGTGAGCTCGTCGGCCCCATCGGTCTGGGGAAGCTGCTTCTGCCAGCGACCGAACATGATGGGGCAGCTTACAAGTTCGAGGCCCCATATGCACGAATGCTGCCTGCCCCAGGCGCGTACAAGAGATAGCGCGACCGCACGTCGGCGAAGCGCGCGAGACCGGGGCGAATCAGTCGCTCGATGGCCTCGAGCGGCGCGTCCGATTCGATCGCAGCCAGAACCTCTTGATCGCCCAGGAGCGGAGCCATGCGGGACGTTTCCCACTCGGGAAACCCCGCGTGGAGGGCGCGCGCCAGTGCGAGGCCGAACGCGACGGGCTGGAACGAGCCCTCATCGAGGACCTCGAACGCGAGACCTCGACAGAGCTCGCCGCGATAGGGGCCCTTGTCGGGAACGAATGCGACGGCTTTCGTCTTCACCCCCTTGGCTCGGAGCAGGTCGCGGAGCCTTTCGGGTCGGAGCCACGGCGCACCGACGAGCTGAAACGGCGTCGCCGTGCCGCGTCCGACCGACAGATTGGTGGCCTCGAGCAGTGCGATGCCCGGATACAAGAGCGCGGCATCCGGCGATGGAAGGTTCGGTGAGGGTGGAAACCACCGAAGCCCAGTTTCACCAAAGTGTGCGCGTCGGGGCCAGCCGATCAGCGGAACGACCTCGAGATCGACGGCCAGCGAGAGCTCACCGACGAACATCCGACCGAGCTCGCCGATCGTCATGCCGTGCCGCACCGGAAGCGGAAACGGATCGATGAACGAGCGCGGAGCTCGCGCCGAGACCGGGCCCTCCACGGCGTCGCCGAGGGGATTGGGCCGATCCAGAACGACCACTCGCTTTCCGTGGCGAGCCGCGGATCGCAGGACTGCGAGCAGAGTCGAGGCGTAGGTGTAAAACCGGGCGCCCACGTCCTGCAAGTCGACCACGATGGTGTCGACTTGCGACAAGAGCTTCTGGCTCGGCTCGCTTCGAGGACCGTACAGGCTCTCGACGACCAGGCCGGTGCGCGGATCGCGTGAATCGCCGACCCTCGCTTCCCCGCTGGCTGAAAGACCGTGCTCGGGAGACAGCAGGCCCACCACGTGCACGCGGGGCGACTGGAACAACACGTCGGCGGTCCGGACACCGTCCCGAGCGCGAGCCGCGTCGTGGGTCAGGAGCAGAATGCGATGCCCCGCGAGGGGCTGGAAGCCCTCCGAACGGAGGCGATCGACGCCCGCTCCGATCCCTGCGTCGTGTTCGCGATCGAGATGGGCGAGAGCGGGGGCAGCGAGCGCCCGAATTGCCTGCGCCAGCGGACCCGCGCGGCCGTGACCGCTCGGGTGCACGCGATTGCTCAAGAACACGACAAAGCGATCCCGCTCGGGATCGATCCAGAGCGAAGTTCCCGTAAAGCCTTCGTGCCCGAAGCTCCGTCGGGAAAATGCCGAGTGATCCGGATCGTCGGGAAGATCCCATCCGAGCGCAACTCGGGCGCCATTCACGGGCTGTTCGTGGATCATGGCCGCGACGGTGGAAGGCGCCAAAACCCGGACGCCGTCGAGCTGGCCTCGACCGAGGAGCATTCGCGCGAAGCGAGCGAGATCGTCGGCGCTGGAAAAGAGGCCCGCATGCCCCGTCACTCCCAGCGCGCGCGCCCGGGGATCGTGGACGGTGCCTCGAAGCATCGCGCCATCGACCCATTCGGTGGGAGCCGCGCGCGGGACCAATTCCGGCCCGGGAAGGAAGCCAGTGCTCGAGAGACCGAGGGGCGCGTAGAGCGTCTCTCGCGCGAACCGGTCGAGGCGCTCGCCCGAAGCTCGCTCGATCACCTCCCCGAGAACGATGAAGCCGAGATCGCTGTAGAGGTAGCGCTCACCGGGCGCGGAGGACAGTCGTGTCGCGGCGATGGATCGCACGGCGGCCTCGCGACCTCGCGTGAACGAGCGCACGTCAATCACCGGCGGTAGCCCCGACGTGTGGGTGAGCAACTGACGGAGCGTGATGTCACGCTTGTCGGGCGCCCGAAACGCCCCAAGCCAGTGCGACACCGGATCGTCGTAGTGCAATCGCCCGCGTTCCACGAGCGCCGCCACACTGGTCGCTGTCGCCACGGCTTTCGTGACGGATGCGAGATCGAAGACCGCGTCGGGACGCATGGGACGCCGGCCGGGTTCGATTTCGGCGAAGCCATACGCACGGCGAAAGACAACTCCATCCTGTCTTCCGATGATCACGACGCATCCGGGTACGTCCCCTCGCCCGAGCGCGTCTTCCACCCGTCGATCGATCGCGAGCTCGGCCTCGACCGGAAACCGAGACAGCTCTGCGAGGTCGGCTCGCGGCGGCTTGCGCGCCACGGGTGGGAGCGCCGGCAAGTGCACGCTATGGAGACGTTGCGGCGGAAGCTCCCGGACCCCCGCGTCCCCCGCGCTCACGAGCGACAGGACGAGCAAGACCTTTTCGAGCTGCATGACGCTCGTCGAAAACGCCCCGCCCTGTGTCGGGCATTCCACACGCTCGGCAGAAGCCGTACTCTTCCGCCCATGAGATGGCCTGTCGTCTTGGTGCTGCTCGCGTCGCTCGCTCCGCTGCCCGGCTGCAGCTCGGGCTCGGGCGACTCGGGCTCGGGCGGCAGTGGTGGGGTTGCTGGAGCGGCCACCGGCGGCAGCGGCGGCACCGGCGGAGGCAATGAAACCTGCACGGCCACACTTCGCTGGCTGCAGAAAGACGCGTACAAGGACACCGCCGGTCGATTCGAGCGAGCTCTGGCCGCCCCACACCACCACGACGCTGGACATCGACTGCAATGGGGTCGTCATCAAGAGCGCGTTTCGCGAGAATCACGGAACGAAGCCCGGCGAAAAGGATGCGAACGGCGACGTGTTCCTGGTGGAGGTCGGTTCGACCCAGGTGACGGGTCCTCGCGCCGACCTCGAGGCTCTCGCCACCGCGTACGAGGGCTGCGAGTGCGGAACGGCGTTTCTCAGCATGGACGCCCTCGGGGACGCGACCATCCAAAGCCTCGTTGCCAAGTTGAGCGACTACGTGACGGCGCACCTCACGTGCACGGGCGCCGTCGACGCTGCGGGCCTGGTCCAGCTGCTCCAGCAGGGCGACATTGCCGGCGTCCTTTCTGTGTTACCGAATTGCACCTGGGACAGCGGCTCGGACTGGTCGGGGGGCTTCGACAGCGCGCTCCAGGAAATCATCACGGCCGCCCAAGAAACCCTCGCTGACTATCACGTGTGCAACAACGACGCGCGGCTCGAAGCCGGGCTCATCGAGGCGTACGGACAGAGTGGGCAAGTCGGTGCGTGCGATGGGCAGGATGCGATCTGCCACGGGCCGCTCTGGTTTTACAATCCCGCGTCGGCCCCGTGACATGGCGATCTTCGGCGGCGCAAACGCTTCGATGCTCCGGCTGGTCTGTCCCCATTGCGGAGAGATCCAGGCCCGCGCCAAGAAGCGGCCCGAAGAGCGCTACGCCTGTCGGCGTTGCCACCGCCGGTTCACCGCCGCGGAAGCGACCTCGAAAAAGAAGCGCTAGCTGGACGAGATATGGGGTCTTGGACGAGAACCGAGGTTCACTGTCGCCAAATAATCCCGGATCCCTGGCGCCCGATGGGCGGCGCGATTGTTGCTAACACCGGCGCCGGAGGTAACTCGATGCGATTCGCAGCACTTGGCCTGGCAGCGATCACCCTGGCATGTGGAGGTTCGACGTCGAATGGGTTGAACGGGGGTGCGGGAGGCAGCGATGGGGGTCAGACGGGAGGCAGCGCGGGAATCGCATCCGGGGGCTCTGCGGGGGCGAGCACGGGCGGAACCGGCACGGGCGGAACCGGCACGGGCGGAACCGGCACGGGCGGAACCGGCACAGGCGGAACCGGTACGGGCGGGACGGGCACAGGCGGAACCGGTACGGGCGGGACGGGCACAGGCGGAACCGGCACCGGGGGCGCAGGGGGCAACGCGAGCGTTTGCTCCGCGGCTTGTCAGAAGATCGGCTCCGTACAGTGTCCCTCGGACGAGGCATACTCCGCGTGCTTCGCGGGGTGTCAGATTGATCTCGCGAGCTATCAGGGGTCGTGCTCGAGTCAAATCGCAGGTTGGCTCGATTGCATCACGAGCTCGAGCAAAGTGGTCTGCGACCTCGACGGAAAGGCAATCTTTCCCTCTTGCACCAAACAGCTCGTCTCCCTCGTGGACTGCGGGGGATGTGTCCCGAGCACCGGCGACGACGCGTGTGACGCTTGCAGCAAGAGCGCTTGTTGCTCCGAGCTGTCCGCCCTCTACAAGCACCCGGCATTCGAGCCTTATCTCGCTTGCGTGTACGCTTGCACGACCCAAGCTTGCAAGGATGGCTGCTATACCCAGCACCCTGGGCTCCAGCCCTCCGTCACCGCGCTCCTCCAATGTCAGGGAAAGAGCTGCGCCGCGTGTTGATGCACTGAACACGGGGCTCGGCATCCAGGCTCGCGCAGCTTTGTCGACCGCGCTAGTGTGGCAAAAATGAGCTCACCCGTTCGGGTATCGCCCAGCGCAGAAGACGGCGAGCCTGGGGGCATCCCCCGGGCGGTGCTGCTCACCATCGCGGCTGTATTCGTTGCGTTCGGTGTGGCGTTCTTACTCGCGCCGGACAAGCTCGGAAGTTACGTCGACCTCTCAGCGAGCGTGAACACGGGACGAACCGAGCTTCGCGCCGTGTACGGGGGCCTGGAGCTCGGCCTCGGGGTTTTCTTCGCGCTCTCGGCTCTGCGAAAAAATTGGCACGTGCCGGCACTGGTCGCTGCTCTCTTGGCCTTCATCGGTCTCGCGGGTGCGCGCATTTACGGAATTTCCGTCGAGGGCGGCGCCAGCATCATCACCGTGCTCACGCTGCTCTCGGAAATTGCGGGCGCTGTTGCGTCTGCCTGGGCCCTGGTTCGCACCCGCAAGCCCGACCTCCCGTCGCCGGAAGATGATCTGGCGTCGAAGTTCGAGGCGCTCGAAAAGGACATGCGCCCGAAGCGAATCGAGAAGACTAAACCGATTCCGGTCGACCGGACCGTGCCGCTCGATCGCGCCAAGAAATAGCTCAGGGCGGTGAGCGGCGCTGCACCGCGACCATGGCGTCCTTCAGCAGATCCCCTTCGCGAACGCAGGGCCAGCAGTCGTCGAGCTTCTTTTCACCGCAACCGCGTTTTTGGTGAAAGCGCATCAAGGGGATGAGCGCGCGACGGTCTCCGTCGGATTTTGCCCGCTCGAGGAGCTTCGGCACCCCGTCGCACTTCTCGGCCTTTCTGAGGTCCAGAATCACGGCCAGAGCCTTGGATGTCTTGGCGCGAACGTCTTTCGAGTACAGGACATCTTCCGCGAGCCTCTCCGTCTCCTTGTCGTTCCGACCGGACACGATGGAATAGAGGAGATCCGCGCCGACCTCCCCGGACATCTCTGCATAGGCTCGGATGAGATCCGGTACGACCGAGCGATCGTCGAGGAACTCAGCCATCCGCGCTTTGACGTCCTTGTCCTCTTTGATGAGCTTCGGAACGAGACCTATCTTTCGGGTGAGCTCGGCGATCTCTTTCTGCTTCGCGATCGTCCGAGCGGCTTCCAAAGCCAAGGTCTCCTCGGAGCTACGCATTTCCGGCGGTCGGGCTTCGAGCTGCTTCACCGCGGCAGCGTCTCCCTTGGCAGCTCGCTCGGCGAGGGCGCCCTTCGCCAAGGCCTTCGGTGCGCCACTGCCTGCGGGAGCGGCGGACGACGAGGATGAAGCGCTGGTTTCGGCAACGACATCGGTTTTGCGTCCCCGCTTCTTGCCCTTCACGTCAGCGGTGACGGTTGCTGCCGTGACGAGGGCGCCGAGGAGCGCACCTGCGAGGAAGCCGGCGACCGCCGCAACGATCAAAGGCACCTTCGTCTTCGGCTTGAAGGCCAGGGGATCGAGAGAAGGGTCCTGCTGCATCGGGGAGGATTCTAACGTCCGAGAGCCGCGGGAATCGACCTCGTCGAGTGTTTCCCCGGATTTCGTTCACGAAAGCTTGATTCGCCCGGGCTCGAGCCACGCGCTTTCGCCATTTTCCCAAGCCACCTGGTAGTGGGTGCCGTTGAAGAGGCGAACGGTCGCTGGGTAAAACGCTCCGTCGGACCACGTCGCCAGAACGCGGGTTCCGGGCTCGTAACTGCCTGGATATTTGGGCTCGGGCTCGAGGCTCGCGGTGGGTACCCAAGTCTCCCCACCGTCGCTATCCCACGCCACGCGGGCCCCTTCGCTCCCGAGCTCCAGAATGCTTCCCGAGTACCACTTGCTGCTGGCGCTCGTCCGCACCCGGGCGCCAACCGCCATCGCCATCGCCGCCTCACCGCCGGGCATCTCCTTCGAAGGCAGGCTCCGCGCTTGCTCCGGCAAGCCGATGGACAAGAGCTCGAGCTGCCCCAAGCCAATCCCGCGCTGCGCAAGCGTTGGAGCGAGGACCTGCCTCGTCGCCTCCGCCCAGCGCGGATACTCTGCGGCGTCTCCGAGGCTCGTCGGGTCCTTGTCGCCCACCGCACGCCCGACCGCGACCACGACCTGCTCTTTCACCCAACGCTCGGCCGCTCCGTCCCCGGGCTTGGGCATCTCCGTGAACAGACGCCAGGCGTCCGCAATCCAAACCTGAACCTTCGCCGTGAGCTTCGGCACCCGGCGCTCTCCCGACTCCCGATCGATCGACGCGGAGAGGCTTCCGGCGACGTCCAGTACGGCTCCCCCACCGGTTCTTGCCAGAAACACGGAACCGCCGATGGCCGGGCCGTACGGGCCCGGATGTACGAGGGATTGAACGAAGGGTACTCGTTCGGGAGACAGCTGGTGCTCACCAGGCCCGAGGACACCCGCCACGCGTCCGCCCAGAGCGAACACGGCGGATTGGCTGGCGCCACACCGGAGCAGCGTACCGATCACGATTGGCGTCGGCAGCTCGTGGACCAGCTCGGCGTGATGCATTTGCGCGACTTCGAGGACCGGCATCATGGCGAGCTCATCCTAATCGGACTCGCGATCGCTGCCGAGCAATGTCGCTCCTGCTCCAGCCAGAAAGCCAATGAGCAAGAGCACCGCCACCCGCTCGAGCGCTGGGAGCACTGGCAAGCAATCCCCGCCCAGGAAGTAGAGCTTCGCGTAGAGCGCCATGTCGACCATCGCCACGAGGAGTGCGACCCCCCCCAGCACGCCGAGATACCGCTGCCCGAAGAGTTGGGACACCGCGTGAACCGACAGCGCCATCGCCAAAAAGCCGGAGCTACCGGCGAGCATCACGGCTGCTCCGTGGATGGATCCGAATCGGTCCGATGGCAGAAGCGAGACAGCGATCATGCCCAGCACCGAGAGCGCGCCCGCTCCTCGCGTGACCGCACCACCGCGACCCCTTCCGGGCACCGCGAGCCAGAATGTCGCGAGCGCCGCGACCATGGACAGCATGGCCACTCGCGCAAACGGCGCGCCTGGGTTTTCCTGGCCGTCCAGGGCGTGGGTGTGCAGGAGGTCACACAGGTAGTTCGACCAAAACGAGTGACCCACCGTCTTGCGATCGCACCACGTGCCGCCCGGGTACCGGCTCACGGCCAACGCGAAGGACGCAACGTGAGCGAACAGGGCCGCAAAAATGATGCCGGCAGACAGGCGCAGTCGGAGCGAACGCTGGCTCGACACCTCGCTCAGCCGTCGTCTTCTGCCAGCACGATCACGCGATCGCCCTTCTTGGGAGTGAACGGCGTGGAGCGCGTCTTTTGGGGATTCACCTCGATCCCGAAGCGGCGAGCTGCATCCGGCGTTTGGATCTGCATCCCGAAGGCGACTTCTTGCCGCGCCTTGGCCGCCAGCATCAGCGTTCTCGAACGTCGTCGCTTCGCCCACGGGAACGTAGAGCTCGATGTCCTTGAAGTAGACCTCGCTCCCGTCGGCCTGGAAGAGATCCTCGAACACCGCCCGCGACGCGCGGCTCGTGGGTGACCTGAGCGAGCACCATGCTCACCATCTCGTTGCTGATCACGATGTCGTTGATCTCGGTCGTCGCTGCGAGATCGCGGTTCCTGGGGTTGAGGATTTCGCGTGCACACCTCCTGACTTGGCACGCCCGGCGCGCTGGCGAAAATCCCGCAAAAGGAGCAGCGCGATGATGGCGCGCGTGTCCGCCGCCTCGCTCTCGTCGTCGGAGCCGCTCTGGGAGCGTCGCCCAGAACCATCACCGTGGGATAGCGCTCCGGTCCGAATTCTGTCGAGCAGCGCGCGATTCGTGAACTCACCGACCTGGTGGCGAATCGTCACGTGTTCGCAGCGGCCGCAACCCTCGGCGATCGCGCGCTCCCGCTCCGCCAAGCGGAGCGATGTTCACGAGCGTCAGGGTGGAGCCCTCGCCCACGTACGCGTCGAACTCCTTGATGATCGGGAAGAGCTTCTCGTTGCAGCCGAGCACCAGCAGTGCTCCACGGCTCGCTCCGGAGCGACGCAGTCGGGACTCGATGTCCGCGAGGCGCAGCGGTCCCGCGTGGTACGGCTGATGAACTGGATGTTCGTCGTCCTCCGCGAGCATGAGCAGCTCTTCGTCCGGCCCGATCACGCGCTCGGCCGGCGGATTGAGCATGTGCCCGGATGACCGTCCGCCTTGGCCATCCCGATTGGGCAGGCGTTGGGAAAGTCGAGCAGCACGTCGCCGAAACGGCTTGCCCACGCGACCTCGGGAAATTTCGCGTAGTGGACCTCGTTCCCTTCGAACCGGAAGATCTCGTCGTACACGAGGCTGACAGCCCGCTGATGCGCGCGGTCTGCAGGATGATCTTCGAGATCATGTCGTTGGTGTTGACGACCTGCGCGCGCGCGCCGCTCGCGATCAGCGCGATCTCGCGACTCTCCGGCAGCATCACCTCGGCCGTCATCGCGCATGCCCGCCGCCATGCGACTCGCGCCCGTCCGGGTGGTTGTAGAGCGCCATCAGCGTCTTGATCACGCGCCCGTCGCCGCGCTGGAGCGTCGCCCGGCGGCTTCGTCCAGCGAGCACGACGATCGCGCGCGCGTGCTCGAAGCTCACGCTTGGCCAAGATCCACGAGCGACTCGCGAGCTTCCCGAACGAACGACGAGCTTCACGCGCTTTCGGGTGCTGCGACCTTGTCGCGGAGCTCCTCCTCCATCTCGACTTTGTCGCCCTCGGCCATGACGACGACGATGATCTGTCCCCTCGGCGACAGTGCGCCTCGGAGAGCTGGTCGATGACGCTGAAAACCTTTTCCGACCAGCCGAGGATCAGGAAGTGACCCTCCTCCATCACGGCCGAGCCGCCGCGCTTGATTGCTTCGAGACTCTCCTGGAAGTTACCGGCCAGTGACGAGATCAACAAGACCCGCGACGACGACGCCGGATATGGTCGCGACCGTGGAGAGGAAGCGGTTTACGTTCTCCGCCGTCACCGCCCATCGTTCCGGGATCGATGACCCGAGTGAAGTAGAACCACGCCCTATCGAGAAACCCCCCTTCGGCGATGTCGACACCCGCCGGCTTGCCGACGAAGGACACCACTGCAAACAAGAGGACGAGCGCCACGGTCATGACGAACAGCACGAGGAGTTGCTTGCCCGCGCCGCCGCCAAGGAACTCCTCGTACCGGTATCGAAGCCTCGCTCGAAATCCTCGGTCGACCGCCATTCACGCCCTCCAAATCGGTCGAGCTACGTCGCCCGGTGCACCGCCAGAGTCAACTCGGGTCCCACGACTCCCCTTGACCCTGGGCACTCGGCGAGACTAGCTAGGTCGCGTGAGTCGCCGAGACGGCGAAGGCGAACCGGAACCGGACGGCTCGTCTTCTCGGGAAGAGCCTTCGACCGATGACGGCAGCGCCGCCCCGGGCGAGGCCGTGGAACGGCCCGCCGCTCCCCCGACCGCGGACGAGAAGCCCGCGGCGGTGAAGAGCGACTCGCCGCACGAGGCCGACAGGCCCGCGAAGCCCGACAGTCCCGCGAAGCCCGGCAGTCCCGCCGAAGCTCCCGCGAAGCCCGCTGCCGACAAGCCCGTCACTGCCGCGAAGCCCGCCGACGCGCCCGCCAAGCCGGCCGCTGTTGCCAAGGCGGAAGCTCCCAAGGAGCCCGAAGCTGCAAAGGAGCCCGTCGCTCCCGACAAGCCCGCCGCCGCAAAGCCCGTCGCTCCCGACAAGCCCGCTGCCGCAAAGCCCGTCGCTCCCGACAAGCCCGTCGCTGCCGCAAAGCCCGTCGCTACCGACGACAAGCCCGTCGCTGCCGCAAAGCCCGTCGCTACCGACGACAAGCCCGCCGCTGCGGAGAAGAAACCTGTCCCTGCCGCAAAGCCCGTCGCTCCCGCAAAGCCCGTCGCTCCCGCAAAGCCCGACGACGCCGGGACGACCGACGCTTCCACCAAGACGAAGTCCCCCCAGCGCGACTCGGAACCGGCGCCGGAAAAGCCCGCGTCCGGAAAACCGGAGCCAAAAGACGCTCCCAAACGGACCGCAGAGTCCGCACCGCCAACCAAGAAGAAGGCTGCCGAATCCCTCGCGCCGGTGAAGCCCAAACCCAAAGCGACGCGGCCCTTGTCCGTTGCTCCGGTCAGCCGACACGATCCTCACGGCCATGATGCCGGACTCGGAGCCCTGTGCTTGACGGCCCTGGGCGTCGTGTACGGCGACATCGGGACGAGCCCGCTCTATGCACTTCGCGAGTGCTTCCACGGCGAGCACTCGGTTCCCCCCACCCCCGCCAACATCCTGGGTGTTCTCTCGCTCATGTTCTGGGCGCTGACGATCGTCGTCACGCTGAAGTACCTGACGTACGTCCTGCGCGCCGACAACCGCGGGGAAGGCGGAGAGCTCTCCCTCATGGCGCTGGCCCTCGGCAGCGTAAAGAGCGTGTGGGTGTCGCGGGTCGTCGTCGTGCTCGGCATTTTCGGCGCCTCACTGCTGTACGGCGACGGCATGATCACGCCGGCCATCTCGGTGCTTTCAGCCGTCGAGGGGTTGACCGTGGCTTCTCCGAGCTTCGATCACTTCGTGGTGCCGGTCACGATTGTCATCTTGGTGGGCTTGTTCTTGTTTCAGAAGCGCGGCACCGCCGGTGTTGGCGCCGTGTTCGGCCCCGTGATGATCGTGTGGTTCCTGGTCCTGGCGGTGATCGGCGTGAGCCACATCGTGAAGGCACCTGGTGTGTTCGAAGCCCTGATGCCCCAGCACGCCGCGTCCTTCTTGATCGACAACAAGGGCAAGGGGTTCTTGGTGCTGGGCGCGGTGTTCCTGGTCGTGACGGGCGGCGAAGCGCTGTATGCGGACATGGGACACTTCGGCCCGAGGCCGATTCGAATCACCTGGCTCGGCTTTCGTGGCCCCTGCACTGCTCCTCAATTACTTCGGCCAAGGCGCGCTCTTGCTCCAGCATCCCGAAGTTGCCTCGAACCCATTCTATCGATCGATCCCGGAATGGGCGCTCTACCCGATGCTCGGTCTCGCCACGATGGCAACGATCATTGCGTCCCAAGCCGTGATCTCGGGAGCGTTCTCGTACACGCGTCAGGGCATGATGCTCGGTTTCTGGCCGCGCCTGGGGATCAAGCACACGTCGTCCACGCACATTGGACAGATCTACGTGCCGTTCGTGAACTGGATGCTCATGATTGCGACCATCGGCCTGGTGCTCGGCTTCGGGTCTTCGTCGCACCTGGCAGCGGCATATGGAATCGCCGTAACGACCACGATGGTGATCACGACTTTGTTGGCGTTCATCGTGGCGCACTATCGGTGGGGCTGGAGCCTGCTCACCTCGGGAACCCTCACGGTGCTACTCCTGATCGTCGACTTTTCGTTCTTCGGTGCGAACGTGATCAAGGTGGCGCAGGGTGGTTGGTTCCCACTACTCGTCGCTGGTTTCGTCTTCCTCTTGATGACGACTTGGAAGAAGGGCCGCGACATTCTCGGCAACAAGTTCCGACAGCAGATGGTGCCGCTGTCGGACTTCTTCGAGCTCATCCTGATCGAGCGTCCCGCCCGTGTGCCGGGCAGCGCCGTGTTCATGACCAGCAACAGCGACGGTACGCCCCCGGCGTTGATGCAAAATTTCCTGCACAACCGCGCTGTTCACCGGCAGGTGATCCTCTTGACCATCATCACGACCGAACAGCCCCGAGTGATGCCGGACGAGCGCTTGACGATCGAAGATCTCCCCGAGGGCTTCAAGCGTGTGGTCGTGCGCTACGGGTTCATGGAGACGCCGAACATCCCGAAGCTCCTGGAGGATCACCACGTTCAGGGCTGGTCCCTCGAGCACACGACCTTCTTTTTGGGTCGGGACTCGGTGCTCGCGGAGGGCCGCGAGGGCATGGCTCGGTGGCGGGAGAGCATCTTTGCCTTCATGTCTCGAAACTCCCAGCGGGCGCCGGCGTTCTTCAACATTCCCAGCGATCGAGTGATGGAGATCGGCACACAAATCGAGCTCTGAAATCGAATTGTCGGCTCGGGCGTAAAAGAAACATGGCGAAGCTCCGACTCGAGAAGCTCCTGTTCGTCGCGGCCTTGCTCGGCTGCATCCTTTGCCTGACAGCGACCGCGGGCGCCCAAAGCCCGGGACGAACGAGTGGCATCGAGGTGCTCTGGGGCGGAAGCTGGTGGCCTGCCTCGACCCTCGCGAAGAAAAGCGGCCTCACCAAGATCCACTACACGGGCTGGGGATCGGAATGGGACGAGTGGGTCGACGCTGGCCACATTCGTCCCCCGTCTCGGACGCTGGCATCGGCGCGGTCGGGCCAGCAGGTCGAGATCGAGTGGCACGGAAGTTCATGGCCCGGGGTCGTGCTCGAGACCCGGAGCGGGTTTTTCAAGGTTCACTACACGGGCTGGGGATCGGAATGGGACGAGTGGGTGGAGATCGGTCGCCTGCGAACGACCCGCTGATCACTGGTCGAAGATCTTGAGCCCCTTGGACCGAAGCGGTTGAAGCACACTGATATCCGTAGCGGGAGTGCCCGCAACGTAGAGGAACTTCAACTCCTTCATGCCCTTCAGCGGCGAAAAGTCCTTCACCTTCGTGCGCTGAACGCTCAGTCGCATGAGCTTCTTGAGACCGCTCAGGGGTTTGAGGTCCTCGATTTGGGTGTCATCAAGGGCGAGCTCGGTGAGGTTTTCCAAGCTGGCCAGCGGGGTGAGGTCCGAGACCTGAGTACGACCGAGATCGAGGCGGTCGAGCTTCTTGAGCTCGGAAAGCGGTTTCAGATCCTTGATCTGATTGATGGACGCTCGCAAGCTCTCGAGATTCTTGAGCTCGGAAAGCGGTGACAGGTCGTCGTAGTCACCCGGACCGAGGAAAAGCTCCTTCAGGTTCTTGGCATGGGAAAAGATGCAGGGATCGATCTCTCTAATCTTTGCCTGGGAGATGTTCAGGCTCTTGATCTTGCCGATGTCCGCTGGCGTGACGTTGCCGCTCGGTTTCGGGATCTTCTTTCGGACTTCGTCTTCGATCAATTTGTCGTCGAACGCGATGGTCTTGCCGCAGTCGGCAGCGGTCTTCTTGGGCTTGGGCGGCGGCTTGGGCTTTGCCTCCGCGGTCTTTTCGGGAGTCGGCGCGGGCGTGGCAGCCGGTTTCGCGCTGAGGGTGGTCGAGCCCTTCGGCGGGTCGTCGTCGCAACCAGACACAGCGAGTCCGAGAGCGATGCTGCCGATGATGAGTGCGGTTCGCGTCATGGCGAGACACGATATTCGCCGAAGGCGGCGGCAAAAAGAGCTATTTCGCGAGAGCCGCCAAACACTCGTAGGCAGCGTATTTGTAGCTCTCCGCCAGAGTCGGGTAGTTGAACACCATTTCGATGAAGAGGTCGACCGGGCTCTGGAGGTGAATGGCCGTCTGCCCGATGTGCACGAGCTCCGTTGCGCGTTCCCCGATGACGTGGACGCCGATTAGCTTGCGCGTCTTCCTCTCGACAACGAGTTTGGTGATTCCTTCGAGGTCGCCGGTGATCTGCCCGCGGGCATTGTTGCGGTAGAGGGCCCGGCCCACCACGACATCGATGCCTTTTTGCTTGGCACTCTCTTCGGTTTCACCGACAGCGCTGACTTCGGGAATCGTATAGATGCCGTAGGGCATGATTTCCGACACGCTCTGTTTGTATTTGAAATCGAATGCGCGACACACGGCGACGCGACCCTGCTCCATCGATGCCGAGGCGAGTGCCGGGAACCCGACCACGTCTCCCGCAGCGAGCACGTGGGGAACGGACGTACGATAGGCGGCGTCGACCTCCAGGTAACCGCGGGCGTTGGGCGCCACTTCGATGCGCTCGAGCCCGAGGCCTCCCGTGTTGCCCACACGCCCGGCTGTGAAGAGCAACTGCTCGGTTTCGAGACGTTCGCCGCTGCTGAGCTCGGTCACGATTCCATCCCCGTGGCGAGCCACGCTGCCCCAACGCGTGTTTTGCACCAGCCGAATGCCCATGTTCGTCATCGCATCGCGCAAGCGGCGGATGAGCTCGAGATCCAGGAACGGCAGGATCTCCGGTCGGGCGTCGACCAGCGTGATTTTCACCCCTAGCGCCGCGAACATGCAGGCGTACTCGCAGCCAATCACGCCTCCGCCGAGGATCGCCATCTCGTCCGGAAGGTGATCGATGGTGAGGATCTCGTCGCTGTCGTGAATCGAATCGTCTTCGAAACGAATGTCCTTCGGCCGGTAGGGCCGGGAGCCGGTAGCGATCAGCACGAAATCGCCGTGGACTCTCTCCTCGCCATCGGAGCGCTCGGCAACCACGGTGTGTGGATCTTCGAAGCGCCCGCGTCCCCGTACGTACGTAACGCCGTGCCGCTCGAGATTCTCACGAATGGCAAACGATGCCGAATCGGCGATGGCGTTCTTGCGATCGATGAGCCGTCGCACCGTTGCGTCGGGTGCGAGCTCCACGGCGACGCCGTACAGCTGGCGCGTGCGATGCCCGGAAAGGTAGAGCGCGGTCTCTCGCAGCGTCTTGCTGGGCAAGGTGCCGGTGTGGACCGCCGCGCCCCCGGGCTCGCCCTCGGCTTCGATGACGGCAACCTTCTTGCCGAAGTACGCTGCCTGAACGGCTCCCTTTTCCCCGGCAGGGCCGGAGCCGATCACCACCAAATCGAAGTGCGGAACGGTCATCGACTCGGATCCTATCAGTAGCTCGAAGTGTCGGTGTGGCACGTGGCGAGTGTCTGAGAATCGACGAGCCAGCTCCCCTTCTTTTCGAGGACGATCCAGGGGCTCTGAGGCAGCGTCACCTGGCGGAGCTCTCCCTTGTCTTCCCCCTCGGCGGCCGGCGCGATCAAGAAGGGCGTTCCCTTGTGAATCGCTCCGACCCGAGCACGCTCGCTCCCGGTGTCCACGACCAGCTCCACTTCGTCGGGACAGCGGGTGTAGTAGCTGTACATCTTGGCGCCGTATCGTCCCCGGCCCGTACCGTAGCCCGCGCCGATGCCCATGAGACCCGCCGGACCGAGATCCGCCGAGGCGACCCAGCCAGAGATCAGATAGTCGTGCTGGTCGGCCAGAACCCGGGTTTGACCGCCACGGATCTCGAGGAGTTCCACCTCGATGTCCTGAGCGAAGGTGGCGACCGACGCACCACCCCGAGTGATGGCGATGGGCACGCCCTCTCGTTTGGTGCTCCGTTTCGTCAATTGCTTGCGCGCCGTGATCGATTTGCGCGCGTCGTAGTCCGCTTCCACGATGGAAAGCCGATCGCACTTCAGATCGTCGACGACCGGATCTGGAGTGACCAGGACGTCCGTGGTGTGAACTGCCACCCGAACGCTACCGGCTGCCGCACTGATCCAGTCGAGCACGGTACGCGCCGCAGGCGTGAGGATCCCGAGGAGGGCCACCGGCTGTTTCGCGTACAGACGGATGTCATCCGTCGAAAGCACGGCTCGCACGACGATGTTACCGTCGTCCATCACCGCCACCGCGGGACTCGGCTTCGCCTGGATCGGCATGACCAGGGTCGCTGGCGCGCCCGTAACGCTCGCGAAGGGCGCACCGCCCACGCTCAGTCGTAGCTTGTTCTCGAACCAGTCTTTGCCGCCGATTCGACAAGCGACCTCCGCGGGCTCATGAACTTCAGCGAGTGGGGGCGCTGGGGCCTCGGGGGGCCCAGAAACCTCCTCCGGCTCGTTCGCTGAAGGCTGGAGAGGCGTCACCACGGCGGGAGGCTCGGAAACCGGTGGAGTCGCCGGCGCGCAGGCCGCAAAGAGTGCAACAACGGTGAGCGGGCGAAGGGACACGGTCGAAGCCTAACCCGGCGTCGCTGGGGGGCTCCGCTCAATCGGCGGAAGGACGGCGTACCCCCCTAGCGCAGCGCGAAGACCTGTTGATCTTCTGGACCCTCTGTTTCCAGCTCGGCCCCAGCGGACTTTCGTGCAGGAACCGAGGAGCTTTGGTGGAGGCGCGCTTCGCGCTTGGCGATCGAGGGAGAAACGCGGCAGGTTCCCGGTGCCATGAAGAAATCGAAAGTCGCCATCGTCCGTACGTCCCCCGCCACCGTTCTCGAGGACTACCACCGCGTGATGAATCTCGCCGACTACCAGACGGTCGTCGACAAGAGTGCGGATACGGGTCTGAAGGTCAACATCTCCTGGCACTTCTTTTATCCCGCATCCTCCACGACACCGTGGCAGCTCGAGGGTGTGATTCGCGCGATGAAGCGCGATGGCTACGACCCGGATCTGATCCACGCCTGCCACAACCGCACGGTGGTCATCGACGCGCACCTCGGTGAACGCGAGAACAAGCAGGTGAACGTGGTGAACGCCCACGGCCTGAGAAACGTCCATCTGTACGAAGGAGAGGAATGGATCGACGTCCGAGACGCGGTCGGTGATCTCACCAAGAAGTTCCTCTGCCTGAACGACGTCTATCCCAAGGGATTCAGCATTCCCAAGCGCTTCATTGGTGAAAACATCGTTCACCTTCCGACCATCAAGACTCACATCTTCACGACCACGACCGGCGCGATGAAGAACGCTTTCGGGGGCCTCTTGAACGAGCATCGGCATTGGACTCATCCGGTGATCCACGAAACTCTCGTGGATCTGTTGATGATCCAGAAGAAGATCCATCGCGGCGTATTTGCGGTGATGGACGGCACTTTTGCCGGAGACGGGCCCGGCCCGCGCTGCATGGTGCCCCACGTGAAGAACGTCCTGCTCGCCAGCGAGGATCAGGTCGCGATCGACGCGGTGGCCGCGAAGCTCATGGGCTTCGACCCCATGCGCGATATCAAGTTCGTGCGACTCGGGCATGAGCAAGGTCTCGGTGTCGGCGATCCTCGCGACATCGAGCTAGTGGGCGACGTTGAGCTCGCGAAGGAGAGCTGGAACTTCGACGGCCCGTTCAAGAAGATGACGTTCGCATCCCGCAATCAGCACCGCATCTACTGGGGCCCGCTGAAGAAGCCCCTCGAATGGTCGCTGAAGACCTGGCTCGCACCCTGGGCCTACGTCGCGAGCGTCACCTATCACGATCTGTTCTGGTATCCGATGTACGGCAAGCCGCGCGTCGAAGCCGCGCTGCGCAGCGAATGGGGTCGGCTCTTCGCAAACTGGGAGACCGTGCGACCGGACGCGAGCGGGCGCGGATATCCCGATGTCGGGGAGGAACACGCGGAGCTCGTGCGCTCGGGTCTTCAGCATTTTGCCGAGGGCATGCGGTTGGTTGGCATGGCAGTGGCCGAATCCCCCGAGCTCAAAGCTCGCAAGCGCCGCGCCTCGCAGGCTCACACCCATCCCTGATCGGAGTGCTAGATTTACCGGCGTGAAACCGGAGCGCCGCACCCGACTCGTCTGACTGGCGCTGGCGGCTTCCGCTCTTTTGCACTCGTCTCCGGTGCTGGGTCGGCATGATCCCGGTTCTCTCGCCTCAGAGTCTCGGCTACGCCGCGAGAGTGATCGAAACCTTCGAGCGCCGTGCCACGCGAAACACCGATGAAGAGCGCCTCCTCGCGGACACTTGCCTGACCCTCAGCTACGACTGGATCGCGGGGCGGTTCTTCGCTGCCGGCTACTCGGTGATCGGCAAGGAAGCCTCTAAACGCTCCGAAAAGCATCGCAAAGCAGCCAGCGAGCGCTTTGCCTCGCTCCGGAAGCAGCACGGGAAACATCTCGGCAAGCGCATGGAGAGCCGACTCGACCACTGGACGCTGATTGCGCTCCGGGAGAGCGCGGATGTGCTCTTCGAGATGGAATCCCACGCCGACCCCGCTTCCACCCTCGATCCCATTTCCTACTACGCACAGGACTCGCGGGCCCGAGCCCTGTTGGTCGTTCCGGAAACGGCGCAGCGTCTCTTCGAGCTGGCCCCCGAGCTCTCCCTCGACCGGCGCCTGCAAATCATTGGAGCCATCGCATCCCTCGAGCTCATGGATGTGGATCTCGACATCCCCAAGGACAGCCTCATCGGCCGTGCCTACGCCGCGTATCGAGACACCGTGGAGATCTCGCGAAAGCGAGACGTGACTCTCGTCGAGAGCCTCGACGGATGGCTGGACGTCCTCCGCGCATTGGGAGCGACGGATTCGGAGCTCCGCGAGCGAAAGAAGCAGATGGACGAGCTCAGAAAACGCTGGAAGAAGCTCCGACGCATGGATTGAGAGTCAGTCCAGAAACCCGAGCCGTACGGCCTTCAGGATCGCACCCACGTGCAGGCCGTGAACCACTTCTCCGGCATCCAAGGCCCTGAAGAGCTCCGCGGTTTTCATGAGTCGGAGGCGAATATTTTCGCTGGGATCGAATTTCGTGTTCATCGACCGCGTGGCGCCGGAGGCGAAGAAAAAATGGGCGCGATTCGTGTGACGGCTGGGCTCGGTGAAGACCACGCTGATCGGCGTCCAGTGCTTGGCGACGTACCCTGTTTCCTCGGCGAGCTCGCGACGCGCAGCCTCCAGTGCCGACTCTCCGGGATCGATCACTCCAGCCGGAAGCTCGCACGAAGTTCGGCCCGCTCCGTGGCGGTACTGCTCGACCATCACCACGTCTTCGTCCTCGGTGAGGGCCAGGACGGCGGTCCAATCCGGAGCTTCGATCACGTGAAACTCGTCGATCTGCCCGCCGTGCGGCAGTTCGATGCGCTCTTCGCGAATTGTGAGCCAACGCCGCTCGAGGAGCGTCGTGCTCGATAGCACCTTCCAGCTCTTCATTTCTTCGAGGGCAGTGCGGGAGGTGCTTTCGAGGCCAGCTCGCGAATCGTACGCGCACGTTTCCCGACCAGGCCAGCCAGCTTGAAGAGCACGCCAAGACCACCGCCGAGACCGCGTGCAACGAGTGCCTCGCCGAGTGCCGTGAGATCGGCATTGGCAGGCATCCACCAAGGATCCGGAGCACGGGCGCGGTCGACGAAGAGAGTCCGAGGTCGGGTGAACACGTGATAGGCGTGACGACTCGAAGCGATACCGGGGCCGGTGTCCTTGACGCCAGTCCAGGGCGTCTCCGGCAAAATGCCGGTGATCGCGTGATTGTTCACGAGGCTGACGCCAACTTCGAGGCGGCGGGCGAGCGCCATCCCTCGCTCGATGTCCGTGGTCCAGACCGAACCGTTCAATCCATAGACGCAATCGTTCGCCGCTCGGACTGCTTCCTCCGCGTCTTTCACCCGGGTGACAGCGATCACTGGACCGAACGTTTCCTTTTTTACGACCTCCATCTCTCTCGTGCACTGGTCGAGCACGGTGGGCGCGTAACCCAAGCCCTTGCCCGTCCGCTTTCCACCGCACACGACCTTCGCGCCCTTCGCCTTCGCATCGTCCACGTGCTGCTCGACGATCGCGAGCTGAGCCTCGTTCTGCAGTGGTCCGAGATCCGACGGTCCGTCCTGAGGCGCCACGCGAAGCGATCCAACGAACCCCGCGAGACGCTTCACGAATTCGTCCGCGATGGCCTGCTCGACGTACACGCGCTCGATGGCGGCACAGTTTTGCCCGGCGTTGTGGATCCCCCACTGCGCGACCCCAGCGACCGTTCGCTCCAGATCGCAGTCAGACAGGACGATCGCCGCGTCCTTTCCACCGAGCTCGATCGAGCAAGGGATCAGCTTCTCACCAGCACGAGACGCGACACGCTTGCCGGTTCGCACCGAACCGGTGAACACGATGGCGTCGATCGGTGCCTCGAGCAGAGCTTCGCCGACTTCCCCCCCGCCCTGCACCAGGCCAACGAGGCCTTCGGGGAGGACCGCGGCCGCCGCATCCGCCAGCCACGCGCCACTTCGCGGCGTGTGCTCCGAAGGCTTGAGTACGATTGCATTGCCCGCCAAGAGCGCCGGGAAGATCGATTTGAAGAAGTTTCCGAGGGGGTAGTTCCACGGGGCAATGATGCCGACGACGCCCCGCGGCACCATCTCGACGATGATCTTCTTGCCGGGGTAATCGAGCGCGGAAAGCTTGATCTTTTCCGGCGCAAGCGCCTTCTTTCCGGCGCGAAGGACCTGCTTGACGAAATCGGCCACTCCGACGATTTCGCTCATCAGGCATTCGGTCTCTCCGCGACCGGTCTCTGCCGACAGGATCTCGACGATCGCTTTCCGATCCTCGAGCACATGGCGTGCGAGCGCCCGCAAGAGGTCCGCCCGCTCGTCCAAAGAACGCTTCATCCAGTCGCGTTGCGCTCGACGCGCCTTCGAGACGACCCGTTCGACGTCGCTCGTCGGGGTGGCCGTCACGGGCGTGAGCTGGGAGCCGTCGGCCGGGTTTTGGGTGGAGAATTCCATGGCGCCCGGCTTATCCCAGGGCGCCGGGGCCGAGTAAAGAGACGCTCAGAATCGGCCGGATACGGAAGCGAACCCGCCGCCGGGGCGTGCTTGCACGTCGAGCACGGCCGTGTCTACCGGTGGCTGCTTGGACTTCGGCGCGGAGACAGCAAAATAGACTGCAGCGCCGATCGCCACCACGCCAACCCCGAGCGCAATGTCGCCGAAGAGCCGCTTTGACTTTATCGAGTCGACGTCCGCTTGCTTGCAGTTGGGCGTGCAGCCGGAGTCTTCGAGATCCTTCTTCTTGGATTCCCCCGAGAGCCAGAAGTAGCCGGCTCCCCCGAGAGCCACGAGCCCAACTCCGCCCAGCACCCAGGTGATCACCGGGATCTTCTTCTTCCCGGTGTCCTTGGGGGCGTCGTCCTCGATCGGCTCGGTACTTCCGTCATCGCCCGGGGGCGGAGCGGCGGACGATTTGTCGGACGCAAAGCTGATCTCGATGGTCTTGTTCTTCTGCCCTTCGCGCAAGATCACTTCCTGCTCGATCGGGTCTTTCCCTTCGTATTCGAACACGAACTTGTGCGTTCCGGGATCCAGCTCGATGGCATTCACGTCGAGTTTGTCGGCGATCACTTCGCCGTCCACGGTGACCTTGACGTTCGAACGTCTCTTTGCCATCCGGATCCTTCGCCGCCACCACGACGGACGGAATGCTCGAGCTCACTTCATCCAGCCAGGCAATGCAGTCCTTCTTGATGGCTGACAAGCACTCTTCTTTGCCGCAGATCTGAAGCTCTCTGCGCGCCTGCTTGAACGAGCTCTGCTTGCGAAGCTTCTGCGCTTCGACGTAGGCCGTTGCGCACTCCTTCTTTCCAGCGAGCGCGGGCCGTGCGCTGCACACCAGCACCATCGCGACCGAGAGCGCGACGATCAGTCCGAGGGCGTGAGGACGGCGGACGGGATTTCGCATGTCACATACACTCCGGCTTCACTTGCTTGATGCCATTCGAGTCGACGAAGAACGGAACATCGCAGCCCTTGGGAGGCTTCGTGGTCTTGGGGGGCCGCTCGCTGCTCGCGGGTTTGGCGACCGGTTGGCTCTTGACCGCTGGTTTGGGTTTTTCGGTAGGAAGATCGCCTACCGCCACGGGAGGAACATCCACGACTTCCTGCGTGGGCTCTGGAATTGGCGCGGTCGGGATCGGCGCCGCGCTCGGCGTGGAAGCGGGTGCTTTCGCCGCGCTCGCAGCGGGAGGGCTCTCGCTGTCGGGACTCTCCGCTGACTGGCGCGCCCGCCCGCGCAGCATGAACAACAGCGTGATCAGCGTGATGCCGACGATGCCCGACACCAGGACGGACGCGACGACGATCTTCCAGCGCGATGTGGACTGCTGCGCCGGAGGAAATGGCATTGCCTGCACCGGCATCGGAGCAAGCGGCTGCTGGGCAAAGCGAGATGCCGGAGCGGTCGGAGTGAGGTGCGGTCCCACGAGGGGTCGCGGCGGCGCGGAAGGTGCGGGCCGAACCGGCTCGAGCACACCGGACCCGATCTCCTCCACCACGAGATCGGGATGCGCGACGACCGAATTCGTCGCCTCCGAGTACGACGCCGCGGGAGGGCGTGGTCGGGACACTTGTGACGGGCTGGTGATCCCCGATTGGGATGGGTCGTAGAAAGGGACCCCGCCATGAAGGATCTGCGGCGGCGAATCGTCATGGAGCGAGACACGGACGGCGCTCGTGCTTTCCATCTCGCGAACCCGCGCGGCACGGATCGCCAGCGTCTCGGCGCCGACGCTCTGCACCCACTCGGCAACCTCGTAGGGTGAGGCAACGCCAACGGCGCGCTCGAGGGCGATGGCCATCTCGCGCGCCGAGTGAAATCGCTGGCTCGGATGAGGTGCGAGGCCCTTCATGACCACGGCATCCACGGCGGGGGGCAGCCCCGGGACCACCGACGACGGGGTCGGGAAATTCCCAGCGAGGACCGTCGCGAGCACTTGCCCTTCGTTCGCTCCGTGGGCGAGCCGCCGGCCCACCAAGCCCTCCCAGAGCACGACGGCGGCGGCGTAGGTGTCCGTTCGACGATCGACGTCCTCACCACGGATCTGTTCGGGCGCCATGTACGCGAGCTTGCCCTTGAGCTGGCCGTCTCGCGTTTCCTGCAAGCGCCCGGCTGCCATGGCAACACCGAAATCGAGCACGCGAGCCACGCCGTCGACTCCCACCAGGATGTTCTGCGGAGACACGTCTCGGTGAACGATCCCGAGCTGATAGCCGTGCTCATCACAAGCTTCGTGGGCCGCGTGGAGACCGTGCAACGCGTTGACGAGAATGCTGGCCACCACGCGCGGCGCAACGCTCGTTCCCTTGATGCGAGTCGCCTTGAGCAAGTGGCTCAGCGATTCGCCCTGGACATACTCCAGAACCAAGAAGACCTCCCCCTCCGCAGCCACCACGTCGAGGGTCCCGACCACGTTCGGGTGTTGGATTCGCGCAGCGAGTCGGGCCTCGTCGAGGAACATGCTGACGAACTCGGGATCGCGGGCAAGATGAGGATGCAGCCGCTTGATGGCGACGGTCTTGGAAAACCCGACCGGACCCAGCATCCGCCCCAGGTGGACGGTCGCCATCCCGCCCGCCGCGATCTCGTCGAACAACGCGTAGCGGCCGAGAACGCGTCCTGCATGCGATCCGGTTCCCCCCGTCATCGGTGTTCCTCGATGGGTCATCCTCAGCGAAGCTCGTTCAGGCGGCAGCGGCCTCCGAAGGCTGTGGCCGAATCGAGATCGTGGTCGATTTCCAGGGAAGAATCCCCTTGAGTCACCATCATTTGAGCGGTCGATCCGAGCTCGGAGAGTAGCACAGCGCCCTCTCCGCCGCGTCTCGCCCATCCCCCGGAGATGTAGGACGATGCGCAGTCCTGAAAGAGCTGGGTCGAATCGCTCCCGATGGTCTGGAGCGCGCAAATCATGCTCGACGGTCCGGCGACACCGTTGGCGAAGACTCTGGCGGGATCCGATCCGCGCTAGCCGCCAGCAGCCGCGCCGCCTGCGACGCCGCCACCACCCGCGCTGCCTCCAGCTGCGGCTCCGCCCGCCACGCCACCGACACCTGCAGTACCCCCAGCCGCGGCTCCGCCCGCCACGCCACCGGTTCCCCCAGCGCCTGCAGCGCCGCCGGTGCTCGCACCCGCGCCACCGCCCGCTCCCGCCGCGCCGCCCGTTCCGGTGGGGGCGCAGATGCCGACGTGCTCACTCGATCCCTGAATGCCAACCACGACGCACTGCACGCCGTTCGCGCAAGTGTTGTTCTGGCAAAACGGGGAGCAAGTTCCCGTGGGGCTCAGCTGACCCGAGGGAAAGCAGGCGAGACCCGGCGCACAATTCGCCTGATTGATGAAGTTCGTGCAGGATTTGCCTTCGGTCTGATCTGCGGGTGCATCGATGCAGTCCAGATGCCCGCTCTGATTCACCGGCCAGCAGGTCTTCCCCGCCGCGCACGCCAGGGGATCGCTTCCGCAGCCCCCTGCCGGTTGGCTTCCACCCGAATCATCGCTGCTGCAAGCACCGACGACCAAGAACACCGCGCACGTACCCAAAGCTCCTAACCACCGCATCGACCAGTACCTCCGGGCGCGAAGCCTTTCACCCGGCGCTGGGTTTCGCAAGCTCGTCCTTTTCTGCGGCGGTCCACCGGGAGAACGGGCAGAGAGCGAGCCTCGCGTTCGAAATCGAGGATCGAGCGTGATCTCGCGTCCGAGCCAGGGCGGCGGTGAATCGAGGGCGCGCTCGAAGTGGCTCTCGTCGCTGACTTCGATCTCGGCGACCACGAGGCCCTGATTGTCCCCGGTGAACTCGTCGACCTCCCACACGAAGCCGGCGTGCTCGAAACGGTGACGGTTCTTTTCGACGATCGACGCGGTTACCATCTCGAGAAGCGTGACGGCGTCGGCCGCGGGGATCTCGTACTCGAGCTCGCGGCGCACGGCGCCCTGGGAGCGTCCTTTGATGGTCAGAAAGCCTTTCTCACCGTCGAGCCGAACACGCACGACTCGGTCCGGGTCGGTGGAGAGATAGCCCTGGCGCAGGGTGCTCGGATCCGGCGACCGCCACGCAGAACCATGCGCCAAGAACTTTCGCTCGATTTCGAGGTTTTGCATTGAAGCCCGGGCTCTCTACTCTTCTATCATTGTCGCCGATGACCGACACCGAGCTCGCCACCACGGCTCCGGAGCTGGAACGGTTTCTGGCTCAGCACCCGTGGCCGGAGGAGCACCTCGGGCTCGGAAAGCCGCTCGACTTTCTGTGGCACTTTTCCCTGGATGCGAGCCCCGAGCAAATCTGGCCGCACCTGTCGGACACGTCCCGGCTCAACCGAGCGATGGGCGTGCCCCGAAATGAGCTTCAGCGAACAGGACGGTGTGCTCCACGGTCGGACCCGCAACGCCGGCATTCTCCAGGAGTGGATCGAAGTTCCCTGGACGTGGGTCTCGGAGAGAAGCCTGGAGTCCGTCCGCTTGTACAGCCGTGGCCTCGGCCACGTGGTGCGCGCGATATTCTGCGTCGAGCCGCTCGGCAACCGCGCTTCCCGAGTCAGCATCTACTTCGGGTGGATCCCTCGTGGGTTCTGGCAACGTGTGATCCTGCGCATTGGAATGGGCGGTCTACGAAAGAGCTCGAACGCGTGCCTGGGGAGATTGCCGCTCACGCCGCTGACGCGCAGAGTACTCCTCTCTTCGCTGCGCCGCCGCCGGCGCTCTCGGCGGAAGCTCGGCCACGACTGGCTGCACTCGAAGCCCGACTGAAGGACTCCGGGGTGGACGCCGATGCTCTCCAGCACATCGTGGATCTGGTGACCCAGGGGGACGACCTCGACCTCTACCGGATCCAGGTCTTGCCCCTGGCGCGCCGCTGGAAGCTCGAAGAGTCGACGCTGCTCTCGACATTTCTGAAGGCGACCCGCGTCGGGCTGTTCCGGATGAGCTGGGACGTGATCTGCCCGCATTGCCGGGGGGTTCGCGCCGAAGTCAAAACGCTCGGCGAGATACCTCGGCGGGGTGATTGCAGAGCGTGTGGAATCGATTTCGACACGGACAGCGACAACTCCATCGAAATCACGTTCCACGTTCATCCGTCGATTCGCGAGGTCGAGCAGGTATTCTTTTGCAGCGCCGAGCCCGCCAAGAAGACCCACATCAAACTGAATCAACTGGTTGGCCCGGGAGCCCAGAAGCGTGTGACCACCGCATTGGGTCCGGGTCGCTATCGACTGCGGATCGCATCCCGGAAGAAGTACGATCTACTGGATGTTCGAGCCGACGCGGAGTCCGACGAGCTCGTATGGGCTGCCGAAGCGGGGCATGAAAAGCAGGCGCTGCGACCCTTCTCCACCCTCGTCCTCGTGAACGACGGCGACGAGCAGCAAACGTTCACGCTCGAGGACAGTGGCTGGTCGGATGACGCGCTCCGCCCGGCTCAGCTCCTGAGCTTCCAGGAGTTTCGTGATCTCTTCACCGAGGAATATCTCGGCAGCGACGTCCAGATCTCCGTCGGCCGTCAGACCATCTTGTTCAGCGATGTCGTGGGCTCGACGCGCCTGTATGCGGAGCGCGGGGATCCGGGCGCGTTTGCCGACGTGAAACGCCACTTCACCGAGGTCTACGAGGTGGTGAAAAAGAATCACGGCGCCGTCGTCAAAACGATTGGAGATGCCGCGATGGCCGCGTTTCCGAGCCCGGTGGAAGCCCTGCGCGCCAGCCGGGAGATCCACGATCGCCTGCCGCCCGAGCGAAACGACTTGATGATTCGGGTGCGAATCAGCCTGAACACCGGGCCTTGCATCGCGGTGAACCTGAACACCAACATCGATTACTTCGGCAACACCGTGAACTTGGCTGCGAAGCTTCAAGCATGCGCCGACGCCGGCCAGGTCGCGTTCCCCAAGGAAGTCCTGGACCATCCCGGTGTCCGGGAGCTGCTTTCCTCCCAAAACGCCACACTCGAAGAGCTCGTGTTCGAGTCGCCCTCCGTGGGTCGCCCGGTCGACGTAGTCCGCTGGGACGTGTTCGCCGGACGACCCTCACGCCGTGTTGCGTGAGCTTCGTCAACTCTGGCGAGCGAGCTCGAGCACCGAAGCGACCGCTTGAGCGATGGACCCGAACGGGCTTTCGCCATTTCCGATGTGCGTGACTTTGACGTCCCCGAACTTCTGCCCGACCGCAGCGGCGAGCTTGGGCAGATTCTCGGCCATGAGCACCTTCGATTGCGCCTCGGCACGCTCCCGCTCGGCCCGCGCGTCCGCGAGAGCTCCTTCGGCCTCGCCCCGCGCCTCGAACAGCTCGACGTTCGCGAGCGTGCGGCGGCGTTCCGCTTCTGCGCTCATGTCGAGGCGCATGCGTTCGTGCTTCTGCCCGAGGGCATCGAACAAGAGCGCATGCGCGGCCACCTCGACCCGCGCGAGATCTTCGGCGCGCTGGATCTCCGAAGCCCGGTCTCGGGCTTTGGCCTCGGCCTGCGCACTCTCAATTTCTCTTTTCTTTTCCTGTACTTCCGCTTCTGCCACCAGCCGCGCCTCCTCGGTTTCGCGGCGGATCGCCACCTCCCGGAGGCTCGTCGCCTTCTCCGCTTCGGCCTGCGCGCGATCGATCTCTGCGCGCTTTTCTCGAACCGACAGCTCGGTCTGAAGACGCGCTTCTTCGACCAGCCTCGCGCAATCGGCTTCGCGCGTCGCGATGTCGCGATCGGCGTCGGCCTTGGCGCTTCGCGCGGAAAGCTCCAGAGCCGCACGATAGGGCGCCTGCATCGCCGCAAACACCGTTTCGGAAAGGACGCGCACCTCTTGGATCTCGATCGTGTCGATCACGACGCCCCAGCCCTTTTCGGTGTAGTCCTCGGGCTTGCCCTCGCCACCGACAACGGGCTCGATCTCCCGCAAGCAGCTCTTCGGCCAGTGCACTCTTGCGCTTCTGCAAGCAGTCGTCGACGGACAGGTTCGCGACGAGACGCCGCGTGGCGCCCACGAACATCGCCCCGAGCGCCTCCTCGAGCTTCTGCTGCGCGCGCTCGGGGTAGCTGAAGTTGAGCACGCGGTAGGCGATCAACGGCTCCGCGATGCGGAACACCGCAAGACCCACCACCTCGATGCCGACCTTTTCGAGCGTGACTTGGTCGGCGCGGAACGTCAGCCGCTGAAACGAAGTGGGAACGACCGCGACCGCATCCCAGGGCCACTTGAAGCACGTCGCGCCTTGCCCGCTCGAGCGCAGCACCTTGCCGCGCCGCACGTGCACCAGGTACTCGCTCGGCTTCGCAGTGACGAAGCCCCAGCGCTTGGTCTTCTCGGGATCTTCCACGGGCCGGCCCCCGCGCCAGCCCGATACTTCTTGGACTCTCGGATACGGACTCGATGGCAGTGGTCATGCCACCGAATCAGCAGAATTCGTGCCGTCCGACACAGCGCGAGATTGCGCCGAGGAAGCGCTGTCGAGCCGATCCCGATTGGTGCAGCGCCCCAATCGGGAGCTCGGTCAGAAACCGCAGGTGATGCTGCAGTAGGTCGCGACCTCACCGACGCAAGTACCATCCCAGCTCGTACCGCAGCAGTACGAATCGGCTGCGCACACCGCCGACACGCAGGAATCGCAGGTCGACGTCAGCACACCTCCGGTCGCACAGAAGGTGTGGGAGCAGCTCGATGGCGTGCAATAGCCTGTGAGACAAGTCGTGCCCGCGCAGCAGCCGCCGGCCGTGGTGCAGGCTCCGCCTTTGGTCTTGCATGTTGGGGCCGTCCCGCACACGTTGCCGTTGCAGGTCAGCCCCGAGCAGCAGTCACCGCTCGTCGAGCAGCTGTTTCCGCTTCCCTTGCACGTCCCGCACACGTTGCCGTTGCAGGTCAGCCCCGAGCAGCAGTCACCGCTCGTCGAGCAGCTGTTTCCGCTTCCCTTGCACGTCCCGCACACGTTGCCATTGCAGGTGAGCCCCGAGCAGCAATCACCGCTGGTGCTGCAGCTGAATCCGCTTCCCTTGCACGTCCCGCACACGTTGCCGTTGCACGTGAGCCCCGAGCAGCAATCACCGCTGGTGCTGCAGCTGAATCCGCTCGTCTTACAGGTGCCACACTTGCTGCTGAGGCAGCTCAGACCGGTGCAGCACTGGCCCGACGACGAACAACTCGAACCGCTGCCGCCGCAGGGCTTTTGGCAGGTGCCTTCGTTGCACTCGAGACCCGAACAGCACTCGTAGCTGGAGGAGCAGGTTTTGCCCTCTGCGTAGCAGCACTTCCCTCCGGTGCACGCCGTGCCCGAACAGCACTCGCTCGAGGCGGAGCAGCTGTCGCCAGCGGGCGCGCACGCCTCACAGGTACCCTGATTGCAGATATTGGAACAGCAGTCGCTCGCCAACGAACAGCTCGCGAGGTCCGGCTTACAAGACAGGCAGCTGCCGTTGTAACACTCGAGATCCTTGCAACAGCCACCGCCCGTCGAGCAGCTTTCCCCTTGCGCGCCGCACTCGGTGCAGACCTGGTTCGCGCACACTCCGCTGCAGCACTCGTCGAAGGACTGACAAGCCTGGCCGCCCGGGGTGCAGGACGGCGCTCCGCCCGTCGCGCCGGATCCTCCGGTATTGCCAGTGTTGCCGCTGCCTCCCGTGTTGCCGGTCCCCGCAGTGTTGCCGGTGTTGCCGAAGCCTCCGGCATTTCCGGTATTGCCCACGCCGGCACCACCGTCGACGGGGGCAAACCCGCCGCCGCTTCCGGAGCTCCCACATCCAGTAGCGAAACCGATGACCGAAGCGATGGTGATGATCCGACAGAGCTTCATTTTGGAGTCTCCCCAAACACCCGAGGAACAAACCGCTCGGGGCGGCGGTCCTCTTACGACGCTCTCCATATCCTCCTTCCCCCTTGACGACAGGGCGCCGCCTCGGGAAGGTCTCACTCCCAACTGCGAGGAAACATGCGTGTTCGTGACGTTTTCGTGATCGCCGCCCTGGGGCTGTGTCCGCATGGTGTCGAGGCAGAACCCGCACCGGCCAAAGCCCCCAAGGCCGCCAGCCTCTCGATTCCAGTGGAGCAGTATCAGCTCTCCAACGGTCTCACCGTGCTCTTCGCCGAAGATCATCGACTGCCGGTAGTCGCCGTCGAGGTGCGCTATCTCGTCGGCTCGAGCTACGAGCGACCGGGGCGCAGCGGGTTCGCGCACTTGTTCGAGCACTTGATGTTCCAGGGCTCGCAGAACTTCGACCACGAGTACTTCAAGCCGTTCGAGCCAGTTGGCGCGGTCCGTGAACGGAACCACGAACCAGGACCGCACGAACTTCTTCGAGCGAGTGCCCGTCGAACTACCTCGAGCTCGCGCTCTGGATGGAGTCCGATCGGATGTTCCACCTCCTGCCCGCGCTGAGCCAGGACAAGCTCGACAACCAGCGCGACGTGGTCAAGAACGAGCGCCGCCAGCGTTACGAAAACCCGCCCTACGGGATGGCGTGGGTCTACCTCGCCAACGCACTCTACCCCGACCAGAGCCACCCGTACCATCACTCGGTCATCGGCTCCCACGCCGATCTCACCGCAGCCTCCTTCGAGGACGTGAAGGCATTCTTCGGGGAGTACTACGTGCCGGCCAACGCCGTCGTCACCGTCGTGGGCGATGCAACGTCCTCGCAGGTGCAAATCGCTGGTCGCGAAGTACTTTGGCCGCGAAGGGGCGGGCGGAAAGCGTGCGCCACGTCCCCGAGCACCCCTCACTCTCCCGACCAAGATCGTTCACGTGACGAAGACCGACGACGTGAAGCTGCCGCGCATTTATCTCGCGTGGCAGACGCCGTCGCTCTTCCAACCGGGTGATGCGGAGCTCGACATGCTGTCCAGCGTGCTGGCGGACGGCAAGTCGAGTCGCCTCTACAAGCCCCTCGTGTACGACCAGAAGGTCGCCAAGGACGTGGAAGCGTTCCAGGTCCTCGATGATGCTCTCGAGCATGTACGTGATTCAGGTCACTGCCGCGCCGGGCAAGAGCCTGGCGCAGCTCGAAAAGGCGCTGCATGTCGGCGCTCGAGAAAGCGCTGGCCACGCCTCCCGACCGACGACGAAATGAAGCGGGCGGTGAACGGCTACAAGAAGGGCTTCTACCAGCGAATGGAAAGCGTGCATCTCCCGCGCCAGCGGGCTCAGCACCTACTTCCACTTCACCGGCAAGGCCGACTACGTGAATCAGGATCTCGCTCGCTACCTCGACGCCACGCCCAAGGCCGTCCACGACACTGCGAAGAAGTACGTGAACCTAAAGGCCTATACACGAGTCGACATCGTCCCGGGTCCGAAGTCGGGAGGTGCGGAATGAGCGCTCGAGTCGCCACGCTCTCGGCCGCTCTCGTCGCCGCCGCCGCGAGCTGCACGCCCGCCTCTCCCGTCGAGCATCCCCAGGGCGAACCCGCACCGCTGCCGACCGGCACGGCCACCGGGCAAGCCGCCTCGGCTCCGGACTACTCCCAGCTTCCCGTCCCGACCAACCTGCCGAGCTGGACATTGCCCAAGCCCGAGATCTTCGCGCTTTCCAATGGAATGCGGGTCTATTTCGAAAAGCAGGGTCCGACGCCCCTGGTCAGCATCCTGCTCGTGGTCCCTCGCGGCTCGGCTACCGATCCCAAAGGAAAGGCCGGGCTCACGTCGCTGACCGCGGACTTGCTGGACGAAGGCGCTGCGGGCAAGGACGCTCTGACGCTCGGGGACGAGCTCCAGCGACTCGGCACCGACTACAGCGCGAGCACGGACGTCGACTCCGTCACGTTTACGATGAACACCATCGCAGAAAATCTCGCGGAGAGCGCCCGACTCTTGAGTGACATCGTCCGTAGACCGAACCTGGACTTCAAGGAATTTCAGCGACGGAAGGATCAGCGCATCGCCGAGGCGCTCGCGAACGAAAGCGAGCCGACCAGCGCTCGAGCGATCGTCCAGCGCAAGGTGCTCTTCGGTGACGGGTATGCCGGCAGCGCGACGAGCGGTGTGCGAAGCTCCCTCTCGCGTCTGACTCTGCCGGACGTCGAAATCCCAGTACGCTTCCGTCGTGGCACCACAAGGCGCAGCGCTGGTCGTCGTCGGCGGCACCGAACGGGAGCTCGCGAAGAAGGTCCTCGAGCAGGCTTTCGGTGACTGGAAGGGGGAAGCCAAGGCCAAGAGCACGCCTCTTTCGACGGCCAAGGTGGCCCGCGGGATCTACTTCGTCGACTTCCCTGGCACGACCCAGAGCGCGCTCTCGCTGGCCCGGAGAGCCGCACCGGAAAACGCTCCCGAACACTTCCCGGCGATGATCTTCGCACGCGCCTTTGGCGAAGCGTTCACCAGCCGACTCAACCTGAACCTGCGCGAGGACAAGGGCTACACCTACGGAGCCCGCGCTAGCTTCAACCGCTGGAAGGACGCCGGTTACTTCGCTCTAGGCGCCAGCGTGAAGCTGGAGACGACGCGCGCGAGCATCGACGAGTCGTTGAAAGAGCTTCGGGAGGTGTGCAGCACGCGCCCGCTGACTGCCAAGGAGCGAGACGAAGCCCAGGGCGGATTGCTCTTGGGCTTTCCGGCCCGCTTCGAGAGTGGAGAACAGGTCGCCAAACAGCTCGCGGATCTTCCGCTATATGGTCGCCCGGACGATTGGCTCGAGCGTTGGCCTTCCCGCGTGAAAGCGGTGACGCTGGTGCAGGCCAATCAGGTCGCCAAGTCGTACTGCGATCCGAATGAGTTCGTCATAGTCATCGCGGGAGACGGCGCCGTCGTGGAACCCACTCTCGAAGGCCTCGAGCTCCCGGTCACCTACTACGATGCCCAGGGCAACAAGCTCCCGGGCCGCCCGGCGCGAAAACCCGTGGCCAAAAAGCCCGCAGCGAAGAAGCCCGGCAAGTGAGCGATGCTATTGTGCCGAGCTCGGCGATTTGAGATTCACAGAAAGGCGACGCGCTTCGCGATACCCGAAGGGGTGGAAGAGCGGGAAGGAATCGGGAGATTTTGGAATTTTCTGAGCTTCCGCACTTCCGACCTTCCTGTTCGATTCTGATTTCGGTCAGCCAGGAGTGACGCATGGACTACGAGCAGAAGAACCCCGTTCCGTTGCCCGAAACCGGCGCCTATCACGCGGTCAAGGGCACCATCGAGACCGTGTTCGATTGGCAGTACGCGCTGGAGGAAAAGAAGCTCCTCACGCTGTACGAAAAGGGGAAGGCGCTCGGCTGGAATGCAAGCGACATCGACTGGAGCATCGACGTCGACATTGCGCGCCTCGCCACGGAAGCCCGAGCCGACGAGTTCATGAACAACCTGATGGACCCCCCCGTGAAATTCACGCTGGAGACTGCCATCGCATTTCGACAGCACATGAACTCGTTCATGCTGTCGCAGTTTCTCCACGGTGAGCAGGGCGCGCTCATCGCCACCGCCAAGATCGTCCAGACGGTGCCCTGGGAAGAGGCGAAATTTTACGCCGCCAACCAGGTGGCCGACGAAGCGCGGCACGTCGAGGTCTATCACCGTTATTTGACGGAGAAGCTCGGGCTCTCGTACGAGGTTCATCCGAGCCTCGGCCAGCTCCTGGATTCCATCGTCACCGACTCGCGCTGGGACGTGACCTATCTCGGCATGCAAATTCTCGTGGAAGGCCTCGCGCTCGCCGCGTTCGGCACGATGCGTTTGGTGAACCAGAACGAGCCGCTGATCCAGGACATCACCGACCGGATCATGCAGGACGAGTCACGCCACGTGGCGTTCGGCGTTCTGTCGCTCCAGAAGCTCTACGCCGGCGGGCTGACGGAACAGGAGATGCGAGAGCGGGAGGATTTCGTGATCGAAGCGACCGCGCTGTTGCGGGATCGGCTCCTCGGCACGCCCGTGTTCGAGCGACTGGGCTGGGACACGAACATCTGGGTCCCTTGGATGATTCAGACCCCGTTCCAGCGCGGCTTTCGCCAGATGATGTTCTCGAAGATCGTACCGAACCTCAAGCGCCTGGGACTCTTGACCCCGCGGGTGCGGGACGCGTTCGACAAACTCGACATCTTGCGGTTCGAGAACGAAAAGGATTCCGTCGAGGAACCGGAAGTGAAGCCTCCCGACGAGCTCGTCAAGATGCTGATGGAGTACATGGCGCAGGCGGGCTGAGCTCACGCTTGGTGTGGAGGTTTGGATTTGGTTCGCAGCTTTTTTTGGTGATTGGCTAGCGCCGCCGCCAATACGCGGGCTGTCCTGATTCGTGGAGGACCGCCTCGCATTCCCCGAGGGATCAGATCCACGACCCATCCGTCTCGTCCCCATCCGTTGCCAAAGCAGCCCAGGGATGTCGTCTTTCTTCTACAGTCCCAGAGGTGGGGCGTGGATGGGATCGCATGCATTGCGCTTCGCGCTCGAGGGAACGCTTCTTGCGTGAGGGCCCCGCCGTGCATCGTGCTCTTTCAGTCGCTGTCGCGCTGTTCTTCGCTTCGCCCCACGCTCGGGCGGAACCGGAACCGCCCACGGCCTGGCAGAGCCGCCCCTTCGCCGTGAATCTCGCCGGCTCGATGTGGGGGTCACCCACCGGGGTCCTGGGTGTCAGCGCGGACTATGCCGTGCTTCCCTGGTTTTCCATTGCCGGCGGCGCGGGCGTAGGTGGACTCATCACCACCGGTCCCGACGGCGGCCCGACGCCGCTCTTCGCGCTCTCGGGTCGCGTTCGCTCCATCGGCGACCCGGAAAACGCCGCGGCCGCAGCCATTGGGCTCTCGACCGGTCCCTACGCCCAAGGCACGTTCTGCGTGGACTGCTCGCCAGACGGCGACACGATCCGGACTTGGGACTGGGCGTACTGGGCAGACTTTTCCATTGGCTACGAAGTGCGTAGAGAGTCCGGCTTCGCCTTTCAGCTGAACGCGGGCGTCGAGTACTTGCTGAACTCGTCGAGTGACGCTTGCTACCAAATGTCGGGCGGCTACGGCGGTAAGAACTACAGTCCCTGCAAGTCCGAAGGGCCGCTGCATCACCTCGTTTTCCCGTTCCTGCAGCTGAGCGTCGGGTACGCGTTCTAACTCGGTGTGCCGAGACCGGAGCTCCGTCCGATGGGTGACTCGTCACGCCCCCGGAAGCCCCGGCGCTCGGAGGGGATCGAAGCTCGCGTTCGTCGGAGCGGACCCGGGACTCGAGACCCCACACGAGGAACGGCAGGATCGCTCCGAGCACCATCGAGAGCAGCGCGAGCTTCGGCATCCCCCCGAGCTTTCCGCCGGGCAGCGCCACCAAGATGACCGACGAGATGGCCGCGCCAAACGCCGAGGCGAGGTGTTGGACGGACGACTGCACGCTCATGAAGCGGGCGCGCTCAGTGGGAGCGGGAACGCGAGTGGTGAGGGAGGAGAGCGCGATCATGCGAAAGCTCGACGACAGCATGAACGCGATGAAGACCACGAGTACCGGGATCAGGGGGGGTTCGGTCAGGAAGCCCGTGGCCAGGGCGGTGGCGAACACGACCGCTCCGGTTGCCGCCACGGGGGTCGAGCCAAAGCGATCGGTGAGCCTGCCGGCGGCCCGCATTCCGAAGAAGCTGAACACGCCGCCAACGAGATACAGCATGCCAAGGTGCTCTCGGGGGTAGCTCAAATTGAACTCCAGATACGCCGTCAACGTCGGCACGATCGCAAACACGCTCATGGTGGTGGTCGCCACCGAGGCGAGCGCGAGCAGGGACGCCGGACGCCGGAGAAACACTACGAACGCGCGGGCCCGCATCGGCGCACCGGCCAAAAAATGACCACGCAATGGCGGCAAGACGAATCTCGCCAACACCAGAATGATGAAGCCGAGAGTCGCCACGCCGAAGAACGGCATGCGCCAACCGAGACGCGCGGCTTCGAGACCGGCTGGCACGCCGAGGACGCTGGCGATCGCGAACGAGCCCATCACGACTCCCATGGCACGACCTCGTCGTTCGGGGGGAATCACGTCGGCGATGATTGCGAGGGACAGAGATGACGTCGGGCCGCCAAACACTCCCGCGACGACGCGTGCTGCGAGCAGCGAGCCGAAGCCGACAGCGAACCCGCCCGCGAGCGTTCCGATCGTCAACCCACCAAGGGCGACGGCGAGCGCCGCTCGACGATTGAAGCGGTCGAGGAACGACATGCCGACGAGCCCGGAGACGGCTGCCGCCGCCGTGTAGCTTCCCGCCACGAGCCCGAGCTGGGAGGTCGGGATGTCGAGCGCGACCGCAAAATCCGGCCCGAGCGGCATCACCATCATGAAGTCCAGAACGTTCACGAACTGAACGAGGGACAGGATGACGAGAAGCGCTCGTTCGTTAGACGGCTGGTTTTCGCTCGCCAAGAGCTCGGGCATCTGGTGCCGGAGCCGCCCCGCCGCAAGCAGAGCGGGACGGCTGAAACGCTTTTTTGGAGGATTGGCCGGCAACCAGCGGCGCGCGGGAACTAGAGGCAGGAGTTCTTCGTGCCCGGGGACGGTGTCCCCTGGGACGCGAAAGAGCTCGTCATGTCCTCACTGGTCTCGTCGTGACCGGTGATGCCATTGCCGCCGGTCGTCTTCTCGCCCACCTCGGCGCCGCAGCGCTCGATCGAGAGCGGAGAGCCACCGTCTCCGGCAACGCCCTGGTTCGCCGACTTCTGCTGGCCCGCTGCCGTGTCGGGCTGATAGCCGGTGACATTGGTCTTGTCGACGCGGGTGTCGGCGTTGAAATCCGTGCCCCAGGTGACGTAGTCGACGTTTTTCACCGTGCTCGCGGCGCCGTCCCAGGTGAAGAGGACGATCATCTCGCGATCGTTGGAGATGAGCGCACCCGCAACGTTTCCCACGCCGCCGTTGGCTGGGATGTTCATCGCGGGAACCGTCGTGCCGTTGCACGAAAGCGTGGCGCCCGTCGAGTTCAGCGTGAACGTGGGGCAGCTTCCAAAGATCTGGAAGAAGCTGTCATTGCCCGATGAGGGCTCCGAAGCGACGACGAGCACGGCGTCCGCCGCCAGAGTCGCGCCGGACGGGAAGCGGGCCAGGAAGTCCGTCCCCGGCGTCTCGTTCGGATTCCAAGGACCCGAAGTGAGCTTGTGATACGCGGAGTTGTCCGCGATGTAGTAGTCGCTGAGATCGACCGGCGCGCCAGTGGGGTTCCAGAGCTCGATGAACTCGGCTCCGCCGGGCTCGATGCCGACCTCGCTGATGAGCACGTGATCGGGGGCCGGGGTAGAGCCGTCATCCCCGCCATCGGTGGGCGACCCGGCCTGTCCGCCGGTCGCTGTGCCCGCATTGCCACCCGAGGAGGTGCCTGCGCTGCCGCCGACATTTCCGCCGAATCCGCCGGTCGCGCCGACATTTCCAGTTCCTCCACCACCCGGCGAGCCGCTGGAGTCAGAACCGCATGCCGCCGCGAGGGCGCCCAGGGCGGAGAAAGTTCCCAAAGCCAATACTATTCGAAGACGAGCAATCATATGCGTCACATGACCAAACTTTCCGCGGGCGTCAATGGTGAGCGGCCAATCGTCTGACTCCCCGCCCTTTCGCGCGCGCGCACGACGGCGTAGTGCAAGGCGCGCGGCGCTCTTCGTCGCAATCGCTCTCTTGATACTGGGCGCCTGGATGCTGAAAAATACCTTTCTCCAGATGCCAGGTCGGAGCTTCGCCGGGCCCCTCGATCCGCTCGACGAGCCGGCGCGGGACTTGCGAGAGCGTCTCAGAGTCGACGTGAATGCCCTCGCGACTGAAATCGGCCAGCGCAGTGTCACGAGCCCCGAACGCCTCGCGCGAGCGGCGCGCTGGGTGGAGCAGGGCCTTGGCCGTTCGGATCGACCCGTCCAGAGCCAGAGCTTCGAGGTCGATGGGGTCCGCTGCGAGAACCTCGAAGTCGAAGTGCCGGGAGGCGATCGAAAGGACGAGATCGTAGTCGTTGGCGCCCACTACGATTCCGCTCATTCCACGGGCGGGGCAGACGACAACGCCAGCGGAACGGCCGCTCTTCTGGCGCTCGCCCAAGCGCTATCGCACTCCGAGCCCGCTCGCACTCTGCGCTTCGTGGCATTCGCCAACGAAGAGCCGCCCCACTTTCAGAGCCCGGACATGGGGAGCGTGCACTACGCACGCCGCTCCCATGAGCGCGGGGAAAACATCGTCGCCATGTTGAGCCTGGAGTCGATTGGCTACTTCAGCGACGCCGAAGACAGTCAAGAGTATCCCTTCCCGCTCTCGGCCTTCTATCCCTCGCGCGGAAACTTCATCGCGTTCGTCGGAAACACCCGATCGCGGCAGCTGGTGCGGGAGCTCACTCGCCACTTCCGAAATGAAACGCGCTTCCCCTGCGAAGGAGCCGCGCTTCCCGGCTGGCTGCCGGGGGTGGGTTGGTCCGATCAATGGGCGTTCTGGCAGTCGGGCTACCCGGCCGCGATGGTCACCGACACCGCGCCGTTTCGAAACCCGAACTACCATCGGCCTTCGGACACGCCGGAAACGCTCGACTACGATCGCTATGCACGAGTGGTGCAGGGTCTCGAGCGAGTGATTCGGAAGCTTGGGGGGTGAGCTCTGAGGCATCCCCTCATTTGGGGCGAAAAAAGTCGGCAACTGTCTCGGATGCTGTGCCCGATGACATCGGGATGGCACAGGGAGAGCGGGAGGGGGAGATTTTGGGATAGGACGGACACGGTGATCGGTGCGCTCATCGAAGTGCATCGGCATCTTGGTCCTGGCTTGATGGAATCCGCCTATGAGGCGTGTGTGTGTGCCGAATTGTCCGAACGAGCGTTACATTTCGAGCGGCAGCGACCGTTGCCAGTCGAGGTTGTCCTGCGAATGGACTGCGGAGGCTCACCTCTGACCACCCAAATCCTCCACCCCTTCGGGTGTCACGAAGCGCGTCCGCTCTTCCGCCCTCCCTGTGCAATCCAAATGAGGGGATGCCTCAGGGGTGAGCCTCAAGCTCCGCCGTCGCTCGTGCACTTTCCGAGGACGTAGCCCGCCTGACACTCGCACTGGCAAAACGCGTGGTCTCCGCCGGATTCCAGGCATTTTGGCACCACGCTCAGCGTGCTCTCGCCCGACCCCGGCACGTCGACTCCCGTGATCACGAGCTCGAGAGTCCAGGCTCGGTCGACGATGTCCAGCGCTCCATAGTTCGGACACGCTGGCACGTGGGTGACCTGGCTGATGGATCGTATGTCGGGCTGTTTCGACTCCGGCTCGCCGGGCACCGGCTTCCAGACCACGTCTCTTGCTTCCTGGGTCACGATTTCGTCGGTGTCGGAATCGCGGATGCGCGCGCGGATGTTTGCGATTTGACCCGCCATGCCCTGCACCTTGGCAGCGATGTGAAGCACGTGGCCGCCCTGAGGAGCAGCAAATAGCTGCACGCCGTCGCCATCGGCGAGCATCGTCATCGGGGTGTCCTCGGCAACGAAATCTGCCGGAAACACGGTGTACGACCCAAACCCTGCGTCCTTCTTCGGATCGGGCCCCGCACTCTCGTTGCCGCAACCGGCAACGAGGAGCGCGACCCCAAGCGACACCCAGCGAATCACGCCCGGGCTCCGCGGAGATTCTCGTGGCTCTGGCGCCACCCGACTGCGGGGTCGAGCGGCGGCAGAGTCCGCTCTTCCAAGACCCACATGTCGTGTCCGGCTGGCATTCGCCCCAGCCACAACTCTTGCTCAGCCCTGGGGCCCTCGCAAGCTCGGGTTTGACGTACGGGCGTGCGCGGCGGAGGATCCCCGTTGCTTGGACGTCCTCGTAATCAATCCGAACCGCGAGCAGATGCCGTGGCCGGTGATCCCGGTCGGCCCGTGCGTGATTGCCACGGCCCTCGATCGTGCGGGACACGACGTACGCTTCCTCGATCTCACGTTTTCCAAGAATCCCGCCAAAGACGTGGCGCGCGCGCTGACCAACGGGCAGCCTCGCGTGGTCGCTCTGGGGATCCGCAACATCGACAACTGCAACTTCGAGGCACCCGTCTTCTATTTGCCCGAGATCAAGAACGAGGTCGTCAAGACGCTACGCGCTCTTGCTCCAGCGAGCCTGCTGGTGATCGGGGGCGCCGCGGTCAACGTTTGCCCAGGTGACGTGCTCGACTACCTCGAAGCCGATTTCGCGGTGGTCGGAGAGGGTGAGGAGGCGATCGTCGAGCTCTGCCGCGCAATCGAGAGCGATCGCCCGCCGGACTCGGTCGTGGGAGTGATGTCGAGGCTCGGGCGTCGCGCGGCGCTTCCCATCCTCGACACCGGCCGCACCGGGCGGGGGGAGCCACCCCTCGGTCGCGCCGTCGTGAAGAGCTTCGATCGTGCAGCAAGGAGCGAAGCGTTTCGGTGGATCGATGGGCCGAGCTACGCGGCGCGAGGAACCCCGTACCCCATCCAGACCAAACGCGGCTGCGCCCTCAAATGCTTGTACTGCGTCTACAACAACATAGAAGGCCACGCCTACCGACTGCGCGACCCCGCTGACGTCGTGGACGAGCTCCGCGAGGTAGCAGCCCACGGAGTTCGTCACGTGGAGCTCGTGGACTCGACATTCAACCTGCCGCTTCATCACGCACGTGCGGTGTGCGAGGCGTTGGAAAAAGCCAAGCTCCCGCTGGAGCTATCTACAATGGGACTGAACCCGGCGGGGGTCAGCGAAGAGCTCGTCGTCGCGATGAAGCGCGCGGGCTTCACGTCCCTGATGTGTACGCCCGAAACTGCCTCGGAAGTGACCCTGGCGACGCTGCAAAAGGGCTTTGGCAAAGCCGCACTCATTCGCACTGCACGAGCGCTCCGTGCGGCAGACATGCCCACCTACTGGTTTTTCATGCTGGGCGCCCCGGGGGAAACGGCTCTCACCGTGAAAGAGACGCTGGCCTTCTGCGAGGAGCACGTGCCAACGACCGACATGGTGCTCTTCTCGACGGGGATCCGCGTCTACGCCGGGACTCCGCTCGAAACCCACTGCAAGCGCACTGGTTGGTTCGACAAGGACAACCCGCTGTTCGAGCCATCCTGGTACCTCTCGCCGGAGCTGGACTTGCTCGAGCTCTACGAAATCCTCGTTCGCGCAGCGGACGCTCATCCCAACTGGATGACGAACGCGGAGACCGTCCTCAGCCCGATGTTCGCGGGATTCATGAAGCGAGCGTTTCGAGCGGTCGGTTGGCGCGGGCCCTTTTGGCTTCACCTCCCGAAGGTGTTCGAGCTCGCCGCCCGCTTCGGGGCGCGACAGAAGGGCCTGAAGAAGACCACGGAGGACCTCCGGCGGATCGACAGGATCCAGGACCGCTCCTCACTCCTCGACAGCCGGAGCGGACGGAGTTAACCCACCGACCATGCGAGCTACCTTCTGGGGTATCGCCCTTGGCGTGCTGTGCGTCGTCACGGCTTGTGCTGGCGGCGGAGAAACGACGGACAAGAAGAACACGGGCGGCGCGGGCGGATTGGGTGCAACCGGAGGGGGCGGAATTGGAGCGTCCGGCGGCAGCGCGGGCGTCGGAGGCAACGCCGGCGCGGCTACCGGAGGTGCTGGCGGGCTCGCCGGCGGTGGCGGAAGTCCGACCGGCGGAAGCGGTGGGGGAGATGCCGGGCTCGATGCGGCGCCCGATGCGGCGCCCGATGCAGGCTGGCCGACTTGCGACGCCAAGCCAGCCCCGGCTGTGCAAAAGACCATCCCCGAGATCTGGACGGCGAACTACATCGTCGAAACCGAGGTATGGGTGCCGGCGGTGTACGTCACCGCCATCAGCGGTGGGGCGTGTGTTGCGGGGCTGAGCTGCCAGGTATTCGTCCAGCAAGACGAGTCCTACACGTCGCTTTCGAATGCCGCACAGCACGCGATCAAGCTCCGGATCTCCGGCACGACCGCGCAATACTTCACCGGAATCGCAGTCGGCGATCGAGTCGACGTTCTCGGGTGGGCCTGGCGCTACACCGTCAGCGGCTCGAACGAGATGGTGATCCAGGTCAATTCACTTTTGCCTGGGTGCGCGAAGAAAATCGGAACGGGCACGCCAGTGGCCGTCGACGCGCAGCTTTCGAACCTCAGCGTCAACGCCTACGAGCAAACCGCGGGACCGCTCTTCGTCAAGCTCTCCACGATTACCGGAAAGCCCGCAGCGCCCAGCGGAAATATTCGGCCTCTGGGTCACCGGCGTCGGAATCGGCGACGCGGGTCCCACGGGCCTGGTGAGCGCGAGCCCGTTCTGTCTATCCGGCGGCGCATTCAGCGGGCTACCGACGAACGGCCAAACAGCCGTGGATTTCCAGAGCATCACCGGCGTGTTCGCGGTGTTCGTTCCGCCGACCGATGGCGGGACGGTGCCGAAGTACAGCGTGGTCTATCCGCGGGCGATGTCCGAGCTCGTGCAGTAGCTCGGTCAATGAGTGCGCGCGGCTTCGCCCAGATAGAGCTCGACTCGATCACCATCTGACAAGCGCCGGAGAGCGAGAACGTCTCGCGCTTCTGCGCTCGCCGCAAGCAGGGAAGAGCTCGTCGTGAGGATCCATTGTACGCTGGGAAGAGCGCGCTCGAGCGCCGGGATCAGACCGACCAGCGTGGCGGGGTCCTGGTGCAGATCAGCCTCGTCTATGGCCACGACACCCTCGCTCCGCAACGGATCGAGAGCGGGATAAGCGGCAAACAACATGCGCACGGGCAGCGCGGCGAATGCGACCAGATGCCGCACGCGAGTTGGCAACGCGTCAAACGGTCTTTCGCGCCCATCGGAGTCGAGGAAGAGGGGCTCGAACGACGCCGCATCGAGGCCTCGATAAGAAAACCCCACGAGACCGAGAAGCACGCCGAGCACGTGTCGCATCGCGCCCCCCAACAGGTCGAGACGCCGCCCACGGTCCCCGCCGGCTGCCGATAGCGCAGCGCCGATCTCCGCATAAGCGAGGGCTTGCTTGGTTTCCCGGGCGAGATCGGCTCGCGATCCGTCGTCGAGGGTGCTCGGGGATCGCACGTCATGCCGGGCCACCGTGCGAAGCGGCGCGCTGATGCCCACCGGCTGACGGGAAAACCAGCGCTGGGCCGGCAGCAGCAGAAACGCAAACCCCCCAGCCTGAGCGCGCTTGTCGAAGAGCATCTGCTCGCGACGGCGAAACGCCTGCTCCTCATCCGTGGGCGCAACACGCACCCCTGGGGTCGCGACCAGGAGCGGGTGCGGACGATCCGGATCGTCGGCACCGAGCCACCACTCGCAGGTCGCGTGAGGAGGGCTGTCCCCACCACTCGAGTAGCCCGCGAGCGCCGAGGCCGTGAGCGCGACCGCGTTGCCGGGACGCGTCGCCGCCACGGTAGCCAGCAGCAACGTCTTTCCGGCGCCGCCTGCTCCGTGCACGACGACCACACGACGCGGTCGTCCCTCTTCGTCCGAGAACGGGAGCACCGTTTCCACGAACGGTCCGACTTCCGAAAGTCGAGCGCGGATCAGGTGCACGGGCTCGAGTCTAGGTCAGAGAGCGCGATTCTGAAAGCGCGCCCGAATTGATCTAGAGTGCCAGAGGCCGCGCCCATGCAGCTCCGAACCGAGATCGAAATCGTCGCGCCCCGAGAGCGCGTCTGGAAGCACCTGGTCGATTTCCCGAGCTACGCCGAGTGGAATCCGTTCCTCCGAGATGTGAAGGGGGATCTTTCTTCCGGAGCCAAGCTCCACGTCGTGATGACGCCGGGAGATGGCAGCGAGCGCACTTTCAAGGCGACGCTTCTGGTGGTGACTCCCGAAAAGGAGCTTCGCTGGCAGCGCCGCATGTGGCTGAGGGGTCTGTTCGACGGCGAACACTTCTTTCTTCTGAGCGAGATTGACGCCCATCGCACTCGGCTCGTGCACGGCGAGGACTTCACCGGCCGGATGGTCCAGTACATGGGACCGACCCTGACGCACATCGCCCGGGGATGTGTCGGCATGAATCAAGCTCTGAAGCGACGCGCCGAAGCGGGCTAGCGGGGAGCGCGCCGTTTGGCCGCCGAGCGAATCGCGTCCTTGAGATCGTCGCCATCTCGCAAACAGGGCCAGCAATCGTCCTTCTTGTCGTCGCCGCAGCCCTTCTTCTGGTTGAAACGGAAGAGCCCCGAGGTCGAACGCCGATCGCCTTTGGCGATTGCACGCTTTACCACGGCCTTGACGTCCGCGCACTTCTCGAGGGTCCGGAGATCGAGCGCCACGGCGAGCGCCGGACTCGCGCGCTTCCTCACGTTGGCCGAAAACATGAGCCGTTCAGCCAGCTCTCCCGTTGGGTCGCCTTTCTTCTTGCTGCTCCACACCTCGAACAGCAGATCCGGCCCCTGAGAATCGGGCAGCTCCGCCATCGCCCGGAGCGCCTCGCTCATCGTGTCCGGATCGGCTGCAGCATGCTTGAGCTGCTTGGCGATCTCGTCGCCCGACGCGAAGCTCGAGTCTTTGGCAGCTCGCGCCTCGAGCTCCGAGACCGCGGCGCGTTTCACCGCGGCATGACCCGCGGAAATCGCCAGCGCTTCCTTCACGCTGATGGCCGCAGGCGGGCGCGCTTCGAGCTCGGTGATGGCCGCACTGTCACCCCGCGCCGCACGTTCCACTACGCCCTTGGGAGCCGGGGGCTCGGGCTCCGGCTCGGGTTCTGGTGGCGGTTGCTGGCTCTGGGCGGACGAGGAGGTCGGTTTCGGTGGCACTGCCGACTTGGAAGCCGAGGCGGATGACACCGGCTCGGGACCACCGCTCGCGGCGCTGCCAGCCAACACGCCCGAAAGGAAAACGAAGATTGCGATGATGGCCACCGCTCCAGCAAACCCGAGAACCAAAAATCCCCAGAGTGGTCCCGCTCCTTCGCCCACACGAACGCGTGTCAAAAGTGCTTCCTTCACGCTCGGAAGACCCGCGATGGACGCGGGCGGCGGTACGGAAGGAACCATGCGGCTCGACGCAGGAGGAGGCGTCGGATCCATCATCGCCGCAGCGGCGGCGGGCGGCGGGGGAGTGATGAACGGCGCGGGGCGCGGGGCTTCGGATACCGGCTCGACATCGAGCAAGTCGCTCAACGATTCCGTGATGGTGTGGGGCGGCGGAGCAAAATCCAGGTCGCGCGGCAGATCGTCCGGCGGGATCGGTACGCTCGGAAGAGGCGCACGCACCGGAGGCGGAGGCGGGGCGGACGGCGGGGCAGAAGCACGCGCCGAGGGCGGAGGCGGCGGGTGAGAAGCGCGGGACGACGGTGGAGGCGGCGGTCGCGAAGCGCGCGCCGACGGGGGTGGATGAGACGGTCGCGACGATCGCGGGGGAGGATTGGATGGCTGCGAGCGCGATGGAGCGGGCGGTGGCACCGAGCGTTGTGCGGGACGAACTGGCGGGGGCGGAGGCGTCGAGGGCGCGGGCCGAACCGGTGCCGGAGGCGGAGTTCCGAGGAGGGTGTGGGAGGCAGCAGGCGCCTGGAGTCGCTCGGCAGGGACACTCGGTGGCGGGAGACCGAGCGCGCTTCGCGCATCTTGCTTCGTCGTGATGCCGTCGTCGCCACCCAGATTGACTGGGCGACGCGACGGGTCGGGCGCCGTTAGCTCGTTGGAATCGACTGTTCCCTCGACCTGAGTGTCTTCGGGCACAGCGCTCGGAAGGTCGTCCCAAGCGCCATCCACCAGCGATGGACGGATGGAGGGGATTGGCCGACGGGGCTTTCGTTCGCTCATCCGTCAAACAGCCTAACACCCGTGCTCCGCCGAGCCCAAGCTGGCGTTTGGACTTCACCCGAGTCCGCGCTATGGCGAGCCTATCGAAGTGTCGATTGCCATCGTCCTCAACCCCAACGCGCGGCGAGTGCGCCACGAATTCGAGGAGCGTGCCCGCCGCCTCAGCCGCATCGTGGGAGCGCACGGTCGAGTCTACGCGACGAAGGATCTCGACGAGCTAAAGAGCGCGGTCGCCGAGCTGATGAAATCTCCCCCGGACTTCATCGTGACCGACGGTGGAGACGGGACGCTGCACTGGGTGCTGAACGAAGCCCGCCGACACGTGGCGAGCGTTGCGGATGTCCCGCCACTTCTGCCAACCAACGGTGGGACCATCGATTTCGTGGCTCGCAAGGTTGGTGTGCGCGGGGATGCGGAGAGCATCGTTCGGGAGCTCGTGAGGAAGCTGGATCAGGGTTCGCGCCCCGTGGTCGTCGAGCTCGACAGCCTCGCCCTGGACGGGGTGGAGCTCGATGCCGCCGGCGAGCTCGTGGAGTTTTCGCGACTCGGTTTTGCGCTCGCCGCAGGCGGAATTGGTCAGCGATTTTCTCGAAGTACTACGAAGAACGCGAGCTTGGCCGCGGAGCGATCGTGCGCGTCGTGGCCAAAGCGGTGGCCTCACGCATGGCCGGACAGCTCCGGCTGCCCTTGCCGGATCGGTTGCTCACGTATGGGCGGGATGTATTCGAGCCGACACACGCGCGCGTCGTCATCGACGGCGACGAGATACCCGGCGAGACCCACGGCGCGATCCATGCGGGTTCCATCGACGTATCCCTGGGCGGCGTGTTCCGCGTTTTTCCCCTGGCTCGCGGCCGAGGGAAGGTTCACTTCCAGGCGGGCGAAATCGTGCCGAGCGAGATCATTCGCGCACTGCCCGCGCTGGCACGTGGTGGACCCATCCCGAGCGAACGCTTGCGCGAGATTGCCGGCACGGAGATGCGCATTTCGGCCATCGGCGACGAATCCCTCGCTCCAATCATCGATGGAGAGTCTTTTTCCGGCCTGCGGGAGCTCGTCGTTCGCCCGGGACCCAAGGTTCGCGTGCCGCGTATCCGTTCCTGATCTCGCCCAGCCCGCTCCATTGCCCGCGGACGATCGCGCGCCGCCTGTCTCGCGCTGACATCGCTCTCGTTCAGGCCGCGTCGATGGGCCGCGGGTGAGTCTCCACACCCTGGAGCACCTGAGCCACATCGGCGGGAATGCGCCGAGGAACGTGGGCGTCGTCGACGCAGGCGAGAAGCGTGTGACCTTCGGCGACGAGCTCCTCGCTTCCTTCGCGAAGGATCCGATAGTCGAAACGCACCGTGACCCGCGTCAGCAAAGCAAGTTGTGTATCGACCAGCAAACGTTCGTCGAAGCGCGCTGTCTTCCGGTATCGCAGTCGCGCCTCGACCACCGGAAGGTGGACTCCGCGCGATGCCCAGTCGCTGTAGACGATGCCTCGCCGGTGCAAGAATTCCACGCGCCCAGCCTCGAAGTAGGAAAGGTAGGCCGCGTGGTGGACGATCCCCATCAGGTCCGTTTCGCCGAAGCGAACACGAACGACATAGCGGCTTTCTGGTGGCGGCGGAGCGCTCACGACGCGCGCAGCATAGTGAAGGACTGTGGGCAATCAATCGCCGCTTGCGGCCGCACGCATTCCGGGAGAAATATCCGGGCGGATGTCCTCCCCCTCGCTGCCGCCGCAACCGCTCCCCCTCGTCTACAAGGTGGTCGTCGGAATCGACTACGAGGCACCGTCAGAAAACGGACTCGCTCTGGCATTCGAGATCGCTCTGTTCCGCGAGGCGCAAATCTACGCCGTGGCGGTCGCTGAAGGTTTTGCTCCGGGTCGCCCCACCAAGGTGAGCGACGAGATGACCGCTACGTTTCGTGACGAAGCCCAGCAAAATCTCGAGAAGTATCTCGCTGAGCAGCTGAAGAAGCTCGCTCTGCGCGGCGCGATTCTGAACAAGAAACGCGTCGGGGCGGCCGTGGACTTCGGCAATCCGGCGCATTCGATTCTCGGGCTCGCCGAATCGATCCACGCCGACCTGGTGATTGTGGGCACCCACGGCCGAAAGGGACTCGAGCGATTGGTCCTGGGCTCGGTCGCCCAAGAGATTCTCCGCGGCGCGGCTTGCCCGGTCCTCGTAGCCCGCGCTTAGCTCCACTCGAAACGCGAACGCTCCTTCTCGCGCTCGATGAGCTGGCGGTCGGCGCGCCTCTCGTCGAGCCAGTACACCATTTCATCTGCTTCCCAGGTGTAGGGGGTGCCGTTGAACAGCACTCTCCCTTCGGCAATGGCGTGGGAAGCATCCAGGAGCGGACGATCTCCGATGTCGCGCAACAGCGCTTCGAACCGTCCCTGACGTGCCGGGTCGACGAACCGCATCAAGTCCCGCGCGGGATAGGCCGTGTGGTAGTACGCCGGTCGATACGCGATTCCCGAGAGGCCGAGCCGCTCCGCAATCCGTGCAAAAAGCATCACCGCCTCGCGAGCGAGACCGAGCCCCGGTTCTTCCTGCCCGGGCAAGCGCGGGCGAGTCTGGCTGAAGCGCCCACGGGGATGACGAAGCGTGAGCCAGTGGACGTAGAGCACGTGCTCCTCTCCCAAGGGCTGCTTCTCCAGCAGGCACTCGATGAGCAAATGCTCCCGTCCCTCGGCCTGTGCGAACAGGCGCAAACGATCGCCGCGCCCGTCGCTATCGATCGCGACGCGGAAATTGCCATACCCCAGGCGCCGCAGTTGGCGCAGGATCCCGTAACGAGAGAGCGCGTACTCGATGCCCTCCTTCGTGTAGAAATCGAGGAGCCGGCCCGGTCGTGCGGCGTGGCGGTCCAGATCTCCCATCAGGTCCTCGGTCGTGAGCTCTGTCGAGCCTTCGAGCCGATCAAGACTCAGCTCCCCAGCGACGCGGGCGAATTCGTTGCCCAGGGGATCCGCACGGCTTGCGATGGGTTCCAGGGCCCCGTCGGCAAGCACCAGGGCGGATCCCGCCAGGACCTTCCACGCGTCGGGCGTGTAACCACCGCCGGGAAGCCACACACTCGGAGTCGTCGCGAGCGCCCGTTGAACTGCGAGGTCGCGCTTTCTGGCGCCAGCAAGAGTCAGAGCCAGCGCGCCGAAGCGATCGCCGACGAGCACGTCACCCCCAGCGATCACGAACGCAAGCCCGGCGCTCGGCATGCGTTCGAGCAGCGCCTCGAGGGCGGCCAGATAGCTCCCGTCGTCGCAGTCTCGCGGCAGCACGGTCTCGTCGACACCGTCGAGCGTGCCCCAATCCGAACCCGACAGCGATCCGATCCACGTGCTCGTATCGCTCCGAAAGCATTCGGCAGTGCCGTCCGGCGGGTGGGCATCCAGGTCGAGCACGACGACGCGCTTGGAAAACCCGTCGACGCGGAGTGCTGCGGTGGCGACCGCAATGTCATTCAGCAGGCAAAACCCGCCGCCGCGGCTCGGTCCGGCATGATGAAAACCTCCGAGCAGGTTCAGCATCGGCTGGCCGAGCGCCAGCGCGGATCGCGCCGCAGCGAGCGTCCCCCCACAAGCGAGACGCACGGTGTTCAGCACTTCGTCGACGATGATGTCCCCTGGATCGACCCCGAACACGTCAGCGATGGTCTTGGGAACTTGAAGCGACTCGAGCAACTCGGGAGTGTGGACCCGGGCGAGGTCTTCGTAGCGTACACGACGAGGCGTGCGCAGGTCGCTTCGCCTGACGATGCGCTCCGCCAACAGGTAGGCGCACACCGAGTCTGCGCGACGCGGGTCGGCACTGGTCGCCGATTCCAGCGCGGCCAGTGGCAGGCGATAAGCGCGGTCGTACCAAACTGCGAGATGCTCGCGCCGGAAATAGCGCTGTGCACGGGTCAGAAATGAAGCCACTTCACTCTGCGTGCAATTTCGCGGGAACCGTGAGAACTGGCACGGGCGACAAGCGCACGATCTTTTCCGCAATGCTTCCCATCACGAGATGCCGCAGGCCCGTTCGGCCATGAGTCGAAAGCACGACCAGCTCGGAAGAAAATCGACCGATGGCTTGCAGAGTCACGTGCGCCGGCTCGCCCGATTCGATGTGGCTTTCGACGACGACTCCGTCCGGAAGCTTCGCTCGACCGAGAAATGCCTTCATCTCTTGCTCCGCGCCCTCGCGAACCATCTCGAACAAGGAATGGGCGCCGGGAGTCACCTGACTGGCGACGTAGTGCGGCACTTCCCACGTGTGCAACACGTCAATCCTGCGCTCCCAGATTCTTCGCGAGCTCACCGGCGAGCTCGAGCGCCTCTCGACACGGATCGGAATACTCGACGGGCACCAGGATCCGGGAAAACCCATTCATGTCGAGGGCTCAGCACCATTTGCACTGCTGCATCCTCGAATTTTCATCGGGTTCATGACCGTCCCAAACGTTCGTCGAGCTCCTCGATACTCTTCGGCCAATCGCCTTTCAAGAGCCGGGACAGCCCCCGATCGGCCAGGAGCTTTCCTCCGGTCTGACACGCGGGGCAGTAGTTGCACTCGTTCTTCGCATAACGGATCCGGCACACCCGCGTGCCGCACCGCGGGCACGGTTTGCCGTAGCGACCATGCACCGCCATTCTTCGCGAAACGCGGTGACCTTCTCGGGGAAACCATCCTCGGCTTCTGCTCGGAGGCGATCCGTCCATTCGATGAGAGTCGAGCGGGTCGCTCCGTGAAGTCGCTTGAGCTCGGCATCGGAAAGGGAGCTGGTCAGCTTGACCGGGGACAGACCGGCAGAAAAAAGGATCTCGTCCGAGTACGCATTTCCGATCCCGCTCACCAAACGCGGGTCGGTCAGGGCACGTTTCAGAGTGCGATTCTCTCGACGGAGGGCCGTCTTGAATTCGGAGAGCGAAGCATCCAGGGGCTCGATCCCACCCCGATCGAAATCGACGAGTCCTTCCATCCCGCGCACCACGTACAGGCTCGCGCGTTTCGTGGTTCCTGCTTCGGTGAACAGCAGGGTGCCGTTCGGAAAATCGAAGGCGCACAGTCCGAGCTTCTTGGGCACGGCCTCGCCCGGCGGTCGCCAACGCAAACGCCCCGCGATCATGAGGTGCATCACGATGAACAGATCGTCGGACAGGCAAAGCACGATTCGCTTGCCGATACGGCTCACTTCCTCGCGGTCACCTGGCGCCCATGAGTGTCCGAGAGCGGCGGGTCATACGCTACGGACCAAGAAAGGGCTCTGCACTCGCACCCGCTCGAGGGGGCGACCCCCGGCAAGCGCCCGCAGTCGCTCCACGTACACGGTGACGTCAGGCAGCTCGGGCATGAGTCGCCCCACCTCGTAGCACCCAATATGCACCCGCGAGAACCAACGCCGCACCCACCACTCCCAGCGGTCGCGGCGCTTCGTGCCAGACGACGATACCCACCAGCACGGCCGTGAGCGGCTCGAGCAACATGAGTACCGATGCGCGACTGGCTTCGAGCCGAGCCAGCCCTCGGAAGAACGAGATGCCGGCAACGGCGCCGGGGCCCAGGCCACCGAGCACGAGGAGCGCGAGCGCCGGCAGCGGCACCTCGAGCGCGCCCGACGGGAGGAAGAAGAAGAGCAGAACGAGCGCAGCGGGCATGTGCCAGGTGAGAAGCTCCGCCGGACCCAACCAGCGGCCCAAACGCTTCTGAAGAAGCAATCCTATCGCAAAGAAGACCGCGCTCGCGCTCCCGAAGATCGCGCCCGCGGAGCGCGACCGACTCGATGCCCCTCCATGGCTCGAGAAGGATGGTGAGCCCGCCCAGAGCCACGGCGACCGCGCCCAGCGTGCTCATTGCCACTCGCTCGCGCACGACGATGGGCGCAAGCAGCGCGACGAGAATGGGCGCCAGGTAATGAGTCAGAACCGCCACCGCGAGGGTCGTGGTTTGCATCGCCCAGAAGAAGAACAACGCATTCATCGCGTCAAACGCACCCACCACGCACAGCAGAAGCCAGACCGCGCGAGGTCGGCGCTCTCTTGGGCGCTCACGCACTGCGAATGGAATCGTCACCAAGAAGATGACGGCGAAGACGACGAAGGTCTCGAGCGCCGGGGTCACCCCGCCGTAGGCTTCGGCCGGGCGAAGGAACAGGCTCCAGGTTCCCCACAAGCAGGCCGCGCCCGCCACCATCCCCGCGCCGGCGAGCCTCCTTTCCACGGGTGGGTGCCTATCCCACTCCCGGCCGTGGCGCGAATCACCTGGAGATCCTTCGCTTTGCCGAGTCGTATCCATCATTTGCCGGGCGGCGGCGACGGCAGGCTTTGCGGCTTGCTCCGCCCCGCGTCCGGGCCGAGCCTGAAAGGGTCGGGCAGAAACTTTCGTTATCGAAAGTGGTCACGAATCGGGAGCTCAAGGCCACATGACGTTGGAACAGGACGCAAAGATGGGCGCAGACGCTGCACGGGACATCGGAGCAGGCAACGAGCCGCCAGAAGAGCGAAGCATCCGCGACGCGATTCGGGGCGGAGATCACCGCACGGCTTTGGCGCTGTGCGCTCGCCACTATGGTGCTGCCGTCGGGCGGCTCTGTATGGCGCTCGTCGGCTCGCAAGAGGAAGCCGATGATCTCGCGCAAGAGACACTGATCGACGCGCACTCGGGCTTCGGCTCGTGGCGCCAAGAGAGCACCGTGCGTGCATGGGTCTTCAGCATCGCGCGTCGCAAATGCGCTCGTCACCTCGAGCGCACGACGCGGCGTCAAGCCCGTCTTCGCCTGGTCCATGATTCGGAGCGAGGCAACACCTCGGAGGACATCTTGGTTCTCCGGCAACGAGCGGAAAAAGCTCGGCAGGCTCTCGGGGCGATTCGCCCGAGCGAGCGCGAGGCGCTCGTTTTGAGATACGCCGGCGAGCTCAGCTTCCGCGAGGTGGGCAACGCGTGCGGCATCGACGAAGCCGCCGCAAGAAAGCGCGTATCTCGCGCGCTTGCCAGACTCCGTGACGCAGTGAAGGAGTGAACATGAGCGACGACAATTCCCGCCCTGGAACCTGTGGCGAAGTCGAGGATCGGATGGCCGACATCCTCGAAGGAACTGCCCCCGAGGCGCTGCTCGACCACATCGCCGAGTGCGATACGTGCCGCGACGCCCGGTATGACGCGGAACGGGCTCGAGATCTCGTCGCGAAGAGCGGAGCGGACTACGTGCCGCTGGCCGACATCGAATCGCGGGTGCTTTCGGCACTCGATCGCAAGACGGGCGGAAGCGGCATCGCGACGCCGGTCGCAGCCACGACCGACAAGGACGTCGGGAGCGCTACTCCGGCCGCAAGCGCGGAGGCTCCGTGGGCAGCCGACTCCGGGACCCGAAATCTCACCCAGCGGATCGATCCGCCGCTCGGATATGCAGCGACGCTTCCGAGCTCTCCCTCACGAGATCTGAAGGAAACTTCACCGGTCACTTCGCGCGGCGTTGGCCCAACGCAAAACACCGAGATCCTGCGCCCGAAGAACGAAACGGTGCGCATCTCGGACGAGCTCGAGCGAGGCGAACCGCCTCGACCGCCGACCGAGGAGATGCCGGCCGCACCGACCCTGCAGTCGTCTCCCGTGGCGCCGGAGGCCCCGACACCTGCCGTGGCGGAAAAGCCAAAAGCTCCGGAACCCGTCCACGCACGCCCCCGCGTGGTCTCCCTGGCAAAGGGACGCTGGCGTTGGATCGCGGCGGGCGGCGTGAGTGCCGCACTGGCCGCTGCGGCGGTCGGCATTCTCGTCGTGCGTGCCCGTCACAAGAGCGCCGAAGTGGCAGACGAAGGCGCATGGCGCGGCAAGGTCGACAAGATCGCCAGCGCGGCCGGCGGAAGCCAGGGCCTGCAGGTTTGCTCCCCTGACGGCAAGTCGTGCTCGGACATTGCAGAAAATGCTGCCGTGCCGGCTGGCTCCGTTCTCGTGACGGACTCGCACACCCGCGCGCGGGTGAAGCTCGAAGACGGCACCGAGCTCTCGCTCGATCGCGGCACCCGCTTCACTTTGTCGGCAGCCGACAAGGGCCGTCGCGCAAAGCTCGAAACTGGAAGCGTCGTGCTCGACGTCGCTCACATCGAAGGCAAGACCGCGCGCATCGACATGCCGCGGGGCTGGGTAGCCGTCCTCGGCACCAAGCTCTCTCTCCACGTCACCGATGACTCCTCCACGGTCGCGGTGAGCCGCGGAGCGGTGAAGCTTTGGGATCCCGAGGGCCGCTGGGTCACCGTGCGCGCGGGCGAAGAGGGTCGAAGCTATGCGGGTACGCCTCCGTTCGTGAGCGCGGCGCCGGCTCTCGGCGAATCGATTGCCTGGAGCGAAAGCGCAATCGCCGAAGGCGATCAGGAGGTCGCGGTTCGCGGCCTGGGCGAGCTCAAAGCGAAGAAGCCCGGCGACAAGACCGAGCGCGACGATGCCGTTTCGCTCACCTCCCACTCGGTGAAGGTGAGGATTGCCGGTGCCATTGCGCGCACCGAAGTCGACGAGACGTTCACCAACGCCACCAACGATGTGCTGGAAGGCATCTTCCGCTTTCCGATCCCACCGGATGCGAAGGTCGAGCGATTGGCACTCGAGGTCGACGGTAAGCTCGAGGAAGGCGCGTTCGTCGATCGGGATCGAGCCGCCGCCATCTGGCGCGGCGCCATCGTCAACGCGGCGCCCCAAGCGCGCCAGCAGTTCAAGGACGAGATCGTCTGGGTCCCCGGACCCTGGCGCGATCCGGCGCTCCTCGAATGGCAGCGCGGTGGTCGCTTCGAGCTTCGGATCTACCCGATCCCGAAGAAGGGCTCACGGCGCGTGATCCTCGCCTACACCCAGGTAATCAAGCCCACGGGCGGCGTGCGTCGCTTCAGCTATCCCCTCGCCCACGATCCCAGCGGATCGACCCGCGTCGGCAACTTTGCAGTCGACGTGCAGGTGCGAGGCAACGACACGGCTTTTGGCGTGCGTTCGCAGGGCTATGATCTCGCCAAGAGCAAGGCCGGGGACGCAGAACAGCTCACGATGCGCGCATCGAGCTTCGTGCCGAGCGGTGATCTAGTCGTCGAGTACGCGCTACCGAACCGCGACGCCGAGCTCACGGCTTGGGCCTACAAGCCGACGAGCGACGAGTCGAAGGCGACGCTTGCCAAAGCCGAAAAAGAAGCGGCCAAGGACCAGAAGACGGTCGAAGGCGTCTCCGCTCTTCCCGACGATGCGCCGTACGTTGCCATCGCTCTCCGGCCCAAGCTGCCCCGGTCTCGCGAGGGCGGAAAGCGAAGCTTTGGCATCGTCGTGGACTCGAGCCGCTCCATGTTCGGAGAAAGCTATCGACGTGCTACGCAGGTCGCTCAAAAGCTCGTGCGCGAGCTCGATCGCAACGACAACTTCGTGCTCTTGGCGTGTGACACCGGCTGCCGGATCATGCCGGGCGGTCAACAGATCCCGAGCGCCCAGGCCGCACTCGATGCGAAACATTGGCTCGAGGGCATCACGCCCGAGGGCGCATCGGATCCCACCGCCGCAGTCCGCCAGGCTCGGGACGCCGCTGGCGACGACAAGGGCGATCTCCGCGTGGTGTTCATCGGCGACGGCACACCCACGGTCGGTGCCATCCGTCAGGCCTACGTGACCCACGCCATCGAACGCGACCTTCCCCCGGGCCGGGGCTCGGTGACCACGGTCGCGATCGGTCAAGACTCCGACGTGGACACCCTCGGCGCAATGGCGCGTGGAGGCGGTGGCGTCCTGCTCCCGTTCGTCCCGGGTCAGACGACGGCCGAAGCGGTCTACGCGGTGATCGGTGCAACGTATGGCACGACCTTGCGCGAAGCGACCGTCGAACTGCCGTCCGGCCTCACCGAGATCGCACCCGCCAAGCTCGACACCATCGTGGCAGGCGGCGAGGAGCTCATCGTTGCCCGCATGGATCGACCGAACGTCGACGGCACCGTCGTGGTGCGCGGTAAGCTCGGCAAGGAAAGCTTCGAGCAGAAGTACCCCGTCAAGATCGTAGCGAGCGAAGCCAAGGGCAACGCGTTCGTACCGCGCCTCTTCGCCGCAACTCGCATCACTGATCTGGAGCGACAAGCCGATCCCGAGGCAAAGAAGGAAGCCATCAAGCTCTCGAGCGCCTTCGATGTCCAGAGCCGCTTCACGTCGCTCCTCGTCCTCGAGAGCAAGGCGATGTTCCAGGCTTTCGGCCTCGACAACACCCGCACCGGGCACCAGTGGACCGGCGAAGAGGTAGCGACGGCAGCGACCGCCAGCGGGGAAGTCGACATCGACGAGGCCGAAGACGATGCCTATGGCGGCGACAAGGACAGCAAGGGCAGCTTGGGTAGCTCTGCCAGCCCCGCCGGTGGTGGCGGTCTGTCCTCTCTCGGCGCAACGGGAAGCGCATCCGGAGCGAGTGGCTTCGGAGAAGGCAGGAGCGGTGAGGCAGCGAAACGTGCGGCCCCCGCCAAGCCATCCTTTGCGCCGCCACCGGCTGCCAGCACGGCACCCAAGGCGCCCGCGTCCGAGCCCCTCCCCTTCGCCGATGCGGAAGAAAAGACCACCTCGAAGAAGAAGGAAGCTCCTCGGTCCTTCGATCAACCCGCGCCGCGTGACTGGAACCGGGGCCGCCGCCTCGTTCCGATGCGTCGCGTGTTCGAGCGCAAAGGCATCGTCTCCGCAGGTCGCGTGATTCCGAAAGCAGCGACGGCCTCGGCGATCGCCGAAGCAGAACGCGATGTCGCACAGAACTCCAACCGTCGGGAAGCCGTGAAGAAGCTCTTCACCCTCCACGCCATCGCGGGCGACCTCGAGCAATCTCGATCCGTCGCCGAGCGTTGGAGCGAAAAGGAGCCCCTCGACGCCGAGGCGCTCACGGCCCGAGCCGACGTGGCCGCCCGCTCCGGCGACCGGGATCTCGCCATCCGCATCCTCGGAAGCGTGGTCGACGTTCGCCCGGACGATGTCGCCTCCCAAAAGCGCCTCGCCCGACTCGAGCGCTGGGCGGGACGCGCCGCCGACGGCTGCCGCCACTCCCTCGCGATTGCACAGATCCGCGGCGGCGACGCAAAGCTCCTCGCCGAAGCTGCCAGCTGCGGTCGTCAAACCGGCGAAAGCGCCATGGTCGAAGACATGCTCGCGGCTGCCAATCCTCAGGTGGTCAAGGTCGCCGAGCCGTTGATCGCGAAGTTCGACAAGCAAGACGACAAGCTATCCGGCGACCTCCGCGTCGAAGCCACCTGGTCCGGTGGCGACCAGGACATCGACCTCGCATTGATCGATCCCGATGGAAACCGCATCTCGTGGCTGGGCGCTCCGACGCGCTCCGTCATCAGCGCGACGGACGTGGTCAGCACCTCGCGCGAGGGCCTCGCGCTACGCGGCGGCAAGCCCGGCGAGTACGTGGTCGAAGTCGTTCGCGGCACGAACGGCGGTGGCCCGGTGCGCGGCGAGATCGTCATCACCGTCGCCGGAACCAAGAAGACCGTGCCCTTCACGCTGACCGGCACCCGGGAGACCGTGGGCATCGCTCAGATCACCGTGCAAAGCCGGCTCGTGCCGATCAACACCGGATTTTGGCGGTAATCAACAGGTTCGCGGGCGGCGGATGTAAGCTTTCCGCCGCCCACACGTTTTCGATGAGAAGGAGTGAGGAGAGACCTATGCGACGAATCGGTGTTGTTCTCGGAGTTGGGTTTTCATTGTGCGTGGCATGCGCCGCGGGAAATAGAGACGCCCAGGTGGCGCAGAGCGGAACCCAGCCGGGCGCACCGAATCAGATTGCCGAAGGGGATCCCAACGCTCAGGACGATGGCGAGTGGGGCATTCTCGGTGACGCCGACTATCCGACGACCGTGCAAAAGGTCGTGGGCATGGTCAACGACTCGGACCTGCGCCAAGGAGCCCAACGCCGCGGTCTCGATGTCGTCAACGTGATGTGGGAGGACACTGGCCGCGCACAAGGTTCGTCGCTCGGGCCGAACATTACCGATCTCACGCTTCAGGTTCGCTACAACGAAGCCGGCAATGACGGTGAGAGCACGGCGCTCATGCCGGTGATCCGCTTCCCGAACTTCACCGATCGCACCGGCGACGTGCCGGCCGAGCAAGTTCTTCGTTCGCGCCGGCAACCACAAGCGCAAGAAGCAACTCAAGACGGTGCCGCTCACGGACGTGCTGCGCGACATCAAGAAGTACGCCTCGCGGCCCTGGACCATCTCCGGCTCCGGAAATCTGCTCGCGTCCCGCGACACGCACTTTCTCGTGAGCGCCCAGGCGGTGTTCCTGCCCATCCCCAAGAAAGGCAAGGCGGAGTTCAACCCGGTCGTCTTCAACTACCAGTCCGCCCCCGGCTCCCCCGCCGTGCTCACGATTCTCGTCACCCGTCAGGGCACCAGCATGACGGTGATCGAGAACAAGCCGCGAGGATCGAAGCCTCTCCGGTTGGGGCCAGGAGCTCTACTTCAACAACGAGGGCCTACGGGCCGCGTTCACCGCCGAGCGTCGGACCGACGTCGTCAAGCGCATCGCTGCTCAAGGCGGCCCCAAGTCCGCCGACGACAAGAGCGCCCTCGCCGAGGCGCCGACGCGCTCTTCCTGATCCAGGTTCCGCTCAAGCACGCCAATCGCGGCGTCCTCGGCGGCCCCATGGCGGATGCCGCGGAGGCGATGAAGAGGCGGGGCCTCCCCCTCCGATGGCGGCCCCAGCCCCCGCCGCCGGTATGGGCAGCGGCGGCATGGCCAAGAAAAAGAAGAGCAACGTCGAGCACGCCGTGCTCGGTCATGGCAAGAGCCGCGGTCCCTTTCAAGAGGGTGCCAACCTCCGCCTGGAGCGCGACGATCGCTTCCCCATCCGCATCACCGTTCAGTTTTACAAGGCGACCAGTAACGGCGTCGCCGACGAGAAAGATCTCGACGCCATCGCGGCGAACATCGGTAGCGTGTACGAGCACGCGAGCTTCGTTGGTTCGCTGGTGGTGCCCGACGGCGATCGACTGCGCCCGACCGAGTGGCAGAAGATCCCTCGGCAGTGGTTCCCTTGGTGATCCGTAGCCAGGAGAGTGGGCAAACATTTCATTCGAATCGAATCGACGTTCGGCCGGGGGGATCGAAGCTGGGTGACGCCACGCTCGTTTCACAGGACGCCGCGCTGTTTGCACGCGGCGAGCAGATGCGGATGGCGCCCGGCGAGCTCGGGTAGCCGAGTTTCGTCCCCGTTTCACGTCTTGGAGCCGAGGCCCTGCCGACTCCGCAGCTCCCGAACCGAGTGCAAGTGCCAGAGCGATCGCGATCCCGATCCGACTGTCTCCCCACCCGCGCGGTGCAAGAAGGGATCCTGGTGCAAGATTCCTGTCAACAAGTATCCGCCCGATGGGGATGAGCGTGAAGATGAGCGCAACGAGCTGAGCGCCGTCTGGTGCAGCAGTCGCAGCGACATCTGGGTCGGAGCACCGCAGCGCTTGCTTCCTTCGACCGCAACGCGTTTCGCGAGTCGACACGCCGCTCGAGGGCGAAGTGAGATCGATCTGGGGAACCTCCGATCGGAACGTGTACTCCGTGGGTACGGCGCCGGAGTCAGCGCAAGAGAGCCGGCAGGGGAGGTTGCTTCGCATAGTCGTCCAGTGAGTCCACCTCGGGACAGTAACGCTGGTCGGAGCAGCAATTCGCCCGCGCCCTGCGCGCTTCGCGCTGCAGGTGCTCGCGTGGCTCCCCGCGGAGCACTGCGCAAGCAAAGTATTTCCAGCCCTCGGCAAACACTCGCGCGTCGCACTTCCCTGGGAAGTACTCGATGGGAGAGGTGGGGCAACCGCTTCGCGCGTGAGCTATCGCGACTCGATCGGTTGCCGAGAATGTTCCGTCTGGCAAAGCATGTAGCACCAGCTCGGGACCGGCAACGTCGTCGTCGAGACACATCGAGCAGTTCTCGGTGGAGTAAGTGTGAGCTTGGATCCGAAAAGGATCGAAGGTCACGATGTCTGGGCGACCATCAGCGTCCACGTCGGCGAAGCGAGTAACCGTGACGGGCGCGATCGAATCCACCACTCGGCGCTGCCGATCAAATCGAAACAACCGGCAGTCGCGCTGCGGATAGCTCACCGAAGTTTGACCAACGTGAAGAGTGGCACTCCAGCACGCTGCGAGCTCGGCGGTGCCATCGTGGTTCCAATCGTAGGTGAAAGTCTGGAGCTTCAGGTCGCTGAATGGGTGGCTCGCGGCCATCAGCTCGCTTTCCGCGTAAGCATCTCTTGTCGCGAACGCGACGATGAGTGATCCGTCGACGCCTCTCACCGCCTCTTCCTCGTCGGGCGAGTCTGACGAGTAGGGGGAAAGATTGCGGGCGACGACCGCCCAGGCGCCGCCTGCCGTCCCCAGGCAGCGCCCGAGCTCCTTGGGCAACTCGTCGAGCGCACTCTCATCGTCACCTGCGACGGCATCCCGTGCAGCAGCCAGCTCCTGAGCCTGTTCTTGCGTGAGGCGACGACACGCTGTGCGCTCCAGCATCGAGGGATCCGTCGCGGCCCCAGCAGGCATTGCGCGATTCGTTTCGACCTCCGCGGGTGTCGGAGGCTTCGACGAAGCTGGGGGCCGGGCGCAGCTCGTCAGGAGCGCTGCCAGCGAGGCCCAAATCGCCGGCGTGAGGACCGCGCTCAAGCAAGCCGAAGCGGAGCACGAGGATCGAACGAGCGCGCTGCGGTTCTCGTGGCTCATTGGGACGACCGATATTCAATATCACGGGGAGTGTCGGGGAATGAAGCCACCACGGAGTCTACGCGGTGCTTCCCGTTCCTCCGCGCCAAGTGCAGCTGACCCGGGCCCCCGCTGTGTGGCGGGACAGCCGGGTCCGCGCGTCGGTTCATTTCTTTGGTGGGAGTCCAGTCTTTGGGGGGAGAGTCACGGGAGGTTTCACGAGGTAGGCGCCTGGGCGGCTGATTGTGGGTCCCGTCCACCGATGCGATACTGAGTGCATGCGGCGAGGGACTGGCGCGATGCTCGCACTCGTGATGATCGCGTGTGGGGGAGGCGGCGACGCAGGGTCGGGTACGGCCGGCTCGGGTGGCTCGGGCGGTTCGGGCGGCTCGGGTGGCTTGGGTGGCTCGGGCGGAGCGGCAGGTATTCCCATCTTGAGCTGCGCCGGCAGCGGCGGTTCCGCTCCTTCGGGCACGAGCTTCCACGTTGCCGTCAGCGGTAGCCCCTCGGGGGACGGGAGCGCCAACAATCCCTGGGACCTACAGACGGCGCTCCTTCAGCCCGCCCAGGTGAAGCCCGGCGATACGCTAATGCTCCACGCGGGTGTGTATCCCGGATCGTATTACTCGAAGCTCATCGGTACCGACGGCAATCCCATCACCGTCACGAGCGCACCGGGCGAATGGGCGGTCATCGACAGCGCTGGCTCCACCACGCCGACCTTCGAGGCTTACAAGGAGTGGGCCGTATTCCGCGACATGGAATTCACGAACTCCGACGCCGATCGCAGCGTGCCGCGCCCAAGCGGCATCTATGTCGAAGGAGTGCACCTGTCGTTCATCAACGTCGTCGTTCACGACGTGGGAACGGGCATCATCGGGAACAGCGCGAGCGCAACGAACCCAGAGCTTGCGCCAGAGCTCCTGCTATACGGCAGCATTTTCTACAACAACGGATGGGAAGAGGCCGGCACGGGTCACGGGCACCACGTGTATTTGCAGAACCGTGACGAGACGAAGCACATCGTGGACAACGTCTTGTTCAACTCGTTCGGGTTCGGCATCCACGCGTACAGCGACACGGATACGTATTACGCCCAGGGTTACGAGGTGCGCGGCAACGTGTTCTTCCAGGCAGGCGTCGCGACCATGGGCGACAGCAAGCTCTACGACGATTGCATGATTGGCCACAACGGCACGCATCCCGTGTCGCGCGTGGAGCTGAGAGAAAACTTTGGCTACGCCAAGAACCCGGGGGAGCGCGACGTGCGGCTCGGCTGGAACGCCGCCAACGAAGACGCGAAGCTCGTAGACAACTACATCGTCGGACTCACCATCTTCCAGCCCTCGTGGAGCAGCGTGGACATGACGGGCAACACGTTTTACGGCGCCGTACAGGGCGAGGATACGGCGAGCCATCCCGACAACGAGTACCTCTCGACCCGCCCGACCGGTGCCAAAGTGGTGGTGCGCCCCAATGCGCATCAACCGGGCCGCGCGCATGTCATCGTGTACAACTGGGATCTCACCGACAGCGTCGCGGTGGACGTGAGCGCGCTGGTGCCCGTCGGCGCGAGCTACGAGCTCAGAAACGCGCAAGATCCCCTGGCCAAGCCCGTGCTTTCGGGGGTATTTGCGGGAACACCACTGGACGTGCCGATGACCGGGCTCGAGCCGGCACAGCCCATCGGCCACGACGGCGCCATCATCGACAGCGAGAAGACAGGCAAGGAATTCAACGTGTTCTTGCTGACTTCGAGCTGCGAGTGAGCGCAGAGAAGCTCGACGCGGGTGTCAGGCAACAGCGGCGCTGGAGCTCGCCATGGCTCCCTCAGAGACTCTGACTGCGGACCGGTGGGGACCGCCACTGCGTGTCGGCGGGCCGAGCGTGCAGCATCAGGCGCATCGCGGAAGCTCTGGTAAGCGAGCCTGTCAGGTCTTTGCGCAGCGGACGCTCCGGCCATCCGCCTGTTTGTCGCTCCAGCTCAGGCAGCGATGCTCAGAGCGGCGCCGGGTAGGTCGGCACGAACGTTTGCCCCGCAACGGTGTCGGTCCCGAAGTATGCTGTGCGGGCGATCGCGTCGGCGTAAATGGGCTGCACGACGCAGTGGGACGTTCCACAAGCATCCGTCGTGAATCCAACGTCCGCTACGATCCAAAAACGATTCCCGCTCGTCGCCGCTCCGTCGGAGCCGGCAAACGTCACGACCTGCTCGGGAGAGCTGTAGCCGTGGGGCCCGAGATCCGCTGCCAGCGCGCCGTCGCAGAAGATCTTCACTTCCGGATGTACCGGGTAGAGAAGTCCGTGATTCGAGAAGTAGTGCACACCGATGCGGGTCCACTTGCCCGTCGGCGGGTAATCGATGTTCACGTTCTCGGGCGCGCAAAATTCCGAATTTTCCGGATCAGTGACCGTCGCGTCGCAGCTGATGTTTTCGAGATCGAGCCGCGGGTTGTGACAGCCGAGCCCGATGCTCTGCCAGATCGCGCCGCTACCCTGGGGCGCGAGGTAGCACGTGTTCTTGCTCTGCACCGAATCGAGCCACCAATTGACGGCAGCGGGCGGCGCGGCGGGAGCATCGGCGAACCACTTCATCGTGGTCGGGGCAGTGAACGCGGCCGCATTGCAGTTCGACCAGTTGCAGTCCTGGACCTCGCTGGCAGAAAACCCCCAGAACTTCGTACTCCCCGGCTCGTGGACGTGGAGGTCGAGATCCACGCCGGAATCGGCCGAGGTGTGCTCCCAGCCGAGCTCGACGCGAAGCCCGGGCGCGCGGACGAACAGGGGGTACTCACACGTGTCCATCGTGGACGTGCCCTGGATGGTCTTAGTGTACGTCACGCGGTACTCGCCGGAGACCAGAGGCAGAAACGAGTCTGGTGATTTCACTTCCGGGCAATTCGAAAGGCCCGACGGACAAGTGACGCTGACGGTTTCCGATCCCGGCGCCGCATCTTGGCTGAAGCTCCCGGTCCCGCTCTTTAGCGACACGACGCCGAAGGGCGAGGTCTCGAGAGGATGGCAGCCGATGCTCGTGGCCGAGTAGCAATTGTCCGGCGCGGTCGCGTGAACGCCGCCCGTGCACGCTCCCCAGGCGCCCAGCGCATCACACAGGGCCGAGCCGTCGTAACACCCGGTCGTTCCTCGATACGAGGGATCGCCTTTGAAGCACGGCTCGACCACTCCCGGCGTGCAGGGACAGCCTTCGTCCACCTGGCCGTCACAGTTGTCGTCGATCCCGGCGTGCGCCACGTCGCATAGCTCGGAGCTGCCACAGGTAGGGCTACACGATGCCGAACCGTCACCGGACGCATCGTCGGACGCGTCTCCCGCGTCCGCCGCATCCGCCGAGCTCGAATCGTTGCCGGCATCCGTCGGGGCATCCGATCCCGAATCACTCGATCCCCCCGTTGCGCCCACGCCACCGCTGCCGGCGCTCCCGCCTTGGCCTCCGCTTCCGCCACTCTTTGGCGAAGAACCCTCGTCCGATCCGCCGCAGGCCGCGGGCAACACGAACGCGAGAACGACGATGAACGACCCGGTGAGCTTGCGATGCATGGAGGTAGCGCTCGCTCTATCACGAACCCGGCCGACGTGACTGCGGAGTCTCCGCCCCCCTCGGATCAGCCACCGATTCTTTCGTGCCGTCCGATCATTCGAAGACGACATCGATGACCGAAGCGGATGGCCAGCTGAGCGTGGCTTTGGCTTCGATGGGTATGCCGTCTAGAGCCGCGCTCTGGATCTCGCAAGAGCCGTTCTCGTCCGAACTGCAATCGCAGATCCCAACGTCGTTGCAAACAATGTCCGTCGCAGCACCCACCGTGGCCGTGTAGGAGCCGTCCGCCACGATGATGCGCTGATCGCAACTGCTCGCCGCGGTGTTGAGATCGACGTAGCAACTCGTCGGCATATTTCGACTCTCGTAGCTCGTGCCGTCCCAGTTGGTCGCGTAGCTGCCGCCTGGATCGATGCGGATCACCGGGGGCAAGAGACAAGCGCCAGTGCAGAAATCGCCATGCTGTTGCAACGCTTCACAGGTATTTCCGCAGCCCCCGGCCTGCAACTGAACCGAACCGCTTTCGCCGTCGACGGTGAAGAGCTGCGCCGGGCCGCAATTGCTTTCCCCACCGAGATAAATCGGCGTCGTGCGCTTGTTGCGAAGCATGAAGGTGACGCCTGTCTGAGGAGCCTCATCGGCATAGTCCGCGCAGGTATCGCCACCCGACCCGCCACTGGCGCCGTAGGCTCCGCTCCCGCCGCTACCGGAGCTTCCACCGCTTCCGCCGCTGCCCGCAGCTCCGCCCACGGCTCCCGTGCCGGGGGAATCCTTGGTGCTGGAGCCACCGCAACCGGTCGACAGGGAAAGGAGCGCTACACCCAGAACAATCGAGATCCGCATGCCGGTCGCCTCAGCAACCTGCGTGCCAGCGCGAAAGCCGAGCTTTCGACGCATCTGAGCCGAGCTGTGCCACGCCTCGGAACGAGAGCGAGGCATTGCAGTCGCTGTGGCTCAGCCGCTCGCGTGGGCACAAGGGATCTGGACGATTGCGCCAGCGCCCAGAGGACGCGTGGATCCACGCGTCCTCTGTGTGTTGCTGGCGAGAGCTAGCGAAGCTTGCGGTTTCGCTGGTGCTCGACGCGCCCAATGAGAGAGTCGATGGCCTTGGCCCTCGCTCCCGTGCTCGGCCGCGCGCTCCGCAGATGGTCGATGGCGTCCGGGTGGTCCACCAACAAGACGCTCTCCCCGATGGCTTTCTCGGTGCTGCCCTTAGCGTTCACGAAGGCGGATGCGAGGGCCTGGGAGCAGAATCTTTCTCACCTCGAGGCCCGCAGCGGCCTGCTTGGGCCCGAGCGCTTTCCAGCCCCAGCTGGAGCCGAGCGTACCCATGGCCGACGCCACCGCGGCGCGCACAGCGTCATCCTTCGTGGACGACAAAAGCGCCGATAGATGCGTCGCACTTTCGACCCGTCGCATCCAGCCGAGGCCTTGAATCGCAGCGAGCTCGAGGCTGTCGCCCTTCTTCGCGTGCTTGGTCAAGAGCGCCAGCTCTGGGTCTCCGCCCAGCCGACCGAGTGCTCGTGCCGCAGCCGCGGCCACGCGCGGGCTGAGGCCGGGCGTCTCGAAGGTCGCGAGGAGCACCGGACGCGCCTTTGCGTCGGCAATCTCGCCCACCACCTCCAACATGCCGCTGGCGAGGGCGTCCCATTCGACGTTGGTCAGATTGCCCCTCGTCGGCTCCTTGAGAGCCAGAGCATCGAGCATCGGCATGAGTCCGGACGCGCCCAGAGCACGGAGCTCACGGGTGACGTTCGGGACCGGGTTTCGGTGGTTTCGGTAGTTTTCCGGCCGATGTCCCTTGAGGTTCTTCACGGCGTCGAACACCTGGGGGTGCGCTGCACGCTCCGCGCTCACCTGGGCCTGGAGCTTGGCGAGATCGCCGGGCGCCAGGGACAACGTCGCGAGCACGATGCCGTCGGCATGAGCCGCGCTCGACCAGAGCAGGCAGGAGCCTCCAAGGACAGCCGCAAAAAGGATGTTGTTCAGCGCTCTCATTTTCCACTCTCCCACCAGATGCCGGGAATGCCAGCTGCACTCTCGTTGGTGCCGCAATGAACTTCGCCTTCAGCCACGTGATAATACCAGTCGTCCGTGAAGTGGACGTTGAGGCCTTGTCCGTCTGAACCGAGCTGATTCTTCGGCGAGCCGAGCTCGGTCATGATGTACTCCTCGAACTTGTCGTTCCCGCTGACGGCCGGACCAAACGGCTTCGCGATGTCGGCCACGTCGCCCAACATCCGCATGTTCACCATTCCAGGGTTCCAGGCGACCTTGGAGTTGGCTCCCAGGTCCTCGAACCAGGTCGGGATCCCGATGATTTCCTCGTCGGTGAGACCCACCTCGGTCTTCACCGTGTCGATGTGGCCCTGGATCTTCACGTCGGATTCTTGAGCCCAGGTCATGAGATTCGTGTCCGCGAGCGCCTCGTCGACACTCTTTGCGTAACCGCTGCTCTTGCCCTGATGGATCACACTCGCTCCTTGGCCGCTCGACTGGAGGTCCTGGAGCATGCTGGTCATGAGCGCCGGTGACGCGTACAGGAGCTTCCACCCACGGGGCGTGTTGGCCGGTACGTAGTGGAAGAACTCGTCGACGTGCTCGACCGACAGCCAGGTCGTATCCAGCACGATCGCCGGTCCTTGCGGTCCCTGGGCGTCGTAGAACGTGGCCGTCTCCGGCAGGATCTTGTTGCCGTGGATGATACGGCCCACGGGGTACCCGTCGTGCGGAGGGAGCACGTCGTGATTTCCGTGGGAGTCCTGTGTGTGACCCGTGCCGGCGTGGCTCGGATCGTAGATTTCGATGCCGGCGCGGTCGGGTCCGAGAATGGCCGGAGGACGGCCCTTTTCGGGATTGCCGAGGATCCAGCGGATGGGCAGGTACTCGAGAACCTGATCCTTCGTCGGGTTGTTGAACGGTGGGCGTCCCCAGGGCCGGGCATTGAAGACGCGCATTCCGTGGGAGACGCCGTTCTCGCCCGGAAACTCCGTCCAGCCCGTCTGGAAGTAGTCTTCCGTCCAGATGTCGGGCCAGCCGCCTGGGGTGTTGATGCTGGTGCTGAGCTGCACGTAGGTCACGCCCGCGGCCTGGGCGGCCAGCTCGTTCCCGTCGACGAACGGGGGCGACGCGATCGACGAATACATCGTGTCGTGGGCGCCCAAGCTGCCGAGCATGAGCCACGGCGCCACGCGCATCGTGGCGTGGTCGACGCCCTGGGGATTTTCCTCCGTCGTGAGAAGCGAGCCATCGCCGGCCTGAACCTCGTACGAGAGATCGACGAGGCCGGTCCACTGGTTCTTGTAGTCGTCGTAGGTCATGCCCGCAGGCACGGGCAGCGACGCCATCGGCAAGCCCTTGAAACGGCGTGCCTCGATCCCGAACGTCACGCCCGCTTTCGTTTCGTCCTCTGTCAGCCGATGCTCGAGAACGTAGCTGCAGTCGTTGGGAGAGGTGCACGCTCCGGTGCTACCGAGGACCAGAGTTGGCCCGACGCCCTCCACGTACTTGAAGATGTGGATGCTCTCTGCAGCATCTTGATCGATGCGCACGACACCGGTGGCCCCCGCGGGAGCCGTCGGCCAAGAATTGACGAGGAACGTCGCGAGGTCCCACGTGTCTCCGTCACCGTTGACGATCTCGTCGTCCGCGTCGCGAATGGTGTCGATATCGTCGTCGTCGAGATTCGCGATGAACGACGCCCCGTACGTGGCGTCCCAATCGGTCTCGTGATCTTGGTCCGCCGGGTCGTCGGCTTTCGCCACGCCGTCGCGATTCGCATCCACGACGATGTCGATGCGGTCCGCGGGCTGCTGGATGCCCCCGCCGGCACCCGACGCGCCACCGCCGCCGCCACTGCCACCGCCACTGCCACCGGAGCTCCCGCACGCGAGTGCGAGGGCACTCATGCCCACGGGAAGGAAGGTCCTTCGAAACATGTTCTTTCCTGCTCCTCGGGCAACGTTCCGAGCGATCCGTTCCGTCGATCGCCGTGGCCCGGGGACACTTTGCCTCACGACCTGGGTCGTGACAACCCGATGAGCACCGGTTTTTGCTAGTCTCCGCGACCCATGCTGGGAACCGGACTTCTAGGGACCATCGCCGGCTTACTGGTCGGCGCGGGCGCCGCAGAGGTCGTGGCACATCGGCGAAATCTCCGGAAAATTCCGGTGCGTGTGCACGTCAACGGGACCCGCGGAAAGTCCAGCGTTACGCGCCTGGTCGCTGCTGCACTGCGTAAAGCAGGAACCGTGACCTGCGCCAAGACCACGGGGACCCTCGCCCGCTTCATCGAACCCGACGGTCGCGAGCTCCCCATTTTTCGCCCTTCGGGCGCCAACGTGATCGAGCAAAAGCGAATGGTGGCCCTTGCCGCCGCTCACGAAGCGCAGGCTCTCGTGATCGAGTGCATGGCCCTCACCCCGGAGCTCCAGGCGCTGTGCGAGATCAAGCTCATCCAGGCCACGCACGCGGTCGTGACCAACGCCCGTCCCGACCACCTCGAGGTGATGGGACCGAGCGACCGTGACGTCGCAGCTGCGCTCGCGTCGATGACCCCGATCCGTGGAAAGCTCTACACGGCGGAACAGAAACAGCTCGCGGTGTTCGAAGCAGCCGCGAAGGACCGCGGCAGTGAGCTGGTGGTCATCGGACCCGACGAGATTGCCGAGGTGAGCGAGGAGGAGCTGGCGGCGTTTCGCTACACCGAGCACGCGGACAACGTGGCGCTGGCGCTCCGCTTGGTCCAAGACCTCGGCGTGGAGCGTGAGCTTGCGCTCGCCGGAATGCAGGCGTGCCGTCCGGATCCGGGTGCTCTCCGGGAATACGAGCTGGATTTTTTCGGCCGGCGAATCGTGTTCGTGAACGGATTTGCGGCCAATGACCCGGTATCGTCCCGGCAGCTGTACGACGAGGCCCGCGCCCGCCACGCCGACATTCTGACCACGATCCTCATTGTCAACTGCCGCGCGGAGCGAGCGGAGCGCTCGATCCAGCTCGGAAGCGAGCTACCGAGCTGGACGCCCCCCCATCACGTTCTGGCAATCGGAACGGGCACGTACCTGTTTGCTCGAGCGGTGATGAAAAGTGGGCTGGATCCCTCGCGGCTCGATCTCGCGGAGGATCTGGGAGAGGAAGACATCTTCGAGAAGGTGCTTTCTCTCGTGGGCAAGAGCGCCCTGGTCATTGGCATGGGCAACATCGGCGGCCAGGGCTTCGCTCTGGCTCGTTACTTTGCCAACCGATCTCGGGTAGGAGACGCGGCGGCATGATGGATCTTCTGCCGCTGAGCGTGGGGATTGGCCTCGCCATCAGCTTGCTGTTCTCGGAGATGTTCGGTCTCGCCGCGGGCGGCATGATCGTTCCCGGTTACATCGCCCTCTACTTGAACCGCCCACTCGATGTCGCGCTCACGATTCTTGCGGGGTTCGTGACGTTCGGGATCGTCCACACGCTTTCGTCCTTCCTGATCGTTTACGGCCGACGACGAACGGTGTTGATGATCATCGTGGGATACCTGGTCGGTGTGCTCGTGCGTTGGTCGACGGTGGCATTCGGGCACACGGGCCTCGAGCTCCACGTCATCGGCTTCATCATTCCAGGGCTGATTGCGCTGTGGCTCGAACGACAGGGGGTGATCGAGACCTTGGCCGCCCTGTTCACGGCTTCGGTGGTCGTGCGGCTAGTGTTGGTGTTGGTGGTCGGCGCGGAGCTCAGCGCGGGGCTCAGGACATGAGAAAGGTCTACTGGCGTCCGCAGGGGATCCCACGCACTGGCATGGTGCTGGTCGCGTTTCTCGCGCTGTGTGCGTTCGTCGCCGTCGAGAAGTTCCCGGTCGTCAAGAAGCAGCAGTGGCACGCCGAAAAGCTGGCGGCGGCCCGCCTGGCCCTGGAAGCCTTCAAGACAGTGAAAGCCGAACGGCTCGCGCGGGGCATCCCCATCGAGCCCGAGGCCGATCCCCTCCAGACCGGGCTCATCGGCCATTCGATCACCCCCGTCACTTCGAACTCGGGGTACCTCAGCGCCAAACGAGCCAGCGTCAATCCGAACTTCGCAGCGCTCGTCGTTCATTGGCTCAAGCGCGCCGGTGCCGAGCGTGGGGATGTCGTCGCGGTGGGCGTGAGCGGATCGTTTCCGGCGCTCTGCATCGCCACCCTGGCGGCCGCCCAGACCCTCGAGCTCAAGCCCATCGTCATCGCGAGCGCTTCGGCCTCCGAGTGGGGCGCCAACGACCCGAACTACATGTGGCTCGACATGGAGCGGGTGCTCTACGACAAAAAGCTCTTCGGCTTCCGATCGGTTGCGGCATCTCGCGGAGGCATCGACGACAAGGGCTTCGGCATCTCCCAAGAAGGGCGACGGCTGATCGACGCGGCCATCACCCGAAACGGCGTCCTGCCCATCGAATCGACCAGCTTGATCGAGGGGATTGAGCAGCGCATGCGCCTGTACGACGCGAACGCCGCTGACCGGCCCATCAAGGCTTACATCAACGTGGGTGGTGGGACGGCTTCGGTCGGAACGCACGTGGGCAAGAAGCAGTTCAAGTCCGGATTGAATCTCGAGCCACCGTCTGGTGAAGGCATCGTCGACTCGGTGATGCTTCGATTCGCTCGCCGACACGTGGCAGTGATCCATTTGTCGGGCATCGAATCTCTGGCCAAGACCTGGGGCTTTGCCGAGGCCCCCACCACCATTCCGAACCCGGGTGAAGGAAGGGTGTACGTCAAAGAGGAGTACAACCGCTGGATCGCGGGCATTGCCCTCGCGATTCTGCTCGGCTCGATGCTCGGCTTCCTGCGCCTCGATTTTGCGGTACGGCTGCTGAAAAATCCCACGCGCCGCGGCGGGCGTCGGGGTCAGCCCGAGCAGATGGTTTGACCCGCATGTGCCCCCTTTTGCAGGCCCGCCTGCCACATGTTAGCAAGGCCCGCTCATGCTGAGCAGCGCGGCGCCGCTCGACTGGGCCGTCTTCGCCGGGGCCGTGGTCTTTACCATGCTGCTCGACGGCTTCTTGATTGGCCGCTCGTCGGGCGCTCGGGTTTCGTTCCGGGCAGCCACGCTCCGAAGCTTGCTGGCGATCTTCGTTGCCCTGTGCTTCGCGGGCTTCGTCTACGCGCGCATGGGCAGTGACAAGGCGGTCACCTACGTCGTCGCCTATCTCGTCGAGGAGTCGCTCTCGGTCGACAACCTGTTCGTGTTCCTGGTGATCTTCAGCTACTTCGGCATCCCCGAAAAGCACCAGCAAAAGACGCTGTTCTGGGGGATCCTCGGCGCGGTCGTGATGCGACTGGCATTCGTGCTCGCGGGCAGTGCGCTGCTCCATCGCTTCTCGTGGATGATGTACGTGTTCGGTGGCTTTTTGGTGTTCACCGGCGCGAAGCTCGCCCTGAAGAAAGACAGCGAGTCCGTCGACCCCGAGTCCTCCCTCGCCCTGCGGATCGCCCGCAAATACTTGCGCACCACGGACCAGTTCGACGGCGCGAACTTCTTCACCGTGAAGGACGGTGTGCGCTACGCGACGCCGCTGCTCTTGGTGCTGATCGTCGTCGAGTTCACCGATGTCGTCTTCGCGGTGGACTCCGTGCCAGCCGTCTTGGCGTTGTCGCCCGACATTTTCATCGTCTACACGTCGAACATTTTCCGCGATTCTGGGTCTGCGCTCCCTGTACTTCATGCTGGCGGGCATGATGAGCCGCTTCCACTACCTGGACATCGGCCTCGCGCTGATTTTGATGTTCATCGGCGTGAAGATGCTCGTCACCAAGTGGCTCCACATCCCGAGCTTGGTCTCCCTGGGCGTCATCGCGGGTGTCCTTTGTGTGGCAATCGTTGCTTCTCTCTTGAGACCGCAAAACCGCACCCAAGCTCCGGACGAATCGAGCTGATTCATGCAGAGCTCGAACGCCATCGCCGGGCGCGGGAGCGGCATCCTCCTCCACTTGACCTCTCTGCCAGGACCCCACGGCCACGGCGATCTCGGCCCGAGTGCTCGCGCCTTCGCGAACTATCTCGCGCGTGCTGGTCAAAGCGTATGGCAGATGCTGCCGGTCGTCCCGCCGGGCTTCACGGGATCGCCCTACGACGGGACCTCCTCGTTTGCGGGCAGCCCGTGGCTCGTGAGCCTGGAAGATCTCGCTCGCGACGGGCTCCTCGAACCGGGTGAGATTGACGTGAGCCTCGACGCGGGGCACGCCGACTTCGACGCGTCGACCGAGCTTCGCGCCGACCGACTTCGCAGGGCAACGCAGCGGTTCTCGAAGAGCGCGCCCAGCTCGGCGCAAACGGACCTAGCTCGATTCCGAGAGAGCACGCCCTGGCTCGAGGATTGGGCACTCTACTGTGCGCTCCGAGATGCCCACGACGACCGTGGGTGGTGCGATTGGCCCCGGGAGCTCCGAATGCGAGAGCCCGCCGCCCTCGCCCGGGCTCGTCGTGAGCTCGCCGACGGCGTTCTGCATCACGAGCTCGTCCAGCTCTGGTTCCATTTGCAGTGGCAAGACCTGCGAAAGCATTGCCAAGGGCTGTCGGTCTCGCTGCTCGGCGACCTTCCGATGTTCGTATCCCACGAGAGCGCCGACGTTCTGGGCGCATCGGGACCTCTTCCTCCTGGACTCGGAGGGTGCGCGGCGGGTCGTGGCCGGCGTTCCACCAGACGGGTTCAGCAAGACCGGACAGCTTTGGGGCAATCCCCTCTACGACTGGGCTCGCTCGAGAGAAACCGAGTACGCATGGTGGCTGGAGCGCCTCAGGACCACGATCGCTCGCTTCGATCGCGTGCGACTCGATCACTTCATCGGCTTTCACCGCTGCTGGGAGATCCCTGTCGGCGCCGAGGACGCCCGGGCGGGTCGCTTCGTGAGCGTGCCGGGAGACGAGCTCTTCACCCGAGCGCAGGGGGAATTCGGCTGCCTACCGTTCTTGGCGGAAGATCTCGGAGTCGTGACCGCGGAAGTGACGGCGCTCCGGAATCAATTCGGGCTACCGGGAATGAGGGTTCTGCAGTTCGCTTACGACGAGGACGAGATCAGCGACTACCGTCCCGAGCGCTACGTGGAAAACACGGTCGTGTATACGGGGACTCACGACAACGACACGACGCGGGGCTGGTTCGAGCAAATTCCCGAAGCCACTCGTGCTCGCGTGCTTCGAGCAGTCGGAAGCGACGGGAGCGAGATCCACTGGGACATGATGGCGCTGGCTTCGCGCTCCGTCGCGAACCTGGCCGTGTTTCCGCTGCAAGATGCGCTGGGTCAGGGCTCCGAAGCCAGGATGAACCTGCCCGGCACGACCGACGGCAACTGGCGGTACCGCGTCCGCGAGTCCGAGCTCGTCCCTAGCGTTGCGGAGCGGCTGCATTCGCTGGCACGACAAACCCATCGTCTCCCGGCTTGACGGCGCGAAAACCGCCGGGCATGACCGGGCTCATGCACGAGACCGAGCGTTTGATTCGGAACAAGATCGAAGCCTTCGTATCCGAGCTGAACGAGCTCGTCCGCAAGGCCGCGCTCGACGCGGTCGCCGAAGCCCTCGGAACGAAGCCGTCGCGCAAGGCGGGTGCCGGCCGACCTCGAGCTCGCTCGCGAACACGAGGCCAGAAGCGAACCGCTGGGGATCTCGACCAAACGGCACGAACCGTTCTCCAGCACGTCGAGAAGAACCCCGGCGAAGGCGTGATGCACATCGCTCGGGATCTGGGCCTGACCACGAAGGATCTGGTGCTCCCAGTGAAAAAGCTCATGGCGGCAGGCGCCATCACCTCGAAGGGTCAGAAGCGCGCCACCAAGTACTTCCCAGGCGGCGACAAGGCGAGAGCGGCGTTCAGGGCGTAACGTCTTCGGGAAGCTCGAGCGCACCGGTCAGGCGGACTCCGGCGACGGCCCGGTTCACGATGTCGCGACGCTCCCCAGGGGCCGTTCGCTCCCGGAGCCGTGCGACGCGTTCGGCGAATTCCGCCAGACCCGAGATCGTGAGCACGCGCGCGATCTCTTCCCGGAGGCGCCGCGCAAGACCGGGCACTCGACCATCCGTGCCGATGGCAACGCTCACCAGCCCGGCGCGGGCGATTGCCACGTGGTGAAACGAGCTCTCCGCCCCCTGATCGACGGCGCAGAACAATGTGCGACTCTGTCCGCACAGCTTGCCGAGTCGTTCGGCGAGCTCGGGGCTCACGTCGGCGAGAACCACTAGCCAGGCGTCCGCCACATCCGCGTCCGCGACATCCCGCTGCCGGAACGTTGCGCCGGCGAGAGCGACCGCCTGCGCGAGCTCGGCAGAGGGAACGCTCGCCACGGACAGCACGTCAGCTCCGTGCTCCGACAGGAGCTTCACGCGATAGGCAGCCTCGACGCCGCCCCCCACCACCACACACTTCTTTCCTCGGAGCTGCAGGGCAACGAAAAACGCGGGCTCTTTCACTTCTTCTCCTTGGGAGGCTTGTCCACGGCGGGCACCGCCGACTTGGTCGTGAACTTCAGCTCGCGTTCGGCGTCCCCGATCCGCTGCAAGAACAGGCCCGTGAACGTACTGAACAGGGCGTCCCCCGGTGCGGCCGTTCCAGTACCGGTAGGGCGACTGACCCAACGCTTGATCTTCTGCAAGACCTCCGCGCTGACCGGATTCACCTGCACCTTCGCGTTCATGTACACCGTCGCGCCTGCGGCAACCTGATCGCTGGTGGCAACCAGCAAGCGATTCGTTTGAGCGCAACGCCTGAGCACGGCATCGACAGTGAGTGCGGCACTCGACCGCGTTCCGCCAGGGCGGGTGATCTCGACCTGATACACCTCGTCCCACACCAGCCAGGTGATCTTGCAGGTCTGCGCCGTGGTCGACACCGGATCACTGACGCCCGCCTGATAGACCGCGCCGGTCAGCACGATCGTCGTCGGCAACCCACGGGACAGGTTCTTGCGGATCTGGGCGCTGATCACGTCGCGAAACGAAACGCTCATGTAGAGCTGAGACTTCTGGTAGTTCCAGACGAAGCGCGCATCGCGAGGAGGATCCTTCTTGCTTTGCGCAAGGCTCGTGGCGGGCGCGAGCAGAACGAGCACCGCGAAGAGGGGCGCAAGCGCGCGTAGAGCGGCGCGCTGCCACTCTTTCACGGCCCTCCCTCTCTTCTAACGGGAACGAATCCGATGATGTTCGAGAACGCGAACGTGAATCCGCCGGCACTCGTGTCCATCCGGAATCCAAGGTTCGCCGTCAGATCGATGGGGATCAGCTGAAAGCGCGAGTAACCCCGGGGCGGATGGCTGATGTCACGACGATGAGCGACGCCGTAAATGCCCGCGCTTCCGAAGAAATCGATTCCGTAGACCGCCCGCTGCCCGCGATAGAGCGGGATGCGATACTCCGTGCCGATCTTGCCCGCGTAGTGCCCATAGCGAACCTCCTGGATGTCCGTATCGAGGAAGTTCGGCGGCGGGCGTCGATCGAAGTTCAGGCCGAGCACCCGACCCGGCAAGAAATCGCTGAAGTCTCCGACGTAGTACTGCTCGAAGAACGGAGCGTCACCGGCAATCGCGCCACCGAACAGCTCGAGTCGAATCACGTGCTTCCAGGGCAGCTCCCACCAGCGCGATGCCGATGCATCCAGACGTTGGTAGCCGTAGTCGCTTCCAAAGGGTGCGAGGCCGATTTCCCCGGTGAACGACGCGAACCAGCCACGGGTTGGGAGAAAGGGATTGTCCCGAGTGTCGTGCTGCAGCGTCGCTCGAAGCGTGGAGAGAATGCTGCGACCGGGAAGGATGTCGAAGAGGATGGGCTCGCGACCGACGGGCTCGGGCAACCGGCCTCGGTGGTGTGACGCCGCCGGCGGCAATTGCGCGTCGACGGCCTCCAGCCGATAGTTCAACCAGAGCTGAGTCGGAACCGCGAGATCGCGTCCGATCCCGAGAGTTCCGCCGAAGCGTTTGTAGCGAACGATCGCGTAGTCCGGAACCGACGTGAGTTGCGACGTGTCATAGAAGAGCACATCGGAATTGCCGAAATAGTCCTTCGCATCGTTGAACAGGAGCATTCCGCTGGTCATCCAGCGGCCGCCCAGAAACGCTGGATCCAGGAAGCGCACGCGCAGTGCGAGCTGGTCCTGGGCGAGGCCCACGGCCCCGCCGAGCGTGATGCCCGTGCCAGCGAGGTTCGTCTCGGCAACATCCACGCCGGCATACGCCGTCAGCGGGCGGGCGTTGCCATGGGTGTCGGCATCTGCGCTGAGCCCCATCCACAGATCGTTGACGACGATCGTGTTTCGCTCTTCGACCTCGATCAGCAGGATGACGCGCCCTCGCGCGCTGCCCTTCTTCAAGGAAAACTGCACGTCGCGAAAGAACCCGGTGCCCAGCAGTCGGTAGCGTGTCAGCTCGACTTCCGGATCATCGACGTTGATCACGTCGCCGGGCTTGAACGGCACGTAGCGGAGAACGACACGAGCGCGCGTACGGCTGTTGCCGCGGATCTCGATCGCTTCGAGCGAGTACCGAACGCGCGACTCGCTGGCCGAAGGCGGCTCCACCGAGCCCGATCCGGAAATCGAGCGCGGAGGGCTTACGCTGCCGAGGTCCGGTTCGGGTGGCGGAAGGGACGGCGCCGGCTCGCTGACTCCCGTCCCCCAGGTGTCGGCGGCCGGCGGCTCAGCGGGAGGCGGGCCGGGTTCCGGCGGCGATGCGGACTCTACCGGCGGCTCCTCGTGAGTCGGGGGAGCACCGAGCTGTGCCCAAGCGGATGGAGCGAAGAACGCGGCGAAGGCTACGAACGTCGCGGCGACCTGGCGCCGCATCCAGAGTTCGACGAGGCACGAGCACTCACGATTCAAGCCAGTAGAAAGGCGAGATTCATGGCTTGCGCCGCGCGAAAACCGCGTCACGCACGCGACAGTAGCAGAGAATCCTCGACGGCCGCGCATGGCCCGTGAAATCGCCGACGCTCGCGACTAGAGTTCCCTGCGTGAGCTTCGCGCCGGGAGCCGTGGTGGGTGGGCGTTACCCCCTTCTTCGTCTGCTTGGAGAGGGCGGTGTCGGTGAGGTGTGGGAGGCCGACAGCCAGCTCTTCGGTCGCGTGGCGGTCAAGGTGCTCAAGCCCGCATTCGCGAGTGACCCGGGCGCGGTCGCGCGGTTCGCGTCGGAGGCGCGCGCGGCGGCGACCATCGCCCATGCCAACGTGGTGAACATTCTCGACCTGGGAGAAACGACGGACAAGGTTCCCTTCCTCGTCATGGAGCTGTGCGAGGGAGAAACCCTCGATCTCACCATCGCGTCCCGGGGAGCGACTGGAGTGAGCTACGCCTGTGAGCTCACCTCGCAAATCCTCATGGGGCTCGAGGCGGCCCACAACCTCGGAATCGTGCATCGCGATCTCAAGCCGGGAAACATCATGGTGGTGCATCCGCAGCCCGATCGCCCGCTGGTGAAGGTGCTCGACTTCGGCATCGCGGTCCATGTGCGCGAGATCGACGAGCAAGAGCGGGGAAAGATATTCGGGACGCCGAACTACATGGCGCCCGAGCAGATCATCGGAGGCCCGGTGGATGCCCGCACGGATCTCTATGCGTGCGGCGCGATTCTGTACGAGCTTTTGACGGGGCGCCCGCCATTTCCTGGAAAGAGCGACGCAGCGGTGATGACGGCCGTGGTGAATCGGCCGCCCAAGCCGATGCGCGCGTTCGTTCGTTCGTTGCCGAGTGATCTCGAAGTGCTCGTCCGGCACTGCCTCGCCAAAGATCCCGCCCAGCGTCCGGCGAGCGCGTCCGCGCTTCGAATGGACGTGCTCGCGTTTGCTTCACCGCCCTCTCGAGCACGAGTCCCGACCGCGCCTCGCGAGCGCAAGAAGAGCCTGCCTGTGCCGCTGATCAAGCGCTCTCCGGCCGCCCCGATGCTGCCGAGCGAGCCGCTACCGCTGATCAAGCGCTCGAGCGGCGAGCCTGTTTCGCGCAAACGACCCGTGCTCGAGCTCGTGCACGATCCGAGCACCGACGACAAAGACAAGTCGAAGAGACGCTGAACGCTGCTCAGAAGCAGATGATGCTGGCGCCAGCGGGCGCCGGGAAGTACGTCCCGCTCAAGATGCACATCTCGTTCGTGAGTGCGGAGTCGCCGAACGTGAGCGTCTGACTCGTGGTGTTCTTGTAGTCGCAGGTGTACGTGACCTGAGTCCCTGCGGGCAGCAGCACGGGCGGGTCGAACACCGCGGCCTCTGGCTCGTTCCAGTCCGTGCCCTCGTACAGAACCGCGCCCTTGTCGGTTTTCGCCACGAAGTGCGTACCGAATTGGTGCATGTGGCTGACCACGTCGATGAGCTGCGCGTCGTGGGGGATGTCGCAGGTCTTGGTGGCCGATCCAGTGCTGTTCTTCGGCACGTAGACCTCGAAGTTATTGAAAAACAACGAGGCCGCCTGCATCTGTGAGGTTCCGCCCGGAAGAACCTGGAAGACCACCGTCACCTGGGCGTCGACGGCCTGCGCGCTCGTGTTGACGTAGTGGGCCATGACCCGGAGTCCGGAGGTTGCGTCGACGAAGCGACCCACTCCCGGCGGATACTTCGTGAGGTGCTGGGGAGTCTGAGCGGTGTGCAGGGTTCGCGAATACTCGAGTCCGCTGCAAGTCTCGAGCGCCCCGTCCTGGTTAACGTCGTTGTAAAACACGAACATGTGGTGGGAGCCGGGAGTCATGAACGACTCGCTCTGCACGACGTCGACCGGACTGCCAAAAGGGTTCGCGAAGTTCTGGCAGAAGTAGGCTTCCTCACCAGCTTCGATGTGCCGAACGCCGGTTTGGATCTGGACGGAGCCGGTGCTGCCGCCGGACCCAGTTCCCCCGGAGCCGCCTCCGCCGGACGGGCCGCCACCGCTGCCACCGCTCGCGGTCGCACACTGCGCGATGCACTGGTCGGTACTGGAGCCGTTGCAGATACACTCGTCGTAGCATTGGACGCACGACCCGCAGTTGGGTGCGCTCGTGCAACCACCCGCTTGGGTGCCGCCGCTCCCGTCACTCGTCTTGTCCGTGCTTCCGCCGCAAGCCGTGAGGCTCGAAAACGCCAAAGCCATGCCGAACCGACCGATGGCGCTCAGTCTCAGATCCATGAATCGAGCTCCTCTGCGCGCCACCTGTTTAGCACCGCGCTGCGCCGAAGGCACGACCAGGCGTGGCGCGGTCGAATCGGAGGCCCAGAGCGCGAAGGCTCACCGACCTCACACCTCCCGTGCGTTGCCCGTTTCGGCCCAATGCACTCGGTAGAGATCCGTCCGGCGATCGTGCCAGTTGCGGACGCTGCCGAGGCGCCGCGCCCGGCGCAAGAGCTCGAGATCGAGGTCGTCCACCAGCACCGTATCCAGATTGGGGGAGGTCTCGTTCGCGATTCCGTCACGCGCAAACGGGATGTCGGAGGGTGTGAAGATCCCGCTCTGAGCGTAGTGGATGTCCGCGTTTTCCACCTGGGGCAGATTGCCGACGCAGCCGCTGGTCACGACGTAGATCTGGTTTTCGATACAGCGAGCTTGGGAGCAGTAGCGCACTCGCAAGTGCCCGTAGCGATCGTTGGTGTTGTAGGGAACGAAGAGCAAGAGCGCGCCGCGATCAGCGGCCACCCGGCACAGCTCCGGAAACTCCACGTCGTAGCAGATCAGGATCGCGATCTTGCCGCGGTCGGTGTCGAACACCTCGAGCCGGTCCCCGCCCTTCACTCCCCACCAGCGCTTTTCGTTGGGGGTGATGTGGAGCTTGTACTGCTTGCCCAAGGTTCCGTCTCGACGGAAAAGATAGGCGACGTTGTAGAGGTTGCCGTCCTCCACCGTGAACTGCGAGCCGCCGATGATGTTCACGTTGTAGCGCACGGCAAGCCGGCCAAAGAGCTCCAGGTAGCGCGGCGTGAGCTCGGCCAACTGTCGCGCAGCGCGACCCGGTTGTGTTTCGGCAACCAGCGACAGGAGCTGCAGCGTGAACAGCTCTGGAAACACCACGAAGTCGGAGCGCGAGTCCCCAGCCACGTCGACGAAGAATTCGCATTGCTGGGCGAACTGCTCGAACGATTGAATCGAGCGCATGGGGTACTGCACGACGGCCATCCGGACCGATTCGACCGAGCGCCGTGTCACCCGCCGGGTGGGCTCCACCAGGTACTCGAGGTTTGGCCATTCGAGACAGGTGGCCCAGCCGGCGCTGTCCTCGTCGCTCGGCATGTAGTCGGGGATCAGCTGGCGAAGGAGAAAGCCGTTGGCGAGCTGGGTCGTGAGGACTGGATCGTACAGATCCTTGGCGATGACCTTGCGCACGTAGTCCTGAGCGCTCATCTCGTCCTTGAGTCGCGCATACCCGGGGATGCGGCCACCCAGCATCATGCGCGCGAGGTTCTTTTGCCGGCACAGGTCCTTGCGAGCGTCGTACAGGCGCCGAGCGAGTCGATACCCGCGGAGCTCGGGATCGACCATGATCTCGATCCCATACAGCGTGTCGCCCTCCGGGTCGTGGTTCTGGATGAAGCCCTTGTCGGCGATCTCGAGCCAGTCGTGCCAGTCGGTGTAGTCGGAGTAGTCGAGCATCAAGCTCGACGACGACGCCACGATCCGACCTTCCATCTCGACGCAAATCTGGCCTTCCGGAAAAGTGAGGATCTGGCTCTCGAATTGCTCCTGCGTCCAAGGCTTCATCCCGGGAAAGCACTTGAGTTGGAGCTCCACGACTCGATCGAAATCGTCGGCACGGAGCCGGCGAAGCTTTACCTTGCGCTCGAATTCAGTGAGGTCGATGGCCATTGCGCTTCCCATAGCACGCAAGCTCCAGCGTCGAGCAAGAGGCGCTCCGGCCTCAGAACGAGGGGAAATCCGCCGAAACTGCGTGATAGACTGCTCGGATGAAGCTTTGGGTCGTGCTGGCTCTGCTCGCCCTTTCCGGCTGCGCCAGCGGTGGGGAAGCGGACGAACCGAGTGGCGGCGGCGCGGGAGGAGCGGGCGCCGCAGGGGGAGCTGCGGGCGACGGTGGAAACGGCGGCAGTGGCGCGACGGGCGGCAGCGGCGCGACGGGCGGCAGCGGCGCGACGGGCGGCAGTGGCGCGACGGGCGGCAGTGGCGCGACGGGCGGCAGCGGCGGCGCGTCGGGCAGTGGGGGAAGTGGAGGGGTGGCGTGTACCGAGGCGAACACCTGCCAGACCGCGAACGATCTCGGAACCCTGAGTGGCGACACAGCGAACTCCGCTGTGCTCACCGCAACGGGCACGGACCAGGCATTCTATTCGGTACGTGTGACGGAAGACGACCACGGCGTCCTCGGCCATGCGCTCGAGCTGAAGGTCACTCTGGACGTGCCGGCTGGCTCCGACTTCGACATCTACGGTTATATCGACACGCAGACCGACACGACGCCGTGTCCGCTGGTTGCAACCCGCGCATCCGCGAACGGCCCGGGTACTCAAGAAGACATGATCGTGAGCTGGGGCGACGGCCTCACGGGCAGTGGGTCCGACGACAGCCGGACCGTCGTGATCGAGGTTCGCTACGGCGGCGGGTTCGCCTGCGAGGGGACCTGGTCCCTCACACTCCAGGGCAACCCCTGAGCGCCCCCCGTCACTCGAACAGAGGCGCGCCCGCGCTGGGAGCCGGCCCAGCGGGTTTGTCGGCGGAAACCGGCGGATACGTCGCCAGAATCGCCAGCATGTAGAAGCGATACTGGTGCTGGAGTCCGGTCCAGTCCGGTGCCGGAAGCGAACGCTTCACGCAATCGGCGGCTTTGCGAGCGGACGGTCCCTTCCAAGCACCACTGGCACCCGGGAACACGTGAATCCGACGGTCGGTGAAGTCGACGGTGAGGACGAAATTGATGTTTCCGCCCTTGGCAATCTTCGGCGCGCAACCGACGTTGTCCCGAATCGCTTTCGACAGGGCGTTCTCGAACACTTCCAGGCGGTCACAGAGGTTGCCCTCTTGCCCAGCGGCTTTGCGGCTCGCGCTGCACTTCACACGTTGGATCGGACCGAGCTTGACCCGGTCGTCTTCTGCGCCCGCGTCCTTGAAAGCCGCACTGGACCCGGCTGGAAGCGCTGCGAGTGCAGAAGCAGATGCTCCCGCGTCAGCAGGGGCGTTCTCGTGTCCGCTCGGTCGACGCAGGAGGTAGAGCGGGACCGCGAGAATCACCAAGACGACGACGATGGCCACGACCAGCTGTGCTCGGAGCGGGCGGTCGCCTCCTCCACCTCCGCCCACTCCCAGTCGCCGAAGGCTCGGCTCGCTGGGCATGGGAAACGATGGGCGGCTGGGGGGTCCAGGCATGAAACGAACGAATTTTTCTCGGTGCCGAGCGGCCCCTGCGCGGTCGAGATCGCTCAGCCTTCGATCAGACTGTCGACGGGCTGGCCCGTCTCCCACTTGATCAGCGTCGCCGCGAGATCGAGGGATTCAGGCATCAGGCCCTGCACCTGGGAGACGACCTGCTCGACGACGTGCCGCGCCTCCTCCACACTGGGCCCGGTCATCGCGACGGCGAACTTCAATGGGCCGACCAACCCTGCCGTCACTGGGATCAAGCTCAAAAGGAGCATCTCCGTCAGCTCCAGAACGCGCTGTGCCGCGCGCCGGAGTGCAAGCATTTCCAGAATCGTGGGCCGCTCACTGACATGCCGGTTGGGCCCGCGAACATGATAGCGAGCCACCGCCAGCGGAACTCCGTCCCACTCGGCGAATCCCGCGTCGTCCTTCAGCGCGCGGACGAGATACTCCGGTCGGAGTAGCCCGGTCAGCCCATCTCGTTTGCCGAGGTAGCTCTTGGCGCGTTGATGCGGCGGCGAGCCTTCCTGGAAGCTCACGATCTTGAGCCGGCATTCGCCGAGCTGGACCTCACCACCGTGAAGGAGCGCAACGCTCTTTTTGCGATCGTAGCTGTGATCCGCGTACGTGCCGTTGGTGCTGCCCGTGTCTTCCACCACCCACGAACCCGATTGCCAGCGGATGGCCGCGTGGGACCCAGAGACGGTTGCCTCGGGCAGGGGGAGATCCTCGCTATTGCGGCGCCCGATGGTGACCAGCGGCTTGTCGAGGGAGTACAGCGTTCCGGCGGCTTCAGTGGCGTTCGTCGCGAACGTGAGCAGCAGGGATTGGGCACCGGGAATGAACGACTCGGCGGCATTTCGCCCGAGGGGCGGACCCGGACTCAAGCGCTCCCGCGGGATCGAGACCTGGCTGGTGGTCAATGCCGTGGGGTTGAAGAACCGCAGGTGCCGAGCTTGGGGTCGCATCTGGGGCTCGTCCCCCAGACACCGAAAGACCTGTTTCACCTCGTCGACGCTGAGGCCGGCCGGAACGTCGAACATGATCTGCGAGCGCATCGGCTTGGCGCGGGGGCGATATCCGGGCTCAGGGACGCGACAGGTCCACATTTCCCAGAGCGTGAGGCCGAGAGCGTAGATGTCGTCCTCCATGCTCGCTCCGCCGGATCGCAGTCGCTCGGGCGCCATGTAGTTCGGCGTTCCGCCATCGGGCGGAGCGCCGGGGCGCCGGGCGCTGAGGCGCGCGCGTTCCTGAGCGAAGCCGAAATCCAGAATGATGGCGCGATCGTTCGTCACCATCACGTTGCCAGGCTTGAGATCTCCATGCACCAAGCCCTGCGCGTGAATCGCAGCTAGACCGGCAGCCGCTTCGCTGGCGATCTTGCGAAACTCGTCGGAGGTGTAGCCGCCCTGGGCCTTGCGCCTCCGGATGTGTGTATGCAGCGTCTGCCCGGCGATGTGCTCCATCACCAGGATCGGACCCCACGGGCTCGGCGCGAGATCGTGAACCCGGCAGACGTTGGGGTGACTCACGGAGCGAGCGAGCAAGAGCTCCTGACGCAGCGCTTCGTCGTCGCCGGGCATGCGCGACTCTTCGCGTACGACCTTCAGGGCTACCGGCTGCTGCGTGCTGCGATCCCAGGCGAGGAACACCTCACCCATGCCGCCCTTCCCCAAGCTCTGGCGGATCTCGTATCGCTCGTTGACCAGCGAGCCTTGCCCCAGTGGCGGGGCATTTCGAGGTGACTGGGTCATCGATCGGGTCCGCGGGCGCCCCCGGGCGCGTGGCTAGCGTCGTCGATTTGGCTCGCTGGCGCAATCAGCCAACGATTTCGGCCCGTGGGGGGTGCTCGACCCTACCCCAAAGGGCGTGTTAGGAACGAGTCAGGAGTTGGAGCACTTGCCCCCACTTCTGCTGTTCGAGCCAAGGGAAGCCGGTGAAACGCCGGCGCGGCCCCCGCCACTGTGACCGGGGACGAAGGTGAGCACAACCACTGGGCGAAAAGCCTGGGAAGGGCTCACTGGAGGTCGATCCGGAAGCCAGGAGACCTGACTCGAGCGGTGCATCGGTCCGTGCCGGTCGTTCGGTCCGGACCTCAACCTGGCGACGCGGGGTGTCGGCAGTCGGGTTTGACCGGACCGAGAGCCGGCGAGCGCGACCTCTCTGCCCCTTCGTCACCCCCAGCCCGTCGGGGAGTGCGGGCAAGCGAGGCGCTCGATGAAAACGTTCCTACTGGGATTGATCTTGTTTGGGCTCACGGTCCAGGGCTGCGGCGACGACGAGCCGGTTTCCGGAAGCGGAGGAAAATCCGGAACTGGAGCCAGCGGAGGAACTGGTGGCAACGGCGGGTCGGGAGGCAACGGCGGCACTGGCGGCAGTGCGGCGACTGACGCCGGGACGGGCGGCAGTGCGGGAAGCGACAGCGGCACGTCGAAAGGCCGACTGCTCGTGGCCGGCACCGACTTCTTCTCGATGACGGAAGTTGCGACGATCGATCTCGATTCGCAAACCGTCGTCGGTCACGAAACACTGAGCGATGGGGACGCGGTTCCGGTCGCCAGCGGCGGCATGGGATTCGTCCTCGAACGAACCAACTCCGTGATCCATCTTCTGACGCCCAGCGGCGCCATCGACAAGAGCATCGACGTGTCCACGGCGGCACTGGGCGATTCGGGCGCCGGTCCGACCAACCCGGTGGGCATTGCCGTCGCGACGAGTGGGTACGTGACGCTCCACGACGACAACCGATTGGCGATTGTCGATCTTTCCGCGGGGTCGGTCAGCTCGACGATCGATCTTTCGAGCTACCTCGATTCGGGAGACGGAGACGGCTCGGTGGACGCGGCCACGCCCGTGTACGACCCGGCGACGAAGAACGTCTTCGTCACCATCGGCCGCTACGACCGCACGACGCTTGTCGCGCCGGACTATCAACTCGCCTGCCCGACGACCAAAGCGCTGCTCGGAATCGTCGGCACCACCAGCAACGCGATCTCGAGCACGGTGCCTCTGCCTCACCAGAATCCCGTCGATATGGTCCTGGATTCGAGCAAGAATCGTCTGCTCGTGCTCAGCGCCGGCTGCTACCAGGCGACCGACGCCGGCACGACCCGCGTGGCCCATGGCATTGCCAGCTACGATCTGAAGAACGGCGGCACCCAGGTGCTGTACGCGCCCAAGACCGACGAGTACCTGGCGCGTTTCATCCAGCTCGACGCCTCCACGGTGGTCATCGACGCGTTCGACTCGAGCTTTGGCGAGCACTGGTACCTGTGGGATCCCGCATCGACCTCCCTGGGAGCCGAGCTCACCGGAGTTCCGAGCGCACCGAGCGGCGAGTCGGCCACCGAGCTCCTCGGCGTCGACTTCGCCTTCGGCGACGCGGGGAGCGCTGCCACGGTCGTTCGCTACGACATCGCCGCGATGCAGAGCACGGACGTGGTTGCCTCTCCGTTCACCGGGGACTTCAGCGCCGCCGGGGGAAGCGCGCTCGTGAAGTGACTCAGCGCTGACCGAGATCCCGCATCCGGGCGTCGCACCAGAGCCACGCGCGGCCCGATCGCTCGTCGAGAGCGACACTGGCCGCATCGAGCAACGGTTCGACGCCCAGAGCGCGGGAGAGCGAGCCGACGAATCGGATGGGAATGCGCGGGCGTTCCATTCGATCGTGGCCGACGACCACCGACGGCAAGCGATCGGCGCCCGCACCGACCCGAGAGCGGAGATCGGTGAGCGCCAGGTCGAATCCGCCAAGGCGATCGACGAGCCCGTGCTCGAGAGCGTGACGACCGCTCCAGACGCGACCGCCCGCCAGAGGCTCGATCTGCTCGACGGGCTTTTGTCGACCGCGCGCAACGGCCATGAGAAAGCTCCGGTAGATCTCGTCGAGGTGGAGCTGAAAGTCGGCGCGCTCGGCGTCGGTGTAGTGACGAACGGGGCTCATCGTGTCGGCGCGAGCGCCGCGCTTCACCACTTCGACGCCGATCCCGAGCTTGTCGAGGAGCGGACCGAGGACGACGCGAGCTGCAATCACGCCGATCGAGCCCGTGATCGTGGCCTCCTGCGCCACAATATGAGGAGCGCCGACCGCAATCATGTAGCCGCCGCTCGCCGCAACGTCGCCGAGATACGCAACGACCGGCTTCTTTTCCGCGACGCGGCGCACGGCGTGGAGGATGCGATCGGACGCGAGGGCGCTTCCACCACGGGAGCTCACCGAAACGATCACGCCCTTCGCTTTCGGATCCTCCTCGACGGCGCGAAGCGTTCGCGTGAGGGACTCGTCACCGGCGATGGGAACCAGAGAGAAGGGTCGGCCCGACACGATGGGTCCCGAGACCTCGACGACCGCGATGTACGGCGGGCGGAAGAATCGGAGGAAGCGAATCTGTCGTCGCCGCAGGTATGCGCGCGCAGAAATCATGCGGGCGCCGTCCTTGCGCGTTGCATCGAGAGTCCGGGTGAGCTCGTCCTCATAGCAAACGCCGTCGACGATTTTCATCGCGACCGCGTTTTGAGCCGACCAGGACCCGCGATCGATGATGCCCACGACCGCGTCTCGCGCGAGGTTTCGACCACTGGCGAGACCATCGACGACGACGTTGTAGGCCACGTCGAGGAGCGCTCCGATTTGCTCGCGTTGGGCCTCGCTCATGGACTGCTGGACCAGGAATTCACCGGCGGTTTTGAATCGCCCCTTGGCGAAGACCTCCGGTTCGAGGCCCACGCGATCCAGGGCGGCTTTCACGTAGGGCGCCTCGACGGCGAAACCGAGGAGCTCGAGGTGTGTCTCGGGACCCAAAAGCACGCGCTCCGCCGCACTGGCGACGTAGGCGCTGAGCGTCCCGCCCCCGTGGGGCAGATACGCGACGACGCGCTTGCCGGTCTTACTCGCCTCGAGGATGACGTTCCGAAGGGAAGTCGCCGTTGCAGTCGCCGCATGCAGGCCCTTCAAACGGAAGACGAAGCCGGCCACCCGGGGATCGGTCCCAGCCACACGAATCACCTCTCGCAGCGACTCCAGAGCGAGGACGGGGGAGCGCCGGGAAAAAATCGACCGCCGAGGCGCGACTTCGACGATCGGCCCATCGACGACGACATCGATGAATCCCCCTCGCGGGCAAGCGCGCGCTTTCCGCAAAACGCGTAGCGGCAGGAGCAGCAAGAGAAAGAGGTTCGCGACGAAAGCGAACAGGATGCGCATCGGGGGGCCGAGCATACTCGTCGCTTACGCAGCGCGGCGTGCGGAAGCCGGAATCGTGGCTATATTGATGATATGACGCGCCCATTTTTTCTCGTGGTCGCCCTGCTCGGGCTCGTGGGGTGCGGCAGTCAAGCCGTCCCACAGCCCGCCCGTCCCCCGCCCCCGGCTGCGGAGCCCCGAACCGACCTGGATCGAGACCAAAATCAGCAGCCAAAGCTCATTGCGCCCCCTCCGGCGTATGGCAACAAGGTGGTGATGGCCCGGGCCCAGACGCCCACAAACGCACACTTGTACTGACCTTTCCCCCTCGATAACCCCCACATGAGGAAAGCTCGGGGCGCGGTATACTCTCTGATATGCCCGCCGAGCGCAGGAAGAGTCCCCTGGCCGGCCCCGATGAGGTGCGGGCGGGCATGCGTCTCGGTCGATACGAGATCCTCCTGCCCATCGCTCAGGGCGGGATGGCGCGGGTGTGGGCGGCCAAGCAGCACGGCCAACGAGGCTTCAGCAAACTGGTAGCCATCAAGACGATCCTGCCCGAGCTCGCGCGCGACCAGAGATTCGAGTCCATGTTCCTCGACGAGGCGCGTCTCGCCGCGCGCGTGCATCATCCGAACGTTTGCGAGATCTTCGATCTCGGCGAGGAGCAAGAGACCCTCTACCTGGCGATGGAGTGGGTGAATGGCGAGAGCTTGAGTCGTGTGCTCAAGCCTCCGGTTCCCAGAGGACAACAGGCAACGGCGCGGCGGATGAACGCACGCATCGCCGCCCGGGTGCTGGCCGACTCCGCCAAGGGTCTGCACGCAGCGCACCAGCTCTGCGACGACGCGGGGCACCCACTCGGGGTCGTGCACCGTGACGTGTCGCCGCAGAACATCATGATCTCGACCGACGGCAACGTGAAGGTCACCGACTTTGGCGTGGCCAAGGCGCTCAACACCACCCAAGAGGCCACGTCGGCCGGACAGCTCAAGGGCAAGATCGCCTACATGGCGCCGGAGCAGGCGCGCGGTGGGACGATCGATCGGCGGACGGACGTGTTCGCGCTCGGAATCGTGCTCTACGAAGTGACCACCGGAGCCCGGCCATTTCGGGGCAACGGCGAGCTCGACGTGCTCCGGACCATCGCCAGCGGGGTGTTCGATCCACCGAGCGCCGTCGTTCCCGGCTACCCGCGGGAGCTCGAACAGATTGTGATGAGCGCCATGGCGGCGAGCCCGGACGAACGCTATCCGACGGCGGACGGCATGCGGGTCGCCCTGGAAGAATGGCTGGCCCGCTCGGGATCCCTGGTCACCGAGGCCCTGGTGGCCGCGGCGGTTCAAGAACGAGTGGGCCCAATCGTTGCCCAACGCGCGGGTCGCATTCGAGAGCGCATGCGAGGGGACAGCGCGGTCTCCGCGCCCGCGGTCAGCGAAGCTCCCATGCCGGAGCCGCCTGTTGTTCCGCCGCCACCGAGCGAGGCTTCGGTGTCCCAAGCTTCCGTTGCCAGCCAGGTGAGCCACGCCTCCCAGCCGAGCGTCGCGAGCCAACCGAGCCACACCTCTTCGCCGAGCCAGGCTGAGAACCTGAGTCATCCGTCCGCCATCAGCTACGTCGCACCGATGGTCGCAACGCAGCCTCCGCCGATGATGTCGTCGCGGACGCCCAAGACCCACGCCACTCGAAACGCGCTGGTCGGCGTGGCGGTGGGCGTTGTCGTCTTTGGACTCCTCGCCGCTGGAGGTGGAGGGCTCTGGATGATGCGCTCCAAAGCGAAGCGGACGACCGACACCTCTCCGGATGTGCTGCCGATTGCCGGCGCCGCTCCGACGACCGCCCCGGAACCGAAAATGGTCGCGAAGCCCCCGGCCAAACCCCCGACTCAGGGCAAGATCCAGGTCGAGCTCGTCGAGCCGAAGAGTGGCGTGACCCTGGTGCTCGATGGCCAGATGTTGAAGGGGGACAAGCCCGTGATCGAGCGACCCGCCGCCGGGAAGGTGAAGCTGCTCGTCGCCAGCGCCGACGGTTACAAGCAGGATGTCCTCCGCATCGACGAGAGCTCGCCCGATCAGCTGGACGTGCTTCTGATGAAGCTCGGCCGCGACCCGAAGCCCGTCGAACCGATGCAGAAGCCCAACAAGCCATCGGAGCCCGCGGTCAAGGAGCAGCCGGGGCCCAAGCCTCTCAAAGTCGACATCCCGGACAATCCCTTCTGATTGGCCGACACGTGTAGACTGATGCGGATGCCGCTTTCGATACGCCGTTTGGCTTGTTTGGTGCTCGCGCTGGCCTGCTTCGTTCCTCGCGTCGCGGCAGGACAGGACGACTCGGACGCAGGCGAAGCGCGTCGCTTGTACGGCGAGGCGAAGAAGGCGATGAGCGCCAAGAAGTACCGCGAGGCAGCCCTGGGGTTCGAGGCGGCGAGCAAGATCATGCCCCATGCCGTCGCGCTGTACACCGCTGCCCAAGCCTGGGAACTGGCCGGAGAGAGCGCGCGCGCCGCGGACGCGTACGCGCTCGCACTGCGCACACCGAAGCTCAGCGACAGCCAGACCGACAGGTCCGAGGAGCGGCTCAAGTCTCTCGAAAAGGGCCTGGGTGTTGCACAAGTGAAGGGCAAGGCGGGGACTCTCGTCGCGCTCGACGATCGCCTGCAGGCCGCCGTTCCCGCTCGACTGCACGGGACGCCCGGTGCGCACATGCTCACGGTGGTTTCTCCCGATGGGTCGAGCGACAAGCGCGCCGTGAACCTCGTCTCCGGCAAGGTGTCGGACGTGAATCTGGAGGAAGAGGCGGAGCCACAACCGGTGATGCCGGAACCAAAGAAGCCGGTGAAGCTCAGTGAACCGAAGAAGCGTCCTGTTCACGAGGAGCCATCCAAGCCGTCGAGCGCTTGGAAGACGATTGGCTTCGTCGCAACGGGAGCCGGCCTCGCGGCGCTCGGCGCCACAGCGCTCGTAGGGACTTCGGCGAAGGACGCCGAGGACACCTACAAGGCGGCTCCGAGCCAGAAGACCTTCGACCACGCAAAGGGACTTCAGACACGCACCAACATCCTGCTCATTGGCGGAAGCGTTCTGACCGCTTCCGGCATCGTGATCCTGATTTGGCAGTCGACGAAGTCCGAGAAGCACGAGACCGCGCTCTCGGTGGGCGTCGGACCCGATCAGGTATTTTGCGGGGGACAGTTCTGATGCGCCATCCCGTTCTTCTCGCCGCATCGGCTTTCCTGCTGCTCGGCGTGGGATTCGGTGCCTGCAAGCTGGATCTGGACGAGAGCCTGATCCCCAGGGACGGTGGACCGGACTCGTCTTCGGGCGGCATCGGCGGTGGGGGATTCGGGGGTTCGTTCGGCGGAGGCGGGTCGGGCGGTGGGAACCCCGACGCAGCAGCGTGCGACGCCGACCCACAATGCGCCGTGGATGGTGGCGGCTGTCTCGAGGGAATGTGCACGGCCGGCAAGTGCGACTACCAGATTTGTCCCGCGCCGAGCGCTTGTGAGGGCCGCGCCTGCAACGCGACCACCAACACCTGCGGCACGCCCAAACCGGTCTCGTTCGCGGCCACCACGATCGATCTCGCTAGCCCCGTGGGGTGTAGTGGCAGCTTGAGCTCATGCCTCGCGGCGTTCGAGGATTACGTGTTCGTCGCAACGAGCGACGGGGTGCTGCACGCTTGGCGCATCACGGATCCCGCCAACCCATTTTCGATGACGGTCGACTCCCCGATCTTCCCGGTGGCGGGCATGGTTGCGACCGCAGGGCGGCTGCTCTTGATGTCCGCCCTTCAGGCGGGGAAAGTTCAGCTCGCCTGGGTCGACTTGCCGACCGATCCTCTGTCGGCGACGCTGACCCTGGGCTCCGCTGGAGTGAACGTCCCGGGCGGCTTGACCGCGGGGTATCCGAGCAGCTTCGCGGGCTTCTTGCTCGTCGACGGCACCACCAACCTGTTCCCGAGCACGTACGTCGAGCCTCCGGTGCAAAACAATTCCACCCTGGCGCAGAATTCGCTGACGGGCATCGATTCGAACGCGGCGGTCGTCGCGTCGAGCACTTCCCGCCTCTTGAGCTTCTGGGTCGACGTTTCGTCGGTCCCGCAGACGCCGATTTTCAGCTTGGTGGCGAAGGCAGGCACGACCGATGCTCAGGCCGGCTCCCCCGTCTCGCCCAGCTACGAAGCATCGGGAGTGCTCTCGACCCAATACTTCTCCAGCACCCGAGACGGCTCCGTGCTCTGGACGACCAACCGCGTCGACCGCGACGACGCCGGAATCGCGTCGAGCTCAGCTGTGGTCCTGCGCTGGCTCCTGGCGGAAGGTAGCGACACCATCGACGGCGCGCCCGAGATCGACATCGCCACCTATTCCCAGGGCGGAATCAACGCGAATCGAGCGGGGCGGGCTGCGCTCATCGATTCCTCGATGGCCCTCGTCACCACGGCCAATCCCGCGGATACGACTCAAACTCTGGTGCGCGCCGTTCAGAAGAGCGGGACGAGTCTGACTCTGCAGAGCGGGAGCACCCCGCTCCCGTTCGGCGTGAGCGAAATCGGCGTGAGCGCAACGCGTAAGTTCGGCGTGGTGCTCACCCCCGACACCCTGACCGGGCTGAACGCCACGCTCCACGTCTTCGCGCCGAGCTGCGACTGAATCAGGGTCCGACGATCTTGGCGGCACCGAGCGCGTTGGTCTTGCCGGAGACCTTCGTACCCGAAAACGTGATGGTCGCATTGCCCAGGGCTTGAGCGGCCGTTTGGGTGCTGGTGACGCTGCCGCCGGTGACCGTCACCTTGGCGTTGGCGCCCGCGTTGATTCCGTTGGGCGCGGTGATGTTGCAGCCGACGAGCTCGAGGTGGCAGTTGGCGCCGGCGTTCACCGCGGTTCCACTCGACAAGTTCGCGGTCACACCGGAGATCTTCATGTTGTCGTTGCCGCCACAATTCAGCGTGCTCTTGCCATCCCAGCTGCCCGCCTTCGCGGCGCCGGTCGGCGCGCTGCCTCCGGACTGCATGTCCGAATAGACGTAGAGCGCGAGCCCTGCGAGCCCCGCGAACACGATGAGCAGGATCACGCAGCCGGCGCCGTACCAGATCAGATTGGAGATCGCCTTGTCCTTGACCTGCTTCTTCAGGCCATCGGTATCGATTCCGCCGTCGGTGCTGGCTTTGATCTTGAAGCCACCCACGTTGATCTTGGCGTGGAGGTTGTAGTTGCCTGGATCCAGTCGATCCCTTGCCTGTTGCTCGAGCGAGTTTTGCATCGCCTGCATCGGCGTCGGCGGCATCTGAGCCGGCATCGGTTGGGGAGCAGCGGCGGGCGGGGCGTCCGGCCTCACGTCGATGGTGATGTTGCCGACTGACACCCCGAGCTGCTGAAGATTCGCTGCAGCGATTATCTCGGGGATGATCGCCGGCAAGCTGTGGGTAATCGTGGGGATCGCGATTTGATTGGCGGAAAGCTTCTGCGCGATGACCTGTTTGATCCCGTGCAAGATGTAGTCCCTGACCGGACGCTCCATCTCGGTCGGGTTCCCGGGCCCGGTCATCTGATAGGTCACGGTTCCGTAAGCCGACAGGCCAACCCTCTGTCCGGTCGAGGGATCGTTGAAATCCCCGAGCCGTCCGCCGAACGTCGTCTCGTGCATCGGCGCATCCTAGTGCAGGATCTGCGTTTCGAAAAACGTAAATCCGCGGGGCGCCCCGTCGGGTATCGCGAAGCGCGTCACTTCCCGCCGTCGAGCGAACCGCCCAAACACGCTCCGAAGCAAGCAAAGTACACGCGGTTCCGCTGACTGACCGTGGTGAAAGTTTTGTACTTTTCGTCCATGAACCGCACGCACAGCGGACCACACTTCTCACCAAAGCACTTCTGGTCGGAGCAGCCTTTGGCCACATCCGCATGCAGCTCCCGCCCCGCTGCCGAGGAACGCGCGACGGGATCGGGCTCCGTCACCGTCGCAGACGGAGGGGCCGCGGCCAGGGAGCCGCCCACCGTGCCGGACGTTCGCCAGGGCTGCGAAGACATGCTGAAGCGCGGAGTCGTCGCGTCCTGACCGTTCGAGGAGCTCTCGCCGTCGCCCTTCTTCGAGCAACCGGCAAGGACGACGACGGCGGTGAAGAGCCAAGCCTTCATTGGATCACCACGTCCTGCCGAACCCAGCTCACTCCGCCGCGGTTGTCGTGGACCACCGCCCAGATGTGGACCGGACCGGTCTGCTTGGGCGCGTGAAATTGGGTGCCGTGGTCCTCGCTCCAGCCCTTCTTGGCGTCGTTGAGCAGGCGGACATCGGATTTCACGCCGCCACCGCTCACGTAGTAGCTGACCCACATCTGTTCTTCGAACGCTTCGTTGTAGGCGTCGACCGAAACCTGGTCGACCTCGGCGCTCGCGCGATCGATGATGGGCTTGATTGAGTGGTCGGGGCAGGAATCGTCCCCATCGTCGCCGCAGCTCGGGATGCATGGCACGTCGCCGGAGGTGCAGTCGATGGTTGCCGGCTCTACGTAATCGAGACAGTCGTCGCCGATGCAAGTCGGCGTGACGGTCTTGCCCTCCACCTGGAAGCCCGTGACGATGGGGTTTTCGTTCACGTAGCCGTCGTAGGCGTAAATGGCAGAAAAGCCAGCCACGAAATCGTCGGCTCCCAGTGGCTTGCCGTCCGGACCGTAGCAGGCCAGCGGAAATCCGGATTCGTTGGCCGGCGCGGCATCCAGCGTCCCCGCACACGCCGCGAAGAAGACGTAGGCAAGCCCGTAGGGCGGTTGCCGCTGATCCAGCGGAGGAGGCCGGCTCGAGATGATGTCGTCCGGCATGGTGAACGTGAACCGCTCGCCACTGCCAACCTGGGCGTCGGGGGGCAGGCTGCCACCATACTCATTGGCCAAGAGCTCGAAGCAGCCGGAATACAGATCACCCGGCGGATCGAAGCAGCCCGAAAACCACGCGACCTGAATGGGCCGCGGCGCATCGGGGGAGGCGTCGTAGTAGAGCATGCGAAGCTCCACGTCTTGACCAGGCTTCGCGTAGGGCGCGTCCTTCTGCACGGCGAGCACGCGCAGCGTCTGGAGCTCGCTCTGAGGATCGAACTGGGCTCCGCACCCAAGAAAGGAAAGCGCCAGGCCGATCGCGGAGAAACGTAGAGCGCGCTTCAAAATTCACCTCGGAGTCCGACGCTGGGAATGATGGGCAGACCCGTCTGATACGTCTCTTGAGTATAGTTGTAGTTGTAGGAAAGGCCTTCGACCGCCTGATTGTTGTAGACGTTGTAGATGTCGAGATACGTCGAGAAGCGCCAGTCCTCGAACTGCCAGGTCTTGTCGACCCGAAGGTCGAGTTGGTGAAAGAGCGGTAGGCGTCGGCTGTTCTGCCGACCTTGGAGCTGAGCGTAGGCGCCGGAATCCGCTGCATAGAGCGACGGCAGAGCGGGGGGCGAGAGCACCGGCGTCGTGAGCGGCCCGGAGACGATGCGGAAACGCGCGCCGAATTCCCACCCACGCCCGAGCCGGTAGCTGCCGAGGAGGATGAGATTGTGGGTTTGGTCGAATTGGTACAGGTATTCCGGTTCGTCCGGACTGTTTCGCCGAACGCTTCGCGACAACGTGTACGCCAGCCAACCGAAGAATCGTCGATCGGGCTTGTACTTGATGAGCGTCTCGAGGCCGACGACCGATCCGAGACCGTTGTTGCCGTACAAAAACCCTCCGCTCGCTGAGGCATCCCGGGACACGAGCTGGGACATGTCCTTGTAGAAGCCTTCGACGCTCACTTCGATCTGGCGGCTGAGCTCCTGTTCGACACCAGCCGAGTAGTGGATGGCCCGATTGGATTTCAAGCCAGGAGTACCGAACACTTCGTCGGTTTCTTGAAATTGCGGCGGCTGGTGGAACACGCCGACACCGCCCTTGAGGGTCGTACGCAGATTCTTTCGACCGACCGCATCCGGGTCGTCGGAGTCCGTGGACGGAACTAGATCGAAGCGCGCGTTCATCCGCGGGCTGAAGTCCGCGTGCCCGGAATCCCGGGCGTAATCGACCCGGGCGCCGGGAACGAGTCGCAGTCGACGGGTCGGAACCACCTCGGCCTCCACGTACCAAGCGGGACGAAACGCCGTGGAAGAGTCCCGGCTCTCGACCGGAGGGCGAGTCGCAAACGGCCCGGGATCCGGCTCGCCGGGCCGAGGCGGCTGAGGAAAGCGCACGCGTACATCGAAGGGAGCCACCTGAAAATCGTAGCCCGCGTAGAGCTTCAGGCCTTTCGTGGCCTTGAACCCGAACTCGGTGCGGGCGTTGACCGGGTACACATCGAGATCGAACAAGAAGTTCCCGAGGGAAAAGCGGATCAGATCCTTTCCGACCGAGAGCATGCTCGTGACGTTGACGTCGCGGGAGAGCTCACCGGTGTAGAGCACCTGGGCGCGGTGCGACGCCGTGCGGAAGCGGATGTTGCCGCCGATGGCGGGATCTTGAGCCAGCGGGTCGCGGATCAGGATCTCGATGCGATCATCCGTACCGAACGCGCGCACGCTGAGCTTCGATTTGCGCGCGGGCTTGTTCTCGGCGATCACCTGGTAGTCCCAGTACACTGGCGCGGTCGTCACTCCAGCATCCGCCGATTCCAGAACCGGCTTGAGCCAGACGTCGATCCAGCTCCGCCGCGCCCCGACCGCAAACGTCCAGTCTTTGACTGGACCGAGGGGGCCTTGCACGAGCAGGCGAGTGTCGATCAGATCGACCTGAGCCAGCCCGTGGTAGCACCCGGTCTTGTCGGTGGGCTTTCCGTAAGGTCCGGTGCACGCCGTGTTCGGGGAGCGCAGCCCGACGTCGACGATGCCACCCATCACGCGGCCGTAGCGCGCGCTGAAGTTCCCGGGATAAAAGTCGATGCGATCGAGGAGCTCCGTGGGAACGATGCTGGAGAGCCCCCCGAAGTGATAGATGAGCGGCACGCTGCTGCCGTCGACGAAGGTTTCCGTGTCCTCGGGGGCCGATCCGCGCACGATGAGCAGGCCAGCGAGGCCCGGCGGCCGCGCGACACCAGGCAGGTTCTGGATCGAGCGCAAAGCGTCGCCACTCGTCCCCGGGATGCGGGAGATTTCTCTCCGCTCGAGCGTTCGGCGAGTGACCTCGCGGGGGGGCCGCTCCCCCTGCACGGTGACCTCGAAGCCCTCGCTCTCGGGCGCCAGCCGATACGTGACCTCGGTGGCCTCCCCTGCCACGACTTCCTCTTCTATCTGGGTTTCGCGAAACCCCGCCGCGAAGGCCCGAACTCGATATTTTCCAGGAGCGAGCTTTTCGAGCACGAAATGACCCTTCGGGTCGGTGGTCAGTCGAACCACTTTTCCGTCGGGCATCGTGATCTCCACGTCGGCGCCGGCGAGCGGCGTGTTCGAACCGGCGATCCGAATCGCCCCGCCGAGATTGCCAGTCGTGAGCTTGGCTGGGGGTTTCGTCGGCTCGCCGGGCCTTTCGGCCGTCGCGGGTTTGAGCGTGAACGAGTACTTGTAGAGAATGCGCGCGGCAACGGGAGTGCCGTTCCGCGTTGCCGGCTCGAACGTGAATTTCTCGGCAGCGGCCGAAGCCGCCTCGTCGAAGCCGTGCCCGGCGGGCTCCACCACTTCGACTTGCGTTACGGCGCCATCCTTGCCGATGCTGAGTCGAAGAACCACGTTGCCTTCCAGGCCAGCCTTCTCGGCTTCCGCCGGATACGGAGCGTGCTCGAAGTGAACGAGCTTCGGCACCGTCACCTTCGGTTTGGCCTTCTCCCCTTCCTCCGCGGGCCGCACGGCGGCACCCGCACCGCCGCGGGGCACCGCGCCTTCGCCACGGGAGTCGGGCTCGGGTTCCTCTCCGGCGGGCTGCGCCCACGCCGAAAGAGGCCATGCCGAGAGCAGGGCGACCTGGCACCAGAAACGAAGGCGGAAGTGCACGAACAATCCGAGCTCGAGGGCTAGAGCTAGCTCGACGCGCCTTTATACACAATCCGAACGAAACGTTCGAAACACCAGAAATTCGGCCCGTACGTGCGGGACTCAGGCAGCTCGACGAGAGCCGAGGGATTCAGGGGGATCTCCCAGCTGTTTCAAGGTGACAATCGCCGAAAGCGCGATGCGCCCGCGTTCGAGCCAGCGTTCCAGGCTGGGGTCGATTTCCAGCGCGTGGCGGATCCGAGCGAGCGCCGGAAGGTAAACCACCTCGCGGGCCAGCCCTCCACCCCGATGGACGCGAGAAGCGACCGCGAGAGCCGAAGCCACGGGCGCACCCAGATCGAGCAAGAGCCGGACCGTCTCGACCCAATCGGCTCCCGCACGCAGGGCCAATGCCGCGAGGTGCCGTCGTCCAAGCTCCGCGCGACGCCGATCACCGAAGCAGCCGGCTCGCTCCTCGAGCAGAAGTGCGCGTCCCTCTTCGTCGTCCGTGCCACCAGCAGTTCCAAGGGCGAACAGTCTGATCGCCTCGGCGCGCGCGCGAGCCCGAGGGAGCGCGTGCCCCTCGACTTCGTGCACGACGATGCGGCGCACTTCATCGGCCCTGTAGTGACCTCCCGATCGAACCACGATGACACCGTCACCGGTTGCTGCGGCCGACATCAGGGGGCGCGCGACGACCCGGAACGGGAGTCGATGCTCTCCTACCGCAGAGCGCATCGCGGAAAGCAGGCTCGCCGGATCCCGCGGATCGTCGCTCGAGGCGCCGAGATCGTTTCGCTCCGGCGTGGGCAATCGTGCCCACTCGTTCGCCCACGAGGCCGCCTGGGAAGCTTCGTGCCCGACCGGATCGTGGAAGCGAAGCCGTGCCGCGTTCACCAGCCCGGCGGTGCCGACGTGACTCACGATCTCCGCCTCGCGAGCAAGCTCCTGTGCACGAGCGGCGTACAGATCACCCCAGGGTCCGAACGAGAGCGCCCGCTCGGCCACTTCGGAAAGGCCCTGGCACAGGGCCGATAGATCGACGGATGGCGCATAAACGAAGCGCGGCGGCTCGAACACCCCCCGGCGCCATGCGGCCAAAAGCCGTGCCTGTTCCGTGTCCGCATTCCGCGGCCGGCAACGATCGATGAGCGAAATCGTGCGCTCGGCCGAGAGCAGGAGTCGTTCGAGATCGCGGCAGCGCACGGTCGATGAAATCTCGTCGCTCATAGCTTGTTGGCTGCGATGTTCGCGAGCTCGCTGCGCTCCCCCTTCGAGAGCAGCATGTGGGCGGTGATCCCCTCACCGCGCAGTCGATCGACCGCCACTGAAAGCCCATTCGTGGCGCTGTCGACGTACGGATTGTCGATCTGGAACGGGTCACCAGTCAGAACGATCTTCGTCCCTTCGCCACAGCGCGTGATGACCGTCTTGACCTCGTGGGGGGTGAGATTCTGCGCCTCGTCCACGATCACGTACTGTTGCGGCAAGCTCCGCCCGCGGATGTAGGTCAGCGGCTCCACCTGGAGTTGCCCTCCCTCCATCAGCTCCTCGAAGCCACGCATGCCCTTGCGCTTGCCCGCAGCGACGAGCAAAAATTCGAGGTTGTCGAAGATCGGCTGCATCCACGGGTTGAGCTTCTCCTCGATGTCGCCGGGCAGAAATCCGATATCGCGACCCATTGGCATCACCGGCCGACTCACCAGAAGTCGGGCGTAAGCTCCGTCCTCCGCGGTGCGCTTGAGTCCCGCAGCGAGCGCCAGCAAGCGTCTTGCCCGTTCCCGCCTTGCCGACCATCGTGACGAGTCGCACCGAGTCGTCCAGCAAGCAGGTCGAGCGCGAAGCTTTGCTCCTTGTTTCGCGGCGCGAATGCCCATCACGCCCTCCCGCGGGGCGCGCAGCGCTCGTAGCTCTCGCTTCTCGGCATGGTAGCGCGCCAGTCCCGTTGCGCGGGCGCGGGCTGTCGTCGCGCAAGAGCATGCACAGGTTGGCGTACAGAGCTTCCTGCTCCCGCGGGCAGAGTGCCGGTCTCGAAGAAGCTGTCGAGCTCCGCGGAAGTGATCGGGATCTCGACGACGCCGGTGTCCAGGTGCTCCACATCGACGGCCTGGTTCTCGTACGCCTCGGTGTGAAGCCCGAGCGCGTCCGCGCGGATGCGCAGGTTCACGTCCATCGTCACGAAGATGGTCGGTTGGTCCGGCTTGCTATCGCGAAGCTCGATCGCCGACTGCAGAATCGCGTGGTCACCCGACGCAGGATTGAGCGCGATGACCAGCTCGGGCCGATGATCCGGAACGAACACACGCATGGTGCCGCCCTCGCCGATGCGGACGCCGGCCGAAAGCGAGCCACCCTTCTCGCGCTGAGCATCGAGCAGACGGGAAACCGTGCGCGCGTTGCGCCCGCGCTCCGTATTGTCGCGCTTGAACTGATCGATCTCTTCGATCACGTAGATCGGCAGAATCAGGTCGTTGTCCTCGAACTTGAAGATGGCGTGCGGGTCGTGGAGCAGGACGTTCGTGTCGAGGACGTAAGTCTTCTTCATGGGGCTCCTTGAGAAAGCTCCCCTACGAGATACCAGTCGTATGAGCAGTGTCTCTTTTCAGGGGCCCCTGCTGCAAGCGCCGGCTTATCGGTCTTGCTCTTCTGGCCCAAGCCGGAAAGGATCCGGCCCATGCGGTCGATGACGATTTTGGGCGCGCTCGTGATGACCACGCTCGGATGCTCGCGCACGGCTCCGGAAAGCCAGTGGCCACCCCCCGGGCCGACGGAGGGTCTGCCCGTGATCCCGTTTCCGGACGAGGGGTTCGGCGAGGAGTCGGACAATGGGGAGGTTGCCGAAACGCCTGCCACCCCTACCGCCAAACCGGGCGCGCTCCAGGCCGTCGATGGCGCGCTTCCCCCTTCGCCCCCCACGGTACTTTCCCGAACACATACCTGCTCTCAGAAGGAATGTCGCCTGACGGCCTACCTACCGGACCCAGCCTTCGTACCCACCGGCTCGCCGGCCGCGATGTGGGCGGAGGTCGTTGGCGAAAACAGCACGGTCGTGATCCCTCGTCACCACAAGCTGGAGCTTCTCGTCATGACGCTCTCGGGCACGGCTCACGTCGTGTACGACGAGGGCGGCGGAGCCAAGCCTCTCGGCACCTGGGATGCCCTGCGAGTACCCGGGGCTGGGGTGATGATCAAGAGCGACAAGGGTGGAGCGAAGCTGGTGATGGCTCTCGTCGCAACGACTGGGACGCTCAGCGAAGCGCTCACGCTGGCAAAGGACAAACCGTTCGCCGTGCGTTGGCTCAAGCGAGCGCGCGCGCCGGTCGCGTCCTCCCTCGGGAGCGCAAAGGATCTGGCTTGGGGTGGTGGCGCGTTCCACGCCCGCATCGCTTTCGGCGGAGCCGATCCGGCGATCCCAGGAAGCTTCGAGGTGCTCGAGACGTCCGCCAACGCGGCGATTGCCGAGCACGATCACACGAACTGGGAGCACATCGCGATACTCGAAGGCGCGGGCACGATGCGGGTCGACGGCAAGAACGTGCCGGTGAAAGCCGGGAGCGTCTTCGACATCGCACCTGGCGTGAAGCATTCCTACTCACCTTCCGGCGCCGTGGGCCTGTTGGCCGTGCAGACCTACACACCATCCGGACCCGAACAGCGCTTCCTGAAGCTCTCGACGGATGCCACAAGTGCCGCAAAAAAGCGGAAGTAGCCCGAGGGCTGCTAGAGTTCGCACAGGGTCGTGAAACGGAGCTTCCTCCTTCCCGCGGCGGCGATCGCCTACGTTTGCTTCGGCGCGCTTCAAACGCGCGGCGGAGCGTTGCCCTGGATTGCGCTCGCAGCGCTACCCCTCGTCATCTTCTTCGTCTGGCGGAAGACGGGAGCTCCGCGCGCCGGGGAGGATCACACCGAACGGGTGGCCCGGGGCGCCGTCCGCGCCGTGGCATGGGGCGCCGCGCTCTGGGCTGCGGCGCGCGCAGGGGCTTCGGGTCGAGCCGGCCTCGACGCCGTTGCGAACGTGGGTGCGGGAACGGCAGCGGTCGGCGGACTGGTTGCGCTCGCTCGGATCGCACCCCTCGGCGGCCTCCTCGTTCCAGCTCCGGCAACGCGTTCCCTCGACGGAGCGATCTTCACGGCGTTCGTTTGGAGCATCGCGGTCGGCGCTCCGGCAGCCCGCGCGATATTGCCCGAACAGATGGTGCGTCTCGATCCCCTCGCCATCGACTACGCCACGACCAGTGCGTCGGCGGCCAGTCTTCTGGTGATCGTGGCGACCACCTGGCGATTGCGCATTCTCCGGCGCCTGGAGCTCGGCGCGAGTGACCGAGCTGCCGGTGCCCTCGCGCTCTCGCTCACCGCGTTCGCGGTCGCCATCCCCGCCGCGGTGCTCGGCGTAGCACCACCCGATCGCGTGCTCCCGATTGCGGTCATCGCGTCCGCGATCGGATGCACCTGGACTGCGGTGACCCGAGAGCCGACCACGGTCGCTCGCGGGCTCCGAGGGATCCTGGCCGTCGCCATCCTCGGGGTACCGACCTTGCTCGTGAGCGGATTCGTGGCGCGGCAAGTTCCCGAGTTCGCGGGCGCCGTGGTGCTCGTGACCGCAGCGCTCGCCATTGCGATTGGCTTGTTTGCGCGCCGGGTCGCCGCGGGCCTGGCGCCCGAGCAATCCCGCTGGCTCGACGCCATCGACGAAGCGAGCCGAGGAGCCCTCCAGCCCGAGCCGGACGCGGCAGTTCGCGCGGCGTTGATGGCGCTCGGTCGCGCCACTGCCGCTCCGGGAGCCCGACCGGAGCTCTGGCGACAGGATCCGCCGGAAGTGCTCTCCGTCGATCTGGCCGGTTACCTTCACGTCGATCGCACCGAGGCGCCCAGTCGCATCTACGAGCTCGCTCTCGGCGAGCCCGAACGCACCTTGCGCGCGGAAGTTCTGGCTTCCCTCGAAGTGAAACGGCCAGAGGTGCGACCGCTTTTGGAGTGGTTCAAGAGCCGGCGGGCGTTTTCCGCCACGGTCGTGCTGGACGAAGACGGGCCCCTCGGCTTTCTGCTTCTGCCCCGCGGTGCGCGAACGGCCCCGCTGATGCTGGAAGAGGCGCGCGCGATCCGCACACTCGCCGATCGCGTCAGTGCGCTGATCGCAGTCTCCGCGGCGCTGGCTCGCTCTCGGGAGCGCGAGCTTCGAGCCGTCAGCCGAGCCGATCGAGCCGACGACGAAGTCACTCGTCTGGCGCGCATCATTCGTCTGGAAGCCGGCCGCAATGAAGCGCTCGCCGAGAGACTCGCGCGTCGCGTTCGCCGCGCGACGTACAGTCCCGCAGCTCGCCTGGCCCTCGAAGCGCTGGAGCGAGCTGGCCAATCGGGTGCTCCCGCAACCCTCGCTTCCCCGCCCGGCGTCGATGCTGCGGGCTGGGCAGCGATCTACCACCTGTCGAGCTCTCGACGCGGCGGTCCATTCGTCGTGGTGGATGGAGCCTCGGGAGCTGAACGCGATCTCGAGCACTGGGAAAACGAAGAACGTTCTCCGCTCCGACTCGCCGATGGTGGGACACTGCTCTTGCTCGAAGCGCAGGCGCTGCCAAGAGAAGTCCAGGAGCACATCGCCGCGGTCATGTTCCGATTTGGCGCGACGGCGACCCATTCCGACATTCCGCCCCCCGGGCTCTTGGTGACGGCCGCGACGCCCATGGGAGAGAGTCCTCGCCTCGCGGGCTCCCTCGGTCGGCTGCTGCTCGGCAATCTGGTCGGGCTGCCGCGGCTCGCCGACCGATCCGAGGATCTCCGGGCCATCGTTCTCGAGGAGCTGGCACGCGCCGGGCTCGAAAAATCAGGCGAGCCCCTCGGCATCGACACCTCGGCACTCCGCCTTTTGACGGAGCACGAGTGGCCCGGCAACGACCTGGAGCTGAGAGACGTTCTCGGTCGCGCCGCTCGCGCAGCTCAGGGTCCAGTGATCACGGCCGCCGATCTCTCGAGCATTGGGTTTGCTCCGCTCACCGAATTCGTGTCGACCGCCACTCCGGTGCCGGTGGAAACCCGACGCCGCATGCGTGCACGTCGGCCCCCTCGCCGACGCTGATTCACTTCACTCGACGTTGACGATGCGGCGCATGCTGACGACAGCTGCTTCCCTCGCGTGATCCTCCGGGGCCGAGCTCGGCAACTGATACGGCGCCGGCTTCGACGTGAGAGCTCCCAGGAGCTCACTCACCGCCTGATTGATGCGCACCGCTTCCGGGCTCTCACCCTTCTGGATCGATCGGGGAAGCGACTGCACTGCACGCAGCGCGTCCTTCTGTCGGCCCGAGCGACCCAAGACCCGCTGTGCGAGAGCTCGTCCGGGCTTGGTGGCGATCAGCGCGAGCGTCGAGCCCGACCACGCAAACCGAGGGTTCTCCCGAGCGGCGGACGCCAGGTCCGTGAGCGGACTCGCGGCGACGAGCGCACTCAGGAGCTCCTCCCATTGCGGGGTCCAGGCGTCCTCGGTACCCACCATGCTCGTGAGCGGGATCGACTCCTGCTGCTCGTGGACTCGACGCACGCTCTTCCAGGCCAGGAGCCGCGCGGGCGGCGGTTCCCCATGAAAGGTGCGGTGCCCGACCCACCAGCTCACGTGGGTGTCCACGCGGGTGAGCTCGAATATTCGGGAAAAGCTGGCATGCCGGCTGAGGGCGTCGGCAATGGTCAACGGGGCGCCAGCGAGGTTGACGATCTCGAGGGTGGCGCGAATGAGTCGCTCGGGTCGATCGCGACCGAACATTCCCACGAGGCTCGGATTGGTGACCTGCAGGAAATCGTTCAGTGCCATGAGCAGCAGCCACTCGTTCGGACTCGGGTCGACCAACGCGTCGATTGCACACAGGCGACGAACGACGCGCAGTCGACGCGCACGAAGCTCGTCGAGGGACGGCGCCGAGAGCGCCGGGACGTACTCGAGGGCTGCCTCGGCCTGCTTCCTGCCGATGGGTGGTACCGGACGAAGCTCGCCTCCTGCAATCAGCGGCCGCCAGACGCGTTCGGCAAGCTCCACCAGGAGGGCTGCGGGCGTCACGCTTCCTCGAGACCCTTGAGGGGACGGATCCCGAGTGGCTCGAACCACACCGTCGGCACTTCCGTGCTGAAAGCATCCTCCATCTCGAGGGGCGTCAAAGGGGCCCAGCGCTGTCCTTCCACGAGCGCCGTCTCGAGGGCGACGAACGCCTCTCGGGGAACCCCCCAGGCACTTCCGTCGGGACGGAAGAAGACCAACTTGTTTTGGGGAGCTCCGAGGGATTCGAAGAGCACGTCGGGCGGAACGGGGGGAACGACCCGGTGCCCCGACGGCACGTAGATCGATGCATGGATTTTTCGGTAAAAAACTCCGAGTGGAAGGCCCTCGACCCCAGCGTCTCGCAAAACGAAGGCGCCGGCATCCGTGAGCGCGAACCGCGTCGTGCTGATGAGCTCGGCGCTGGCCAGATACGCGAGTCTCCGGAGCAACGGAAGCTCTGCGGGCGGAACGAGGATCGCCGAGACCGTGGTGGGGGGCGCGAGGTCCGGCAGCAGGCGGACCGGCGCGGCGACCGAAAGCGCGGTTTGCGCACCGCGCCCGGCGTGGGGATCCTGCTCGTGAAGCGTGGCACGGGACAAGGCGCGGACATCCGCCAGCACCGGCACACGATCGATTTCGAGGGGCAAGAGTCCTCGCCCGCGGAACAGGACGAGTCCGTCTGGCGCGAACACCGGACAAGCCTCGAGAGCAATCGGATGGCGAAAACCCATCTCGACCGCAGCGCCGGCGGTCACCGGGACGAACGTCGTGATGCCGGGAGTCTTCGAGAGTAGATCCCGCATTCGCGGCGGCAAGTCGAGAACGCGAAACAGCCAGCGCCGGACGGCCTGATCGTCGAAGCTCGATTCGGGTGGCCACTCGGCGATGCCCGCCGCGGCGCGGACGCTGGCACGGGTGAAGTAGGAGAGCAGCCCGGGGCCGAGCCCGGCCTCTGCCAGCACCCACAGCTCACTCAGCGATGGCACCGCGCTGGGGTCCGGATGGGGCATCAATCGAACGAGGAGAGAGCGCGAAATCGAGGCTTCGCTCCACGTCGTAGGTCTGGGAAAATGTGTTGTGGTAGAGCGCCAGCGCCGACGACGTGGACACCACTTCCGCCGCGTCGTATCCAAATGGCGCGCCGGCATCTCGATACTGCACGAAATGGCGGCTCGTCCCCGTGAACGTGAACCCACCGGTGATGCGGGCTACCTCCGCGATGCGATCCATTCGATCGCTCGACCCGGCCTCGAACGACAGTGCGATTTCCCGAGTGTTGAGCTTGGACTTCACGACCTGCAGCTCGAGGGATTCGACGAGCGATCCAATCGATTGCTCCTCCGCATACACGGCAAGATAGGCGATCAACCGATCGATTGAGGGCAGCAGGACCAACCCTCGCGCACCGAGGGCCACGCCCCGAGGATCAAGCCCGATCCCCGGAACACGCAGGCGAGTCTGATGAACTGCAATGCGCTCGAGCATCGCCGCTCACTCAGAACACTTCGACGCCCTCGGCCGTTTCCAAATGCTTTTTGATCAAGTCGAACACCCAATCCGCTCGGGGCGACGTGATGGCCGCATTGCCTCCCAGCTCGGTGATCTCCGTGAGCGCAGGTTGAAGCTCCTGCTCGAGCACCTGGCGGAAGTGGCCGAGATCGATCGTCGTTGCCGAGGGCATCTCGCTGACCTCGGGCTCACTGGCAGAGCCGGCGACCTTGAACAAGCGACTCTGTCCTGGCTTGGGATTGTAGGCGACAAACGCGCTGATCCGACCTGGGCGCCCAGCACCCGGCTCCACGATTCCGCCTGCGAGCATGTACAGCTTGCTCATTTCCTTCGATGATACCAGAGCGCCGCCGATGTCGACTCCCTGACCCTCGCGCGATAACCTACCCCGACTACGGTGTCGACGCCTCACATGGAAAACCGGCCCATGGGCGGTCGGTTTGTGATCGAGCGAGAGGTCGGGCGCGGTGGCGCCGGCGTCGTGTATCGCGCGTGGGATCTGGAAACCGAGCAGTACGTCGCCCTCAAGGTCCTGCCGGCCGAGGCCGGCGTCGCACCCGAAGAGGAGGCCCGGCTGACCCAGGAGGGGGAGCTCGTCAGCCACCTGGACCACCCCAGCATCGTTCGCATCGTGGCGTACGGCGTGCTGGAAGAATCGCAGATGCCGTTCGTGGCGATGGAGTGGCTCGAGGGCGAGGACCTCGCTGCCCGCCACCGCCGCGCGCCGTTCAACATGCGCCAGGCCGTAGAGCTCGCAATCCTGGTGGGGCACGCCCTCGAAACCGCACATAAGGCTGGGGTCATCCACCGCGACATCAAGCCGGGCAACATCGTGCTCGTGGCCCGGGACAGCAGCGACAGCGAGCTCGACGTCTGGCCAAAGCTCGTCGACTTCGGTACCGCGGCCCGCGCTGACATTCGCATCACCCGAACCGGGGACGTCGTCGGCACCCCGGCGTACATGGCGCCGGAGCAGGCGCGCGGCGATGCGCCGGTGGATGCGCGTTGTGACATCTACTCCCTCGGAGCCACGCTCTTCGAGCTCATCTCGGGACGTCCACCCCACGTGGGCCCGACGCCCATCGCGACCCTGGCGCGCTTGGTGACGACTCCCGCCCCGCGCTTGTCGGAGCTTCGCCGCGATACGCCGCCGCTTCTCGACAACATCGTGAACCGCATGTTGGCCACCGAGCCCGAGCATCGCCCAGAGAGCGTGCGCGAAGTCTGCGAGGCGCTGGAGGATTCCCTACGGGACTTCGATCGCATGAGTTGGCCGAATTTCGCTTCGAACGAGCCAGCACTTTCCAGCCGCCTAGGCTCGAGCGCGTCGCGGCTGGTGACCAGCATCGTCGCCATCCGCTTCGGCAAAGCCTCGGCTCGCGAACGAGCGCTGGAACAGCTGCGTCAGCGCGGTGCGGATGCGGTCCCCCTCGGCGCCGACGCGATCGTCGCCCACTTGGGAGCGCGCCGCGCCGTCGGAACCGAAGCAGCTGCCGCGCTGGATCTCGGTCGGAAGCTCGCACGAGCGGGCGCGCGGGTCGGCATCGCGAGCGGACGCGCGAGGGTCAACATGCTGAGCCCGACCGGCGACGTGCTACCGGTCGGCGAGGTCGTCGACCGCGCTTCGGCTCTGGCTCGGGACGCGGACGCGGGCGTGGTGCTCGCCGATGCCACCACCAGCGAGCTCGGTCGCGGGCGTTTCGAGTTCCGCGCTCGCGACGACGGCTCGTCGGTCGTCGGCGAAGGTTTGCGCGGCGCCCGGGCAGAGCGCGTCGGAGGTGCACCCTTCGTCGGTCGCGAACCCGAGATGGCGCAGATCGCCAGCTCCTTCGAGCGGGCGCGGGGCGACTCGACGCCGATCCTCGTCACCATCACCGGACCTCCTGGCATCGGGAAAAGTCGTCTGCGACGTGAGGTCCTCGCCCGCATCACGGCTCAAGCAGACGCGCCCAACGTCATCTTGCAGCGCGCGGAAGCCTACGGCCGCGGGCATGCCCTCGGTGCGGCCGCCGATGTCCTACGCGCGATCGTGGGCCTGGCCAAGGGCGCCACGGCCAAGGAAGCGGAAAGCGCGATCGTGGCGCGGCTTGGCCCGTCCACGCGCAACGAGCTCACGCCCGCGAGCCGGGAGATCATGGCTCGTTTGCTCGCCAACGAGGAGCTCCCCGAAGGCCTCGATCCCCGCGGCGCGCGCGACGTTCTCTGGCTCGCGATGACCGATCTGGTGATCCAGGTGGCCTCGACGCAGCCCACGGTGATCGTGCTCGAGGATCTGCAGTGGGCGGATCCCGAAAGTATCGGCTGGCTCGACCACATGCTGGGCCGATCGTCCAACCGCCCGCTCATGGTGATGGCGCTGGTGAGGCCGAGCTTCTGGACGGAGCATCCCAATCGCTTCGCCGGGCGCGATCACGTCCGCCTGGAGCTTCGCCCGATCTCGAAGCGCGCCACGCGATCGATCGCCCGCGCTCTGTTGGGCGAAGAGGTATCCGAGGACGTGCTCGACCAGATCGTCGACCAAGCAGGCGGCCTGCCGCTCTTTGCCGAAGAGCTCGCGCGCTTGGCAGCGACTCAGAAGGTTCCGGTCAACGCGCCGACCATCGAGGCAGCAATCCAGGTGAGCCTCGATTCCCTCGACGACGAGTGCCGCGACGCCGTGGGACGCCTCAGCGTCTACGGTCTCACCTGCTGGGATGCTGGCCTCGAAGCGCTCGGAATGTCGAACGCCGAAAGCGTTATGAAAGCGCTCGCGGCGGCCGAAGTCCTCATGGAGCAGAACGTTTCGCGTTTCCCCGGCACGCGGGAATGGCTCTTCAAGCACGCGCTTGTGCGCGAGGTTGCCTACTCCTGTCTCGGTGAGCTCGAGCGCAAAGAGCTCCACGGCCTGGCGGCTGCGTGGCTGGCTTCGATGGGCGAGGACTCGGCCACGGTCGCGGGTCACTACGATCTCGGCGACCAGCACGTCGCCGCAGCCGAACATTGGGCTCGCGCCGCCCAGCGCGCGCTGGCCGCCAACGCGCTCGGCGACGCTCTGAACATGGCCGAGCGGGCGCTCACTTTCTCCGAGGACAAGAAGAGCGCCTTCTTGCGTGCCTGCTACCTGGATGAAGCCTGGAGCCGTCTCGATCCCCGGGCGAGCGAGCGCGAGACGGCCGTCGGCGCAATGGAAGACAACGTGTTCGACGAGGCGAGCGCGGTGCGAGCTCGGGGTGCACGCGCCCGCTACGACGACGCACGGGGCGTGGGGCACGACATCAGCGAACGCCTGGACCAAGCCCGGGACGAGGCCCGAACCCTCGACCTCAGGGACGAGGAAGCGCGCTGCTCGGCGGTCATCGCTTCGCGATTGGCGTTTGCTGGACGCTTTGCGGACGCCGAAGCCGAGGCCGAACGATTGCTCGAGCTCGCCGAAAACGGCATCAGCGCCGCGGCGGTCGACGCCTGGCAAACTCTGGCGATCGTGCGCCAGACTCAGGGCGCGGTCTCGGCGGCCCTCGAGGCGCGTCGTAGCGCGGTCAAAGCCGCGCGGGCCGCAGGTCTGAAGGAACGCGAAGCAATGCTGATGACCAATCTCGGCTTCGCGCTCACCACCATCGGGGCGCGACAAGAAGCGCGCGGTGCCCTCGAAACTGGGCTGGCCCTCGCCGACGCGATTGGCAGCTCCGGCGCCGTGCGGCACGCGCAGATGAACCTCCTCGGCTGGGCCGCCACGTTTGGCAACGACAAGCAGCTCGAAGCGCACCTCGCCGAAGCGCGGGCCGAAGCCGACGAGAGCGCAACCGGTGTGTGGGCGGCCTCCGATCGTGCGAATCTCGGCGTGCTGTTCTATCGCGGCATGGAGCTCTTGCGCGTCAAATCCGATGCATCGTGCAAACGCGCGTGTGCACTCCTTCGCATATCGACCCAGGGCTATCGCGCAACCGGCAACCGGGATCTCTTGCCGGCGGCCCTCGGCCTGTGGGCAGAAGCTGAACGGCGTTGCGGCAACTCGGCCCGGGCGGCAGAGCTCGCCGGAGAGGCCGCCGAGCTCATCGAAAGTGGCGCGCCCTGCCTGCTCAACGAAACGGCGGTCTATCTCCCCCTCTACGATGCCTACCTCGAGCTCGACCGCCAGGACGATGCTCGCGATACGATCGCACGTGGCCTCAAGCCGTTGCAGCGCCGATTGGACGGTTTGATGGGCACGCCCTACGCGCGTCTGTTCCTCACCGAGCTCCCTTCGAACGCCGCGCTGCTCGCGGCCGCCGAAGGATTCGGCCTAGTCCCCGACCGCATCCATCGCCTGCTCGAATCGGCGAGCTGAGACGCATCGAAGACTGGATCGGGCGGCGCCTCCCAAGTAGTCTTGGCTCTATGGCTTTGCGCACGGGGTTTGCGCTGATCTTCTCGTTGGCGGCGGGGTGCGGCGGCAGTCCCATGAACTCCAGCACGCCGCTCGCTCCGGCGGATCCGACCGGCATGGCGAAGTGCAAGGTCGCCGTGAATCAAGAGAGTCCTCTCGTCACGGAGTGGCCCGCTTCGGAGAAAGCTCGGCTGGAAGCCCTCACGGCGAAGCAGGTGGTCGCCGTCGAGTATTCGGGCTGCGAGATGCAGGTGGTCGAGGCGTGTCAGGTTCCGGGATCGTACGCCTGGAAGCAGACGACCCTCGCGACCGACACGGTAGAGATCGCCAACGCCGACGAGCTCTACGCCAAGCTTCCCCTCGGTGCCGTGAGCCTCGAGGGCCAGCTCGAGCGCTCGGGGCGTCTGGCGATTCGGACAACCGTCGCCGGGCAGCTCGAAATTCAGCAAGCGCCCGCGAGTGAGTTACCGCAAACCGGTCCGTGCGCGAACGTGACGCACATCGTGCGCAGCATCAGCGTCGGTTCGTTCCGTTTGCTTTCCGGCGGAGCGGTGGCCGGCGGAGGGTCGGTCGGCGTTGGGTCCATCGGAGCGGGCGCGAGCTCGCGTCGCGATGAGTCGCTGCTCCGCGAGGCGGGCGATCCGTCGCGCTGCGGGGAAGCGACGGACAGCGCGCCGAACCCCCAATGCGCTTCGCCGATCCAGGTGTTTCTTTCCCCCGTGAACCGAAAACAAACCGGCGAGCAACGCGCCACGGCTAACGACGAGCAGCGCGCGAAGGATCTCGGCGGGGTGTTCGTGAACTTCCCCGATCAACCGGATGAGCACTGGGCCCTTCGCAACGCCAACGGAAACGTGATTTGCGAGCTCCCCTGCTCGCGCTGGGTTCCGCCCGGCAGCGGGTACTTTCTCGAACGCACTCGAGATTCGGAAAAAGTCGAGCTTCCCGCGCGTCTGAACGGCGCCCCGGGCTCCCACGCCACGGCCGAATATTCGCCGGAAAAGGGCCAGCCGTTCTGGAGCGCGCTGACGTTCTATGGAATGGGCATTCCCCTGGCCATTGGTGGCCTCACCACCATCATCCTGGGCGCCACCACCAAGGACGATCCGGAGTCTCTATCCGGATCCAGAAAGTCGTTCTTCTACACGACTGGCGTGGTGTTTCTGGCGTTCTCGGCGGCAACGGCTGTCTGGTACTTCCTCTTGAGCGACAAGGAACACTTCGAAACGCACAGCCCAGGCAGCGCCCGGCGCAAGCCTTCCCGCGCCGCTCGCCCGACAATCCAATTCGGCCCTGGCCTGCTCCAGGGCACGTTCTGAAACCCCGGCACACCCCCCACCACGCTCCGAGCCTCGGAGGTTGGGAGATTTTGGGATCAAGGCGGTCGAGCGTTTGCTACCGATTCACGAAGCGCAGGTCATCACCTATCTACGACTTGCCCGATTGCCCGTCGGCCTGTGTGCCGAATTGTCCGAACGAGCGTTACATTTCGAGCGGCAGCGGGCGCACCTTGGCCCTTTGGCGCCTTGGCGGTTGCATTTCAACGTGACAGCTCGGAAAAGGCGCTCAAGGCCGAGAGTCAGCTAGCGAGCGCCTTGGCGATGCGTTTGCACGCTTCCTCGACGCGCGGAGGATCTTCGATCAGGGCGAACCGCACGAAGCCCTCGCCTCCGGCTCCAAAGCCGCTTCCGGGAGAGACTGCCACGTGGGCGTGCTCGACCAGCCACGACGTGGCTTCGAGTGAAGACAGATGCGCGAGCCTCTTCGGAAGCTTCGCCCACACGAACATCGTTCCGCTCGGCTCGGGGACTTCGCCCCAGTTCGCTTCGGCAAGCCCGCGACAGAGCGCCGTGGCTCGCGCCTGGTAGAGCGCCCGGATCTCGTCGACCAAGCCGTCGCCTTCGTTCAGGGCCCACGCCGCGGCGTACTGAAGGGGCATGAACGTGCCGTAGTCGAGGTAGGTCTTGATGTGCGACAGAGCGCCGATCATGCGATCGTTTCCCACCATGAACGCGATGCGCCAGCCGGGCATGTTGTAGCTCTTCGACATCGAGAACACCTCGACCGCGAATTTCTCCACTTCGCTCGAGTCGATGCCGCAATCGAAGATGCTGGGGGCATGGCGGGCCGAAAAATCGAGGTCCGCATAGGCCGCGTCGTGGAGCAGCAGTGCTCCGGAACGCTGCACGACGCGCACCACTTCGCACAGAGCCTCCTTGGAAATGATTCGCCCGGTGGGATTGTGCGGATAGTTCGCGATGACGAGCTTGGTCGTGCCCCCCGCCATCTCCACGACCTGCAGCATGTCGCTGATGGCTTTGGCGGGTGGGACTCCCTCCTTCACCGGATAGCCGGCCACGGCGGCCCCAGCAATGAACGGCGCGCCGCGATGAATCGGGTAGCAAGGATCGGGGACCAGCGCGGTGTCGCCGCGATCGAGGATCGCGAGACACAGATGGCTGATGCCTTCTTTGGCGCCCATGGTGACGAGCACCTCGCGATCGGGATCGAAGCTCGCGTGGTAGCGGCGCTGGTACCAGCCGGCGATGGCGTGACGAAGGTCGGGCAGGCCACGACCCGGGTGGTAGCGGTGATTCTTCCCGACGTTCCGCGCTCGCATGGAGTTGATCGACAATGGGCTTCGGGGTCGGGCGATCGGGGTTGCCGAGCCCGAGATCGATGAGATCGGCTCCGGCAGCGAGAGCGCGCTGCTTGACCGCATCGGTCGCCACGAACGCGTAGGTGGGGAGGGTATCGGCGCGGGGAAACGGCCAGTCTTTCGTCACCCACGCTTCGTAGCAAAAACCGCGCTGACCGTCACCACCGCCGCGAGGTACCGCGACGCTGCTCGGACACGACGGCTTGATCCTGCTCTTTTTTGATCAGCACCCCGCCGAACGGTAGCTCGCTCCGAATGCGGTCCGTCCCCACGTTGCTCTTGGCAAGCACGGCGATCCAATCGATGAGCTCGCTGGTGCTCGGCCGCTTGCGCAGCCGGGGCACGGCTCGCAGATCGTAAAATGCGGCAATTGCCTGATCGACGAGCTCTTCATCGACCTCGCCGTGATGAACGCGGACGATGCGCTTCATCAGCTCTGGCTCGGGGAAATCGATGAAGTGGAACACGCAGCGACGCAAGAACGCGTCGGGCAGTTCCTTTTCGTTGTTGCTCGTGATGATGACGACGGGGCGATGGCGCGCCACGATCTCCTCACCCGTCTCACTCACGAAGTAGCGCATGCGATCGAGCTCGTGGAGGAGATCGTTCGGGAATTCCAGATCGGCCTTGTCCACTTCGTCGATCAGCAGAACGACGCGTTCGTCGCTGGAAAGGGCACGCCCGAGCGGCCCTTTCTTGATGTATCGGCGAATGTCCTTCACCGCTTCTGGCCCGGCGTCGCCAAAGCGCGCTTCGTACAAGCGCTGCACGGTGTCGTACACGTAGAGACCATCCGCTGCGCGAGTGGTGCTCTTGACCGGCCAATGAATCAGCGGGTGCGCCAGCGCTTCCGCGATGGCGCCCGCGAGCAACGTCTTTCCGGTGCCGGGCTCGCCTTTCACGAGTAGTGGGCGTTCGAGAGCGATCGCCGCGTTGACGGCGGCCTCGAGCGCCGGGTCCGTGATGTAGCTCTTGGTCCCAGCAAAATGGCGAAATGTCTCGGTCACCGACGCCGTCCTAGCACAACATCATGGCCCTTGCTCGGGGGAGCAACCCGCGTGGTAAAGACAAGCTCGCACGATGTCGAGATACGAGATCCGCGCAGCCGGTCCGGACGACGAGGAGCAAGTCCTCGAACTGGCGAGCCATCTCAACACGGTGAACCTGCCGAACGACCGGGGGCACATCCATCGCCTGCTCGAGCATTCGAAGAAGAGCTTTGCGGGGGAGCTCAGGAGCCCTGCCCACGGAAAATACGTCTTCGTGCTGTGGGACCTGGAAAAGCAGGTCGCGGTCGGAACCAGCATGATCGTGGCGCAGCTCGGACGCCGGGATGCCCCCTACATCTACCTCGACGTGATCGACGAGGAGAAGTACTCGCGCACGCTCGACAAACACTTCCACCACACGCTGCTGCGCCTCGGATTTTCCTACAAGGGCCCGACCGAGATTGGCGGTCTGGTCGTGCTCCCCTCTCACCGAGCCGCGAAAGAGCGCCTGGGTCTTCTGATTTCGTACGTGCGCTTCCTGTTCATCGCCGCCCACCGCGACCTGTTCCAGAACGAAGTCTTGGCGGAGCTCCTTCCCCCGTTGGAAAAGGATGGAACGAGCCATCTCTGGGAAGCCCTGGGTCGGCGCTTCTGCGACATGAGCTACGCGGAAGCCGACCTGCTCTCCAGCGAGAACAAGGAATTCGTGAAGGATCTGTTTCCGAACGGCTTCATCCACGCCAACCTTCTTTCGCCCGAAGCCCAAGCGGTCATCGGCAAGGTCGGAGCCCAGACCAAAGGCGTCGAGCGAATGCTCAAGCGGATCGGCTTCCGCTACGCCGAACGCGTCGACCCATTCGATGGCGGACCGCATTTCACTGCGCCAACGAGCGAGATCAGCTTGGTCGCGGCGACGAAGAAAGCGAAGCTCGTCGGCGCGCTCACGGAGAGCTCGACGCTCGGACTGGTCTCGAGAGAAACGGACGGTCCTCCGAGCTTCCGCTGCGTCACCGGCCCCGTGGCCCTCGACCCGAAGAAAGAGCGCATCCGCCTGGGACAAGAAGTGATCGCGCACCTCGAGCTCAGCGAGGGGGACGAGGTCACGTGTTTGCCGCTCTGATCACCTGATCGGAGGCGGTGGTGGCGCGATGAGCGTGAGATTCAGCCCGCCCGGATACTGGTAGCTCGTGTAAAAGCCGTACCCGACCACCTGAATGCCGACGGCCTCGCTGCTGGTCAGAAGATGCGCGCCGTTGACGCCCGGGCCGAGCTTTGCGCGGAGGACCGAATAGCCGTTCGAGAGCGGATCCGATCCGGCCGAGACGGGTTGGTTGTCGAGCTGGATCTGCGCGCCACTCGGCGCCACGATGTCCACGTAGCTCACCAGATAGTCGTCCGGCGCAAGGAACACGTACTTGGTGCGGTACTGCTCGACGGCAGTCATGAGGCTCTGGGCCGGATCGCCCTTTTGCTCTGCTTGGGGCGAGATCGGATCGACGACGCTGCCTCCGAGCTGGAAAGACGCCACTGCGAACTCGTGGTCGCCGCTGATCTCGAAGTTCTCGTGGACGATGTCCAGATCGAACACATCCCCCGCGTTGATCACGTCGGGTGCGCCAAAGGGTTTCGAGGGCGAATACGTGAGCGTCGTGCCGTCGACGTTACCGAACAATCGAACGATGTGGCCGGGGGTGTCGCCGTTCGGTCCGGTCGGCATCGTGACGAAGTAGTGCTGTCCGAGGGTTTCGGCGGGAAACACGCTCTCTTCGATGTGGTCGCAGGCTGGCGTGTTGCTGTCGAACGGCTGGTACACACACGGCATCCCCGTGATCACCTGAACCGGCGCCGTCGCCTGCACCAGGCTTCCCGAAATGTCGGTGGTGGGCGTGCCGAAAAGCTCCACGACCTCGCCGCGCGCGATCGGGAATTGGATCACCTGGCCGGGACCCGCGGCTTGCACGCCGGCGCCCGCGGAGATCGCGCCAACCGACGAAACCTTGACGGTGACCGTGGTGTTGTCTTCGGTTCCGGTCACGGCGATGTACGGCGAGACGGACGCATCGCTCCATCCGCGCTGGGATGCGACGCGGTAGTTCCCCGTCATGGCAGTGGAGGGCAAAAGAAGCGAGGCGTCGTTGCTGTAGGAGAAGCACCCGATCGGCTGGGGTGGAAAATAGAGCTCACACGCCTGGCTGCCGGGGCACGCACCCCAGCTCTTCCCGGAAGGGCCGCCCGCGCCTTCGTACTCGAGGGCGTTGAACTGGTAGACGGTGACCGGTACCGAGCTCGTCAGGTGGAACGCACCGCTCACGGCACGCAAGCTGCTGCTCCCGGCGGTCCACTGACCGCAAGAGTCGAAATCTGCACCCTTGAGCGTGGGATCCCAGGGCAAGTAGAACTTCTGCAAGCTGTTGGGCGCGACGCTCCCCTCCGCGATCTTGGCGCCACCCTTTTCGATGGAGACATCCGCGGGACTGTCGCCGGCATTCGCGACGACCACCGCGAAGTCGAACACGCTCCACACGTGATTCGTGACGGCCGTCGGCCAGAAGTCGCACCCGACATAGGTCTTCGCCTGTTTCGCTTCTTCGCACGTCTTCGGATCGCCGTACGTTCCGCCTCCCGTCCCGCCTCCGGCGTCGAGGTTGACGCCGCCGCCGGTGTTGCCGGTGTTGCCGACGCCGCCCGTTCCGGACTGCGCTCCCGCGCCACCGCTCCCGGATGCCGACGAGCACGCGGCGAATGCCATCGCCGAAACGAAGAGAACCGACACCCCGAAAACCCCGACCCGCACACTTCGCATGGCGGGGATTATGAGCGCGAGTACGGCATGCGCAAGCGATCGATTCACGATCGACCGAGCGAACGACCGCGCCCACACGACGCCCGCGACTCAGATGCGAGCGGCGGGGAAAGTATTCACGGGATGGGCGGTGGAGGGGGTGCGATCAGCGTGAGGTTCAGACCACCGGGATACTGGTAGCTCGTGTACGAACCGTAGCCGACCACCTGGATCCCGACGGGCTTGTCGCTGGTGAGGACATGCGCGCCTTGGACGCCCGCACCGAGGGGCGTCCGATAGATCGCGTAGTTGCTCGACAGCGGGGCGCCGGGGACGCTGACCGCCGAGCCGTCGAGGGTGAGGGCGGTTCCCACGGGACCGACGATGTCGACGTAGGAGACGTTGTAGTCGTCGGGCGCGAGGAAGATGTACTTCGTCCGGAATTGCTCGACGGCCGTCGCGAGGCTCTGTGCGGGATCGCCCTTGCCATTAGGTGCGGGAGTGAGGGGATCGACCACCTGGGCACCGAGCTGGAACATGCCGACGGCGAACTCGTGATCGGCGCTCATCACCTCGAAAGGCTGGTTCGTTTGCCCGAGATCCACGACCTGGCCTGCATTGATCACGTTGGGCGCCCCGGGCGGAGTCCCTCCGGGGTACTGCAGATTGGTGCCGTCCACGTTGCCGTACAGGCGCACGATGTGACCGGGTGCGTCTCCGTTGGGACCCGTCGGCGGAACCACGAAGTAGTGCTGACCGAGGGTCTCCGCCGGGAACACACTCTCCTCGGTATGATCACAGGCCTGGACGCCGATGGGCGACTGGATGCAAGGAATGCCAGCAATCACCTGAACCGGTGAAGTCGCCTGCACCAGCGTTCCGCTCATGTCACCCGTGGGCGTGCCGACGACCTCGACGACCTCGCCTCGATTGATGGGGAACGTCACGACCTGACCGGGGCCCGTGGTCGGAACACCCCCGCCCGCCGTGATCGATCCGCCGAGACCGGTCAGGACCTTGACCGACGTGTTGTCCTGGGTACCGGTGACGGCGAAGTACGGCGACATGTTCGCTTGAACCCAGCCTGTCTGACCCGTGATCCGGTAGTTGCCGGTGAGGGCGGTCGTGGGCAGCAAGAGCGACGCATCGTTGCTGAAGGAGTAGCAGCCAACAGGACCCGGTGGCAAACTGGTCTGGCAGGTGACATTTCCAGGGCAGCTCGACCAATTCTTTCCGGGAGGCCCGCCCTGTCCTTTGTATTCGAGCGCGCTGAACTGATAGACCGTGACCGGCGAGCTGGTGGTGAGGTGGTACGCGCCACCGGTGCTGCGAACCGTCGCAGCGAGGGGAGTTGCCGCGCCGCACTCGTTCGCTTCGTCTCCTTTGAGCTCCTTGACCCACGGCAGGTAGTACTTCTCGAGACCACCGGGCGGGACCTGACCTGATGCGACCGCCGCGCCATTGCGCTCGATGGTGACGTTGGCGGGTGCGGTGCCCGCGTTCGCAACGACGACGGCGAAATCGAAGATGTCCCACACGTTGTTCGCTACGGTCGTCGGCCAGAAGTCGCACCCGATGTACGTCTTGGCCAGCTGCGCTTCGGCGCACGTCGTCGGGTCGCCGACGAATCCGCCAGTGGCTCCCCCGCCATCGATGTCGATACCGCCGGAGCCGCCGAGGTTCAGACCTCCGCTGCCGCCGGATCCTCCCCCGCCGCTATTGGCTCCTCCATCGAAGTTGCCACCGCCTCCGCCACCGGCACTGCTGCACGCCACGAATCCAAGCAGCGCCGCAGCGCAAAGCACCCCGCTCGTCATTACCCATCGCGCCATGGGGCAAGTATGAACGACCCCGGCCCGCGGACCAAGTAACCCTCGCAAGGCGCAAAAATAAGCTCAGTCGGCGGTGGGAGCGCTCTCTTTGGCCGGGGCGTCTGCCTCGGCTTCCGCATCCGAAACCGAGGGGTGGGAGCCAGCGTGGCTGCGATAGCCCGCGTTGTCCGCCACGACCTTGCCATCCATCATGCGCACGACGCGCGGCATGCTCTCCGCGAAATTCGTGTTGTGCGTCACCACGACGATCGTCGTGTCGTGCTCCTTGTTGATCTGGAAAAACAGATCGTGAATCGCATCGCTCGTGGCGCTGTCGAGGTTGCCGGTGGGCTCGTCGGCCAGCACGAGCTTCGGATCGAGGGCCAGCGCTCGCGCAATCGCGACGCGCTGCTGCTCGCCGCCCGAGAGCTCTCCAGGTCGATGAGTTGCGCGCGGGGAGAGCCCCACCTCTTCGAGCAAGGAGCGAGCGCGCCGCTCCATCTCCTTTTTCGGTCGGCCCGGAGATCAGCCCCGGCAGCATCACGTTCTCGAGCGCGTTGAACTCGGGCAGCAGATGATGAAACTGGAACACGAACCCGATCTCGCGATTGCGAACCGAGGCCAGGCGCGATCCACTCATGGTCGTGAGCTCCTCACCGGCCAAACGGATGCGACCGGAGGTGGGCAAATCGAGCGTGCCCATGCAGTGGAGCAGCGTGCTCTTGCCCGCGCCGCTCGGCCCGACCACCGCCAGGATTTGGCCAGGCAGGATGGTGAGGTCGATGCCTTTGAGCACGTGGAGCGTCCGCCCCATGTGCTCGAAGCTCTTCGTCAATTCCTCGATGATGACCAGTCCTTCGGCCATGTTCCTCATTCGTAGCGAATGCCGTCGACCGGCCGGAGCCGGCTCGCCGCCACCGCAGGGTAAATTGTCGCCAGCGTGGTGATCACCAGTCCGGCGATCGCGACCAGCGAGTAGTCGCCCGGATCGACGGAAATCGGCAGCCGATCCACGTAATACACGTCGGGATCGAGGCGCACCCCGATCCCAACAGGCCGAGCACGGTCACCAGTGCCCGTGACGACCCCGAACACGGTGCCGATACCACCGATCATGATGCCCTCGAGCATGAAGACGCGGAGGATCATGCTGTCGCTCGCGCCGAGCGCCTTCAAGATCGCGATCTCCTTGCTCTTCTCGGTGACCATCAACAGCAGCGTGCAGATGATGCAAAAGCTCGCGACCGCGATGGCGATGCTCAAGATGATGAAGGTCGCGATCTTTTCCAGCTTGAGCGCCGAAAACAGATTCTTGTTCAGCTCCTTCCAGTCACGCACCTTGAGGTCGTCGCGCTGGATGAAGTCGGCGTTCTTCTCGAGTGCTCCTTCGAGCCCCGGGCGCACTTCCGCCACACGGTCGACGTTGTCGAGCTGGACTTCGATCGCAGTTGCGCGCCCCTTCATGTCCAAAAACTCTTGGGCATTGTCGAGCGTCATGTACACGTGACTCGCGTCGTACTCGTACATGCCGCTGTAGAAGATCGCGGCCACGCGAAACCTCCGACTGCGGGGCAAGACTCCCATCGGGCCGAGATCCCCGAGAGGGCTCACCAGAGTCACTTCATCGCCGACGTACACGTGGAGCGTCTTGGCGAGCTCGCGACCCATCACGACGCCCGGGTAGACGGGCTCGGTGGCTTCGGCGACGTCCGAATCGAGATCTTGCTTGAACCACGGACGGATGCTCGGTCCCTTGCGATAGAGCTCTCCGTTCGAGCCGATGCCGATCACCGTTTCCGGAGGTAGATCGGCAAGCTTTTGGGGCTCGTCGAGATAGCTGAACTCACCGACCTCGATGTTCTTCACGAGATCGATCACGCTGCCGATGCTCTGGGTCTCGATACCACGCACGATCGTCCCGGCGGTGTTCGAGCTCGAGGAAGCCATGGCTTCGCCCGCCACGACGGGTGTTGCCGCACGGACTCCGGGTACGAGGCGCACGTCGTCCAGAAGCCCCCGCCAGTTCTCGAAGCCGCCGTGGGCACCCGCCTCGATCCTCATGTGGGCGTTGTTGCCCAGGATCTTGCGCTTCAGATCGGACCCGAAGCCGCCCATGATGCTGACCACCGCGCAGAGCGCGAACGAGGACAGCGCGACGCCCACGATCGACAGCAGCGAGATCACGGTGAGAAAGCCGCTCTTCGAGGCTCGCACGTGACGGGTGGCGATGAACGGGATGAACCCCCGCCCTTCGCTGCGATCCAGGATCATCGGCAGCGAGATCAACATCGAGAGCAGAACGAATCCCGTGGCGCACAGGGATGCCCCGACCCGCACGAACTGATGCCAGAGGACGAAGTAGCTGCCCTTGTGCTCGGGGAGCTGGCTCGTCCAGAAGCCGAGGGAAATCACGCCCAAGAGGCAGAGCCCCGCGAGCCCCCACATGAGGCTTCGCCGCCCGCTGCGGCCGAGGCGGCTGAGGACCCGAACGATGATGTACGCGGCCAGGATGACCGCCACTCCGATCACGGCCACGTGACCCCAGAGCCCAATCGCATTCCACGCCTTCGCGAAGAGCGATGCGTGCTCGATTGCTTTTTGGGGGGGACCGGGTGGCGCCATCTTCACTCGGGTCGGAGCAGCGGAAAGGCGATGACGTCACGAATCGACGCCTGGGACGCAAGCATCATCACCAGGCGATCGATCCCGAGCCCGAATCCGGCTGCCGGCGGCATTCCATGTTCGAGAGCTCGGATGTAGTCCGCATCGTAGTCCATGGTCTCTTCGGCGCCGCGCCCCTTTTTGGCCACTTGCTCCTGAAAGCGCTGGGCCTGATCGTCCGGATCGTTCAGCTCGCTGAACGCGTTGCACAGCTCCCGCCCGTCGACGAATAGCTCGAAGCGATCGACGAGGGTTGGGTCGCTGTCCTTCCGGCGCGCCAGCGGCGAAACCTCGGCTGGGTAGTCGATGATGAAGACCGGCACGGAGAGCGAACCGTCGCCGCTCCGATAATCTTCCATCAGAAACGGCTCGACCAAGTACTCGTAGGCGCAAAACAGTCGTTCCCCGTCGTTTTCCATCAGGGAAAGCCCGCGCCGAAAGTTCGACCAATCGACGCGCTTGGCGCGATCGCTCGCCTTGGCCCATTGCCCGAGGAGGGCCGCGCCCGGACTGTCGGGGCCGGGCTTCTGCCCTTTCGGCAGAGCGATCTCACCGAGGCGCTCGAGCACTTCGGGCCCGAGACTCGCTCGCTCGAGAGCGGCGAGCACCCCTTGTCGCATGGGGAGCCGAACGAACGGCTCGGCCAAAGTGAAGGTGCGCTGCCCGACCCAGCGCTCGTACACGGCGCGCTGACCCATTTGGTCGACGTGGCGGCCGAGGAACTCGTCGACGTGACGCAGCATGCGCTCCGTGAGCTTCATCAGCGTGTCGTACGTCGCATAGGCGAGATAGAACTCGAGCATCGTGAACTCGGGATTGTGTCGAGTGCTGATGCCTTCGTTGCGATAGCAGCGTCCGATCTCGTACACGCGCTCGAACCCACCAACCAGCAAACGCTTGAGGTAGAGCTCGGGCGCGATGCGCAAAAAGAGGTCGAGATCCAGGGTATTGTGGTGGGTCGTGAAGGGACGGGCGGTGGCGCCCCCGATCAGCGTGTGGAGCGTGGGCGTCTCCACTTCGATGAACAGCTCACGATCGAGAAAGTCGCGCACACCTTGGATCAAGATGGAGCGAGCACGCAGGACGAGCGCCGCCTCGGGGTTCGCAACCGTATCGACGTAGCGGTGCCGATACCGGAGGTCGACATCCGTGAGGCCGTGCCACTTGTCCGGAAGCGGGCGGAGCGCCTTGGTCAGAAGACGCAGGCTCCGAAGCTCCAGGGTGAGCTCCCCCGTCTTGGTGACCATGACGATGCCACGGGCCTCGATGTGATCGGCAACGTCGATGTCGCTGAGCGCGCCGAACGCGTCTCCCATCAAATCGGACTTGGCGAAGAGCTGGATCTCGTCGGAAAAATCCCGGAGTCTGAGAAAGCTGGCCTTGCCGAAGCCCCGCCGAGCCACCAGCCGCCCCGCCACGTGAACGCTCTGGCCCTCGGCAATGGAAGCCACACGGTCCGGATCGTACCGGAGCTCGGTCTTGGGCTCGATGAGCGCAGGCGCGAACCGCTGACGGAGCGCGTGACACAGCACCCGCTCTCGGGTGACCACGTCGTTCGCGAACGGAGTCTCGCCCCGCGCACGTACGTGCTCTGCCTTTTCGCGGCGCGCTCGAATCAGCGCTTCTTCACCGCCTTCGGGTTCCTGGGCCATGGGGCCGACCGTCTATATCAGGGCTCTGCCGAATCGACCAGGGACCGGCCTCTTTGCTGGCTCGGATGCTACCCGGCTCAAACCTGGGCGGCGGGGGGCACGGCTCCGGCGCCCGCCCGATCGGCGTGCTTCAAGAGATACGCTTCGATGAACTCGTCGAGCGCTCCGTCGAGCACGGAGCTCACGTCGCCGGTTTCGTACTCCGTGCGCAAGTCCTTCACGAGCTGGTACGGCTGGAGCACGTAGCTTCGGATCTGGTTGCCCCACGCGATTTGCGTCTTTGACGCTTCGTACTCGGCCTGGACTTTCTCGCGACGCTGAAGCTCCATTTCGTAGAGCTTGGCCTTCAGCATCTTCATCGCCATCGCGCGGTTCTGATGCTGGCTTCGCTCGGCTCGGCACACGATCACGATCCCGCTCGGTACGTGCTTCATGCGGACAGCGGTCTCGACCTTGTTGACGTTCTGACCACCCTTGCCACCCGCGCGCATCGTCGAGATGTCGAGATCGGTGTCCTTGACCTCGATGTTGATCTCGTCCTCGATGTCGGGCGTCACCTCGACGGCGGCGAAGCTCGTCTGCCGGCGGGCGTTGCCGTCGAACGGGCTGATTCGCACGAGGCGATGCACGCCCATCTCGGCTCGCGAGGTATCCATACGCGTTCGGCCCCTCGACGGTGAACGAAGCTCCATCGATGCCGGCTTCGTCACCCACCTGGTAATCGATGATCTCGCGTCTTGTATCCGCGTCGCTCGCACCAGCGGAGGTACATGCGAAGAAGCATCTCCGCCCAATCCTTGGCGTCCGTTCCGCCGGTACCTGGATGAATGCTGACGATTGCGTTGGCGTGATCGGCAGGACCGCTCAGCATGCGACCGAGCTCCGCTCCCCGAACCCGAACCGCAAGCTCCTGGGCCTGCCCCGCGAGGTCGACCAGCGCGCCTTCGTCGTTTTCGGCCGCGCAGAGCTCGAAAAACTCCACGGCGTCCCCCAGGTCCTTGGACAGCTTTTCGATCCCCTCGATCTTCTCGGCGGCCGTCGAGCGCTTCCGCATGAGCGCCTGGGCCTTGGCCTGATCGTTCCAAAAATCCGGAGCTGCGGAGATCTCGTCGAGCTCCTCGATCTCGCGTTTCAGCGCCGGGACGTCAAAGAGACCCCCTCAGCGCATCCACGCGCTTGGTCAGGTCTTCGAAGAGTCCTCGAAGTTCGGCGGTTTCCATGGCGGCGATGTCTAACCCGAAGTTTTTTCTCGCGCCAGCCCGACTTTCACCGAGCCCCTCGAGCGCGTAGCCTCGGGCGCCGTGGCGACGCGCCAAAAGGGAGCGAGCTTCCAGAGCCTCCGAACCGTGCTCGCCTGGGCCTGAAGCTTACTTTCTGGATCGGCGTGGTCACCCTCCCCGTCGCCGGCGCGTGGATCGGCTCGTCCCTCGCGGCGTACGGCAACCGGCCAACCTGGGTACCGATCCTGTGCGCCGCCCTCGCCTTCCCCCTTCTTCCACTGGCATGGGAGGCGGTCGGCAACTGGCTCCATCGCCGGCGCGGCCGCCGCCTTCGAGACGGGAGAAGCGCATCGAGCAGCGGACCGGCCGGCGTTTCGATCTCGACACGGGTCACATCCTCACGTTTGGCGATCAGCTGATCCTGCGCACGCTCGGGGTGAACGTCGTCTTCGTCGGAGTTCTGCTGGTCTGGTTCCCGAAGAACGTATTTACCGCGCTCTCGGCCCGGGGCGATTGGTTCTTGGATGGCTCGACCGCGTCCTTTGCACCCGCGCTTCGAAAGAACTTGTTCCGCGCTGCGGACCGACTCGAGTGGCTCTGGGTCCTCACTCACGAAGATCCGTTCGCCGACGACGCGCCCGAGCCCACACCGGCTCCGACCACGAGTGTCGAGCCTCCTCCCACGCCAAACCCCGCGCCCGAATCCGGGGACCACGGCGACCAGCCGCCGCCCACTCCCAAGCCGAAGGACTACCGAGCCGCCCAGTTCGAAGTGAACCGTCGCTGACCGCTCAGCGCCAGCCACGATATCGAAAGGTGAGCGCACCGAGCACGCTCCAGCCGACGGCGATCGGTGCGGTGATGAACAAGAGACCCCAGGCAGCGTGTCCGGAGAGCGCGGCGAGGAGCATTTGCGGACCGTTTCCTTCGAGCATGACCCAGGTCAGCGGCTCGAGAGGGCTCCCCCGCAAGGTCAAGAGCACGATTCCGCTCGCGAACAGATACAGCACCGCTCCGGTGCTCGCGGCCCGCTGAGTCCGCGCCAGGGACGCGACGGTGAGCCCAATACCAACCGCCCCCAGAGCCACGCATGCGACGGCCAGCCAGAAATAGAGCCCCGCGAGCGCGGACGGGACCGCGATGCCTGCGACGACTGCAGCGGCGAGGGTCGCGAGGAGAAAGTAGAAGCCGATCTTGGCCAGAGCGATCTCGAGGAGCGACGCGGGGGACAAGGCGATGGCGAGCACGACGCCACGCTCTCGCTCCTCAGCGGTCATCGACGGCAACAGAAATACGCCAACGAAGAGCAGTGACAGGAGCGAGAGGCCCATCGCGATCGCCACACGGGGCGTAACGTCGAGGCCGCCGCGAAGAGAGGAGTGGCGCACGGTGATGTCCGGCGCGAGGGGTGTGGCGCTGAGCTCGGAAGAATGCGCCCGGAGCTCGTTTTGGTGGAAGCGGTTGGTTTCCTCCCAGAACCAAGCCTCACACCACCCAGCGACATGCTGTTCGGCCGGTCGCCAGATCCAGACCGTGTATCGCTCGCCCGTGTCGTCGCTCGAACGAACTTGGATCCCAACCGTGTTCGGCGGATACCGAATCAGCCCCCGTTTATTCTCCATGGAACGAAGCTCCACCTCCGTCGGACGATTGGCTCGGAGGTGCTCGACCCAGGGACTGTCTCGCCAATAGTCGATCCGGCAACGCGCAGAATCGCCTCCCGCAGCAGCTTGCCTCAGGCTCTGCGCACCGAACGCGGACAAAAGAGCGGACGCCACCACGAGCAACAGGAGCATCCCGATCGCGCCGCGGTTGGCCCCGAGGCGGCGGAGCTCCTTTCCCAGCAGCGCTCGAAGAATGCGCGGGCGCATCAGGAGCTCTCCGTTTCGCCCACGATCTCCAGAAAAGCGGCGCGAAGATCCGAAGTTCGGCTGGCGAGGCTCGTCACGCGGTCGTCGGCGATGAGGCGACCTAGCTCGCTCCGCTCGCTCGTCAGGTCGAGATCGAACACGCGACGTGTACCGTCCACGAAAAGCACGTCCACTCGCCGTCGTGCACGCGCCCTTCGAAGCTCTGGCGGCGTTCCCAGGGCGATACAGCGACCCTTTTGTAAGATCGCCGCGCGATCACAGATCGCTTCTACCTCCTCCATGTCGTGAGTGCAGAGCAGGACCGTGCAGCCCTGAGCACCGAGACGTTTCAGCACGTCCCGGACGAGCTTCGCAGAGTGAACGTCGAGATTCGCCGTGGGCTCATCGAGGTACAAAAGCTCCGGCTGATGGAGCAGCGCGCGTGCGACGAGCAGCTTGCGCCGCATGCCTTGGGAATAGCCCCGAACGACGATGTCCGCTGCATCTTCGAGCTCGACGAGCCGGAGGCACTCGCTGACTCGCGGGGACGCCACGCCGTAGAGCTCTCCGAAGAATGCGAGATTCTGGCGACCAGTGAGCTCGTCGAAGTGACCGTCGCGATCTGGGACGTAGCCGAAGCGCGGCTTGATTGCCGGGAAGTCGGTCGCCAGATCGCGGCCGAGAACCAGCACGCGTCCGGCGCTCGGACGAATTTGACCGACCAAGACCCGAAGCGTGCTGCTCTTGCCGGCGCCGTTCGGGCCGAGCAGCGCGAACAGCTCACCTCGCTCGATCGTGAGGTCGAGGCGATCCACAGCCACGAACGCGCCGTAGCGGACCGTGATGCCCTCCAGACAGAGTGGCGCCGTCTCGCTCACGATGGACAGAGAAGTAGCGCACCTGCTCGGAAGAGGCGATCACTCCCGCTCGGTGTACGCCGTGAACCAGCCGCCGGTGAGCACGTCGAGACGCAGAGCGGCCTCGAGGACGCGGAGGCGAGCGTCCAGGAGAGCCGCGGGCTCGATGTCATCTCGCTGAGACTCCACGAGCGCGCGCTGCCATGCGAACAGCGCGCGGAGGACCTTTTCCGTGAGCTCGCCGTCCAGGCGGGCGCGGTGCCGCGCCAGGTGCTCGATCTGGATCTCTTCGTCGGCGAACACGAGTCGATCGAGACGCCAGGTCGCTTGCCCCTCGAAGGAAACGGTCACGCCACCGGCTTGGGTGTAGCGATACGGATCGCTCGACGTGGGTGTGAGGCGCAGTGACTCGTCCGTACTCCGAGCCGCGCGCAACCGAAGCTCAGGCAACGCTGCCGAAGCGCGAGCACGAGAAGCGAGCCCTGAAATCCGCGCCTCGGCTCGGCGGCGTCCGGCGCGGCGATAGGCGGCGCGGAGCGTTGCGTTGACCAGCTTCGCGTCCAGCGTGAACGGGATTTTCCGTACGTCGACTCCCTGATCGCGCTTCGGGTCAAAAGCCTCGGGCTCCGGCTGTTCCGATTCCGGTTCGGGTTCGACGCTTTTGGCCTTCTTTGCCTTTCCCTCGGCGAGGGAGGCGCGGGGTCGCGCGGCTCGATCGAGAGGAATGCTGACGGAGACGAGCCCCAGGATTTCCTGCTCGTCCATCGAAGCGCACGGAATACGCGCCGCGAGCTTGGATGCTGAGACTTCCACCAGGTGGAGCGCCATGCGCAATCGAGGGAGCGACGAGAATCGATGGAACGAGCCACACAGCGCGAGCGAAGACCATGAGACGCGGTCGGGGCTCACACTGCCCGAGTTGCGCTCAATCAACTCGGGCGAGCGTCGAGCGCCGATAGTGCGCGCCGATGGACGGGCTCGAGCTTCGAGCTCGGTTTTCCGAACGGCGACCATTCGATGCTCGGCTCGCTCGACGAGCGATCGATCACGCTCGCAACCTCGCGCGCCCGGAAATCGGCGCCTGAGCCCACGCCGATCGCAGCACGAACCACGGCTCGCCCGCCGAGCCGCGTCACGACCGCACTGCCGGAGCGCTCTCGGATCGCGATCCGCCGATCGATTCGAACCGCACCACCGACACAGGGAACCCAAGCGGCAATCTGGACCACGGTGCGGGGATCGAGCGGGCTCGGGATCTCCCAATAGATCGACCAAGCATCCGAGGCATTCTTGACGATGACCAAGACAGAAGCCTCTTTCGAGGGCGCGGGGCGCTCGATGTCGCTCCAGCCCTCATCCACTGCCGCTACCGCCGCCGGCTCCGGGGTCAAGGCCGGTTCCGGAGCGCTCGACCGAGCGATCGGCTCGGACCGCACTTCTGTGATGGGCTCGGGGATCAGCGGAGCGCTCGACGCTGCGATCGGCTCCGGTCGCACTTCTCGGGCGGGCTCGGAATCGGGTCGCGGAGTCTCCGGCGCTGCTTCGATCTCCTCCGAGTCGGGCGCGTCTTCGATCTCCGGGGATCCGGCGGGCTCGGGTTCGAGCTCCCGATCGCTGGCCAGGCGATCGCGCAGCGTGCGAGCCGCGCCGTGGTCCGGCTCTCGCGACAGCACCTCACCGAGCATCGAAAGCGCCCGCCGTACGTGTCCCTGCGCTGCGTAGATTTCCGCGAGGGTGACCGTCGCAACCGGGGTGCGAAGCGCGGATCGGGTCTGAGCCGCACCGCTCCGAACCAGATCGGCGGCGTCCGGCATGTTGAGACCCTGCTCGATCAGGCTGGCCACCAGATCCCGAGCGATCCCGAGCCAGCCTCGCGCGCGGCGCCGAGCGACGGGATCGTGCTCCGAGAGCCGAACGATTTCGTCCACCAGCTCGACGCGGGTCATCACTTCCGGACGCGCCACGCCGAGAGAACGCGCACGGCTCACGAGCTCATCGCGAGGCAGCCGTTCGAGATCCGCTCGGCTGGACGACATGTCCGGGACTCTACTCGAAATCGAGAGCGCTCAATACCAAGCGCCGCCCGCTCGGGGATCCGGCTCGATCGCGGCGAGCGCCTCACGGCCGACAGCGATGTCCTTTTGGATTTGCTTCACCAGCTCGTCGAGGCCGGGGAACCGCCGCTCGTCCCGCAGATGCTGCACGAAATGGACTCGCAACCGCGCGCCGTACAGATCCTCGTCGAAATCCAGAAGATGCACTTCCACGCTTGGACCGGCGCCGACCGTGGGACGAACACCGAGATTGGCGACCCCTCGGGCGAGCGCCGCGGCATTTCCGCCGGCGGAAATCCGATCGACGACGCACGCGTACACACCGCGCTTCGGAAGCATCTCGGGGATCTCATCGAGGTTTGCCGTCGGGACACCGATGCTCCGCCCACGACCGTCACCACGCACCACGCGCCCGCTGAGCGCGTGAGGTCGCCCGAGCACCTGGAAAACCTCTGCGAGATCGCCTTCGCCGAGCGCCTGACGCACCCGACTGGACGAGTAGGTTCCCCCGGCGTCCTCTTCGAGCTCGTGGGACCGAGCGGAAAACCCGAGCTCGGCTCCCAGCTCTCGGAGGAGCGGCACGTCGCCCTGTCGACCCTTGCCGAACCGAAAGTTGTCGCCGACGACCACCTTCTTCACGCCGAGTCGCTCCACGAGGAGCGTTTCCACGAACTGGCGGGGAGAGAGCTGAGCAAGCTCGCGGGTAAACGGTTCCACGACGACTCGCACTCGGGGAAACTCTCGCTGGATGAGCTCCGTCCGTCGCTCGGGCGACGTCAGCACCTGGGGCTCCGCGCCTCGAAGCACCACCGCCGGATGGGGATCGAACGTCAGCACCACGGGAGAGAGCCCGCTTCGATCCGCTTCCTCGACCGCGGAACCGAGGACCGCGAGATGCCCTCGATGCAGGCCGTCAAAGTTGCCGATCACGACCAGGCTGGCGCTTTGGCTGTCGCTCCTGCCTTCCGTCATGATCGTGGCGCTCTTACTACAGCCGGACCGGATAATCCAAACTCCGCTTCCTCCTGTCGGCTCTCCATGGCAGAGCTTGTCGGCGATGACTCCCGACGAGGCGCTCCGTGAAGCGCGCGAAGGAGCGCTCCAACCCGTCTATCTGATCCTGGGTGAGGAGCGACATCTCGCGAGCGAGGTCGTGCGTGCGCTCCGCGATCAGGCCGTGGGGCAAAATGGCGCGTTCAACGAGGAGCAGATGGTCGCGGGTGAGGCGAACGTGGACGCCGTGCTGTCCGCCGCTCGTACCTTGCCCATGTTCGCGAAACGCCGCTTCGTCGTGCTCCGCTCCCTCGAGCGCTGGGAAGCCAAGGACGGCGATGGCAAGAAAGGCAATACGGAGGCGATGGATCGTCTCGCGAGCTACGCGGAAGATCCTTCGCCCACGACCACTCTGGTGCTGATCGCCCACAAGCTCGACAAGCGACGACGCCTCGTCAGCTTGGCGCAGAAGCGAGGCTTCCTCGTTTCGTGTGACGCGCTTCGACGCGATGCGCTCCCCGCGTGGATCGCGGACCGCGCGCGTTCGAACGGTAACAAGCTCGCTCCCGGCGTCGCCGATCTTCTTGCGGAGCTCGCCGGACCGGAGCTCAGCGGCGTGAGCGACGCACTCGAGCGCGTTTGCCTGTTCGCGGGAAAGGACGAGACGGTCACCGAGGATCACGTCGCCGAGTGCGTGGTCCGACTTCGCCCCACGACCGTGTGGGAGCTGGTCGACGCAGTCGGAAGGCGAGATGCCGGCGCGGCGCTCGGCGCCCTCGGCCGTGTGTACGATCCCGCTGACCGCGGACTGCGTCTCGTCGGAGTCCTGGCATGGTCCGCACGGCAGCTCATCCGCTTCGAATCCGCCTCGGCGGCTGGCGCCAGCCCCGAGGAGGCCGCAAAGCGCGCTGGTGCTCCTCCTTTCAAGGCCCGTGACCTTCGGCGTCAGATTCGATCGCGTATCGCGACCCGAGCTCGAGGCCTGGCTCGAGGCTCTCGAAGGCATCGATTCAATCTCAAGGGCGGCTCGAAGCTTCCGCCACGAGCGGTGCTCGAGCGCGCAATCCTCGATTTATGCTCGAAGCGCCCAAGTCCGAGAGGGCGCGCCGACCGCGCGAGAGCTTGACCCCTGGCTCTCTCGGCCCCATCCTTTGTCGGTCGCGTGGCGAGCTCCAGGCGCCGACCAACCCGCGAATAGTAAAGCCTATTTTTGACGAAGATTCGCCACGCTGATGACCTCTGAAAACGACCCGACGCCGAGCCAGCTCGAGCACCTGGCGGTCGCGCCGCTGCCCACACGCTTCGGTGTATTCGACCTCCACGTCTACCGCTGGGACGATCCCGAGGCGGATCCCGAGTCTCTCCAACGAGCACCTGGCCTTGGTCTGGGGTGACGTTCGCGACCAGGACGGAGTCGCGGTTCGCGTCCACTCCGAGTGCATGACCAGCGAGGTGTTCGGCTCGCTCAAATGCGATTGCAAAGGCCAGCTCGAACGCGCTCAGGCGGAAATCGCCCGGCGCGGGTCCGGTGTGATCCTGTACCTCCGCCAAGAAGGGCGCGGGATCGGCCTCGCGAACAAGATTCGAGCCTACGCTCTTCAGGCCCAGGGCGCGGACACCATCGAGGCGAACGAGCTCTTGCACCTTCCGGTCGACGCGCGACAGTACGATGTCGCCGCGGCCATCCTCCGAGATCTCGGCGTGGGCTCCATCGAGCTCATGACCAACAATCCGGAGAAGGTGAGCGCGCTTTCGGCGCTCGGCATCGTGGTAGAAAAGCGGATCCCCACCCTGGTGGCCGCCAATCCCTTCTCCGCCCCGTATCTGGAAGTGAAGAAGAACAAGCTCCAGCACGAGCTTCCGAGCGGCGTGTTCCATCAACGCCCCGCCAACGTTCCGACCCCGCCGAGCGGGAACGATCACGATGGTGGGGACCTTCCCGATCCCGCCCAGGCGCTCTGAGCTCCGTCGCTGTCGCGCTCTCGCGCGCCACGCAAGAAAACGGTGAACCGCCAAGTCGCCGAGAGCGCGAAGTTGAATTTTTGGGGGTGAGAGCTCACCCGCTTCGACGCCCTCGTCACGCTACTCTGGCCCTCAGCGAACTCGCTGCCTCCTGTCTCGTCAGCGGGCGGCCCGCTCCACCTACTTTCAGGTAGTGCGAGTTGGTGGGTTTTTTACGGAAAGACGCCAAGACCGCCAAGGGACGCCAAGAGCACCCCTTCGGGTATCACGAAGCGCGTCGCCAAGACCAATCTTTGGTTCTAACTTCTCCCCCGCTGAAGCGTGCCGGCGGGAACCGAGAAGTCGATTCCACTGTTTCGCTGGCGCTCATCCGAACCCTCGGAATCCTTGGCGCGCTTGGCGTCTCTTGGCGTCCTTGGCGTCCTTGGTTTTTGATGCCACCGGACATCAAGACCGATGACGTCCTCACGAACCTGACAGCCGGCTCGTGTTGTGAACGTCACTTCTTCTTCGAGAGTCGAGCTTTGAGGCGGGGGGCGTACCCCTCCTTATTTTCCTGCTTCACCCGCGCAATCGCCAGGGCATCGGTCGGCACGTCCTTCGTCACGGTGGTGCCGGTTGCAACGTAGGCGTTTTCACCAATGGTGATTGGCGCGACGAGCTGGGAATCGCTTCCGATGAATGCACCGGCGCCGATCACGGTCTTGTGCTTGGAAAATCCATCGTAGTTGCAGAAGATCGTGCCGGCACCGACGTTCGCTCCCTCTCCGATGTCGCCGTCGCCGAGGTACGCCAGATGGTTTGCCTTGGCGCCGCGCCGCACGCGAGTCTTCTTCGTCTCGACGAAGTTTCCGATGTGAGCCTCGGCTTCGATCTCGCTTCCGGGGCGGAGGTGAGCGAAGGGGCCGATTTGCGCGCCGGCTCCGACGCGGCTCTCCGTCACGATGGAATACGGTTTGAGCAACGCGCTCGCTCCGATCTCGGAGTCGGTGACCACGCTGCCCACGTCGATCCGCGCACCGGCGGCGATCCGCGTTTTGCCCCGCAGGACCACTGAATGACTGATCTCCGCATCCGCCTCGATGCGGACCGAATCGTCGATCCTCGCGCTGCCCGCCACGGTCACTCCGGCGTGGCGATGCCGCTGGGAAATGCGGTCGAATAGCGCGTCTTCGGCGCGGGCGAGCTGGGCGCGATCGTTGACCCCGACGAGGCTTTCCGCATGCCCGCGAACCGCCACGACTCGACCCTTTTTCGCCAGGATCGCCACGATGTCGGTCAGGTAGTACTCGTGTTGGGCGTTTTCTGGCTGGAGCTCGCCCAGCGCCGCTCGGAGCGCTTCGGTCGTCGCGGCGTACGCGCCCGCGTTCACTTCCCCGACCCCACGCTCGGCGTCATTGCGAAGGTCGCGCTCCTCGCGCACTTCCGTCACGTTTCCTTTCGCATCTCGGAGGACGCGTCCGTAACCACTGGGGTTGTCCGGGATCGAAGAGAGTAGCGCGAGGCTCACACCTTTTTGGGAGTCGAGAGCAACGACCAGCGCGCGAATGTCATCGGCCCGAATGAGCGGCGTGTCGCCCGACAGGATCAACACGTGCTCCGAGTCGACTTCACCAAGCCCGGACTTGACCGCGTCGCCCGTGCCCCGCGGCTCCTTTTGAATCGCGATACTGACCGGTCGCGCCGACAAGTCGCTTTCGAGAAGCGGCTCGACACGAGCCTTCGCTTCTGGCGACAAGACCAGCACCACCTTGCGCGCGCCCACGTCACACGCAGCGCGAAACGGATAGTAGAGAAGCGGTCGGCCCGCAGCGCGGTGCAACACTTTGGGCAGCGCACTCTTCATGCGTTTGCCGAGACCAGCGGCCATCACGAGGGCAACGAGATCGGACATGGCTCCCGAGACGTCGCACGCTGCACGCGCGAGGTCACGAAACGCGACGCGTTCGGTATAACGCATTGCGTCATGCTCCGTGACGGTTTTGCGGCGCCAAGAGGGCGATAGACTAGAGCGATGCGCTTCCTCGTTCCTAAGACGACGCTGCTTTTGGCGGGCGCTCTGACGCTCACCGTCTCCTGTGCTGGGGAGTTCGACGACAGCCGCAAGCGCACCGAGCCGGTCGGAACGCTGGGCGAAGATCTGTACACGGCGCTCTGCGATCGGGTCGGCGCTTCGGTACTGACCGAGGACATTTCCGGCAAGAGCTATCACGCTCTGTGTCACCGCGACGTGAACGGGAACTATGGCGATCAGGTGGACGAGAGCCTGTTGCCGCCCGCCCAGCTGAAAGCCGCGATGGTCAGAAAGGTCGCGGTCGCCAAGCTTCACGCCATGGCGCGCCGTCGGGTGGACCTCGTCCAGGCGCTCGACGCGACGTTCTCCGACGATCCCCTCACCCATCCTCTCACCGGCAAGAGTGTGCGCGGACACATCGCGCTCCAGGCGTTCTTGCAACGCATGGGACCGCTTTACGACGATAATCCCATCGACCACTCGGGCTCGGGCGCGAAAGAGGGGCTGATGCCCAGCGTCACCCGTTCGGTCGCGCGCTTGTTCGCATCTCTGGCGGGACCCGGCACGGACCCTCAATCGAAGTTCGGCGACCCGACGAAAGCGGAGCTCGGACGTCAGGCTCTATCGCGTCTATCGGGGCGCCTCGGATATCGACCGCTGCGCGTCGCCCTGGGTGCGATGCGTCCGTCGATGGCGTACCCCGAGCTCCGTCAGCTGACCCAGGCCTTCGCGCCTCGGGTTCGGCCCGGGGGAGCGTTCCGCGATGCCTTCCAGAACGTGCTCGGAATGACCCAAAACGAGCTGAATACTTCCGTGCCGAAGGCGGCGCCGCAACCCTGGGGCTTCGCCGACGCGACGGCCGCAACGAAGCTCCAGCCGAACCGGCCCCGCACGAACTCCGAGATCGCCCGCGCCATCATGCTCGCGACGGATCCGGCGTTCGCGGCTCCGGGCTCAGAGCCCCGTTTCCTGGTAGCCCGCGACACTCGCGGGTACGCCGTGCCATTCGGCAACCAACCAGGAGTCCCCGGCACGGTGCCGGGCCCGTTCTTCGACGGCAATGGGGATGGGCTGGCGGATGTCGATCCCCTCGGACGATTCATCGACGCCAGCGGCAACCTGGCCCCCGTGGACGCACCGTTCCTGGTCCCGGGCCTCACGCGCCAGCTCCCCGCCGACCAGTTCGGACGAGCCGTCACTGCGACGGGCGCACCGCTGTACGAGTACTTCGACACGAGTCAGACGTTCGTCGCCGCCACGACCCGCGACCTCGATCCACTCCTCAACAGCGACCCAGCCCTGCAGAGCGAAGCGCTCGCGGATCTGCTGAGTGGCGCCTTCCTCCTGTACGGCGACCTGGTCGACGAAAAGGCCGACTGGGCTGCCGGCGGCTTGTACAAGACCTTCGACTCGCAAAACTCTCCGCTGGCGGACCTGATCCAGGCTACGGGCTGGATGTTCGCCCACAAGGACAGCGACGTGCACCTGAAGCTGGTTCGACAGCTCTTCACAGAGCACGAGCAGCTGATGGCGCGGGTCATCGGAGCGGTCTTGAAGGTGCGGGAGATCTCCAATCAGTTCCCGGACGCCGGATTCGATCCCAGCGTCACGTTCTGGGACGAGATGCAGGAGATCATCGTCAAGACAGCGCGGGATTCGGCGCTCTTGAAGGACGTGATGCGGGCCCTCGCGCATCCGGACACCGAGGCCTATCTCGGAAAGGCGTTCAGTCAGTTCGCAGCGTACAAGGACGAGCTCGACTACGACTCGAACAACATCAATGGGCTGCCGGTGAATCTCTCGGATCCCGGCAACCCTGATCCTCACATCCCACCGGACTACTCCCAGCCGGACGTCGGGACGAACCGCAGCGACTTCTACCGGATCTTGCAGCTCATCCACGATGTGAACGGCGTGAACGCCTGCAACAAGGCGGGCGCCCAGGTCGTCGCGCTGGGGATTACCGTGCCCGGCACCTACAACGAGTGCGAGCTCTTCTACCTCCAGAACATGGGGATCTTCTACCTGAAGAGCATCCTGCAGTCGCCGGACTTCGAGCTGAAGGTGAGGCCCGCCGGTCTGAATGCGCTCCTTACCATTGGCTCGCTCCTCGGCATCAACAAGGACCAGGTCTTCCAGGATGGAAGCGGCATCACGGGGATGACTACCAAGCCGTCGCCGGAAGCCCTGAACCGACTCGTATTTTTTGGCGGGACCTCGGCCAAGTTCGACCCGTTCTTTCCGAACGCGCAGATGGCCGATCGCGATCCCAACTGGAACGGCAAGAACGGCGGCACGAACACGTTCATCTCGCTCCTCGTCGATCCCGTCTCGACAGCCGCCTGCCCCGAGCGACTGGTCAACGTTCCGAGTCCCGGCGCGGGCGAGCCCACCCAGCTCTGGCTGGCCGACTGCTCGTCGAACGTGACCTGGAAGCACAACGGACAGGCAGGAGATCCCAATGATCTCTTGCGGTTACGAGATCGTAATACGATCTTCCTGTGGGAGAAGTTCGAGTTTTACAAAGCCATGCGGCCGGTGCTCAAGGCCTTCGACGATCACAACGCCGCCCAGATCTTCCTCGACAGCATCGAAGCGCTCTACCGCCACTGGCCGGGCCCCGATCACGGAGCCGAGTGCAACCCCAACGGGAACCTTGCGGAGCTGCCGTGGAAGAAGTTCCTCTCGGACGCCGACGAGACGGCGCACAAGGTCAACCCCGCCTACAATCCGAAGTTCTGCAGTGCGGACCGAGGCCTCTCCTACGAGCCGATCTTGGTGCAGGCGTTCGTCACCGACTTGATTCCGGCGCTGGGTGAGCTCGTCACGACTCTCGACAACCTGAACGTCGTCGACGACCGCAACGGCGTCACCCGCAACGGCCTGGATCTCGTTCAAGAGATGACCATCGCCCTCTTCGACCCCGACTACGCGGCCAGCGTGGGAATGACTGATCGCTTCGACCAAAAGACGATCCCCTGGGCCAACGGACAGATCGTCAAGCCCCAGCTCACGCCCTACGATCTCTTCGCCCAGGCCTTGCGCAAGTTCGACGAGCGAATTCCCAAAGACAACCCCCGGCGCGCGCGCTGGCGAAACGCCCGCAGCCGATTGGTCGATCAATTCCTGGGCGTGGACGGCGAGGGCCCGAGCGCTGCGTTCCGCAATCCCGCCTTCATTCACTCGATTCCGATCCTGCTCGACGTGCTCCGAGCGCAGATCAATTTCGAATTGCCCGACCCGGGAAACCGACCCGACGCCCTGCGAATGGGCGATAAAAAGCGACCCGATTGCGTATCCCGACGCCCTGCCGGCGAAGTTCGCGAAGACCCTGCGCGAGCCGACCTTCGCGACCACCATGCTGCTCCTCGATCAAATCAACGAGGACCCGGAAGCGCGCGGAGCACTCGAGCGCTACCTGCGCTACCTGGTCCAGGAAGCCAGTGGCAACGACGCCCTGGTCAGCATGCTCGCGAGCTCGGCCGACATGATGCAAATCCTGTCCGACGACGAGAACATGCCGCCCATCTACAACGCGGTGGCCGTGGCCGCGGCGCCCGAGGACGCACAGGTCGATAGCAGACCGGCCTCCGGCACCGGCGATCGCGTGGTGGAGCTGATGGACGCCCTCACCCGAGAGACCGACTCGAACGGCAATCCCGCCTCGAATTCCTACGACCCGTACCACGTGCTCGATTCGATTCTCAAAAACCTCGTCACCCCCCTCGACCCGCAAAACCCGGAGAGCCTCACGCCGCTGGAGATCTTCCTCGATACGATCGCGGAAGTGAACCGCATCGACGCCGACACTCCGTCGGAGGAGCCGCTCTCTCCCGACGACATGCAGGCGGTGTTCGGTACACTTCGCGATTTCATGGCAGGACAGACTCGGGGGATGGAGCAGTTTTACGAGATCGCGCGCCACCGGAACGGCAAATAACGTTACTGAACCTGGCGAGCTCTCGAGTGAAACGAACGAACCTTCTTCGGGCTACGGTCTCCGTGCTCGCCGTCGCGGCGGTCGCGGGAGTCTCGAGCCCTGCCTCGGCGGGCGGGCTCTATTTTTCCGATCGCGGCGTGCGGCCGCTGGGGCGCGGCGGCAACTTCGTCGCGGGTGCCGACGACGGCGGGGCTGTGGCGTACAACCCGGCCGGCCTCGCGTTTGCGGGCCACGCACTCTTGATCGATGCGTCGTGGCTCCAGTACTCGAGCACCTACCAGCGGGAAGCGCGCTTCTACCAAACCGATCCGAACACCGGGCAGCGCACGGGCCAGTACTGGGACTACACCTACCCGGCCGTCAAGGGCACGACGCCCGTCTTGCCGATCCCGACGATCGTTTACTCCGATAACTTCGGTCAGAAAGATCTGACTTTCGCCCTCGGGCTCTCGGCGCCGTATGCGGCCATCACGAGCTTCCCCGAATCCATCCAGGGTCAGCCAGCGCCGCAACGCTACTCGCTCATCACGCTGGACGGCTCGGCGCTCGCGGTGCCCGGTGTGTACGCGGCATGGCACAAGCCGGGCTCGGCCGTGGCGCTCGGCGCCGGCGTCGAGATGCTGACCGGATACTTCCAGAGCAGCGTCTACTTCAGCGCCTGCGTGCCCGATCGCTTCATCTGTGCACCGGAGCAGCCGGAATACGATTCCTTCGGGCGAATCCGCGTGGGCCCCATCTTCGCACCCAGCGGGATCCTCGGAGCCATCGTGATCCCCGACAAGATCATCCGGCTCGGGGCGTCCTTTCATCTGCCGTTTTGGATCAGCTCCGCCGCGTCCGAGGACGTTCGCCTGCCGAGCGCCGCGGCGTTCGACCAGGCCAAGGTCGTTGGCAACAGCGCCCACGTGAAGTTCAAGTTGCCGTGGGTGTTCCGAGGCGGCGTCGAGCTCCGTCCCACGGACAATCTCCGGTTCGAAGCCGGCGGAGCCTACGAAGCTTGGTCCATGCATGACAAAATCGAGGTCTCGAGCAAGGACATCGCGCTCCAGGACGTCGCGGGCTTTCCCAAGACATACGTGCTTCCACCACTCAGCATCGAGCGAAACTTCAAGGACACGTACTCACTGCGCGCCGGAACCGAGGTCAAGTTTCCCATCGGCAGCTACGACCTCGGTCTGCGCGCGGGGGTCTCTTACGAAAAGAGTGCGATCCCCAAGGAGTATCTGTCCGCTGCCACCATCGATCTCGACAAGGTCACGTTCGCGTTCGGCGGGAGCCTCTACATCGGCAAGTGGCGCTTCGACGCGGTGCTCGCTCGGGTCATCGGAACCAGCACCCACGTCGGTCGCGACGAGCAGCGGCTGACCCAGCTCAATCCCGTGCTCGCGAACCCCAGCAGAGACCCCCACTACATCAACGCGGGCACCTACCAGGCCAGCGCCAACGTGCTCGGCGCCGGCCTCGTGTACCAGTTCGATTCGCCCGCCGAGCCACCCACCAAACCCAGCATCGGCGAACCGCCTCCGCCCCAGCCCAAAACCCGCGCGGCGCCCACGACGACAAAGCCCAAGAATCCCGTCCCCGAGCCGGAAGATCAGCAAGACGACACCGATTTCGAGAAAGCCTTCGAGAAGGAAATCAAATCGAAGAAGAAGCCGAAGTGAGCGCGTGAGACGCGGCTGAACCTGGCGGCGAGCAACCTCCGCGATGTCGAAGATCGCTTGGGTCGTGCCCCTATTTGTTGCTCTCGGTGGCTGTTTGAAGTCCAGCAACTCTGATTGCGCGCTCCGCCGATCAGCTCTGGTTTTCCACCGACGGCGGCAAGAGCTTTTCCGAAGGAGCGACGCAAACGAGCCTGGGGGCGACGGATTTGCACTTCGATCCGCGGCCGGGCTCGACCACGCTCTACCTGCATGGTCTGGCCGGAAACACGATCCTGCGTTCGACCGACAACGGCAAGACTCTGTCCGACGTGACACCGCCGTCCAATCTCGATCCGAAGTCCAATCTCTCCACGTACGCCTACTCCATGGATGTGGCAGCGGACGGCGCGATCATCGCGCTCTCGGCACCGGGCGTGCTCCGCATGGCGCCCTGAATCACGAGACGCCGCCGACCGAGACGTACTTCACCGAGAGGTACTCGCCGAGGGCGAAGTGCCCGCCTTCACGGCCGAAGCCACTGTGCTTGACGCCGCCGAACGGCGCCTGGGCGGTGGAGGGCGCTCCGTCATTCGCGCCGACGATGCCGTATTCGAGGGCTTCGGCCACGCGCAGGAGCCGGCCAACGTCCCGCGTATAAAAGTAGGCCGCCAATCCGTATTCCGATTCGTTGGCGAGATCGATCGCTTGGCGTTCGTCCCGAAAGGAGCGGAGTGGGCTCACCGGGCCGAAAGTCTCTTCCCGCGCACACAACATCTCGCTCGTGAAGCCATCGAGGATGGTCGGCAGGTAGAAGCGTCGGGTGAATCCCTCGCCGAGATCGGCGAGCCCGCCTCCGGTGCGAAGCTTGGCGCCGTGAGCGAGAGCGTCTTCGACGTGACGGGTGACCTTTTCGACCGCCGCATCGTCGATGAGTGGGCCGACCTGAACGCCCTCCTCCAGGCCCGAACCGATTTTCATCGCTTCGATGCGGGCTTGGAGCTTGTTCGCGAACGCCTCGTACACACTCTCTTGGATCAGGAACCGATTGGCGCAGACGCAGGTCTGACCCATGTTTCGATACTTCGACGCGATGGCTCCGCTGACGGCCGCATCGAGGTCGGCGTCTTCGAACACGATGAATGGCGCATGCCCCCCGAGCTCGAGAGACAGGCGGAGTAGGTGCTGCGAGGCGCCCGCCATCAAGAGACGGCCGACCTCCGTCGATCCCGTGAAACTCAGCTTGCGAAGCTTGTCGCTTTCGACGAATGCCTTTCCGATGGCCGGCGCGTCGCCGGTGATGACGTTGATCACGCCCGGAGGAAATCCCGCTTCGACGCTGAGCTCGGCGAGGGCCAGCGCGGACAGCGGAGTTTGCTCGGCGGGCTTGACCACCATCGTGCATCCCGCGGCCAACGCGGGACCGAGCTTGCGCGTGATCATGGCGGTCGGGAAATTCCATGGAGTGATGGCCGCCGCGACGCCCACCGGCTGACGCAGGACCCAGATCCGCTTGTCCGCATGGGAAGCCGGCAGCATCTCCCCCGCGACGCGCGTCCCTTCCAGAGCTGCAGATTCGAGAAAGCTCTGCGCATAAGCGATCTCTCCTCGGGCTTCCGCGACGGGTTTGCCTTGCTCGCGCGTCAGGAGCACCGCAAGTCGTTCCCGGTCCCGTTGCATCAGCGCCGCGAGCTTGTCGAGAAGCTTCGAACGCTCACTGGCAACTCGGTGGCTCCACGCACCGAACGCGTCCGCTGCAGCGTCGAGAGCCTGGACCGCGAGCGTTGGTCCGCCGTCGGGCACACGGGCGACCGGGCGATCCGTCGCAGGATCGAGCACCTCGAATGTCTTGCCGTCTGGGGCCGAACACCAGTTGCCGCCGACCAAATTCTTCGTCTGGATCTCGGCCATGACGCTCATCCGTCGATGACTTCCACCTCTGCGTCGTCTTTGCCACCCGTGGCCACCACGATGAGCTCGTCGATGAAGCTTCCGAACACGTCGCCCAGCGTCTCTGCGCCCATCACGAAGGGGATGGTCACTTGGTGCTCGCTGGCGAGCCGGGTCTTCTTGTCGGTGGGCGGCGGCCAGAAATGGGAAACCACCGCGACGGTGCGAGAGCTGAGTGCGAGATCCTCGATCGGCCGCTCCACGATCTGCCGCGCCCGGGAAAGCTCCTCGGCGAGGCCCTTGGCGGAAACTCGCGCGCTCTTGGCTCCCAATGCGTCGGAGATCTTGTCGAGCTGGGGAAACTTCCCGCTGGACTCTCCACCTTCGAGGTGATGCTGCACGTTGTCCCGGAGCAGTGCGTACACGATCCACCTTCGCTCGGCCGATCCGCCTGGGCCGCTGAATGTGAGACTCATTCCCTCCGATTACTCCGAAGCCCGAGCTCCAGCAACCGACGCAGGTCGAGTCAAAACGCCACGCCGATCCCGCCTCGAACGTCGAGGCCGTGATGGAAATCGTGGCTGTCCGGCACCTTCGCCGACCACGCTTGGTCCTCGCTGCGCGAAAGCGGCAAAACCAGACCGACGTTCAGCGACAAGCTGAGCCCTACCTCGCTCGGCCACCAGCGCACCACGTCGATGCCGACGCCTTCCGTCACCGAGTGAAGGGTCTCTTTGCGCTTGTTGTATCCGCCCTCGTCCGAGTCCGTCCGCGAATCGTAGCGATAGCCAACCCAGGGTCCCAAGTTGAGCGTCCAGCCCCCTTCGATGTCGGCCGAGTCGACGAGCGTGGGTGTCACCCCAAAGCGCGCCTGAGCGCTGAGCAAAGCTCCGTCATCGCTCCCGGAACCGAATACCCCCGCATCCACGAGCCAGGTGCGGGAAACCAGGACTCCCGTCGAAACCCCGATCGCAGTGGACGCCGTCGCCCGACTGTCGATCACCGTGTAGCCGAAAAACGGCAGAGTCAGATGCACGAAGCGAACGACGGGCGGACGTGGAACGCTCTCGGCTCGCGACTCGGTCGCGATCGAGAAACACACGAGCAAGAGTGTCGTCGAGAGTGCCCGCTTCATCAGAGCCGTGAAGCAGGCAGTCTACCCGCAGGCCCCGGCGCCCACCAGCGCGCGCCCGTGATATATGTTTGGATCGGAGGTGTCGTGAAACACTGGTGGCTCTTGTTCGCGCTTTCCACGCTGGGGATCCTCGGCTGCGGAAGCGACGATGGCGCAAACGGCAGCGGTGGCTCTGCGGGCTCTGATGCGGGACTGGGCGGAGGGGGAGGCAGCGGCGGCGCGGGTGGCAGCGGCGGCGGCGCGGGTGGTAGCGATGCTGGTCCCACCGAACCTCCCATCCTGTGTACGGATCAGTGCGTGTACGTGCGGCCCGACGCTACCGGAGCCAACAGCGGCGTCGATTGGAACGATGCGCTGACCAGCATCCCCGCCGCGCTCACCCGCGGCAAGGTCTACCTCCTGGCGGACGGGAGCTACGGCGACCATTCCTTCAGCGACCCAGCGAGCGGAACGGATGTCATCCACATCCGCAAAGCCACGGTCGCGAGCCACGGCACCGATGTCGGTTGGCAGCCGGACTACGGCGACGGAGTCGCGCTGTTTTCCGGCGTGAGCTTCGATGGCTCGTATTACGTGCTGGATGGAGCCCAGGGTGGAGGGAAAGGCGCCTGGAACAGCGGTCACGGTATCGAAATCGAGCGTTCGGGATCGGCCTGTGGGGACAATGGATCGCTCATTGGCTTCGCGGCAGGAGCGTCGAACATCACGGTCAAGCACGTCCACGCCCACGCAAACAACAACGACTACCCGATGAACGGGGTCAAGGGGACCTACGGCGCGAGCTCCCTCACATTTTCTTACGACTCGATCCACACGACGTTCGGACCCACGTTTCACATCGCTGACTGGAGCGACGTTGTGATTGAGTACAGCTACCTCGCGGACGTACGCAGCACCGGATCGGTGGACGCTTTTTGCCCGGACTGGCACGCGGAGGGGATCTCATCCATCGGCCAGAACGACAACCTCACGATCCGGTACAACTTGTGGGACGAGATCGGCGGCACGGCGGTCATCGCCGGGGTGAACCAGGGCGCGTCCAAGGGCTGGCAGATTTACGGCAACACGTTCTCGCGCAGCGTGACCACCCTCATCTACTACGACGAGCCGGGGACCTCGAACCATCAGTCGATGGACGACCTCCAGTTCATCAACAACGCCATCGTCCACATGCCTGGCAGCTCCGTTGGCGTCATCTCGATCCCCATCGGCTCGAACAACGTCGTTTCCAACAACATCTGGTACGACAACATCGCGAATACGTTTTCGTTCGCGGGGGTCACTCACGACTACAATTACTTCGCCGAGAATCGCCGTGTCGAAGGCTGCTCGCCCGTCTGCGACAAGAACGACGAAGGAGCGCAAGGGGAAAGCAACGCGCAAATCGCCTCTGGCAGCCCGTATGTCGCAGGTGACGGCGATCCGGTGAGTGCCGACTTTTCCCTCAGCGCCGCGACGGATCCAGGAACGACGCTTCCCGCGCCGTTCGAAGTCGATCCCGATGGGAAGAAGCGCGGTGCGGACGGCGTCTGGGATCGCGGTGTGTTCGAGCTCGCACCCTGACCTCTGCCCGCTCCGGCATCGCGACTCGTTGAGGTGAAGTAGTTCTGCTACGCTTTGCAGGTGGCGGTCTCAGCTCGGCTCGCGATCGTTGGGGTCATCGCGGCAGCGTGTGCGGGAACGACGGACGCGGGCCCGACCGGCTCCACCCCGGGCCAAGATGCGGGCGCAGACGCGGGCAACGACAGCTCCATCGCCCTCGACGGGGCGGAGGACAGTGGTGCGTCCTGCGCGTGTTCGCCGGGCCTGCACAATCAATCGATCGTCGTGCTCTCCGACAAGGCCGAGCTCTTGAGTTACGACCCGATCGCCAATCAGTTTCAATCGATCACGACCCTCGACTGCCTCGGGCAAGAGAAACCGTTTTCCCTCGCGGTCGACGCTCGAGGTAAGGCGTGGATCATCCTGTCACCCAGCAACGACTTGATCACGGTGGACGTGAACGCTCCGGCCGGTTGCGAGGACCCAGGCTACTCCCCCAACCAAGCCGGGTTCGGGTTGTTCGGCATGTCGTTTAGCACCGCCAGCGCCGCGGATCGCTGCGAGCGCATCTTTGCGCTGAGCTACTCCGGCAATGGATACTTCAAGGAAGGCCCAGGGCTCGGCTTGCTGGGAGTGCTCGATCCCTCGACGCTGACGCTCTCGAAGATTGCCAGCATCGACTACGACGGCGGAGAGCTCGCGGGGACGGGCGATGGACGCCTGTTCGCCTTCGCGGGTGACTCACCGGCGAAGCTCGTCGAGTACGACAAGTCGACCGGCACCGCGCTGTCGACCACGCCGCTCACCGGGCTGGAAAAAACGACGGCGTCTGCGTTCGCATTTTTCGGCGGTGACATCTACTTCTTCACCGAAGCCACGCCTGCAGAATGCACACCATGCCTCGAGCAAAATTGCGCCTCGACCCTCGCGGCCTGCCAGGCGGACAGCGTGTGCGCGGAAGCGTTCGCCTGTGCGCTCGGACAGTTCGACATCACCGACGATTGCGGCGGATTGATGTCCGCTGAGATGCAGAGCTGCGTCGCCACCTGTAGCGCCGAGTGCCTGCCCTCCGCACTCAATCGAAAGAGCTGGGTGCATCGACTGGATTTCGATTCCAGCGACGACGGGGGCGGCTCCGGGCTCACTCTCGTCAATCCCCAAGCACCGGTTCGCATCGTGGGCGCCGACGCTTCGACATGCGTGGCCTATCAGCCGCGCTGACGAGTCACGGGATCACACAGACCTTGTACTGCCCTGAAGCGCAGTAGCCGTCGCAGTTGGGCACGTCGACCACGTGGACCCACGGAAGCTGGCAGGGCGGGTCACAACCGAACAACGCTTGCTTGCCGGTTTTGACGCACATGTTCTGGTACGACGCTCCACACTGGGCGCCAGGTTGGCAGATGTCGTTCTTCGGCGCCTCGATGAGACCGTTCATCAACGTGTACCCGGCCGGACAAGGCCCGCACACGACGGCGATGATCGAGCCCGCATCGGGGCTCCCCGAGTCCTGACCCGCCTCCGTGCCGGCATCGATCGAGCCGCCCGCACCACCCGCGTTGGTACCGCCCGCGCTGGTACCACCCGCGCTCGTGCCGCCCGCGCTCGTGCCGCCTCCCCCTTCGATCGTGCCTCCGCTCCCTCCCCCACTGGCGCGGGTTCCTCCGCTGGATGCACCCCCCGCGCTCGCGCCGCCGAAGGAGTTACCGCCCCCGGACTCGGCGGTCGTCGCACCATGAATGTCGTCGACGCTCACTGCGCAACCGCCCCCGAAGATTAGCGATGGACAGAGTGCGAACCAGCCGAGTCGATAGCGCGCCATCGCGACACGTCATGCGGGACGGACGCAACTGCCGCAAATGACTCCGCCTGATTTCGCCTGACGTGGCGCGCTCGGCTCAGCTGCCGGCGCGCGCGGCCGAGGAACCACTCGCGGCGGCTCCTTCGGTGGGGCTATCGGTCGACGGGTCAGCCGAGTCGCTTGCAGGGATCGTGGTGTCGCCCTCGAGGTCGGGCAAGGGCTCGGGTTCGGTGGGCGAGCTCACACCAACGACCGGGGCGTTCTCTGCCACGTACACGACGAGCTTTTCGCCGGTCTCCAGCGCCTTCTTCCGCGAGCGCCGATTGATGCGCTCCATCCAACCAATGCTCATGCCGTAGCGACGGCCGAGGCTCGCGAGACTGTCCCCGGCGCGCGCTTCCACCACCACGCGTTTCCTGCCGTTTTTTCCCTCGAAGTGATCGAAGAACTCCGGAGTGCCCGCCACCAGGACTTGCGCCTGGGATTCTCGGAGCACGCTGACTTTGGACAGATCGTCGCCGGGCTTCGACCAGACCTGAAGCACCATCCCGGCCTGAAGGCGGGCATTGGGATCGAGGGCATTCCACGAAAGGAGCTCGGTTCGTGTGACACCAAACGCGGTCGCGATGCGGGCCAGCGTGTCCCCGCCGCGTACACGATAAAACACGCGATCGCGATCGGGGAACTCGGGCCCTCGGGGGAAACCACGACGACGGTGTCCAGAGCGGCCTCGGGCACTCGCGCTCGAGTACGCTTGGGAACCAGGAGCACGGTACCTGGATCGAGCGATTCCCGATCGCGAATGCGGTTGGTGACCTTGATCGAGCCTTCTGGACTGCCTCGAGAATTGGCAATCGTGGAGACCGAGTCACCCGTGCGGACGACGTAGGGCTCGAGATCCACGTCCAGATCGCTCTTCGCCAGTCGATCGGTCGCGGCGGAAGCGACTCCTTTGGGCACGCGCACCCGGTAGCTGCCGGGACCCTTGCCGGGCTTGCGGGGGGGAATGCGGCCGAGAAGGAGCTGGGGATTGAGTGACTCGATTGCGGATACGGGAACTTCGGCAGCCTGCGCGATCTTCTCCAAGGGAGTGCCGGCGCTCGCGATCACTGCGTCGAAGCTCTCCGGCGGATCGGGGTTCACGTCATCGAGGCCGAACGCCTTCTTGTTCGTCATCACGACGGCGATCGCGAAGATCTTCGGAACGTAGAGCGTGGTTTCCCAGGGGATGCCCGCCTCGTAGCGACAGAGCTCCCAGTAATCGTTCGTGTTGAACTTGCGGATGGCCTTCGAGAGTCCGCCGTAGCCCATGTTGTAGGCGGCCATGGCGAGCTCCCAAGTCCCGAAGCGGCGATGCAGATCGGACAAGTAGAGGACCGCGGCCTCCGTACTGCGCTTCGGATCGAGGCGTTCGTCGACCCAGCGGTCCACGGAAAGCCCGTACACGCGCCCGGACTCCGGCATGAACTGCCACAGACCGGCGGCACCAGCGCGGGACACGATGGTCGGGTTGTGCCCGCTCTCGATCAGGCTCAGCCACACGAGATCCGTGGGCAGACCCGCCTTCTGAAGCTCCCCCTTGAGCGAGGAGACGTAACGTCCGCTCTTCTTGGCCCAAGCTCGCGCGATTGCGCGGCCTTGGGAGTTGTCTCGGTAGAACTTCAAGTAGCGGACGACTCGCGACTCGAGTCGCACCGGAAGGTCCGGCAGCGTCAAGGAGCGGATCCACTCGGCATCGGTCGCAACTTCGCCGGTGTCATCCAAACCCGGATCGCTCACCACCGCCGGCGGGAGCCCGGAAGCGACGACTTCGGCTTTACCGGTGGTCGACGGTTTCGGCACGTCCCAGCTGAAACCCGGTGTGGAGCCGGGAAGGGGCTTGGGAAACAGCACGCTCTCCGCGTCGTGGAGTGCTTTGAGCTCGGGATCGTCTCCACTCTCTTTGTCTGACTCGCCCGCGATCTTGTTTCGTACCGCAGAGTTCGGCTTGCTGGCCTTTGCAGCGACCGTCTTTTTGGTGTCGCTCTTCTTCGAGCTCTTGGATTCGGACCGAGCGACGTGACGCTCGCCGTTGCCCCGGCCCGGGCCGAGCTTCGGCTTGGGCGTGGTTTTCTTCGCCACGGGCGTGGGCGGCGACTTCGACTTCGAGTCGGCGCCTGCGGGAGCGGCGATGCTGAGGCCGAGAGCGAGGCCGAGCACACGGAGGCCGAGCATGGACGGGCAGCGTGACTGATGGGTGGGGGGCCGGTCAAATCTTGGGGGAAAGTCGCGAAAACCTTGATTTGTTCTGGGGAGGTGTGAAGAGCCCCTCATGGCCACCCGCACTGAACAGGACTCGATGGGCGCCGTCGAGGTCCCCGCCGACCGCCTCTGGGGAGCTCAAACCCAGAGAAGCTTCGAGAACTTCCGCATTTCGACGGAGAAGATGCCACTGTCGCTGATCCACGCCCTCGCCCTGGTGAAGAAAGCGGCGGCACGGGTCAACGTCGACCTCGGCACACTGGACCCGGCGCTCGGCGACGCGATTGCGCTGGCGGCCGACGAGGTGCTGGCCGGCCGGCACGATGACGAGTTTCCGCTGTCCGTTTGGCAGACCGGGAGCGGAACCCAAACCAACATGAACGTGAACGAGGTGCTGGCGAACCGCGCCAGTGAGCTCCTCGGCGGAACCCGGGGTGCAGGCCGGAGCGTTCACCCCAACGATCACGTGAACCTCGGGCAGTCCTCGAACGACGTGTTTCCGACGGCAATGTCGATTGCCGCATCCACCGCCGTGGAGCGAGACCTACTCCCGAGCGTGCGGGAGCTTCGCGATTCGCTCGACGAGCGGGCGAGAGCCTTTGCGGACGTTGTTAAGATCGGCCGCACGCATTTGATGGACGCAGTCCCTCTCTCTCTTGGCCAGGAGATCAGCGCATGGGTAGCCCAGCTCGATCACGGGATGGCACATCTCGAAAGCGCGCTCCCTCACCTCCGCGAGCTCGCGCTCGGTGCTACCGCCGTGGGGACCGGATTGAACGCGCATCCCGAGCTCGCAGAGGGGGTCGCCGTTTTCCTCACCCAGGAGCGAGGGATCCAATTCCTGAGTGCTTCCAACAAGTTCGAGGCCATTGCTGCTCACGACGCGTTGGTCTTCGGACACGGCGCGATGAAGACGCTCGCCGTATCCCTGACCAAGATCGGAAACGACGTGCGCCTGCTCGCGAGCGGACCACGAGCGGGCATCGGCGAGATCCTCATCCCGGAGAACGAGCCTGGAAGCTCGATCATGCCGGGGAAAGTGAACCCCACACAAGCCGAAGCTCTGCTCATGTGCTGCACTCAGGTGATTGGAAACGACGTGGTGGTGAGCACTGCTGGGGCCAGTGGGAGCTTCCAACTCAACGTGCAAAAGCCGCTCCTGATTCACGCGTTCTTGCAGAGCGCCCGCTTGCTCGCCGACGCCTGCCGGAGCTTCCGCGTGCACTGTGCCGTCGGCATCGAGCCCAACCGCGAACGCATTCGAGCGCATCTCGAGCAAAGCCTGATGCTCGTCACCGCCCTGACACCCCACATCGGCTACGACAACGCTGGCAAGATCGCCAAGCATGCCCATTCGAACGGCACGACCCTGCGCGAAGCGGCGCTGGCGCTCGGACTCGTCAGCGCGGAGGACTTCGATCGCTGGGTCAGGCCACAGGACATGATCCGCTGAGATAGACACGCTGGCGACAGCGAATCAGCTACCGCGACGAAGCATCCGCGGACCGAACCACGCTACGAGCGCAGCCGTGCACGAGACGACCGTGATGAGGAGCGCCCATCCCGGCCACGCAATTCCGGCCGGCGCGCGACGCCCAATGCTCTCGAAGAGGCGAACCAGAAGCGTCGCCCCAGCGTAGGTTCCCGCGCCAGCGACCAGCGTGCCGCGCGCGCGGGCCGCCAGCTCCATGGCGCGCGGAGTGCTCGTCCACGCCGAGCGCACCACCCATCGGATCCAGAGGATGGCCGGCGCCATCAACAGGCCGAGGGACACGATGCCCGCCAGAGCGATCTCGGCAACGGTAGGTGCCGCGTCATCGACGACGAGACGGATCGCAGACATCACGCCATCGAGGAGTAGACCGAGCAGAGCCAAGAGGCCGACCAAGGTGACGGCGACAAGTGTCGGACGCGCACGGCGAGCAACACGGGCCGCCTCCGCCGCAGCGGCAGCGCGAGGACCGCCCGATGCCAGCAAGGTCTTGGAGGCCGGATCGACCGCGCGGGGGCTCGGCGACGGCCCGGGAGCCAGGGATGGGCGCGCATCGAAGGGAGCGAGCTCCGCGTCGAGCTCCGCCATGCTGGCCAGACGTTCCGCTGGCTCGCGTGCCATCGCGCGCTGCACGACGACCTCCAGCGCTTCGGGAACGCCGGCGGCAACCGACCGCGGGCGCGGCGGATCCTCACTCAGCACGGCCGACAGCGTCGCGATGGGATCGAGCCCTTCATAGGGCTTTCTGCCCGTCAGTAGACGGTAGAGGATCGCACCGGTCGCGTAGATGTCGGCGCGCGCATCGACCTTGTCGCCGCGAGCTTGCTCGGGAGCCATGTACGCGGGGGTTCCGATGACCATGCCGGTCTTGGTCAGCGCCGAGCCCTCTTCGGCAACCTTGGAAATCCCGAAGTCGAGCACCTTGACCACCGGAGCCGCGGGATCGCCGAGCAAGATCACGTTCTCCGGCTTCACGTCACGGTGGATGATGCCGCGCTCGTGGGCAGCTCCGAGAGCGCGGGTGATCTGTCGCACGATGTTGACCGCCTGGCCCGGAGGCATCCTTCCCACGCGATCCACGTGCTCGCCCAGCTCGATCCCGCCCAGGAGCTCCTGCACGATGAATGGACGACCGTCAGCAGTCGCGCTCACGTCGAACACGCTCACGATGTTCGGATGCTCGAGTGCGCTGACGGCCTCCGCCTCGCGCTGGAAACGCGCAACGACCGCAGGCTCCCTCGCGAGATCGCTGTGCAGCATCTTGACGGCGTAACGCTTGTTCGCCAGACGCGTATGTCGGGCTTCGTACACCCGGCCCATCGCTCCTTCGCCGAGCACCCGCACGATCTCGTACGACTCCGCGATGGTCGACCCGATCAGCGGATCCTCGTCCGCTGGCGCATCCTCGAGGGGCGTTGCATCGCGGGGGCAGACCTTGAAGTCGCCCGGGTAGCGGCCGCCGCAGGCCGGGCAGACGTGGGGAAGCTGGGATCCCGGCGTTGCCGTGAGCGCTTTTGCGTTCGGCTCCGCTTCGGGAGTCGGCGCGCTCGCGGGAGCCGGCTCAATCGCGGGTTCCTGGGAGAGCGCTCTCGGCGGAGCTTTTGCCGTGTCCGGTTTGGACGGCGCGGCCTGACGCGACGACATGGCGACCCCATCCTAGCGCGACCCCTCCCGGCGGGAGGAAGCCAATCGGGGCCGCCAGCTTGTCGGGGGCTTTTCGGTCTTTCAGCGCCGGAGGACCACGAACACGGTACTTCCCTCGCGATAGACCAGAAGGAGAGTGCGCCCATGGGACTTCTGCAAGAGCTGCTTGAAGCGGGCGACGCTACCGACGCCCTCGCGGTTGACCTCGAGCACGACATCTCCCTGACGGAGACCACTTCGAGCGGCCGGGCTTCCCCGCTTGACGTCGATGACCACGACGCCGGCTTTCACTTCATCGCCGATATCGAAGCGTCCCCGAAGGTTGCCGTTCAGCGACTCCGCCGTCAGACCATCGAGGGACGAGGTGCCCGCGTCGTCGCTCCACGCGACGCGCCGCAGATCCGATGGCAGCTCCACGAGCGCCACGCTCTTGTCGAGCTTCTTGCCTTCTCGCAAGAGACCGAGCTTCACGCTCTTACCGGCACCGTACGCAGCAATCGAGTTCCGGAACTGGCCCGTGCTCTCCACGGCCTTGCCATCGACGCTGAGAATCACGTCCTGGCGATGTAGACCCGCTTTGGCCGCCGGACCGTCGTTCTGGACATCCGACACCACGACGCCGGCCACGCTCGGAAGCTTGAGCGCGCTCGCCAGATCTCTGATCGACATCCTGAATCGAAACGCCGAGCCAGCCGCGCACGACGCGGCCGTCCTTCATCAGACTGTCGACGATGGGCCGCACCATGTTGGTGGGGATTGCGAATCCAATGCCCACGTTGCCCCCGGTACGAGAGAGAATGGCGGTGTTGATGCCGACCAGATTGCCCTCCATGTCCACCAGAGCTCCGCCGGAGTTGCCGGGATTGATCGCGGCATCGGTCTGGATGAAGTCCTCGTAGTCGACGATGCCCATGTTCGCCCGGCCTTTGGCCGAAACAATCCCCATGGTCACGGTCTGACCCACGCCGAACGGGTTTCCAATGGCGAGCACCACGTCACCCAGGCGCAAACGCGACGAGTTTCCGAGAGCGATGGGCCTGAGCATGCTGCTGTCACCCTTCACTTTGAGCACTGCCAGGTCGCTCTTGGGGTCTTTGCCCACGACTTCGGCCTCGAGCTCGTGCTTGTCGCCGGTCGTGATTTTCAGGACATCCGCGTCGCTCACGACGTGAAAGTTGGTGAGCACCGTACCGGGCGCGATCACGACGCCAGAGCCGAGACCGGAGCGTGGGACGCTCCCCGAGCGAAACCCGAAGGGATCGAGAGGAACGCGAACCGCCTTCGTGGACCAGACGCTGACCACGGACGGCAACACCTTCTCGACTACGTCCGCGATGTTCGCCGCCGACCCGTTCGGGCCGACCCGAGCCAGTGCCGGGCTCGGGAGCACCGTGTATGGCGCGGCTGCCGAAGAGCTCGCCTGGGGCGGGGCCCCGGTAGGCTGAGCCGTGGCGCTCGGAGCGCGGGCACAAGCGGAGACCAACAGCGACGAGCCCAAGACCGTCAGGAGCAGTGTCTGTTTGTCATGCTGCTAGTCTCCAAACCCGCGAGGGTACCCGTTCATTCCGACGCACCATGGGCCCAAACGATCTGAATTTCAGCTAGCCGCACAAAAAATCGCGTGCGACGCGGACAGAGTCCTCGCCGCACGCACCGTGCCGACCTCGCTCAGTTCGCCCGGACTGCGATCCTTCGGGGCCGGAGCGATTCCTGCTTCGGCAGCGAGAGTGACAGCACGCCAGCCGCGAGTCGGGCATCGATCTTTTCGTAATCGAGACCCGGCGGAAGCAAGAAGACGCGGCGGTAGTCGCGCTTCCGATATTCGAAGAACAGTGGCGCCCGTTCATCGGCGGCGGCACGACGCGCTTCGAGTACGAGTGTGTCCTTCTCCACCTGAATGTTCAGATCCTCTTTCTCGACGCCCGGGAGATCCGCGACGAGAAGGATCTCTTTCTCATTTTCGTACACGTCCACGCGCGGCGCCACGGTCGGGCGGTCGCTCACGCGCTCGACGCCATTGCCATTTTGCCGACGGTTTTCCATTTGTGTGTTCTGTGCCATGGGGATCTCCAAGCTGGTTCAGCTCGCACGAATGGCGATCTGTCGCGGTTTGACCTCGGGGGCCTTTTCGAGCGTGATGGTCAAGACGCCGTTCTTCAGCGTGGCGTGGGTCTTCTCCGCGTCGACCTTGGCCGGCAGCGCGAAGCTCCTGGAAAACTCGAACCCCGCGCGCTCGCGGCGGTGTACGGAGTAGCCCTCGGGCACTGCGGCCTTGCGAGAGCCGCGGACGGAGAGAACGTCCTCGGTGAGGTCGATGTTGAAGTCGCTCTCGGTGAGCCCCGGGACGTCTGCCTCGAGGACGAAGGCGCCGCCGGTGTCGAAGAGGTTTGTGCGAGGAAAGCTCCCCGTCGCTTGCTCCGGCTCGGCGGGCTCCGAACCGAAGTCGTCGAACACTCGATCCATCTGATGTCGGAGCTGGTTCATCAGCCCGAACGCGCTGTCGAAATCACGGGTGTAGCCGAACATGACAATGCTCCTTCACGTAGAAAGTCGGTGCCGGCCCAGAAGCGGAAAACCGCGGCGGGCCAGCTGGATGAGCTCCTGGTACGGACAATGACCGTGCCGGAGTTGGCGAAAAAATGCGCACCGAGCCCGGCGCTGTCAAGGGCGCTCGGCGCCCGATCCTCAGCGCAGCGTTGCGAGGTACTCGCCGATTTCGGGGAGCGCGAGGGAGCGGCTGACGACGCCAGCGCGAACCGCGGCGCCCGGCATACCATAGACGATCGCGGTCGCATCGCTCTCGGCGATCACGATGCCTCCAGAGCCGGCGATGGCCTTCGCGCCGAGCACCCCATCGTCCCCCATTCCGGTGAGAATGACGCCCACCGCGCGAGGACCGGCGACCCGCGCCACGCTCGCAAACAGGCGATCGGCACTCGGGACGTAGCGATCCTCGGCCACTGGCAACTTCACCCGAACCTGAGGAACGCCAGCACCCATCGCGGGATCGAGGGACATGCAACGCCCGCCAGGACATACGAGCGCCGTGCCGGCCGGTAGCTCCTCTCCATCTTGGGCTTCGGTCACGTGAAGCTCACTCCGCCGATCCATGCGATCGGCGAAGGTGCGGGTGAACTTGTCCGGCATGTGCTGAGTGATGACGAACGCGTTGGGATACAGCGCGGGCATGCGCGACATGATTTGCATCAGCGCCGTCGGACCGCCGGTGGACGAAGCCACCGCTACGATGAAACGCGGCGGCACCGAGGTACCTGTGCGCGACGCCGCGAGATCGAACCCGGGAACGGAATCCATGGGGACCCGGCCCACGAACACACCTCGACGCAGCATGCGCGCGAGCAGGACCTTGCTGAGAAGCTCCGGTCGGATCGCGCTGAAATCCGCGTCTCCCACCCGATCCGGCTTGGCCACGAAGTCAATCGCTCCGAGCTCGAGGGCTCGAAACACGTTCTCCTTCTGGCTGTAGCTCGAGACGACGATCACCGGAGTCGGCATCTTGGACATCAAGATGCGGAGAAACGTGAAGCCGTCCATCTTCGGCATCTCGAGATCGAGCGTGATCACGTCGGGATGCAGTGCCGTCGTCAGTCGGAGCGCTTCCTCACCGTCGGCAGCCTTGCCCACGATGTTGATCTCGGGGCCCGTCAAGATCTCCGCAATGCTGCGACGGTTGAACGCCGAATCGTCCACGACCAGGACGTTGAGCGGGGGCAGCTTGATGATCGGACTCTCCATCAGAACCCGGGCTTTTCCAGCCGCGCCGCGGCAAGAGGCTTTCTGTACACCAGATCTTCCTTCAGGTGGCAGAGCTCGAACGCAGTCGAGACGTTCCACAACGATTCCGAGTGGCCGAGGAGCAGATATCCGCCTGGAAGGAGGCGTTCGTAGAGATTCTCGATCACATTCCGGCGTGACTTCAAATCGAAGTAGATGAGCACGTTGCGGCACATCACGACGTGCACTCTGCCGACGATGCTGGCGCGACTGAAGTCCAGCAGGTTGAGCTGTCCGAAGTGGCAAAGCCGCTTGACTTGTTCGGTGACGTACGTGCCGTCGGAGCGCTCCTCGAAGTAAGTGCGCTTGATGTCATTGGGCGTGGTCCGGAAGGAATTCGGACGGTAGACGCCACGTCGGGCGAACGCGACGCTCTTCTTGGAAATGTCGCTGCCGATGATGCGAACGTCCCAGCCGTCGAACAGGCGCGATTCGAGAACGCAGATCGCGAGCGTGTAAGCCTCCTCGCCGGTCGCGCAGCCTGCGCTCCAAAAGCTGACGCGGCGATGCCGGAGTTGCTGCTCGTGAAGTAGTGGCAAGAGCTCATCGGAAAGCGCACGTAATTGATACTCTTGACGAAAGAAGTAAGTTTCTTTCGTCGTCAGAAGGTCCACGACTTCGTCGAGCTCCGCAGGTCCTCCGCTGGCGAAGCGCAAAAACTGGTAATAATCGTGGAAGCTCTCGAGCCCGAGAACGGCGACTCGCTCACTCAGCCGGCGCTCGAAAGCGTAGAGCGACTCATCGTCGAACTGGAGCCCTGCATGCGCGTTCACCAGATCGCGCAAGAGCCGGAACTCGTCCGGCGTCAGCCTTGTTCGCGCACTCATCGAGCGCGCCGACCTCCGACGCTCGGCGGCGGGGCGGTCCAACGCCTTCCGGACGCAGCCTCCGATGCCGCTATCGCCCGCGCGACCGCGTCCTTCACCAGCGGCTCGTCTTCCACGGCCAGTCGGCCTCGGAGTAGTCCCAGGGCGGCTTCTCCTCCCACTCGACCCAGGAGCTCGGCCGCCAGACGCCGGACGTCCCAGACAGCGTGATCGAGGCATGCACCGAGATGCGCCACGCTGCGCGCCTGGGGCTCGATGCTGAGAGCGGAGAGCGCGACTTTGACGACTTCGACATCCGGATGCGAGAGCGCTTCGACGTAGAGCTCGGTCCGCGCGGGGTCGACGATGTGGGCGAGAGCCTCGAGCGCGGCCACCGCAACAATGGGCTCGCGTTTGATCAGCGCACCGAGGGGCGCGAGCGCGCGCGGCTCACCCCCATCGCCGAGGGCGCGCGCCGCGACTGCTGCCAGACTCGGATCGTCCCGCCGCCGTGACAGCTCGACGAGACGATCGAATCCCGCAATCGCGCCGCTTTCATCGCGCATGCGACCGAGCGCCCGCACTGCAGCGAGACGCACGTCGGGCTCTTCATCACTCAGCGCAAACACCACCGGATCCAGAGCGAGCTCTCCGCCCACGACCGCAAGAGCCGAAAGCGCCGCGCTCCGCGCACTCGGCGTTGCGCTGGAAAGGAGCGACGAGAGAAACGCGACGTCCTCGTCCACCCCACCTCGCACCGGAGGTCCGAGCGCTTCCATTACGAGCGCCGCAGCTTCCGACTCGGGTGAATCGGGAAATATCGCGGCCGCAAACGCCCGGGCTTCGTCCGGATGACGAACGGCGAGCGCTGAGATCGCTCGATGTGCGGCGCCGCGCGCGCGCGGGGGGGCCTCGGGCCGGAGCCAGCGGGCTGCGGGTCGAAGCGCGTCCGCATCCCCTGCTTCGCCCAATGCATCGAGGGCGGCAGCCACGACGTCCGACGAGTCGTCGTCGAGGGCGCTGCGGACGGTGCGCCGAGCTGACTCGTCTTGAATCACGTACGCGGAAAGAAGCGAGATGCAGACCGCGCGCTGGGCTTCGTCGGAGGCGCCAGCCACGAGGGCGGGAATGGCGAGGGCCCCGATTTCTTCGAGCGCTGCCTCGGCTTCGGCGGCCACTGCGTCATCCGCGAGGGAGCGGACGGCCACCCTCGCGGCGGCGTCCGTGCCCAAAAGACCCGCCGCTCCCACCGCCAGTCGACGGCGCTCCGCGCTCTCTTCGTCGGAAGTGGCAATCGACAAGAGCCCTTCGTGGAGATCGGGCACGCCCCGAAGCGCATGGCGGACTCGCGCCCGTGTCGCCAGGTCGGCTCGCGCAAGCATCATGAGTGCCGCCAGGGCGTCGTCGGACGATCTTCCCTTCGCACTGGCGAGCTCTCGCACCAGCGCCGGGACTGCATCCGGATCGGCACTCCGACCTGCTGCCACGACCGCCGGACCCACGAGCACCGGATCCTCGAACAAAGGCTCGAGGGTCGGCCACGCGATGAGGGCACCGATCTCTGTTCAGCCCGGCGAGCGCCGCCAAGCGCTCGAACCGGTCCCCTGTCTCGAGCTGGTTCTCCAACAGGGGCACCGCGTCGTCGGCGCAGCTCGCTCCGATGATCGCGACGGCTTCGATCGCCGCACCCCGCACGTTCGGATCGGGGTCCTGCAGCAGACCACGCAAGACCGGAAGTCCTTCCGGCCGACCGCTGCGCGCCAGGGTGTCCACGACCAACTTCCGGCCATCGGCGTCGAGTCGAACGAGTGCCGCGGCCAAAGGCGCGATCGCATGGACACCGAAACCCGCCAGCGCTTCCACAGCTGCGTTTCGCAAGCCGACATTTTCGCCGGGCTCGAGGGCCGTCAGGAGCGCGCGCAACACTTCGGGCGCGGGTGCGAGGTGAATGGCCGCGAGCGCCGCTTCCTTGCGTACGCGCCAGTCCTCGTCGCCCAGTGCTCGCAGCAGGAGCTCGCCGGGAACTTCGCCGCGACCGTCCCCGAGGCGGGTTGCGCCGCGCCTCCGCTCTTCAGCATCCGCCGCTCCGAGCGCTCGCTCGACGTCTTCCCAGTTCACGCGCTCGAAGCTTACCCGCTCGGGCTACGGGGGCGAAGCATTCCCCGACACGAGCCGAACCGGCCGCGCCGCCTCCCCCAGGGCGTCATTCTTGCGTGTGGGTGTCCCGCGGAATTCGTCGATCAGGTGGTACTCGGCCTTGTAAGTCTCGGCGAGCCACTCTTCGCAGCTCCGACTCTCCGCACTGCCGTACTGGTAGGTCACCGAGTAGCCGAGACACGTCTCGTACGCTCGTTTGGCGAGCTTCTTCTGGGGCTCCGAGGCGCGATCGATGGCCTCGTAGTACGCCGCGCGAAGCTCGGGATCGTTCCGGATCGAATCCGGGATCGGGGCCGCGCGAAACTCCTTCACGAAGGTTCCCCACATTTCACCCACGGCGGCGCCGGCTGAAATCGCCCAGCTGGGCGGGACCGCGGGTCGAAGTTTCACGATCTTCTCGAACTCAGCCGTTGCGTCCTCGATGAGTGGGCGCTTCTGCCGTATCCACTCCGCGACCTTCGTGTGGATGTGTTCGAGGACGCGCTGCTTCGTTGCCGGGCCCTTGTAGACCGGGAAGCGGACTGCATCGACTCTCGCTTTCTTTTCGTCGGCAAAGAAGTAGATCGCTTCGCCCACTGACTCCAAAGCACGCCCCACTCGGCGGTCAGCGAGCACGGAGTCCTTCTCGCTGCTCGTGATGCTCTCGCTGGCCCGACTTGGATCGGAGAACAGCGCGAGCACCGCTCGATACTCGGAACGAGCGAGCGTCTTTTGACGAGTGCGCGCTCCCGCGCGCCCCATGACGGCATGGACTTGGATCCTCACGTCGAGGCTCGCGTTCTTGTCGATCCCCGGTAGCGCGCCCCGAAGCTTTTTCACGACCTCGGACCATTCGCCGCGTTCGGCGTAGTGTTTGGCGACGGAGAGTCGGAGCTCGGCGACCTTGTCCGCCTGGTTCTTGCCGAACCAGCGCTCGAACCGCGTGGCGCTCTCGATGGCCCGGTCCGGCTGTCCGAGACCGAGACGCAGAACCGCCGAGTCGAATAGGGCCGTGTCCGCTCCCTCCCCGCATTTGCCGGCCTTGCACGTCTTTTCTACGTAGCGCTCGTAGAGCTCCGCGGCGCGGTCGTAGACGGCGATTGCCTGGTAATTTCCAGCGAGCTCCCAGATGGCTCGCTTGCCGAGAGACGTCTCGTCGAGCCCGTATTTCGGATCCATGAGCATCTCGCGGGCGAGCATCGCCTTGCCCAGGAGATGTGCGGCTTGATAAGCGCGCGCCATGTTGGAGAGGATCTCTTCAGCGCGTTCGCACCGCTTGGGGCGTTCGCCTTTGGAGAGCGGGCCCTCGCACTGGTCCTGCCACAGCGCACGGTAGCGGTCGGCCCCTCGCTTGTAGAGTGCGATGGCATCTCGGGAACCAGGCACGAGCGCATCCGCGCGAACGATGAGCTGCTCGATCTGCTTTCGTTCCACGCCCACTTGCACACGCGCCAGAATGTCGCACTGCTCGGTGGGCACGTCGCTTCGACTGGAATTGCAATACAGCTTTGCGATGGCCGGGACGTCTCTTGCCATCTCGTCGACGCAGCCACCACGCCGGGGCTCTCTGTGGGTGCCGAGCACGTTCATGCACTCGAGATAGAGCTGCGCGGCGTAAATCCCCGCATCGTGCTTGGGATGAGCGAGCGCGATGTGCCGAAAGCCGAGCGCCGCCTCCTCCCAGTGACGCGCTTCGTAGTAGGTGCGGGCTCGCGCAAACTCGACCTCGACCTCCTGCTCTTCGGCCGCTCGGTCGCCGGCGGCTGGCTCGAGCCAGCACAGGTAGCGATCGAACGCGCCGATCATGTTGCGCTCGAGCTCGGCGATGGGCCGTGGAGCGAGCTTCGCCCACCCGACCTCGCCGCCGCCGTCCGCGGGGCCGAGCCCGGAGCCTTCCCGATCGCTGGTTTTGGCGTGGGTTTGATCGCGGAGCTTCTGGTAGCAAAGTAGCGCTCCGTACGCCGCCTCGGGCGCGTCCTTGCCGCTGGGATCGCTGGCGAACACCGCGTCGAACGCCTTGGCGCAGTCGCCCCACCGGCCGCGTTCGTACAGAAGATCGGCGCGCGCGTACATCACGGCTCCGAGGGTCGGCCAGTCCTCTTTCACGATGCGAGGGAACTCGAAGCGGGCGAAGTCCGCGGGGGTGAAGCCCTGGATCACCCGATCGTACAGAGTGGCCGCTCGGTCCATGGTCGCCTCGTCGCGCGTGCCCCGCACGCCACCAGACCCAACTGCTTCGAGATGCCACGCCATCGCGGTCTCCGTCACGAGCTCTGCCGTGCGGTTCGAGCACTCGAGCTTGGCGCTCGACGGTGCGGCGCTTTCCAGGAAGGCAGCGCGCGACCGAAGCTGGCGCTCGAGCTCGCGGACGATGCCCTCCTTGTCCCCGCTCTTCAGTGCTTGAGTCGCGACGGTGATTTGCGTCTGATGGTGACAGGCGCGTACGCCAGCATCCTTGACCAAGAGCTCCCGATACAGCGTGATCGCGTCCGTGTAGTGTCCAATGTCGAGATAGGCCGTCCCGAGCTCGTCCAGGAGGGCCACCGTCTTTTCCTGATGCCCGCTCGGATCGCCACTCAGCGGCTGGAAGAATCCCCAGGCTTTGTTGGCAGCGCCGGTTTCGGCGTAGACCGTCACGATGTCGCGACGCGCGCCGCGACCGATGGCCTTGGCTCCGGGAAGCGCCGGATACTGAGCCGCGTACTGAATCACCTTCTTGAGCTCGCCCAGCGCCTGGGGAAGCTCCGCTCGATTCCAGTAAACGTAGGCGAGCTTGTAGCGCGCGACGCCGTACACTTTGTTGTCTGGCGGCGGATACTTGATGACCTCTTTGTACGCAGCCGCCGCCAGTTCCCATTTCTTGGGATCGCCCTGGGCTTCGGTGAAGAACAATTCGCCGAACGCGAGATAGGCGCGGGGAACGAACGGGCTCGACGCTGCCTTCTGAATCAGCTCGTAGTACACCTTGCGCGCGCCCGCCGAGTCGCCGCCCTGCTCGAGCTCGTAGGCGAGGTAGTACAGGATCTCGTCGAGCTTCGAGTAGCTCGGGTGCTCGTTCTTGATCAACGTGTAGTAACGGATTGCACTCTTTCGCGCGGCAACCACGGTGCGCCTCGACTTGATTGCTTCGGCGCGCGCTCGCGCAGCGCGCTTCTTGTCTTTGTGGCGCAAGGCACGCGCCTCGACCTCGGCTCGCGTTTGGAACGTCAGCATCGCGGCTTCGATTTCGGCGTAGTTTTCCGCCAGTCGCCGCAGGAGCTGAAGACGGTCGGGGCTCTTTTTCGAAGTTTTCCTGATGAGCCGTTCGAGCCCACCCGTCTCGTCGATCATGAGCTTGACCGATCGGACCTTCTTCGCCTTTCTGGGATCGCGCCCGGGTAGGGTCGGCGCAGGAGGTGGAGCGGAAGTCTTTTTCGGCGCCTTGGCTTCTTTGGCCTTCATCGTGGGCGGACCGTGTCGTCCAACGTGCCGTTTCTTCTGATTCGAGCAGCTGAGCGCCTTTCGAGCTTCGGACCCGATGCACTCCGAGGCTCCCGTTGCTCTCGCCGCTCCGGCAGAGAGCAGCGTCAGACTCGCCAACCAAAGGACAAACCCGTGCTTCATTTCGACGACCTCCAGGTCTCCGAGCGGACGCCGAACCGCCAGTCCAACGGGCCGCGCTGGTTTGAAAACCCGACGCGCGTCTTCCTTGGGCGTGGTACGAGGAACAACGTGTTTCGAGACGATTGGGTCAAGCGCGTCGTTCAAGAGCTCGCAGCCGCGATCGCCAGAGCGGTGAGCGCAGCCCGCAATGGCGGAGCAGAGCCCGCCCTTCTGGAGCTTCAGAAAGTCGGCGACAAGGAGCTCGGCATGCCGCGCTCCACGATCGACCGACTGGAGGCGCGCTCGGTGACCCTCGTGCTCGGCAAGGAGCGGACCGACGTGCTGCTCCAACTACTGGAAGGCGAAGCGGAAGTGCTCGACGCCGCGCAGCGGGGATCGGAAGCCGAAAAGCGTCGGACGCGCGCCAGGCAGATCCGAGGATCGCTCTAGGTGTTGGACCCCGATGGCGTGAGCGAGCTTGGCTCGGTCACGCTCTCTGGGAATCGAGCAGCCCCGCCGCCGCTAGCGGCGCCGTCAGAGCCTCGAACCGCGCCACGTCGAGCACGAACACGAGATGCTCGTCGTAGTTCGTGACGCCCACGATTCCGCGCTTGTCATCCCCGCCGCCGAGGGAAGGCGCGGGCTTGAGCTCGGTGCCGCCGGTGCCGAAGACCTCCGTCACGCTGTCGACGATGAGCCCGACCGCGCGGCGCTCCACTTCCACCAGGATCCACTTGGTGCGCCGGTCGTCCCGGGCCGGTGGCAGCCCGAAGCGGGCACGCAGATCGATGACCGGGATGACGGAGCCACGATGATCCGCGACGCCGGCGACCGCGGGCGGCGAATGCGGTAACTCGGTGAGCTCCAGCGGATTCACGATTTCCCGAACCGAGGAAATGGGGACCGCATAGTGAACCTCGCCCACGACGAATCCCACCAGGCTCTTCTGGGGATCAGGGCGATGCTTCGACGACGAGGTCGGTTCCATCATCAGGTCTCCCGGTAGAACTTGCGCACCATCGAGCCGAGGTCGAGGAGGATGATCACGGACTCGTCCGGACGCCCGATGCCCATCACGTGCTCGGAAACATCGCCGCCCAGGACGCTGGTGGCAACTTCCATCTCCGTGTCGGCGAGCCGCACGACCTGTTTCACCTCGTCCACCAGAACGCCCAGAGTCTCGTCCCGGTCACTCTTGGTGAGCAGGATCCGGGTGCGGCGGGTGGGCGGCGATTCGACGAGGTCGAGGCAGCGCCGCAAATCGATGACGGTGACGAGCAGGCCGCGAACGCTGCACACTCCGAGCACCTCGTGGGGGGCGCGCGGAACGAGGGTCACGGGCGGGGGTCGAGAGGATCTCCACGCACCCGGGTGAGCTCCACGGCGTACACGTCCTCGCCCATCCCGAACGCCAGAAACTCGTGGACCGGGCCGCGGTCTTGAGCGGCACGTCGGCCGATGCTGCGGGGACCCACTCGAGCTAGATCAGCCACGCGCCGGGACTCCTTCGGATTGGGATTCGACGCCCGTCAGGACCTCTTCGATGATCGTTGCGGTGTCGAGCACCAGACCCACGCGCTGATCTCCGAGCTCCGTGGCGCCCGCGAAACCGCGCACGCGCGCCAGCGATGGTCCGAGGGGCTTGGTCACGATGTCCTGCTGGCCCACGAGAAGATCGACGACCAGACCCAGCCGGCGCGCGCCCAGATTGGCCACCACGACGAATCGACGCCCACCACGGAAGGCGCTGTCCTCCTGCTCGAGCCCGAGCAGTCGATCGAGACGGCAAAGTGCCAGGGTCGAACCGCGAAGTGTCATCACTTCGCGAGCGTCCACCAAGCGGACGCCTCGAGGGTCGAACGCGATTGCCTCGGAGACGACGTTCAACGGAATGGCGAAGGTGTGATCCCCGACCTTGACGATGAGCGCGTTCACGATGGCGAGGGTGATCGGCAGCGTAATCGTCATCTTGGTGCCGATGCCGGCCTCACTCTGGACGTTGATGACTCCGCCGAGCTTTCCGATGTTGGTCTTCACCACGTCCATCCCGACGCCGCGCCCGCTCAGATCCCCAACCTGGTCGCGTGCGCTGATACCTGGAACGAAGATCAGGTTCAAAAGGTCCTGACGCGTGAGATCGGCCGCCTCGTTGATGTTGATGCGACCGACCTCGACCGCCTTGGCGACGATGGCCTCTTCGTCGATCCCGGCGCCATCGTCTTCAATCTCGATCATCACGTGGTTGCCCTTTTGGTAGGCATTGAGCGCGATGGTGCCGGCAACGGGCTTTCCAACCTGATTCCTCGCCTCGACCGGCTCGATACCGTGATCGATGGCATTTCGAATCATGTGCATCAGAGGATCGGAGAGCTCTTCGACGATCAGCTTGTCGATTTCCGTCTCGGCGCCGGTGATGACCAGTCGGATCTCCTTGCCCACGTCGCGGCTCATGCGGCGGACCACGCGCGCGAGGCGATCGAAGACCTGACCCAGCGGAACCATGCGCACTTCGAGAATAGCGTCCTGCATTTCCGTCAGGCGTCGATCGAAGCTCCGATTCAGCCGCTGCAGCTCGCCCGCGAGCTTGCGCTGACCGTCGCCGCGCACGCGCTCGGCAAGGCGAGAAAACATTCCTCGCACGATCGCCAGCTCACCAACGATGTTCATCAAGTGGTCGAGCTTGCGGATGTCGACACGCACCGTCTGCGTCACGCTGCGCAGCGACGGCGTCGCTTCGATGATCTCCACGGCGCCGGGCGGAGCGGGTACTTGCAACGGCGGCGGCTCCGCCGAGGCCAGCGTGGGCTGTATCGGGCCGGAAACGGGAGCCGATGCCGGAGGCGGCGCCACGGTGCCGAACGGGATGGATGGGCGCCGGCGCCGCGGCACCTCCTCGATCACCACGTTGTCGGCACCCAGCGAGCCAATCAGGGTCGCGAGATCGTCGCGGCTCGCCATCAGCAAATCCAGCTCGATGGTATCCGGGCTCGGGGATTCGCCCGTCGGCAGGTATGTGATGATCTCGCCGTGCTTCTTCGCGCGTTCCTTGATGTCCTCGAGAGCGCGATCGATGGTCGCGAGATCGAACTGAACCCGCAACCGATAGAGGCCGAGACCCTGATCGATGTTGGTGCGGAGCCGGTGCTCTTCGTATTCGGTCAGAACGGCGAGCAACCCGACGTCCAGGTCGTACTCGGTGCTCGGTCCGGGCGCGGCATGGACCTTCGAGGTCAGCGCATCGAGACGCACCAAGAGCTCTTCGACGCTGGTCAGCGGATCGTCAGAGAGCTTGCGTTCGACGGCCAGAATGCGTGTGAACACCTCGACGCCCTCGAACAGCGTGTCGAGCACGATGGCGCCGAGCTCCATTCGACCCAGGCGCAAATCGTCCAGCACGTCCTCGAGCCGATGCGACAGCATGCCGAGCTTCGTGGCTCCGAACAGGCCCGCCAATCCCTTCAAGGTGTGGACGGCTCGAAAGGCTTCATTGATGAGAGCCGGATCCTCGGAGCCGGCCTTGAGCGCCGCATCCAGAGACAGCAGGTTTCGAGACAGCGTCTCGATGATCTCCTGCGCTTCGGTGAAGAACTCCTCGCGAGCCTTGTCGCTGATCTCTGCCATCGAGCTACCTCGGCCGCACCGCTAGGTGGCGTGCCGTCTCGTCGCGGAGCGTCTCGGGGGAAAATGGTTTCGCCAAATAGCCTGCGGCGCCGAGCTTCAACCCGCGGTCGCGATCTCGGTCCGAGGTCTGAGTGGACATCAATAGAACCGGTGTTTCGCGATGCCGTTCGCTCGAGCGAATGAACGACAACAGCTCGAGGCCGTTGATGTCGGGCATGTTGATGTCGGTGATCACCAGATCCCACGGACCTCGAGGCAAAAGACGCAGTGCTTCGAACCCGCTCTCCGCTTCCACGATCTCGACACGTTCAGCCCCGACTTCGAGAGATTCGAGCGCGCCGCGCACGTAGGCGCGCATGCTCCCAGAGTCCTCGACCACCAAGATGCGGGTCATGGACGCGCACCTTTCGGCTTGTTGGCGGAGGCGCGGGCTCTGCCCTTGGGCTCTTTGCCGGGCGCAAAGTAGAGGGAGCGTCGCTCCGCGGGCCGCTGGGCGTACATTTCCATCAGCCAGGACTCGATGTCGGCCCACAGCTCGGGGTGGTCCGCTGCGATGAACTCGGCCGAGTGTTTGCTTCCGTCGTAGCGCTTGACGCGAGCCATCATCGCCATCTTCTCGAGGGAGTCGACCGCCGGCCGACTGACGGTGTCATCTTTGGAGCCCGCGATGAAGGTCGCCAAGTTCCTGACCTCGGCGTACGGCCGATAGATGTCGTGACCGCTGATGGCAGCGCCCGGGGAAATGAGGACGAGCCCCGTGACCTTCGGCTGGGAAAACGCGACCTCACTCGCCAGCGCGGCGCCCAGTGACGAGCCAACCAAAACGATCCCTCGCGGTTTGGTTTCCTTGTCCACCAGGGCAATCGCTGCCTCGAGATCCTGGTTCAGGTGGGAGGTATCGTCGCGTTTGGCCTTTTCCGGAGCCTTTGATTCGCCATGGCCCCGTAGATCGAACGACAAGATCGAGTACCGTTTTTCCGATCGCGCAAGGCGCTCTGCCAGAGGCGCGAGCTCCGCTCGATCGGCATTCAAGCGGTGAATCAAGATCACCGCAGGCGCCCCGCTGTCAGCAGCGTACAGATCGCCCGCCAACGCCGCGCCATCCGCTGAGGCAAAGGTGGTGCTCCGTTTTTTTGTGGGAGGCGGCGGAGGCGGAGGGGCTTCCGATACCGTCGGCGCTGGAGCGGGTGGGCCCCCTTTGGGCGTGCCGGAGTCGCACCCAAGAGCCAGGACGCCCAACAATAGCAGGCTGAAAGCCGGACGATTTCGGCGCCGAAGAGGCCAGGGGCCCATCGGGCGCATCGTAGCAGCTTCGCCCTCGGGTCGGGATCCCGCGGCCCCTCGGCCGGGACCAGAAAATGCTCCTGGCAAATCGCTGCCTGCGGTTCGCCGATCCATCGAGTATCCTGGCATCTATGAGGACGTTTCCGGGCGGCTTCGCCGGTGACGAACGCCCCGAAGATTCGGAGCGGGATCAAAAGAAGCCCGCCATCCCGCGACCGGAGGCTCCACGCCTCTCGCGCGACGAGCCGCCACAGATCACGATGAGCCAGACCCCAGTGAGCTCGGACGCGCCGGTCGTCGAGACGCGAGTGCCTTCGAGTCACGACGGCACGGGTGACGAGCAGACCGTGCAAGCGGCACTCCTGGCCAGCACCCGCGCGGAGGCAACTCTGTCTGCTCTCTACCGCGCGATCCAACAGGTGACCGCCGGTGTCAGCGGTGCGCGCGAGGCGAACGACCAACTCTCCTCGGAGCTGCAGCGCGTTCGAGAGATGCTAGGCGCGAGCAACGAACAACGTCTTTCACTCAGGAACCAGGTCGCCTTGCTGGAGCAACAGCTCTACGAGTTTCGCGAAGAAGCGATGCGCGAGCGCGAGTTCTTGCTGGCCGAGCAGGACAAATTCATCGGCGGCCTGCTCGAGGAACACGACCAGGTCGTCGACCGGCTCGTGCGTGAGCGTGAAGAGGCGCTGGCCCGCGTCAAGTCCGACTCACTGCCACCCGTACGGCGGAGCACACATCCGGGTTTGGGTGCGGCCGATGCGACTCCCACGCCAGGACGGCTGAGTGATCCAGGTCCCGATCCCGAGAAGACGGTCGAGCGCCTCGTGGCCGAGCGCGAGCGCGCCCGGGAAGTTCTCCGGCGACTCCAGAATCAGCGGGACGAAGCCCAACAGTCCCTCGTAAAAATGACGTCGGAGCGCGACCGCATCCTGGCAGAGCTGAGTCGCCTGGCCCCCGCACGGGTTGCCCCAAAACCCGCCATCTCGATTCAGGACGTACGCCGGACTCAGCCCGCCGTTCCGATGGCGGTGCAGCGCGTCACCGATCCAGCTCCCGCCGAAGATGGGAACTCCCTGGGGCTGCCCATCGACGATCGGGTGACCGCCCCGCCGGAGGAGGCCGCGGTCGAAGCGGCGTTGGTCGCCTCGCGTCCCTCGACGGTCCCCGGTCGGAGTGCGGCATCTCAGGAAGCGCCCACGGATCCTCCTCGGCGTCCAGCGCCGGTCACGCCACTCGCGCCCGAGAAGCGACCGCCGCTGAAGCGCAAGCCCGATCCCACGTCTCGCCCCCTCGGCGGCTACTCGATGAGTGGAGAAGATCTCGGGGCGGAACAGATCGAAAACGCTCCATCGAGCAGCGCGCGACCGCCGCGCAGGTAGAGATCGGATGCCCTCCCCCGGCCGCTGGCTCGCCGCGGCTTCATGCCTGCTCCTCTTGGGCCTGGCTAGCGTGGTGTTCACCAAGATAGCCCTCGTGCTGTCGCTCTTGGTGGTGATCGCATTTGCCGCTCTTCCGAAATCGACCTCGCGCGAGCGGAAGAGAATTTTCTGGCTGCTCGTCGTGAGCGCCATCGCCACGGGCATCGGGTTCCTGCGCTTCACGGTGAAAGAAGCCGTGCCCAGTCTGGTCGCAGCCGGGAACAACGCCGCGGCCCAGACCGCGGTGTCGCGCCTCCGAGAACTGTCATTCGTCGAAGACAAGATGCGCGAGCTCGCCGTCGTCGATCCCGACCACGATGGCGTGGGATCGGGTGGGTTGATTGTCGAGCTTTCCGGGGCGGGTCCGGTGCGCGGAGTCGACCCCATGACTCCGCCCCTCTTGAGCCAGCAATATTCCCACCTGGAACCCACATCGATCGGTCCAGCAGTGGTCGTCGCGGGATACTTCTACATCGTGTGTCTTCCCAAACGTGGGGGCGGCTTCACGGCACACCCCGAAGATCCGGTCGACGAAGAGCTCGCGGAACGAAGGTTTCTCTCCTACGCCTGGCCGGCGGTGGCGGACCACGGCGCCCAGGGCGCCTTCTCCCTCGACGAGCACGAAAACATCCTCGCGTCGGATAACAGTGTTCACGGCGAGACAGTTTGGGCGGGACCCAACTTCCCGCCCCCTTGTGATGCCGTGCTCGACGAAAAGACCCGCTACGATTGGTATGTGTGGCGCGGGAAGAAACCCCGCGCCGCGCTGCCCTTCGATCGATAGGGCGTGCTAATCAAGGAAGAGCCATGAGCGACGAACCGAAAAAGGGAAAGAAGTCGGACGCGCTGATGGAGCGCCCTGATGATCCTCCAGTCGTCGCGCGCATGATCGTCGAGATTCGTTCCGACGGCACTCGCACCATCGCACGGGGCGCGCTCGAAGAAGTGGCTGGCGGAGAGCGAGTCGCCATCGAAGCGCACGGCACGACGCCCATGGCGCTCGCGGCGTCGCTTGCCAAGACCATGTTCAACGCACCCATGCTGGCGAAGCACGCGGTGAAGGCCTTGCTCGCGGCGCGATCCAAGAAGGAATGACGCTCAGCGCGACTCGTACACGGCGAGTCCGGGGAGCTCGATGGCCGACAGGAATCCGGCTTCTCTACCGCAGCGCGTATCGAGGGCGATTACGTCGCCACGCACCCAGAGATCGCTGGGATCGTGGGGCGTGTAGGTGGAGATGTCGGGCAGGTCCGCCGTCGCGGTGTGCCCGCAGATCACACGCTTGCCATGGTATTGTTCGAAGAACTCGCGGCTGCGAAGCCAGAGCAAGACAATCGGCTTTTGCACCTCCGAGGGGTGCAGGAACCGACCGCCTTCCAACGGTAACCCCGCGTGGACGTAGATGGCGTGCTGGTCTTCGTAGAAAAACAGCGTCTCGTTCATCCAGGTCAGAACATCCGGCGGAATGAACGAGGCGCTCATCAACGCCTGCATGTCCGCGGGGGTGGGAGCTTCACCGACTGGGGGTCGACCGACATAACTCCTGAGGAACGCCCAGCAACCGTTTTGCTCGGGCAGCACGAACTCGGGATATCCCCCGGCGGCCACCCGAAGCCAGCCATCCTCGTGGTTGCCCCGCAAAAACACTACCCGAGCTGGCGTTCGGGACGGCAGCGAACGCAAAAACTCGAGCACTCCGCGGGAGTCGGGACCTCGGTCGACGTAGTCACCGAGGAACACGACGCTGTCGGCGGCATCGAGTACCGGCAGGCGAGACCAGAGACGCTCGAGCGAAACGAGGTCGCCGTGAATGTCGCCTATCGCAATGGTACGAGCTGCCATTCACCTCGGATTCGCAGCATACTCCAGCTGTCCGGCAACGGCGCGATGGTCCGATCTCGTTGTCGATTTCGCCGAATTGTGGTTGGAGACGCGGCGGAAATTCTGGCCGGACTTAGGTCTTTCTCAGCCATGCGACACTTCACCGGATCCCTCGTTGCCCTCGGCCTCGGCCTTTCGGCTTGTTCGGACGATGGCGAGACCACAGGAACGAAACACTCACAGCCCGGCGACGCCGGAGACAGCGGCGCGGCCGGAACGGGAAACGACGCCTCCAGCGACGCCGGAAGCGAAACCGACTCGACGGTCGCGGACGCCAACGATGACTCGGCCGACTCGGGAGTCGCCTGGCATTTGCCTGCGTGCACGAGCGTCACCGGCACCGGCGCCGTGACGTTCACGTCCGACGAAGGGGCTACGCTCGCTCCGACCGGTCAGCCGCTGTCCGGCACCGTGTACACCAAGGGTCTCATCACACTCGACGTGCCGAACGTGGTCCTTGCCGCCAGTGGCGGATGGCTCCTGCGTTCGGAAGACGCGGGTTGCACTTTTTCACAGCTCGCGGCCCTGCCGAGCAGCGTCATGGTTCTCGTCAAGAGCGTGGGGGAGCGTGCCTACGGCTATGAGGACAACGGGAAACCTCTGGTACGCATCGAGGGCAGCACGGTGACGACACTGAAAGCGCCCGCGGACGTCATCGGGCTCGGGACCGATCCGACCGATCCCGATCGGGTTCGACTCGGTGGATCGGACGGCTCGCTCTGGGATTCCACCGACGGCGGCGCCACCTGGGACCCCCTCGGCTCCCTACCGACCGACAGCGGCTCGCTTTTGGCCTATCGATTCGCTTTCGATCCAAACGATCTGGACCACGTGCTGTTCGGCGCCGCGACCTACGGAGCCTTCGTCAGCACGAACGCGGGAAAGAGCTGGGCATCATCGACGGGGCTGTCCCCCAGCGGCAAAGCCAACGCCTTCGAGATCGCGGTCTCGCCAGCGGGTTCGCAAATCGTGTGGCTCGAGGGCATCGACCTCGAGGAAAACCTCGCCAACGCCCAGAACGAAGGGCGGCACATCTTTCGCTCGAACGATGCGGGGGTGAGTTTCCAGCGAGTGGTCGACCACCAACCGGGAGTCGTCACCCTCTCCAATGGACTGCCCCTCGTGCCGCATCCAACGAACCCGGACATCGTCTACTTCGAGTTTGGTACGTACTTCTCCGGGTACGGAACGGATCTGTTCAAGCTCGATGGAACGACGCTGACGATGACGCATAATTCGTACAACGACATCCTCGCCATTGCATTCTCGCCGGCGGATCCCGGTCTCATGTATCTCGGGATCACCCAGGAACAGATCAACTAGCCGGCGCTCTTCTTGGCGCGAGCCAGCGCCTTTTCGTCGATCAACTGCGTCATCTTCTGCCAGGCGGCTCCCTCGTTTTCGCCGGGCTTCCAGGCAGTGAAGTGACAGGTCTCGGCGCCGGAAGGAATGGTCGAGTCGAAGCGAACCTCGAACCCGAAGCGACCGGCGTACTCCCGCGCTGCGTCGATCATGCCCTGCACGAAGTAGCGCTGCACCCGGCAGTCGAACGCCTCGTAGTGATCCTGGTGAGGACACCACAGGATGTCGAAGCTCACCTGATCCTCCCCATCGATGCGTGGGGCTTCGAGGGATGCGTACGCGATACGATTGATGACGGTCGCGTAGAACGAGACGAATTCCGCGTCGCTCAGGTCTTTCGGCCACTCCACGCCCTCGAGGATCTGGCGGCCTACGTCGTACCCCACGCGGTGCAGCGCGTCGTACACCAGCTTCTGCCCTTCGACACCGAAGCGCGCTTCGCACGCTTTCAGCATCTCGATCAGCGCCATCGCCTGCATCGTGCCCCACTGCCAGAGCGTCGCGGGATCGAAGTCCGTCTTGGCGAGTACGTCTTCGCGCAGCCGGCGCAGGCCCTTGGCGTAGGGTTGATTGAACTGGAAGGTCTTCCAGGCCGGTTCGGGACGGTGTTGCCAGTGCGCCATCGCCGAACCCTAGCCTCGACTCGGCTGGATTTCGAGGGCGCCGAGCCCCCGGAGCGCCGAGCGCAAGATCTCCTTGGCTCCCTCGGGCCCGGTCACGCGAAGCGTCAAACCCTCCCGGCGCGGGAAGAGGTCGAATCGAAAGAATGGGCAGCATCGCTTCTCGTCGTCGATCCATCGTCCCACGTCCGCGACGACAGCTGGCTCCGTCGAAAATGCGAAGGTGTATCCACTGGCTTCTTCGCTGAATCGATGGATGGCCGAAAAGACCCGCCGACCCCGTTCGAGATGTTCGGCGCGTTCTTCCGTCGTGAACACCGTCAGGTCACACGCGATTGGTGTCGTGCATCCACAGCCCGGCTCGGCGCTTCGCTTGCGGAGGGCCCAAAAAGCCGCGCCGCCAAAGACGCCCACGACCCCAACGAGCGCCGCGGCTTCCGAGCCGTTGCAAAGAAAACCCGCCGCTCCCAGGCCGAGGCCGACAAGCGCGGGCACCAGGCAAGCCACGGCACACACTCCAAGAGCCGCGGCCGCCGATTTGATGAGGAAACGCGTCGTCATCGCCCGAACGTGCAACTTCAAGTACACTTGAAGTCAAGCCCATGCGCATTGGTGAGCTCGCAGCCCAGGCAAAGCTCCGGACTTCGGCGGTCCGGTACTACGAAAGCGTTGGACTCATCCCTGCCCCCGCACGTGTCTCGGGCCGACGCGACTACGGGGACGAGGCTCTGGACCGACTCCGGCTCATCGCTGCGCTCCAGCTTGCGGGGTTCAGCCTGGGCGAGATCCGCTCACTGATTTCGCTGCTCGGCAGCGGCGGCGGATCGACCGCCCGCTGGCGGAAGGCCGCGAGCTCAAAGCTCGAGGAGCTGGATGCGAAGATGGCGCGTCTGCGGAAGGCCAGACGGGCTCTCGAGCGGGCCATCGACTGCGGGTGCCAGGGCAAGATGGCGGACTGCACGATCGTCGACTGACGCCGCTCGATGCACCCAGCGCCTTCGAGTATCGTCGCGCGCGTCATGAGTCGAGCGAGGGTAGAAGAGCGCCATGAATGAGGTAGCAAAGGGCCGGCGGGTCGTCGTTTCCGCCTTTGCCGAGTCGCCGCCGGAGGCGATCGACTCCGTCATGTCGCTCGAGGCCATGACCAGACCCGATGAGAGCACCCTCGGTCCGGGGGACGCGATTGTCGAGGTGCGGAGCGCGGCCGTGGGCTGGGTCGATCTACTGATGAGCAGCGGTCAGTACCAGCACATGCCCGACCCACCGTACACGCCGGGGCTCGAGTGCGCCGGGATCGTGGTCTGGGTGGGCGCCGATGCGAGGACGAAGATCTCCGTCGGCGCCGAGGTCATGGTCGACGGGTTCGCGGTGGGTCCCCGCTCGTCGGGCCCGTATCGCGGCTACGGCGGCTTTGCTTCCTGGGTCGTCGCACCGGCGGCGGCGCTCTTACCGATCCCCGGTGGACTTTCGTGCGACCAAGCGGCGGCCCTGCTCGGAAGCTACGAGACGGCGTACCACTGTTTGGTCGCCCGGGGCCGGCTGCAAACCGGCGAAACCATCTTGATCCACGGCGCGTCGGGGGCAACGGGTCTTGCCGCGGTCCAGATCGCCAAGATCCTTGGCGCGACCGTGATCGCCACCGGTCGCTCCGACGAAAAGCTCGCCGTGGTTGCCGCACAGGGCGCGGATCACGTCATCAACACCCGCGGGGACGATGGCCAGAGTCGGGGGTTTCGAGACGAGGTGAAGGCGCTTACGGGCGGACGCGGGGTGGATGTCGTTTACGATGGCGTTGGCGGTGACATCTCCCTCGAAAGTCTGCGCGCCGTGCGCTTCGGCGCTCGTTTTTTGATCGTGGGTTGGGCGGCGACGCCTTTCGTGGCGCGGGGCCGAGGCCAGCGGGGCGCACCCAATGCCAACCAGCTCCCGACCAATCTGATCATGATGAAGGGCCTCGACGTCCTCGGCTGCCCGACGGTGATCTCCACGATCATCGACCCATCGATTCGGGAGCCGCGTTTGCGCCAGGTGCTCGACTGGGCGAAGAGCGGCCAGATCCGCCCCTACGTGTCCCACCGCTTTCCCTTGGACGAATTCAGGACGGCGCTCCGCGCGAAGTGGAACGGCGAAGTCATTGGCGGGGCGGTGCTCAATCCCTGAGTGGACGCGCTCAGAACAAGTGCGTCACCGAGTGAATGGCACGCGCCGGCTCGAGCACGAACGTGAACGCGACGCCGTAGAGCGCGCCCGCAAAGTGCGCGTCGTGGTTGATCCTGTCTTTCCCGGCAGAGAACGAACGCCACGCACTGTAGGCGAGGTACGCCACCGCGTAGAGCGGCGCAGGAATTGCGACGGGCAAGAACAGCAAGTTCAAGCTGAGCGCAGGATTGAGCAGGATCGCGCTGAACATGACGGCGGACACGGCTCCTGACGCTCCCAGCGACGCATACTTGGGGTTTCCCATGCGTCGCAGCGTCGTTGGCACGTACGCCGCGACCACCGCGCTCACGTAGAGGATGACGAACCAGATGGCGCCAAGCGTCGCTGCCACTCTTTCAGCGAAAAAATAGAGGGTGAACATGTTCACTGCCAGGTGACCCGTGTCCGCGTGCACCCACCCTGCCGTGAGCAGACGATGGACCTCGCCACGCTGGCGCACCCGCCACGGGCTCAAGATCGTCGCGCGCATGACCGCGTCCGAAGCCCAGGCGACGACGCTGACGATCACGACCGAGATGATCACCAGCACGGGCAACGAAGCGGGCAGCGAAACTGGCAACTCGATCGGCGACCCGCCTCTCACCTACGGACTCCGAAACTCGGGCGCGTCGCCTTCATTTGACGTTGCCCGGCCTACGCGCTCGCTTCGGGCTTTTTCCCGACGACGACTTTGGCCACGAAGCACGCTTCGCTGCTCGTGACATGGAATCCCACTTCACCGAGGGCCGCGGCGAGATCGTCCCGGAGGTAGTCCCGATAAAACGGCTCGTGGAACTCGTCGGCGAACTGCTCGAGGAAGAACGTCACCTCGCCGGCCTCGCCGTGCTGGGCGGAGTCCTCGATGACCACGATCCCACCGGGACGGAGCACGCGGTACATCTCGCGAAACACGTTGCGCCGCGCGTTGCGGGGAAGCTCGTGGAACAGATAGACGCTCGTCACCGCGTCGAAGTAGCCGTCGCAAAATGGCATGTGCTCCGCGTTTTCCGCGACGAGGGATGCGTTGGCGACGTCCCGCAAGAGCTTTCGCGCCACCTGCAGGTAGTAGGGCGACAGATCCATCCCGTAGAGCTTTGCCTGAGGCAGGCTGGTCGCCATCTGAAGCAACGTGCGTCCGGTACCGCAAGCGACGTTGAGGACGCGGCCCGGTGAGTTTCCCAAGAGGCGCGATACGGGCGGGATGATCTGACGCCGCATCACGTCGGCCATGCCGAGAAACAAGAATTCGACGCCTACGTCGTAGATCTCCGCCGAGCGTCGGCTGAAGTAGCCATCGGTTTGCCAGTGAAAATTTCGCCGGAAGTACGGCGGGAACTGATCGAGGGGAACACTGCCAGGAAGGTCTTGGTAGTCACGCTTCTTCGCGCGACGGATGGCTCGGGGAAAGTCCCGCACCAGTCGCGGAAAGCACTTCATGTAATCAGTGATGGGGACCTGGAACAGAAGCGAGCGCGGATAGTCGCCCTGCTCGACGTGTCGGAGATCGCGTTCGATGAGCTCTTGGTAACGCTTTCGGACCTCGTTCACGGCGCTCGGCTCCGGCATCATGCGGAAACCCGTCACGGTGCGAAGCAGCTGATGGGCGGCGAGACACTGGAACAAGAACGTCGCCTGCTGAGCCTTGTAGGCGGCACGATAGGCCCGCTCGGGGACGAGTGTCGTCATTGGGTTGGCTCAATTGTAGCGCGATCGGAGGCGGGGCGTCCCGTTCGGGGGATAACCCGCTACCCTCGACCCATGCCCGGCCGCCTGGACGCGCTCTCTACCGGCTTTCGTTCGCGCTATTTGCCCTACGACGATCTCGCAGGGCAGCTTGCCGCGTGGGCAGAAGCCTTTCCCGATCTGGTTCGACTCGAGTCCCTCGGTCAGAGCGGCGAGGGTCGCGAGCTTTGGCAAATCGTCGTGGGACGCGATCCCGATCGAGCCGTCCATCGGTGTGGGTCGACGGGAACATGCACGCCTCCGAGCTGGCGGGATCGAGTGCGGCGCTCGCAATTGCCGAGGACGCCATCCGACTTCACCTCGACGACAGCGCCGCGCTCCACGGTCTTCCGGATCACGTGCGCGCCATTTTGCGCGAGGTCGTGTTCTACGTGATGCCTCGCATGTCCCCCGACGGAGCCGAGGCCGTGCTGACCACGGGGCGCTGGCTGCGGTCGGTCCCGCGGGATCCGAATCGCGAAGCGCTGACGCCGCGCTGGGTCGCGCGCGACATGGACGACGATGGCTGCGTACTTCTGTTGCGCAAACGCGATCCCGCTGGCGAGTTCGTCGAGAGCGCCGAAGCGCCGGGCTTCCTCGTCCCACGGCAGTTGGAAGATGCGGGTCCGTTTTACAAGCTCTACCCCGAGGGAGTGATCGAGCCATTCGACGGCCGTTTCGTGCCCGATCCACATTTTTTGTCCGACAACTCCCCGGACTTGAATCGAAACTTCCCCTGGGCCTGGATGCCAGAGGCGATTCAGGCGGGAGCGGGAGGGTTTCCCGGCAGCGAGCCAGAATCCCGAGCCGTGATCGAGCGCGCGTTGAAGCTGCCTCAGCTCTTTGCCTGGCTCAACTTTCATACGTTCGGTGGCGTGTTCATCCGACCCCTCGGGGGCGAGCCGGACAAGAAGATGCATCCGGAGGACCGAGCCCTGTTCCGCCAAATCGGTGCATGGGCCGAAGAGCTCACCGGTTATCCGATGGTGAGTGGCTACGAGGAGTTCACGTACACCGAAGAGCAGCCGCTACATGGCGACCTCTCCGACTTTGCGTTCCACCAGCGAGGATGCATCGCGTATGCGTGCGAGCTCTGGGATCTGTTCCGTCGCATCGGCATGAAGCGCCCCGATCGCTTCTGCGACCACTACACACACCTGACTCGAGACGATTTCCTCGCTCTGGCGCGTTGGGATCGAACGCACAACCAGGGACGTGTGCAAAAGCCCTGGCGGCCGTTGCACCATCCTCAGCTAGGGGACGTTGAGGTCGGGGGTTCGATCCACGCGTCGGCATCTGGAATCCGCCTCATGAAGAGCTGGCTGCGATCTGCGCGGGGCAGAGCGCGGCGTTTTTGCGCGTGGCCGCCCTCGCGCCCCGGGTGGTCGTGGAAGCCAGCGTCGAGAGACTGGAAGGAGACGCTTCAGCTCTCCATACCGTCGTGGAAAACCACGGCTATTTGCCAACCTACGTGCTCGCCTCCGCAAAGTCGCTCCCCCACAACGAGGAGCTCTGGATGGACGTCGAAACTTCCCCGGGCCTTCGTGTGGAGGGGAGCACGCGCGTGCGACTGGGCCACCTCGAAGGCTGGGGTCGTGGCCTGTTCGGACCTTCGTCGGGTCTACACATCGCGCGAAGCCGTGGGTCCAGCAACGCGGC
>CAWAHB010000007.1:0-327115 GCA_963781505.1 uncultured delta proteobacterium | reverse complement strand
CTCCGCAATTTCCGTTTCTTACACGAAGAAGAAGGAAGTCGAAGCCAACGGCAAGAATTTCGTCGAGCTCTTGGTCGATCTCGACCGCCAATTTCCCGGCTTGCGCTTTCGAGTGATCGACGAGCAAGATCGCATGCGCCCGCACATGCGCTTCTTCGTCAACGGCGAGCAAGTGCTCGACATGAACCGAGCGCTCGAGTCGACCGACGAAATCCAGTTGGTTCAGGCGCTGAGCGGCGGCTAGCGAGCCGCACCTCACTTCGGGACGCAGAGGAGCAGCGGGCCGGAGCTCGTCTCCGCTGGGATGCAAGAAAACGCGGTGTACGCTGAAGGCGGGAGCCAGATCTGCCCTCCAAGAAATCCATGATAGCGCGAAGGGCGCTCGCCGGTGCGTTCTTGCTGGCTGTTTCCGTTCCTCCGGCGGCGGCGGCGGGCTGGCGCGCAGAAGCGCAAGCGGAGTACCTGTGGCCGACGGCCGACGGGCGAGACATTCGCACGCTGTCGGTGCACGCGCTGGTGGGACGAGGATTCTTCGATGCGTCCTTTATCTCGTGGCGCGCCGGAGTGACGGCGAGCTACGCGTGGGGGCATATCATACAGCTCGATGACCAGTTCCAAGACGTGCGCTACGAAAACGCCGCGGGAGCTCTCGGACCCATGGGCCTCGTGCGATTGCAGACACCGCCGCTGATCGGATTTTCGATCGGCGGAGATGCCAGCGGGGGACTGTTGCTGTACACGCGGGATTTTCCGGCGGGCGGCGACATCTACAACTTCATGTGGCGCGCGGGGCTGCTCCTCGAGTACCGCGTGAACGACGACCTGGGAGTGGGCGCAGGGTTTCACGTCATGCACGTGTCCAACGGGCAGGGCCTCGGGCCGCAAAATCCATCGTACGAAGGCGCGGGCCCGGGCCTCTGGCTGAGTCAAGCGCTGGATTCGCGCCAGTGATCGGGAGCGGCGACTACCGCAACGAGCCCAGCTCTCCGAGAGTCTTTTTCACCGCCTCGACGTGGCGCCCGTAGCCGGCGAAGTCCCCGGCCTTCAAGGCTTTTTCCGCAGCCTCGAATTCACGGTTCGCCTTCGTGATGAGCTCCTTGGCCCGGGGCGAAAGCGCCGCCGAGCTCGCAGCATCTCCCGTCGGTGGCGGCGGGATCGACGCTGCCGCGCTCGACGATCCGGCGGCGGTGGGTACCTCTTCAGTGGCGGCGGTCTTCGCTTCCGGCGGCGCCGGTTTTGGTCCGAAAATCTTGCTGAGCGCTTCTTCGAGCGTCGGCCCCATCACCACGTTCTGCTGCTCGCCGGACGGTAGCGGCTTCGCTCCCGCGGGCGCACGGTAGAACACGACGACGCGTTTGAATTGCGGCAGCTTCGTCTGCTCCGACTCGATGTAGAGCGGTTGCACGTAGAGGAGGCTATCCTCGACGGGCACGACCAGCAGATTGCCGAAGATGACCTGGGAGCCCTGCTGGCCCCAGAGCGTGCGCTGCGAGGAGATGTTCGGGTCCTGGTTCACCGCCGCTTCGACCTGTGCTGGACCGTAGACCGTTTGGCTCGACGGGAACGTGAAGCTCACCGCCTTGCCGTAGTCGGCCCCATCGGACTGGGCGCCGAGCCAACCGATCATGTTGCTGCGGCCGTTCGGCGAAAACGGCAGCATCAGCACGAGCTCCTCCCGGGACTGACCGGGCAGACGCATGATCACGTAGTACGCGGCCATGCGCCCGGAGCCCGTGATCGAGACGTGGCTCGGGATCTCCCACTGATCCCCCTTGTTGTAGAGCACGCTCGAGCTCGTGACGTGGTAGCTCGTGAACACCTGCGCCTGGACGTTGAAGTAGTCCTCCGGGTAGCGCACGTGCTTCACGAGCGCTTGCCGGCATCTCGTCCTTCGGCTGGAACATGCCGGGGAACATCTTCTCGTACGTGCGCGAGCAGCGGGTCGTTCGGGTCGAACACGTAGAACTTGATCGTGCCGTTGTAGGCGTCGACCACGACTTTCACGGAATTGCGCAGGTAGTTGAGATCGCCCGACGGCTGCGAGTACGGGTATTGGGCCGTCACCGTGTAGGCGTCCGCGATCCACCACAGGCGTCCGTCGGCGACGACCATGTAGGGATCCGAGTCGAAGCTCAGGAAGGGCGCCGCCGCCGCCAGGCGCTTGCGGATGTCGTTCTTGATGATGACGCGGCTGCCAGCGTCGATCGACGACGTGGTGAAGAACTTGATCGTGCCGAACTCGAACGCGAAGCCGAGCTTGTTGAGGAACGGGCCAATGGGGATGCCGCCGCTTGCCGTCGTACTCGTCGATACACGTCGCCGTCGGGACCCGGGTAGTCGAACTCTCGGTCCTTGGTCCTGACCAGGCTGTAGTCGGTGCCCGCCTTCGCCGTAGTAGATGCGCGGCTGGTTGATCTCCAGCGACGGCGCCGACGACGTGACCGGGATGTCCTGCACGAGGAAATCGGGTGAGCCGTCGCTCGTCACCTGATTCACCGCCGAGACCGCCACGCCGTAGCCGTGCGTGTAGGTGATGTGCTGATTGACCCAGGTCTGCGCCTGCGCGGGCAACCCGGCGATGTTGAGCTGGCGCGCCGAGAGCATCGTCTGGCGATAGACGCCGTTGACCTTGTAGCGATCGACGTCGGCGTCGGTGAACGTGTAGTACGGCCGGAGCTCCTGGAGCTGCCGGTAGCTCTTGACCAGCGTGGCGGGATCCCACAGGCGGATGTTGCGCATGGTGGCATCGTTGTCTTCGAGCTTCGTCCGTGTGAGATCGCCCTTCAGCGGGTAGGTTCGCGTTCGCGATGCCGTCGAGCGCGTAGGCCGCGCGGGTCGCCTCGATGTTCCAGCGCGATGTACTCCGCCTCCTTGTTCCCCTGATTGGGGTTGACCACCAGCGATTGCAGCGCTGCGGGCGCGACGCCGAGAAGCACGGCGAGCAGCAGCGAACCAGCCGCCGACGGCCCACATCGGCAAGAGCGGTCGTGCCAGCGCACGTTCCCGACGAGGAACGCCGCAATCACCCAGGCAGCGACCATCATTGCGCGGATGGCCGGCAGCCGTGCGTGGAGGTCGGCGTAACCCGCGCCGAACACGACGCCGCTCGAGGAAAAGAGCAGCTCCCACCCTTTCATGACGTAGCCGAACCCGGTGAGTACGAACAGGGCCGCCAGGAGTAGCGACACGTGGGATAGCGCGGCGTCCCCGATCCGCACCCCGGGCCGCTCGCTGGTCCCGAGCGTCACACCGCCCAAAACCCCGTAGACGATGGCGACGGCGACAGCGCGGCGATCAGCGTCGCGTAGAAAAACGAATGAACGTACTGCCAGGCCGGAAGCGTGAACACGTAGAAGCCGATGTCACGGTGGAACACCGGATCGGTGACGTTGAAGGGCACGGCGTAGCGCGCGCGAAGAAACGTCAGCCAGCCCTCTGCCGTCGCGAGCGCGACGACCACCGCGCCGATGCTCGAGATCCCGAGGCCCACCCGGCGCACCAGCGTGCGCACCCTGTCTCTCGACGGCACCACCAAGCCGAGGCTTTCGAGAGTGTGGAACCGGGGTGCGCTACGGAGCGCGATTGAGATGTTCCCGTAGGCGGCGGCGAAGAAGATGGCACCGAAGCTAAGGCCAATGGCGAGCTTCGTGGACAGCGATCGCCAGAACACGACGCGTAGGTTCACTTCGCCGAACCACAGCCAGTCGACGTAGTAGCCAGCGAACAGCGCAAACAGCCCAAGCGCCACCAGCGCCCCGACCAGGACATACCCGAGCGAAAATCGACGGCGCCCACCGCGACCGCTGGGGCGCGACGAGTTGGACGGCAAGGCGGTGAGCTCGCTCACGCCTTGCAATATCACCGTCACCACCCGATCGCGAATGGGCTTCGGACCGCCTATTTGTGCTGGAGGGATCCTTCCATCCTCATTCGGGCGCGGAATCTCGGCCGGCCACCAGCAATGAGCATGGCATCGACCCCAGGTGACAGAATATCGAGAGCTTACCTCGGCACGGCTCTGAGGTACGAAGTGAGCACGGACGAATGACTGACGACTCCTGGTACTTCGCCTACGGCAGCAACATGAACCCGGCGAGAAAGCGGGAGCGCACCGGATCCGTTCGCCAGCCGCGCCGCGTGCGCCTCGTCGGATATCGCTTCGCCTTCAACAAGCTCGGACGTGACGACACCGGCAAGGCAAACATCATCCCTGACGAGGGCGGTCTCGTGTGGGGTGTTGCGTATCGATGCTCGGCGGAAGCAATGGTCGCGCTCGACCGCTGTGAAGGCGTCCACGTCGGCCAGTACGAACGCCGGTTCGTCGAAGTTTTGCCCGACGAAGGCGCACAGCTCGCTGCCATCGCGTACGTCGCTCTGCCCGAGCGGGTTCAATCGGGGCTCAGGCCCACCGAAACCTACGTGCAACACATCCTTCGGGGAGCCCAGCAGCATGGTTTGCCCGATGAGTACGTAGAAGCGCTACGAAATCTCATCCGCGGAACGTAGAACGGGACGGGCCGTTGCCCAACGACGACACCCGACGGTTCACACGAGCTCGGGCGGTTGGCGGAACCATCACAGAAGAGGGCGGCACGGTGGTTGCAGTCGTCCTGGCATGCGAACGAAACGGGTGGGCTCCCACGAGCTCGCGTGGGGAGTGTGTGTGCTCGTGACTGCGCTTCTCGGGTGCACGACTCGGGTCGGGCAGGCGGTCACTCGCTACAGCCTGTCGCTGTCCTCTCCGATGGCGGAACAGGGCGCTCGCTGCTGGGACAGTTGCATCCACGAGCCCAATTCTGCGATCCGCGCCGCTTGCCTGTCCTCGTGTCCCGGCGTCGAAGTTCGGGCAGGTGAGGGTTGCAACGCGGATGGGCGCAAGCCGGTCACCGAGCTTTGCCATACTCACGTGTTCAACACGCGAGCGCCCGACGAGGGAAACGGGGAGATGGTCGGGATGCTGACCCAAACGCTGGTAGAGAGCGCGTTCGAGACAGCCAGTCGCACTGACGATTCCGCGGAACAGCACGAAAGTGAGCCCGCCGCCGCTCCCGCGTCACCCGCGCCGTATGCTCGCGCCAAGCGCCCGCACAGCCCAGCCAAGCCCGCTGCCCGACCGGCCCGAGTTCCCGCGAGCGTGGGCAAGCGGCACGACTGAATCCAGCTTCCCCAGCGTGGGTGTACTCGGCCGAGGTCGTCGCTCGATCGGGACCTCACTGCGCCGTATCGAGCGCCGGACCCACCGCCGTGATGATGCCGGTGAAGGCGGCTTCGAGCACGCAGTCTTCGCCGCCGTAGCCGGGGAACTGGACGTTGTTCACGTTCGTTATGTCCCAGTCCACGAGCGACTGAGTGTCGCCGAGTGCGATCGTGAGGGCGCCCGCACCAGTAGTCGCCTCGAGCGCGAGGATCGTGACGGGAGCAGGCGGCTGGCCACACGCGCCGCCGCCTTCCAGGAACGAGCACTGAGGCGCGTAATCGAGATGCGGGCCGTACAAGGGAATGTCGGGGATCTGGCTCGGGGCGACGAAGCCAAAGTCGCGACGCGCAGCGGCGGTGTGCGTGGAGCCGGAGACGAAGTCCCAGCCCTCCTGATTGCCGATGGACACGGTCTCGCCCTTGGTGAATTTCCCGGTGAGATCGGGGCCGACCCAGCTGAAGCTGAACGTGCTGGTATCGCCACTGACGCTGAGCTGGATCTCGTTCGGAAGCACCGCCGCGACCACGAACGGTCCGGGCGTTCCAGGCAGCGCGTCGAAACCCACCGGAGGACCATCGAGCGTCGCCTGCTTCTGGAGCTCGGCAGTGCATTCGTCACCGCCCACGCCGCCGCTCCCGCCGAGCGAAGTTCCGCCGCTCCCGCCGAGCGAAGTTCCGCCGCTCCCGCCGAGTGAGGTTCCGCCGCTCCCGCCGAGTGAAGTTCCGCCGCTCCCCGACGAGCCATCGCTCGACGACTTTCCACCGCAAGCAGACAAAAAGCTCACCAGAGCGAACACCGAGACCCAGCACAGAGCGAAGCGCATGCGGCGGCGCCGTGCAATTCACGCGCCAACTAGAATGCCTCGACAAGCTCGCGATTTGGCGCGGTCGACCCGGGATGTGCCAAAAGGCGTTGGCACAATTCGAGAATCACACGCCCGAGCCGCTGCCCGCGTTCACGTTGGGTGAAAGCGTCGAGACACGCAGTTCCCGGTTTCGGATCCGGCAAATTTCCCCTATTTCTGACCCAAACGCAGCGTCTGCGCTCACTTCGTGAACGTCGCCGAGCCGCAGACCTTCTCGCCCCAGGCAATCCCCGCGTTCAACAGCTGGTCGTCCATGTCGAGCACGCTGATGGCGATGCGGCACTCGACACGCGTCTCTTCGTCGAGGTCGTGGATCAGCTCAACGAAGGTGGTCGCGAAAGGTTGCCTTGACCCAGTCCTTCGAAAACAGGACGTTGGGTCCCACGCGCGCGAGAAGATATCGTCCCTCCACGGTCGTTTCGCGGAACATCCGGTGTGCAGCTGACAGCCACGCAGGCACCCCCGAGCGCTGCAAGCACGGTTGACAGCGTGCTCTGCCCCGACACGCCGACAGTCTCACGCGCGCCTGCCGCGATGTCCAGCGACGACGAACCGGGACCCAATGTGACTCGCTCGCACTGCTGCTCTCGGTGTAGTTTGGGCTCGGGAGAACATGAACACGAGACTTTCGCTCGTCGCACGGATACTCGGCATCGTGGTCTTCTCGACCGCGCTTGGTTGTGCGCCCGCACGGGGAGTGCACCCCGCGGCAGGCGGCTCGGAGCGCGCCCAGCCCACGAAGAACGCGGCCAGTTCGGCGGGTCGCGACGAGACATTGCGCTACGAAATCGTGTTCGGCGATCGGGTCGCGGGTCACATCGTAATCGTACGACACCCGGATCGTTCCTCCGACGAGGAGCTCGAGTTTCAAGAGCGCGGGAAGCGCCCGAAGACCCACGCGCGTCTCGAGCTCGGAGCCGACGGGCTGCCGGACAAGCTGGAAATCGTGGGCAAGAACATCAAGCTGCGCGAGGTGCACGAGCTCTGTACGTGTGACCGGACGCATTGCCGCTGGCACAGCTCGGACGAACGAGGGGAAGGTCCCCGCGGGTTCTATTCGCCGCTCAACATTTCGCTCGTGTCGAATGCGGCACTACTTCGACGTGCCACCCAGACCGGCGGCGCGGAGCTCCTGCCCGGAGGCGTGCTCCGCGCGCGAGAGATGAGCCGAGTGACCCTCCGGAAGGGCAACGAATCGTTCACCGTGCGGGCGTTCGAGATCGCCGGCTTTGCTTTTTCTCCGAGGATCGAGTGGTTCGACGAAGCGGGCGAAACGTTCGCACAAGTCGACGACTTCGGGGGCGCGGTTCGCGAGGGGTGGAAGCACGTCATGAGCGAGCTCCTCGAGCTTCAGCGGCCCTTGGCCGGAGTGCGGCGCGAGCGGATTGCGAAGGAGGTGTCTCACAGGCCGGAGACACTGGCGATCGTCCACGCCCGCTGGTTCGATCCGGTGGGCAAGAAGACGACCGAAAACACCACGGTCATCGTCGAAGGCGGCAAGATCGCCAGAGTGGGGGTCAAGCTTCCCGCTCCGCCGGGCGCGGAGGTGATCGATGCGTCGGGCAAGACGCTCTTGCCAGGGCTCTGGGACATGCACGTCCACCTCCAGGACGACGACGGCTTGATGAACATCGCGAACGGCATCACGTCCGTGCGAGATCTCGGAAGCGAGATGGACTCGGCGCTCGCGCGCAAAGCGCGCTGGGATGCCGGGGCCGAGATCGGGCCACGGGTCCTACTCGCTGGGTTCGTCGACGGTCACGGTCCGGTGCAGGGTCCGTTCAAGGTGTTCGCCGACACGCCCGACGAGGCGAAGAAGGTCGTCGCGACCTACGCGAGCAGGGGGTACGTGCAGCTCAAGATCTATGGCTCGGTGAAGCCGGAGCTCGTACCCATTCTGATCGTCGAAGCGAAGAAGCACGGCCTGCGGGTGAGCGGACACGTGCCCCAAGGCATGACGAGCGCGAGTGCCGTGCGCGCTGGTTTTCAGGAGCTGCAACACATCGAACAGGTCATGCACGACCTCCACGGAACGGCCGAAGAAGAGAGGCGCAAGACCTCGGATCTCGCGGAACGCGGCGCCGACGTTGACCTGAATGGTCCGAAGACGCGTGCGTTGATCGATCTCTTCGTGAAACGACACACGGTCATCGACCCCACCGTGAACGTGCTGGAGGGCGAGCTCACGACCCGACCCGACCATCCCAATCCCACCCTTGCCCCCATCCTCACGCGCCTGCCCGCTCAGGTGCAGCGAGACGCGGTCGGTGGAGCTCTTCCCGTTCCGGACGGCAGGGACGCGCGATATCGAGCATCGTTTCAGCGGAGCCTGGAGCTCGTGAAACTCCTCTGGGATCGGAGAGTGACCCTGGTCGCAGGCTCGGATGCTTGGCCTGGGTTCGCGCTTCATCGCGAGCTCGAGCTCTACTCGGAGGCCGGCATCCCGAACGCCGACGTGCTCGCCATCGCGACGCTCGGCGCAGCCCGGGTCATGAAGCTCGACAAACAAACGGGATCCATCGCGCCCGGGAAGGACGCCGATCTAGTGATCGTCGATGGCGATCCCGTCAAGAGCATGAGCGACGTGCGCAAGATCGTGACGGTGGTGAAGGGCGGAACCGTGATCGACGCGGTGGCGGCCAGGCGAGCGCTTTCCATCGCACCTTGAGGGTCGTGTCGACGACTCCCCGCCCGAATTCATCGGAACACGTCAGCGTGTCAGAAGCTTCACGGGCAGAGCGCGAGCGCGTCGCCGAGCTCGCCAATGCTCGCGATCTTCGCGTGGAAGGCCGTCCAGTCGTCGGAGTGAGAGATGCGCTCCCAGATGGATTCGATCTCGTCGATGACCAACGTTGGGGGTCGTTCCCGGGCGAACACCGGATGGGCGAGGGCTTCCGGACGGGACGGAGAGAACGTTTCGAATCCCCGAGCGACGGGTTCGAACGCTGCTGCATCGTAGTGGGAAGCGTCGGGGCTCCGCGATGCGCGCAGGGCGCTCGCGCGGCCGCCGTACCAGTCGAAGAAGAACTGGTCGTAGCTCATGCGGCTTTGGGCGAGGAAATTCCAGATGGCTTCGGCCAGCATCTGATCCGCGTCGGGCTCGAGGGGATCGAGGCCGAGCCGAGCGAGGAGCCGAGTCGCCCGCGCGCGCGCGAAGGTCTGCAGGAACGAACCGAGCACGCTCTCGAACGCCTCGGCGGGAGCGAGAGTGTCGAGGCTCTTCGCCAGGCGCGCGAGGTTTTTGACCACGGCGCGGGGCTGGCGTCCGAAGGCGTACAGACCGATCTCGTCGAAGTAGGCGGCGACGAATTCCGGGTCGTAGTGCGGGAGGAATCGATACGGGCCGTAGTCGAAGCTCTCGCCCGTGATCACCATGTTGTCGCTGTTCAGGACGCCATGCACGAACCCGGCGACCATCCAGCTCGCGCAGAGCTCGGCACTCCTCCGAGTCACGTCGCGAAAGAAGGCGATGGCTCGTTCCTCGCCTTCGGTCTTCGTGGAGAGATCGGGAAGCAACCATCGGCACGAGTAATCGAGCAAGCGACTGATTGAATCTCCGTCACGCTCGAAGGCAAGGCGTTGAAAGGTGCCGATGCGCACGTGGGAGTGTCCCAGGCGAACCAGGACACTCGAACGCGTGGGTGATGGTTCGTCGCCGCGCAAGAGCTCTTCGCCCGTCTCGAACAGGCTGAAACTCTTGGACGTGTACACGCCGAGCGCTTCGAGCATTTCGGTGGCGAGGACTTCCCGCACGCCACCTTTGAGGGTGAGTCGTCCGTCGCCGCCGCGAGAGTACGGCGTGCGACCGCTGCCCTTGGTCGCGAGATCGAGCAAGCGCCCGTCCCGGTCGCGGATTTGCGCGAGGAGAAATCCCCGACCATCACCGAGGTTCGGGTTGTACACGTCGAACTGATGACCGTGATAGCGAAGCGCGAGAGCGTGCTCCAGATTTTCCGGGAGCGGTGCCAGCTCGCAGAAGTGCAGCCTCCATTCTGCGTCCGTGAGCCCTTCCAGACCCACGCGTTCGGCCCAGCGTCGATTCTCGAAGCGCAGGTTGTGCTCGGGAAAGCGAGCGGGCTCCACGACGTTGTAGAAGCGCTCTCCCAGCTCCTGGATGCGCGGGTCGGGATGGTAGTTTTTTTCAATCACGCTATCGCTTCGTCGCCTCGAGCGTCGTCAGGCGCTTTTCCAGCTCCGCGTTTCGCTTTTCGAGATGCTGCAGGCGCGCGTACAGAGCCTGTATCGCCGCGAAGGACACTCCATCGCCGTCGACTTGCAGGATGGTGCGATCGCTCGGTCCCACCTCGAAGGCAGCGTGGAAGTCCTGAGCCATCGGGCCGATGTGTCGAATGCTGGATGGCTCCGACTTGTAGCTCCACGTAGACAGCGGGAGACGAGCGAGTTTTTCGAGAGTCGCGTTCGCGTCCACGGAGTGAAAGTCCTTCTTCTGATTGCGATCGCTGACGGGACAGCCCTGATAGCAACTTGCCGAAGGGCTCGCGTCGACTTGAACGATCGGCGGCCCGCAACACTCGAGGCCCGAGCAGCAGGCGGTCGTGAGGCAGCTTTCTCCGTTGCCCGCGCATGTACCACTACCGGCCGATCCGCCGGTTGCACCACTGCCGCCGCCGCCGCCGCTTCCGCCGGACGATGCGCCTGCCGCGCCGCCCGATCCTTTTCCGTCGCCGGAACCGCTTCCACAAGCAGTTGCCATCGAAGTCAGCGCGATCAGGGCAATTGCGAAGATGGGATCTTTCGACATGGGATCTCCCTCCTGGGAGATCCAGTCTAGATCGGAGGGACTCCCACGGTCGGCACGGATCGATGTACGGCGTGTTTCTTCTCGCGGTAGCCTCCCAGCGTGGGCATCCACGATCCGATCGACACGGAGTACGCAGCGATCGCTGCGGCTCAGCGTGTTGCGAGGAACACGGGCCTGGAGCTCCGCCGCGAGGAGCGTCCGACTCGGCCCCGGGAGCTCGGCAGGGCGTACAGCGTCCTGTCGGTTCACACGCTGCGCGGCTCGCTGATGGGAATGGATGTATCCCTGCAGCTGACCCACGCGAACTTTTCTGGGATGCCCGAGCTCTTCGGGACGGCGGACGTGTGGCTCGGTCCTCTGTGGCTCGACATCCAGGTGGTGGGCCGCACCACGCCCGACATGTTCTTCTTTGGCGACGATAGGCCTCTCGCGGCGCTCGAGAGCGAATTTCAGGTGCGCTGCGAGGATGATCCGTACCTCGTGGCGCTCCTCGGTGGAGAGATCGCAGAATCCTTGGTCAGCAGCAATCAGGCCGGGTTGAAGCCGTACTTCGATCACGAGCGGCTCCACATTTCCGCGCCGGCGCTGTCAGCACTCGGCGCCGAGAACCTGGTGCGCCAGACCACGCGGCTCGGTTCTGCAATCGAAGCGAAGCGGCGATCGATCGCGCGTCCCACTCGCCACCGGAACATCGTTGCGGCGCTCACGGAAGTCGCTCAGGCGTGGGAGGGTCGCCTCGATCAGGACCGATTGGAGCTCGTCGTCGGGAGCGCCGAGGGACGGCTCACTCTGATCGTCGAGCAATCGGAGTTCGAGAAGTGGCAGACGACCTTGCATCTCGAGCTCGAGCGCCCCCTTGGGGTCACGCTTTCGGTGGCACCGGTGCGTCGCTTTTACGAGCTCTGGTTCCAGCCCGACATCAAGACCGGAGACGCGGCATTCGATCGGCGCTTCGCGGTCCGTGGCGAGCCCGAAGATCGCGTCACACGCCTGCTCGGCGAGCCCCAGCGGCGCGCCCTCGAAGCTCTCGTGGAAGTCGCCGGTGACGTGCTCGTCACCGAGCGCGCCGTGAGCTCGGTGCTTTCCGGATCGGTGGACGACGGCGTGCGCGCACGGCGTCTCGTGGACAGGATGATGGATCTCGGAGGAAAACTTTTGACCCAAACCAGCGGGCAGCGCGCGTACCGCTGACCGTCGGTCGAGACTCAGGGATAGCCATGGTTCGGCGCTGATCCCAATGAGGCGCGCCAGGCGTGCACACAAACGTTGGCATCCAAGAATTGAAAACCGTCCGAAGGCCGGAACTTCCACCAGGTTTCGGAGAGAAATCGATCCATCTCCTGACCCGTGGGCGCGTGGGAGTAGGAGGACTGGCCCACGTACGGGGCGTCGAACACCATCGAGACGCGCCACTCCTCGTTTCTCGGCGGGTCGTCGAGGGGGTGGCGATAGAAATGCGCGAGGCGCCATGAGTCTGCGCCGTTCGCGGGATGAACGTGCACCCACAAGATGACGCGATCGATGACCAACGGCCGGTCGTCCACCTCCACGAGCCAGGTGAGGATCCGGGCGGTCGAGGCCTCTCGAGATGCCACGTCTGGATCGAGGACCTTCAGTAGATCGGCGACCACGAAATCCACGGGCACGCGGTCGCCGTTATCATCGACGTGGGTCGGAGGTGGCTCGGTTGCCGTTCGCTTCCCAGGCGTGGCTGCGGGATGATCGGTACGGGGCGGTGGGTCCGAGGTCTCCGGGTTGGACTTGACGACCGGCGGGGCGATGGTCGTTTCGGTCTTGGACGCCGTGGTCGGCCGGTTCGGGTGACCGGCACAGCCCACGACGAGGGCAAAGCTGACGAAGGCGAGAGCGCGCACGCGACGAGCATACCCTCCCGTGGCGATTCTTCTCAGAGCTTACCGATCTGAAGCCCGTTCACGATACAACCAGCGTTTCCGGTCCCCTGCGCGCCGTTGACCACGTTCACGCGCAGAAGCTGTCCGGCGGTCAGGCTGACCGGTCCGAGCAACACGTACTGGCCGCCCTCGGTCCATTGTACCGAGTTCCAGCTCGAGTCCAGAGCGGTGTACTCGACGGAGGTAGTGGTGATTGCCGGAAGCGACTCGGAGTCGTGGACGCTCAGGGAAAATCCGCTGTTGGATCCCGCTCCGCCTTCGTGCCCGTAGGTGGCGACGACATAGCTTCCGGCGGGAAGTTTCGAGAACGTGAGGGACGCGGCCGACCCCGACCACGAATAAATGTAGCCGGTGTACATGGCATCGCCATTGGCGGGCGGAGAAGCAAAGCTCCAGGTGCCCGGCAAGTTCACGACGTGGACGTCTACGCCCGCCGGGGTTTTGTCGGACCACATCAGACCCGAAACGCTGAAGTCAGTCTGAAACGCGCCCGCCACGGGGTTCCAGAAGTCGCCAGCGGCGAGCCCCAACACCGCCGGACCGACCTCGATTGCAGAACCCACCGCGGCGTCCACATCGAGGAGCTGACTGACCGTTGGAATGTTCACGCTTCCACCCGATCCACCGGACCCACCACTGCCAACGCCGCCGGAGCCGCCACTGCCAACGCCGCCGGAGCCGCCACTGCCAACGCCGCCGGAGCCGCCACTGCCAACGCCACCGGAACCGCCACTGCCAACGCCACCGGAACCGCCACTGCCAACGCCACCGGAACCGCCACTGCCCGTGCCGCCGGAACCGCCACTGCCAACGCCGCCGGAACCGCCACTGCCCGTGCCGCCGGAACCGCCACTGCCAACGCCGCCGGATCCACCGCTGCCCGTGCCGCCGGATCCACCGTTGCCCGTGCCGCCAGATCCACCGCTGTCCGTGCCGCCGGTCGCCACGCCGCCAGAGCCTCCGCCGCTCGGGCCACCAACACCACCACTGCCGCCAGACGCACCAGTCGTTCCGGCTTGGGCCCCGCTCCCCTCGACATCTCCAGCGAGATGCCCATTGTCGGGGTTCGCGCACCCACTGAGCGCGAGCCCCAATGCGAAGAACGTGTGACCGAGCGAGCAGAGCTTGAACGACATGACGAATTCCCCTTGGCTCGCCGAACCCGTACGCCCCAAACGCGTTGTCTTCCGCTGAAATAACCTGAAAGGAAATGAGCTTTCCGGAGAGCCGGCACGCCCGGCAGCTGATAGAATCAGCTCGATGATTCGTGTCATCGCCATGACTTTCGCCGCATGCTTCGTCATTGGCTGCGGTAGTAGCGACTCGAGCGCCGGCGGACAGGGCGGCACGAATTCGGATGGTGGTGGAAGCGGCGGAATTCCAGGCTCGGGCGGGTTCCCGAACACCGGTGGCTCTGCGGGTTCCTCTACGGGTGGCTCGGGCGGAGCCGGCGGTCCGTGTGAAGGGCAGATCGGCCAGCACTGCGGCTCTGCCCTCGGTCTCGATGCGAGCAAGCTCTACGCCTGCAACGACGGCATCGCGAACGAGATCGAGACCTGCAGCGGCGCGTGCATCGTTCACGGCGACGGCAGTGACTCGTGCCCGTGCCCCGATGGCAACGGGACGTTCTGCGGCGGGCATGGCATCCCCGGCGACGCTGCGAAGCTCTATCAGTGCCAAGACGGCGTCGTCACTCTCGACAAGGAGTGCGGCGGAAGTTGCAACGTAGGTTCACCAGACAGCTGCAGCTCCTGCCCGAACGGCGACGGAGCGTACTGCGGCGGCAACGGCATCAACGGCGACAAGGACACGCTCTACAATTGCAACGGAGGCGTGCTCAGCGTCATTCAAAAGTGCCCGGTCACGTGCCAGGTGAAACCCGCGGGCGTCGCCGACACCTGCGGCTACTGCCCGAGCGGCAACGGCGCTTACTGCGGCGGATCGCTCAACGCCGATCCGAACACGCTCTACAACTGCCAGGACGGCACGCTGAGCGTCATCGAAAAATGCGCCGGGACTTGCCACGTGAGCGCCGCCGGCGTGGCCGACTATTGCGAAGGAGGAACGACGGGAGGCGGAACTCTGAGCTGCAGCAATCTCCAGTGGTGGAACTCGGCGAAGACCTACGAGTGGACGCTCGCGAACGGCGGCTACACTTGGTACGACACGGATCTCGCGGTGGGGGCCGGGACACCAATCCAGCTCCGCAACGATTCCAAGCTCGTCGACGCGCCGGTCAAAGCATGGGGCTGGCAGCCGCAATTCATCGATCAAAAGACCGGGGAGCGCTTCCAGTTCCTGCACCTGACGCCGAGCGCGAAGTACACGACCGGAATCGGCACGGTCTACAAAGCGGGCACGGTGGTCGGGCTCTCCGGCGGCAACACCGGCGACACTGGCTACCCGACATATTCGACCGGAGCCCATCTCTGTGTCGAGACGCTGGTTCCCTACGCCCAGGCGTTTCCCCCAGGCCAAGACGCATGCGAGTGATCGGCGTGTCTGCTCGCCGTTGGCTCCCCATCACTGTCGCCTGCCTCTCGATGGCGTGCGGTGGTGACGACGGCGCTGGTGAGCCGGCCAAGCCGACGTTCCCAGAAAAGGACTGGGCCATGGAAGCCGATACCCTCCTCGAGGGGCCGGACTGGTACCGACATGCGATCTTTTACGAAGTGTACGTGCGCTCGTTTCAGGATTCGAACGGCGACGGGATCGGCGACCTCCCAGGTCTCACCTCGCGTCTCGACGATCTGAAGGAGCTCGGCGTCGACGCGATCTGGCTCATGCCGATCATGCCGACTCCGTTCAAGGATTCTGGCTACGACGTGTCCGACTACGAGGACGTGAACCCCGATTACGGCACGCTTGCGGATCTCGACGCCCTGGTCACCGCCGCACACGATCGAAAAATGCGCGTGATCATCGATCTGGTGCTCAATCACACCTCCGATCAACACGCCTGGTTCCTCGAGTCCCGCGCGGACAAGACGAATCCGAAGGCCGACTGGTACATCTGGTCGGATACGCCGTCGGATCCCAACGTGAGCTGCGGCACCCAAAACCCGAGCTTCGGCAAGAGCGCGTGGGAGCTCGATCCGGTGCGCGGTCAGTACTACTTTCATCGCTTCTATCCGGAGCAGCCCGATCTCAATTACCGAAACCCCGAAGTCGCTACCGCTGCTCTGGATGTGGCGAAGTTCTGGCTCGATCGCGGTATCGATGGCTTCCGGTGTGACGTGATTGCGCTGCTCGTCGAATCGGCGACCGACTGTGGCTTTCTCGACGAGACGAAAGACTTCGTTCGTGAGCTCCGCAAGGTGCTCGACGCATATCCCAACCGAGTGATGGTTGCCGAGCCGAGCGATCTCACCGACGCGAGCCCCTACCTCGGCAACGGAAGCGACATGTTCCACATGGCGTTTCACTTCGGCTACGGATACTTCTGGGGATTTCCGTTTGGCGCGAGTGACGCGACGGCCATCACGAGCACGTTCGAAGAGTCGCAGGCTACCTACCCGGCCGGTGCCCAGGACGCGCTCGTCATCGGCTCCCACGATAGAGCGCGCGCTTACGGCGTTGCCCTCGGCAGCGAGAGCACGGTGCGTCGCGCTGCGACCATCCAGCTTGCCGCAGCGGGAACGCCCTTCGTCTATTACGGCGAGGAGCTAGGCTTGCATCCCGGCACTGCGCAGGTGGTCGACTCCCGAGATTCCGCTCGCACGCCCATGCTTTGGAGCGCGGAGCCTGGCTTCGGATTTTCCGATGCGACCCCCTGGATCCCTTTCGGCGCGAGCCCGGAGACGACGAACCTCGCGGTCGAGAAAGAGCAACGTCGACAGCACCTACGCGTTCTACCGCGCGTTTTTGGATCTTCGTCGCGGTCGCAAGGTGTGGGGTACTGGCACCATGGAGCTCCTCGACACGGGTGGCGGTCAGGTGTTTGCGCTGGTTCGACAAGACGATTTCATGGCCTACGTCGCCGCCGTGAACATGACCAGCGAATCAGAAACCGTGAAGCTCACGAGCCAGAGCTTCACCGGCCCCGCGCTTCGTGTGCTGGGACAGGGCAAGCTCGACGCGCGGTCCGGCGGCGCCACGCTCTCGCTCCCGGCGGAAGCGTTCGGCGTGTTTCGTATTCGCTGACCGAGGCTACGGATGCCCGTGATGAGCGAGCTCGGTTTGACCTGGCTCAAGGCGGTTCTTGCCACGGTCAGCATGGCACTTCTCGCCTGGGAGCTCCGGCATCCCCACGGGGTGAGCCTCAAGGTGAAACGCCGGATCGCGCTCGTGCTCTCCCTCGCGGCGCTCTCCGCGTATTTTCAGCTCTACCACATCGAGTACGAAGGCTACTTCCACCGCTGGGACGACTTTCATTACTACATCGGCTCGAAGTACGCGCCCGAGCTCGGGTACGAACGTCTCTACGCTTGCACGGCGGTGGCGGACGCCGAAGCCGGCAACGAGGAACGCGCCGCGCGCCGACCGATGCGTGATCTGGTCAATGACGGCATGCTGACCGGCCAAGCGGCTCTCGAAGATCGACAAGCGTGCAAGACGCGATTCTCGCCGGAGCGCTGGACCGAGTTCCGTCACGACGTGACGTGGTTCCGGAACGTCTCCGGTAGCGCAGACTGGTGGGATCGGATGCAAACCGATCACGGCTACAATCCGTCTCCTGTTTGGACCGCGACCGGCAACTTCATCGCGATGCGTCTTCCGGTCGGGGTCGGAAACTTTCGTGCGCTCGCGCTGGTCGATATCGCCTTCATGATCGCATCGCTCGGTGCCTTCTGGTGGGCGTTTGGTTGGCGCGTCGCGGCGCTGGCGGCGATCTTCTGGGGTACGCAGGCCCCGGCGGCATTCAACTGGGTCGGCGGCGCGTTTCTGCGTCTCGATTGGTTGTTCTGGTCGGTTCTATCCGTTGCGTTGCTTCGCAAGCAGCGCTGGTTCTGGGCGGGCGCGGTTCTCGCGTACGCGTCGCTTCTGCGGGTGTTTCCGCTGCTCCTGTTCGCCGGGCCAGTCGTCCTGGTGGTCCGCGAGGTCGCCGTCGAACGCCGATTTTCTCACGAAAATCGCAGGTTTTTTGCAGGAGCGGCGACTTCTGCGCTCGTCCTTTTGGCGTGGGGTGCACGCATCGGCGGTCTCGCGGCCTACGCGGACTTCGTCCATCACACGCTGATGCACGCGGCGAGCCCGATCGCGAACCACATGAGCCTTCGCACGCTGTTCTCGTTCGTCCCGGGCGGCGATCTAGCCAAGCTCTGGGATACCTCACTCCTCGATCCCGCAGCCCCGTGGACGGCAGCGCGCAACGCACGTTTCGCTGCTCTCCGGCCTGGCTACTACGCGAGCGCCCTTGTGCTCCTCGGACTCTTCGCTTGGTCCGTTTGGCGAATTCGTACCCGTTGGATCGCGGTCTGTTTGTCGTTGCTCGTGGTGACGACTCTCACGGATCCCTCTTGTTACTATTACCTCGCTTGGATCCTGGTGGCGCCTCTCGCTCGCGCGCGCCGCTCGATCGAAATAGCGCTGATGGGCCTCGCGGCCGTGGGTCAGTTTCTGCTGATCCGGCACGACCCATTCGACGTGAGCTTCGTAAAGCTGGCCGCGCTGTACGTTGGCGTGAGTGCCCTGCTCGTGATCGTGTTTGCCCGCGTTCCGGGGATCTTTCGTCGGGGCCCCGGCGCTGGCCTTGACAGTATCGAAGCCGAGAGCGACCCTGATTGAGTCATGTCAGCCGAACGGATACTGCGGATTGGGTCCTTCGCGCTCCTGGCATTCATTGCAGTCCCCGCCTGCGGGAGCGACGATGACAACAAGAAGGGGACTGGTGGCTCCATCGGCACTGGCGCCGCGGACGCCGTTGGTAACTTCGGTGCCACCGGCGGTTTGGATGGCGGGGACGATGCGAGCTCAGGTGGCGTCGGCAACAACGGCGGCGCGGACGGCGGGGGGTTCGGCGGAATCGACGGCTCGGGGTTCGGGGGGGTCCTCGACGGAGCACCCGCTGGTGGAAGCGGGAACAGCGGCGGCTCCGACGGTTCGGGTTTCGGTGGATTCGCCGGTTGAGATCCCCTCGGGGACGCCAGCTGTGTGAGTGTGACGCGGGTTCTGCGGGCCAAAGCGACGCCAGCAGCGACGTTTCCGTCGACTGAGTTGCCCATCGCGTCGGGTGTGCTTCCCTTCCGGTGAAGGGGGTCACATGACCGAACCAGGCTATCCGAACGCCGGAACGTCTTTCAAAGACGAATCCGGAGATCCGCCATTCGATTCGGGTGATGCAGCAGCAGAGGACTTCGAAGATGCTGTTCGTCATCGTCGGCATCATCGCAGCGCTCGGCGCACTATTCGCCGCAGTGTATCTCGCATACGGCGACGAGCCGGATGCAGCGAAGAAGCCGCCTGCAGCCGCACCGATTCGCTGACGCAACCGCTGGGCTTGCACCCGAGTCCTTGCGCTGCAACACCATCGGGGATGCGGTACGTGCTCGGGCTCGCGCTGTGCGCTGCGATATTTGGGGGCTGTAGCAGCGACGATTCCACGGCGTCGAACGCCGGCGGGAGCGGCGGCAGCTCCGCAACGGGCGGAGGTTCGAAATGGCGGAAGCGGCGGCGCCAGCGGCGGACCGGGCGGCGCGGCTGGAACGGCGACGGGCGGAAGCAGCGGCGGCGGCACGACGACGATCTCGTTTCCCGAGCTTGCCCTGGAAGTTTCCGGTTCAGCGCTCGTGAAAAAGAGCGACGGCTCGCCCGTCGTCCTCCACCAGGCCATCTCGTGCTGCGGCGGTGCCTATGGCTGGCCGCTGGTCGATCACGCCTGGATCGATTTCGTCGCCGGCTACGGCATCGACTGGCTTCACATCCGGCTCGGCCCCTGGCGAACCGTTGCTGGCGGCGAAGATGAATGGGCCAGCGTCGGCGGACCCTACCTGGAAGAGGGCGCGCTCGCTGCCGTCGATCAATTCAATCCCGCGTTCTGGTCCGCTATCGAAGACATCCTGATGTACGCAGGTCAAAAAGGCATGCGCGTCGAAGTCGATGTCGCCGACGGTTGGGGGCTCAAGCACGCCCTCGCCGACGACTACGGCCCGAATTGGAACTATCACCCGTGGAGCGCGTGGAACAACACCGCAGGCGTCGATTACGTCACCGCCGCCGCCACCGAAGAGATCCCGGCCGGAAGCATCTACGACACCTGGGTCCGAAAAGTCGCGGAGCACACCTGCAAGTTCGGCAACGTCACCCTCGAGGACGGAAACGAGATCAGCCTGAAGCAGGGCTACGTCCCGGCATGGAGCCAATCCATCGGCAACGTGTACTGGGACGAATGTGCCAAGCGCGGCTATCTGCTGAATGGCGCCCCGTTTCACCCGATCCTCGGCACCCAGTCCGCGCAGGCCGAGACCATCGCCGCGCCCCAGATCTCGTACTCCCAGTTTCACCAGAACGGACCCGTACCCGTCGCCCAGTGCGGCGGAAAACCCTGTGGGGTCAACGAATACAACCCCGATCCCCCGCTCACTCCTTCAGAGCTTTCGGCGAACGTCTGCACTGCCGAGCAAGCCGGCACGTGGTTTTCCTACTGGCGCCACGGACAAGACACAGCCGCGATGCAACAGACCCTCTCGCTGATCCAACAGGGTGCTTGCAACTGAATCACTCGGTAGCCGGCTCGGTGCCCGGCGCCACCCGCGGAAGATTTCGTCCCTTCCACCACGCAAAGATCGCCGGGTACACCGTGAGCTCCAACAGGAAGCTCGTTGCGAGCCCTCCGACCATCGGCGCTGCGATGCGCTTCATCACGTCGGCGCCAGTTCCCGTGCTGAAGAGAACCGGAACCAAACCGATGAAGGTGGTCGCGACGGTCATGAGCTTTGGCCGGATGCGTCGCGCTGCGCCATCGACGATGGAGTCTTCGAGATCCGAAAAGGTTTTGAGGGTGCCCGCTTTCTCCCGCGCTCGGTGGGCGAGGGTGAGATAGAGCAACATCACGACCCCGGTTTCTGCGTCGAGCCCGGCGAGCGCGATCATGCCGACCCACACCGCGACGCTCAGATTGTAGCCGAGCAGGTAGAGGAGCCAGATCGCGCCGACCAGCGAGAACGGCACGGCGAGCATCACGATGAACGTTTCGGTGACCGAACGCGTGTTGAGGTAGAGCAGCAAGAACACCAAGAAGAGCGTGATCGGAATGACGAAGGACAGCCGATCCCGGGCCCGCTCGAAGTACTTGAATTGCCCCGCCCAATCCAGTCGTTGCCCGGCCGGGACCTTCACCTGTGCGTCGATCACGGTCTTGGCTTCGGCGACGTAGTCGGTGATGGGCCGATCGACGACGTCGACAAACACGAACCCGACGAGCTTTCCGCTCTCGCTGCGTAGCATGTCCGGTCCCGATTTGAACTCGAGCTTCGCGACCTGAGAGAGCGGAACCTGAGCGCCGCCTGGCGTGCTGACCAGAACCTCACTCAGAGCTGCGGGAGTGTCCCGGAAGTCCCTGGCGTAGCGGACGTTGATGGGATAGCGCTCGCGGCCCTCGACGGTCTGGGAGACGTTCACGCCGCCGATCGCGCTCATCACGACTTCATTCACGTCCTTGACCAGGAGTCCGTGGCGCGCGGCCTCGGCGCGATCGATGTGAAAGTCGGCGAAGAACCCGCCAGTCACGCGTTCTGCGTACACGCTGCGAGTCCCGCGGATCGGTGCCAGCGCGTGCTCGATGGCGATGGTGGTTTCCTGGATCTTCTCCAGATTGTCACCGAAAACCTTGATACCGAGCTGACTGCGCACACCCGTCGCGAGCATCTCGGTTCGCGTCTGGATCGGCATCCACCAAGCGTTGGGCATTCCCGGATACTGGAGCTTCTGATCCATCTCCTTGACCAGCCCGTCCCAGGTGAGGCCGGGTCGCCATTCGGAGGGAGGTTTGAGCAGCACCACGATCTCTGCCATCGAGAGCGGGGCGGGATCGGTGGGCGACGTGGATCGGCCCATCTTTCCGAAGACGCGCTCGACTTCGGGGAAGCTTCGAAGCTCGGTATCCATCGATTGGAGGATCTTCGCAGCCTCTCCTTCGGTCATGCCCGGCGGCGCGGTAGGCATGTACAGGATCGAGCCCTCGTTCAGCGGGGGCATGAACTCGCTCTTCAGTCGAAAGAACGCGGGCAGCGTGAAGACGACTGAGAGAATGGCCCCGATGATCACGGTGCGCCGGTGTCGAACGACGAAGCGCACGATGGGTGCATAGACAGCGACGAGCCAGCGGTTCAGGGGATTGGCATGCTCGCCGCGGATCTTGCCGCGGATGAGCAGAGCGGCCAGGGCGGGGGTGAGGGTCACGGCGAGGATCGCCGAAAACCCCATCGAATAGGTCTTGGTGAAAGCCAGCGGCTTGAACAGGCGGCCTTCGGTCGCTTCGAGAGTGAACACCGGCAGAAACGAGACCGTGATCACCAGGAGCGAGAAGAAGATGCTCGGGCCCACCTCCTGCATGGCTTCGATGATCACTTGGGTGCGATTGCCGGGCTCGCCCGCGTCCTGCCAGTCCTCGAGTTTCTTGTGGACGTTTTCGATGAGAACTGATGGACGCGTCGACCATCGCACCGATCGCGACTGCAATCCCGCCCAGGGACATGATGTTGATGGTCAGCCCTTGATGGAACATGGGCGCGAAAGCCAGGAGCACGCCCAGCGGCAACGTGAGAATGGGAATGAGCGCGCTTCTCGCGTGGAGCAGGAACAGGAAGATCACGAGCGAGACGACGATCATCTCCTCGGTCAGCGTGTGCCTCAGCGTGCTGATGGACGCTTGGATGAGCTCCGAACGGTCGTAGGTGACGACGAGCTCGACACCTTCGGGCAGGCCCTGTCGGATCTCGTCCATGCGCTGTTTGACCCGCTCGATGACGTCGAGGGCATTTTCCCCATATCGCATCACGACGATGCCGCCGACGGTCTCGCCTTCGCCGTCGAGATCGGCGACGCCCCGTCGCATGTCGGGCCCGAGGCTCACTTCCCCCACGTCGCGCACGTAGATGGGCGTGCCGTCCTGCCGTACCGTCAGGGGAATGACTTCGAGGTCTTCTTTCTTTTTGACGTAGCCGAGGCCACGCACCATTTGCTCGTGGCCGGCGATCTCGATGATGCGCCCGCCTACGTCCTGGTTCGAAGCGCGCACTCGCGAGGTCACGTCGCCAACGGTGATCCCGTAGGTTCGTAGCTTCACGGGATCGAGATTGACCTGATACTGCTTGACGTAACCTCCGACGCTCGCGACCTCGGCGACGCCCGGAACGCTTTCGATCGCATATCGAAGGTTGTAGTCCTGCAGGCTCCGAAGCTCGCTCAGATCATGGTGCCCACTGGTGTCGCGCAATGCATACTGAAAGACCCAGCCCACTCCCGTCGCGTCCGGCCCCATCGTTGGCGTGATCCCGCTGGGGATCTTCTCGCGCACCGTGTTCAGGTATTCGAGCACTCGCGAGCGCGCCCAATACATGTCCGTCCCGTCTTCGAAGATCACGTAGACGAACGACAGCCCGAAGAACGACTGACCGCGAACCGCCTTGACCTTTGGCGCGGCGAGCAGCGTGCTCGAGATCGGATAGGTGATCTGATCCTCGACGAGATCCGGGCTCTGGCCCGGCCACTCCGTGAAGACGATCACCTGCACGTCGGATAGATCGGGAATGGCGTCCAGTGGCCCGTGTCTCATGCCGTACCAGCCCCAGACGCCGAGTGCGGCGACGAACAGAATCGTGACGAGCTTGTTGTTCGCGCTCGCGGCGATCAGCCTGGCGACGAGGCCGATTTTCACCATGCCCTCTTCAGTCGACTGTCAGCGGCGACGAGAAAGTTCCCGCTCACTACGACCTGGTCTCCGAGAGCGAGACCGCTCGTGATCTCGTAGTAGTCGCCGCTGCGAAGCCCGACCTTCACTTCGCGAGGCTCGAGCTTGTCGTCCCCGATGTCGACGAAGACGATGCGACGCGTGCCCGCGTAGATGACGGCGCTTTCGGGTACGACTAGCCGTTTCCCGCGCTCGACCGGGATCTCGACGTTCGCGTACATGTCGGGCTTGAGCTCGATGTCGCGGTTGTCGAGCTCGATTCGCACTCTTCCGGTGCGAGTCTCCGGGTCGAGGTACGGGTAAACGAACTTGACCTTCCCCTCGAGCTTCTTGTCGGGAAGATAGGTGAGCGTGATGGTTGCTGGCTTGCCCACCGTGACCAGCGGCAACTCGGCTTCGTAGAGCTCGGCTTCGATCCACACCTTGTCGAGGTTCGCGATACGGAGCAGGCGCATCCCTGGCTCCACCGCAGAGCCCTCGAACACGTTCTTTTCGACGATGAACCCGCTCGCGGGCGAAGCGATCGGGACGTACTTCATGGGCTTTCCGCCCTTCTCGAGCTTGTCGACCACGCTCTTCGGAACGTCCCAGAGCTCGAGCCGCATGCGCGCTGCGTCGACGAGGGAACCCGGACGCGAAACCCCCCCGTCCAGCGTGCGACGGCTCGCGGACGCGAGCAGGAGCTCTTGTTCGGCCGCGAACACCTCGGGGCTGTACACGGTGAAGAGCGTCTGACCCCGTCGGATCCGCTTCCCCACGGAGTTCGCGACGAGGTTTTTGACCCAACCCTTGAACTTCAGGGACACGTCGACGAGCCGAGTTTCGTCGACCGTGATCTTGCCGACAGCGCGGATCCCGCGATCGATATCCCGCGTCTCTACTTTTGCCAGCTTCACGCCGATGAGCTGCCTGCGCGCGGCGTCGATGCGTACGATGCCGGAGGCGAGCTCCTCCTGCTTGACGGGTGTGAGAGCCATCCCGCAGATCGGACACTTGCCGGGTTCCGGCTGCTTCACGCTCGGGTGCATCGGGCACGTGTAGAAAGCGATCTCGTCCGAGTGTGCTTCGTCGTGCTTGGGCGCTTCGTCTTGCCACTTTGCGGCCGAGCCGCACTCCGCCATCTTCGTTCCCATGTACGGGTTTTCGAGCTTGTCGTTCGGCTGAAACCACTTGTTGAACTCGCCTTCGTTGACCATCGGACAGGAAAACGCGTGCTTGCCGTTCTGCAAGCGCGGGTCGGCCGTTGCGAGGGCGAACATCGATTGGCTGAGCTCGGAGAAGCGAGCGCGAGCGGTTGCGAGATCCTTGGCCTCTCCGACTGCTTTCGCGCTTTCACTCGCGCGCTGGAGAGTGGCGGCGACTTCCTTGGGCAGGTCATCGGTTTTCGCGGCAGCCAGGGCGTCGCTCGCCCGACGCGCACTCGGCGCCAGGTCGGCGATGGAGTCGGCCGCGAGCTTCTTCCGGATCTCCTCGTAGCCGTTCTGGGAGAGCTCGAGGGAGGCGAGCGCTGCGGACGAAAACGTGACCTGGGTGATGGCCGGCTGCGTGGGTCTCTTTTCCGAGTCGACGTGGGCGCTCGAGGCGGCTTTGGCCCGCGCCGTCGTCGCCGGGGGAGAGAACCAAGCGACGAGAGGCTTTCGCCACACGATGGCCCCAGCGACGAGAGCGACCGACAGGACCGCAGGGACGATGAAACGACGCGCTTCGCGATACCCGAGCGGCTGTTTCATTTCTCTCCCTCCAGCGGCAGCTCGCCCATCGCCCGCCGCAGTCGCGCGCGACGCTTGGAAAGCTCCGCAATTGCCGAGTAGAGGGAGAGCTCGGCGCTCCGAAGGCTCTTTTCCGCTTCGATCACCGAGGGAAAGCTGGTGCGCGCCGCCGAAAATCGGAACGAGCCGCGGCGACTTGATCCCGCGCGGCGGGGATCAGGCGGCCCTCGTAGATCGAAACAATCTCCCGAGCCTCGAGCACCCGCTGGCGCGAGACTTCCACGTCGGCCAGGATGCGATCGGCGATGCGAGCACTCTCGCTGCGGGTCTCGGCGATCCGCGCGTCCGACTCGTCGAGGGCTGCGCCGCGCTTTCCACGCTGGATGGGAATGGGAGTGGAGACTCCGACCATGAAGCGATGGTCCGGCATGAACATCGTGCTGTACGAAGCCATCAGCGTGAAGTCGGGGTAGTACTCGCGCTCGGCGTACGTCGCATCTGCGCTCGCTGCTTGCCGCTTCGCGCGTTCCCGACGAAGCTCCGGGCTCGCGCTGAGAGCCCGCGCTCCGAGATCGCGGAACGATGGCGGCGCATCACGACGGACCTTGAGAGTTTTTGGCGGAGATGCGAGAGGTGAATCGGGGGCGCGGTGCAGGAGAGCATTCAGACTCGCGACAATCACCGCACGTCGCGATTTGAGCATCGCGTCCTGTTCGTCGAGTCGCGTTCGTTCCACCTCGGCCTGAAGCGGATCCTGGAGCGCGGCGCGGCCCACGGAATACTGGGCCTCCGCGCTCGCTTGGAGCTCGGAAAGCAGGCTTTTGTGCACCGCATTTACCTCGAGGGAGCGCTCGACCAAGTAGTAATCGTCGTACAGCTCCGATGCTTCGAGAGCGAGATCGAGCTCGCTCACCCGGATCTCTTGGCGCGCGGCGTCGGCTTGGTGGTCGGCACTCTCGCCGCGGCTCGAGAGCTTCCCCGGCCACGGAAAGCGCTGACTCAGCTGGACGGTTTGTCCGATGTTGGAGCTGCCGATACTCATCGGCGCGATGCTGTAGGCGATCACCGGATCGTCGAGGGCATCCACCGTACCTCGTTTCGCGCGCGCGCTCTGCCACGCGTGCTTGCGCGATTCGATGCTCGGGTTTCTCGCCAGGACGCTCTCGATCAAACTCTTGCGATCGAGGACCGCGCCCCGCTCGGGGATCGGCTTATCAGCAGATCTCGGGGTGTGACCGGCGGGCGCCGGAAGCAGCACGTCATCCGCTCCCTCCGCCGGTCGGCGGTCGGGAACGCAGGCTGCGAGACACAGCCCGAGCACAATCAGCTTCTTCATCAGAGTCTTCTCCCGTCACGTGAGCTAGAGGAGCGCGGGCACACGTCGGCCGGCGCTCGGCGTTAGCGAGACGGAGGAAGGCTCAGCTCAAAATGGCGCAGTCGCGCAAATACAGATCGGGCCCATCGCGCGGGGCGTTCGATCCATCACGCAGCAAAGACGGCGCGGGGGGATCGGAGCTGGAAAACGAGACGATCGAGAGAAGCTCCGAGAGTGCAGCAGGAGGCACGCTCGCCGGAGGCCCCGTCGAGGTCGAGGTCGCGTGCGACACGTGTGTGAAACGCGACTTGCAACAGCTATCCGAGTCGATGGTCGTGCAGTGACTCGCCTTCGATTCCTTCGCGCAGCAGCAGCTCTTCTGAACGACGCGGCCCGACATGGAGCACACGGTCAGGGCGTGCGCGAACGCTGTCGCCGGGATCAGGAGACCCGCGATCACGACTACGAGCAGGAAGCGCTGGAACAGGGCGCGCACGTCCCCGCAAATATACGCCGATTTCCTTGCGTGTCAGCGGCTGAGAGCGCGCAAAGACTGCATCAGGGCTCATTTCCCGGGCGATTTGGCCTGTGCCGAACGAGCGGCGACAAAGTCGTGGTGGCAATCCGAAAGGTCATCGCCGATCCCACAGCATTTTGTGCAAGCTAGGGATCGAAGCGCGCGACGCACGGCTCGGGATAGTGGCTGGCCGTCAGCGGCCCCGTGCCGAAATCGATGGAGTGCTGGAACTCACCGCCGATGAGTACGTGGTTGTCTCCGTCCACCGCCACGCCGAATGCGGACTGCTGCCCGGTGCCGCCAAAGACATGGCTGAACAGGCAGGCGCCGGAGGGATCGACCTTCGCCAGGAACATGTCCCCAGCGTACTTGCTGTCCGCGTCGGCCGGGACGGCATGATGTCCACAGCCCACGTCGAAGGAACCGTCGCGCACGAAGCCGGCCAGGATCACGTTGTCCGCGCTGTCGATGGCAACGGCGTTGGCCGCGACGTAGTCGGCTGTACCGAATTTTCGACTCCAGAGCGGGGTGCCGTCGGCGGAAAAGCGATCGAGCTCTGCAAAGCTTTCCGGTCCGCCCTGGCTCTGGGCGATGCCGCCGAGCACGATGTCCGAGCCTGGGCCCGTGGCCACGCTGTATCCGAACACGGTACTGCCATCGCCCACTCGGTTTGCGAACAGCGTATTGCCGTCGGGATCGAGTCGAGCCACGAATCCGTCGGTGCTCGCCACGCTCGTCAGGGGGCCCGTGCCGAGATCGATGCTGCCGGAAAACGATCCCCCGATCGCAACGTGGCCCGTCGGGTCGACCGCGAGGGATTCGCCCTGGAGCTTGTCGAACATACGGCTGAAGAGGTGCGAGCCGTTCGGACCGAACGCGGCGACGAACGTGGCTTCGGTGCCCGTGAGGTTTCCCCCACCAAAATCGATCGGGCCGCCGCTCGATCCAAGGAGCGCAACGGGCCCAGCGCTTCCGACGGACACGTCCCACGCGACGTCGAATCCAGGGCCGCCGAAGCGATCCGCGCGAACCACGGCTCCCTGGGCGTCGAGGGCGAGCAGAAGCACGTCGTAGGATCCTGCGCTCACGAGCGTCTCGCTGTCGGCCTGGAGGCTTCCCGAAAATCCCCCCGCCACGAACACGACCCCATCCGGAGAAACCGCGACCGAGTTGGCGGAGTCGTCGCCCGCTCCACCAAAGGACCGGCTCCAGGTGCAAGTCCCGTCGGCATCGAAGCTCGCGACGAACAGATCGTTTTCACCCGCGCTCGTCAGGGGTCCGGCGCCGAAGTCGATCGTGTCCCAATACACTCCCACTGCGTAGAGCGCGCCGTTTTTGCCCGCAGCAACCCCACGCACCGAGCCAAGCCCATCTCCGCGACGCCCCCACAAGGGATCGCCGGTCGAGGTGGGGGCACCGCCCGCGCCCGCCGCGCCCGAAGCCCCTCCCATGCTGGCGCCACCAGTACTCGATCCGGCCGAGCCTCCCAGCCCGGCTCCGGCCGACCCTCCCCCTCCGGCTGGTGCGGACTTCTCGCTGTCCGTGCTGCCGCAGCCCAGCGAAAAGACCAGCGGGACAATCAGCAGGGCAAAGTTACGCATCGATCGCGGCGTAAGCAAACGTCGTGCCACGGCGGATCCGGCACGAAGAGAGCCAGATCGGCAAAGAGACCGCAGACACTCACTGCCACGATTGTGCCAGTGGCACAGATCAGGACGTGATTTCGTCCGCGATCCAATCCGCGAACCGTTCGCCCATCATCAGCACGGTCAAGTGCAGGTTTGCGGACGGGATCTTGGGCATCAGGCTCGCGTCGGCGACGATCAGCCCCTCGACACCGCGAACGTGACCGCGACTATCCGTGGCGGCGTTGGGATCGCTCTCGGGGCCCATCGGGACGGTTCCGCATGGGTGATAGCCGGAGTCGCAAGCCTTGCGGATCCACGCTTCGGTTCTGGAGCGATCCCGAAGGACCCTCGCGCTGGGCCAGAAATGGGCAGCCAATTTCTTCATCGTGGTCGTCTGCGCGAGCTCGGCGGCGAGGAGCATCGCATCGACGGCCCGCGAGCGATCCTCCGCGTCCTCGAGGAGGCGGGAATCGATGACGGGCTTGCCCCCGGGCTTCGCCGAACGAAAGTGAATGCTTCCGATACCCCGCGACTGGTTCACGGCACACATGATCGACACGAGCGGGAAGTCGACCCGCGGGAGGTTCACCTTCGATCCCGGTTGCAGCATCATGTCATTGACCGAGCCGCTCCCTTTGCTGCCGTAGCGAAGCACGCTCTGGATGAGTGGTTCCCCGCGACGAATGCCGGAGCGAAACCGCGGCCGGAGAAAGATGGCGGTTCCGGGGTGATCCAGGAGCCGGGCGCCCACGGCAGGCACGTTGGCCACCAGATCGACGCCCAGACGAGCAACGTCGGCCGCGGGTCCGATCCCGGAGCAGAGCAAGAGATGCGGCGTGTTGATGGCGCCACCTGCCAGGACCACATAGTCCGCGGGGAGTTTTTGGATCTCTCCATTCCGCTGGACTTCGACGCCCGTCACTCGCCGGTCCGACAAGAGCACTCGGCGCACGAGCGTTCGGCTACACAGCCTGAACCCCGGACGCGCGCGCACTTCCGGCGTGAGCCACGCCTCGGCGGCACTGATGCGGCGACCCGCGATCTTGTTCATTGCGTGCGAACCGACGCCATGGGTGTGAGGAACGTTCGTGTCGGGGCAATCGGGAAAGCCGAGGGACCGACATGCCTCGACGAACGCGGCTTGCCAGACGACGCGCTCTTCGGGCGGGTGCCGGCGAATCGGGAGCGGACCCTCTTTCCCGTGCCACTCCCCGCCAAAGTCGAGATCGTTTTCGAGGCGCTTGAACGCGGGCAGACAGCGCTCGAACTTCCAGTCTTCGAGATCCCAAGCGTCGTAATCTTCAGGCTGTCCGCGGAGTGCGATGCAAGTGTTCACCGCGGAAGATCCACCGACGACCTTGCCGCGTGGCAGCGGGAACACGACCTGACCCACGGTGGGCCGATGGCGATAACCCCAATCGTGATGCACCATGGAATTGCGACCGCCATCCGCGAGATCCTCGGGAAGTGTCCCGAGATCGGGGTAATCGGGACCCGCTTCCAGGAGCGTCACGTCGAGACCCCGCTCGGCGATTCGCGCCGCGATGACCGAGCCTGCGGATCCCGCTCCGACGACGATGAGCTTCTTCTGCATGCGTGAAGAGTGCCGCAGGGTAAACTGTCGTGCGCCGCCCGGCGAGTGCGGCTAGAGTCGGCAACGTGGGAAAAGAGGACGCTTGGTACTGGGCAGACTACGACGCGTCGGTCGTACGCAGTACTGTCGAGCGTCTACGCGCCGAGATCAAAAATTTCCGGCTGCCGCCCTTCGTGTTGGTCTGGCACACAGGCTGGTCGGATTGGCTCCCGGCGTATCTCGTGGAAACGATCTACGACGATCCCGATCTGGAGCGGAGTGAAGCGAATCTCCTGGACGGAGGGGGAGTCGATCCACCGCCTCCGCCGGTCGAGTGGTACACCGAATGTCTCGGAAAGCCGCCGAAGTGGTCCTTGCTCACGCGGGAGCGGCGAGAGAACGAGCCGTCCCTCGAGCTCGATTGGAACGAGACCTTCAGCGTGCACGAACGTCCGACCGCTCGGGATCGACGTCGGCGTTGCCCCTGGCGGCTTTTCGTCAGGTAGACGACTATCTGGCGCACATTCGAACACTGCGCGGCGGCCGGAGCTAGTCGGCTGCAGCATCCGAGGCCGCGTCGACTCCGGCGTCCGATGTGCTGGTGCCGCCATCGCCACAGGCCTTGGGAGTGCCCGCGTCGAAGGGCGGGATCGGGGACGGAGGATTGGCGGGATCGGCGCACTGGTTCAGGAACGGGACGTAGATCCCGCAAAATCCCGTCGGGAGGCAGCAGCCAGAGAGGTTGAATCCGCCGATTTGGAACCCGTCGCAGTTCGGGTCCGCGGCGCCGTCGGGGGTCGTCAGCCCTCCCTCGAGGAGCCCCGCAATGTCGTTCGGTGAAACGCAGCCAACGCCGAGCTGGGTCCCGTCGTAGCCGCAGGTGTCGTCGGGCAAGCAGCACCCTGGGACGATGCCTTGAAAGCCCTGGCAATCGGCCGGATTGCAAGCAAGCGTGGTGTCGGGTCCCGCATCCGCGGTGGGCGTCCCCGCGCTGCCGCCCGTGCTCGCTTCGGTTCCCGAGTCCTTTTTGCCTCCGGTGCCTCCGCTTTCCTCGGAGTCGGAGCTGCCGCACGCGGGGGAAAGCCACGCGCCGACAAGAATCACCAATGAAACCAAACCCAGGCCCTTCGTCCTCATGGCGCGAAAAACTATCATGAGGTCGACCCCTCGGTCGACGGGTCGAATTGTCGTTGACGCAGCGACCGATGGCCGTACAAACGTTTGCCAAATGCCTAGAAAAATCCTGAGCGAAGACCGCATTCATCCCGCGATTCGAAAAAAGGTCGAGGGCCTGCACGCCGACATCGTCGAAGAGGTCGACAAGGCGGTGGGGGCCAACGACATCGTGATCGTGGGAATGAAGCAGAATCCGAATCCCCGGCGCGCGCGCAAGGCGCTCGACGCAAAAGGGGTCGCCTACGAGTACCTCGAGTACGGCTCCTACGTCGGACCCTGGCGGCGGCGCAACGCCCTCAAGATGTGGTGCGGATGGCCGACGTTTCCGATGGTCTTCGTCAAAGGGACGCTGATTGGCGGCGCCGAGGATCTCGAAAAGCTCATCCAGAGCGGTGAGCTCGACAAGATGCTGTCGAAAGAAACGCCCACCGCTCGGGCTCGCGCGTAATCAGCGGGAACCCGGCCACACGTGATCGCCGTCGTGGCACTGCTCGAGGGGCCGTTGGGCTCACTCACCGAGCTCGGAGTTCGAGAGTCAATCAGAGCGAGTCGGGAGCTTCGCACTCGCCCCAGGCGCCTGCGTAGCACCAGCGCGTCCCGTTGACGCAGCTGGTCACGCTGCCGTGGCTCGGGAGAGTGATCTTGCAAGTCTGCTGGTCGCCGTCGTTGCACGGTCCGTAGGGGTCGTAGGCGCCAGCGTCAGCAGCGGGCTCGGGCTCGGGCTCGGGGTCGACCGAGGCTGCCGGATCGCTCTGCCAGGAGTGGGGACGGTCGCCAGCGCCTCCACAAGCGGTGCTGACGAGAGCGAGGACGAACAGGGAAAGGAAACAGGCGGTTCGGGTTGGGTTGGTCATCGTCGTCGTCCTCGTTGCTTGCGGTCTACACTCTGGAACGGCGGCGATTTTGTGAACTAAAGGGGGGGTCAAAAGAGATTCTTCGAGGAGGCGTCGGACCCCAATCCAGGCGCTTTTCGGGGCTCGGCCGCGCCACCAAGCGGGGAGCGGCGATCCACGAGTTGGTCGACCGCCACGGCATTCCAGCCACGGCATCCGTTGCTGCGGGGCTCACTCGTCGGGTTGGCAGCTGACCTGGAGGTCCCAGGCATTCAGCGTCGGGGCTTCCGTCGCTGCCGTCGAGGGGACGAGCTTGGAGCGGATCCGGACGAAGCGAAGGTTCGTCGGCTGGCCACCCGACTTCAGCGCGCTCGTCACGATGGCCGACCCGTTCTGGGTGTCCGGCGAGCCCTTCTTGGCAACGGCCGCCTGTCCAGCCAGAGCGGAGGGGCCTGGTGGGTTCGTGAAGCGGAGAGGAACCTCGGTCGCCGTCGCGAGCCCGGCCTGAGTGTTCGACGTGCGCACGTAGTACTCGATCTGCGAGTCCGTGGGCGTCGTCGCCGTCCAGCTCCAGTGTCCCCAGACGGCGCCTTGGTTGGTGGCGGGGCAGGCTTCCTGCCCGTCATAATCCCGGAAGAAATTTCCGACGGAGTACTTGGGCGCGGGGGGAGTGGGAGGCGAGGGGAGGGTCTGGATTGTTGCCGCCTCGGTCGACCAGCGGAAGTGGTCCATCAACACCGTCGAATCCCACACGTGGTCGCCCGTGTCCCAGATCGAAAAGTGCAGCGTGATGACCTCACCTGGTTTGACCGGAGCGGTCGTCGTGAGAAAGCCCGTCGCGCCGCCACACAGACCCTTGGGGTAGCCGTAATTGCTGCAAACGCCGTCGAAACCCGTGTTGGTGAGGTGGGGGTGGCTGGTCGCGGTTGGTGAGCCGGGGATCCCGAAGAAGCCGGCGTTGACGCTCATGGGATTGTCATTGGCGTCGAACGAGATGTTCTTGTCGCTGAAGGGGTTGAGCGCGCCCGTGTAGAGCGCGATGAACGTGTCGTTGTACGCGGTGCAGAGCCACTCCGAGTATTCCGTCGAGAAGAAGTCGAAGTCGTACGCGAACGACTTGGCGTTGGTCGGGGCCCGGATCGTCACTTTGAGACCGCAGGAATCGTTGGCCGCGCTGCCGCTGGGGCATCCTTTGGCGTTTTTGGGGAAGCCCGAGGGCGGGTTGACGTGGGTGTTCGCGTTGTAGCTCGCGAACTGCCCGCTGGGATCGATGAAGCCGGGGTCGTTGCGGTCCCGAGCCGTTCCTGAAGAAAACACCGCCATCTTGCTGCCGCCGGTCGGATTGACGTTGTCCCCGAACTTGCTGGTGATGGCCCGCTGGAGGGACTTGCTGCAAGTCGTCACGCCGTCGGCTTGGACGAGCTGGGCGCTCAGAACGCCCCAGATCTTGTTCTTGCCGGTCGCGGTGGAGGTGCTGCTCGAGCAGAGATCGACCGCTTTGGCATAGGCCATCGGATCATCGGTGCTGAACGCGAGAGAGCCGTCGCAGGTGGTGATCTCGTTGTCGGCCGTCCCGTCGCAGTCTTCGTCCACGCCGTTCAGGGCAATGTCGAACGCGCCCGGATTGATGTTGGGATCGCAGTCCTTGCAGTCGCCTTGAGCAAAGGAGTAGCCGTCGCCATCGTGGTCGACCGAATCTTGGTAGCAAAGCACGCATTTCGACGCGACATCGACGTTGCAGCTGGCTTGGCATTTGGTCGGGATGAGAGCCACGCAGGAGGCGTCCCAGCTCGACGTGCAGCAGCTCGGTTTGGAAGCACACACCGACGAGACACAGGACAGGGACCCATCGCATCCGCTGGTCAGCTTGGTTCCGGTCGCGCACAAGTGATGAGAGCAGCTACCGATGGTGCTTCCGCCGGTGCAGCTTCCGCCTCCACCCGTGGGAGTGCTGGAGCTCGCGGGCGTCGTGATACCGCCATCGTTTGCGACGATCCCGTTCGTGGGGTCGCTGAGGCCGCTCGGCGTGTCCGTCCAGTGGTTGCAGTAGGGGTCGCAGGGATTGGCGTCGCACTTGCCTGCGCCACCCAGAGTCTGGGTCTTCGTGTTGCTCTTCGGATCGCCGTTCGGCAGGAGCGTGATGGAGTTGTTCATCACGCACTCGCTCCAGGTGCCGTCGGTGCAAACGGTTTCGCCAAGGCCACACACGACCTGGTCTTCGACCCGGCTCTCGACCTGACCGCAGGGGGCGCGAAGGCCGGGTTCGTCGCACGAGCAGCCGGGTGAGGGCAGCCCGGCGCACACGAAGCACTCGTTGCCCACGTTCGGGTCACTGTCGTTGCAGTCGGGCCCGGGTTTGCAATTGTCACCGTAGCCGTCGTGGTCGGCGTCGACACAAGCGTTCGGGACGATGCCCGAGCTGGGTTCGAGCGGATGGTCGCCTTGGCTGCATGCGAACGTCGTACCGACGCTCACCGCGGCGATCCAAAACCAGTGGACCCGATTCACGGGCTGCCCCCGAAATCGATCGAGACCGCCTCGAAGACGATCTTCACCGGCCAACCTGGGGCTTCGGAGCTCTTGGATCCGGTGGCGAGCTCGGTGATGGTCTTCGTCTTGCCGGTGTCGAGCTTGGTGTCGCCCTCGCTCGCGGGGATGGTCGCGGACACGACGACGATGGCCGACGAGCAGTCGTCATCCGCGCTGACCGAGAAGCTGAGGTTGTCCAGCTCGATGAGGACGCGCTTTCCATTCGATTCCACTGCGAGCCAACCCATTTCCTGGGGTGCTGCGGACTCGAAGCCATCGGTCGTCATCGTGACGGGCGAGTAGGCCGGCTCGTAGGTCTCCGGATACGCCTGAGAGTAACCGGAATCTTCCGTCGCGGACACCGCAGCGGTCGCATCGCTCTGGAGCACGATGGTGAGGGGATGACTGTCGTAGTCGTAGGCGAGCTCGCTCAGCGCCATTCCCAAGTTTTCGGGAGTGGGAAAGACGAACGCGGCGCCCGCAGCCTGCAGAGCTCGCGCCCCGCTGCACGGTGACTCGACCGCTACCGGGCTGCCAGCGGCGCCGCCGGACCCCCCAACCGAACCTCCGGCTCCGGCACTCGATCCGGCTCCGGTTCCAGCTGTTCCAGCGACTCCACCCGAACCCGAGGTTCCCCCGGCACCGGCGCTGGCTCCGCCCGAACCGCTCGTCGCGGAAGGATGGCCAGAGCCGCCTCCACAGCCGGCCAGAACGAGCGCCAAGAGTGCGAGGGTGGGTGCGAGGTGGGTATTCATGACGTTGAAGCTCCCGGGGTGGGCCAACAACGTGAACGGCGGAGTCTTTCGGAACTAAAGGGGACCCCAAATAAACGTGTAGGAACAGTAAGTGTCCGAATTTATGTATAAAAATGGTTGCTTCCCGGAGCCGTTCAGTGAGCCCGCGACTTCCTTTTCACATAGAAAAAGTCGCGGGCGGCGATCTGGCCCACGTAGCTCTGCTTTTCGTGCACGAGGTTGGGGATGAGGGTGCCGGTCACCTCGACGGGCCCCTGGGGCGTCTTTCGGCCGTAGAAATTGAAGCGGGTGTACGACCAGTTGATGTCGAGCTCCGCCGCGCTCGTCGCCCCCGCCAGCTTCATTGCCGCCCCCATTTGTGTCGGCAAAACCCATTCTCCCAGACCGAACAGGAGTGCCCGCCCGCGGGCATCCACGCCCAACGCGGATCGGCGGATCTCCATCTTGCCTTCGGCGCTCAGCCCCCACTTCTTGTCGTCCGTGCCGAGGAGCGGATGGTCGCCGCTTTCGTCGAAGAAGCAGGGAGGCGTTTGGCGGTAGGCCTTGAGCTCGGACAAGCTCTGCGACAGCGATTCCCAGGGGCCGACGCGCACTGCCCCGCTCTGAGAGATGGCGATGGTGCAGGCGCCGTCGCGTGGCGGTAGGAACTCGGCGCCTTGGAGCATGGCGCCGAAGCGGCCGTGTCTCGCCAAAAACCCACCGTTGAACGCGGCGAGCAGGGCATCGCGATCGGCAGCTGGCACCATGCCCTTGCGAAGTTTTGGGGGAACGCTCTTGGATTCGGGTTCCTGGGTCCCCGCGACCCACTCCAGGGACACGCGTTCCAGATCGAACGCGATGACCGCTACGTAAACGTCTTTCCGGATCCCATGGGGATGGATCGTCGTACGCACCGCGACGGGTGCCCCGTCGACCTCCCCGAGCTCCGCCACCGGGATCCACTTGCCATCTCCAGCCAGCGAGGTCCGCTCGTGAGGAGGAGTGACATCGGGCATGCTGAACGGCGAGGAAGCTGCCTTTGCTGACGGAGTTTGGGGAGCGGGCGGCGCTTCGGCACTTGGCGACGCTCGAGTCGGAGAAGGAGGCGGCGGCGCGTGAGTCGGAGCTCTGCGCACGGCAGGGCTCGCGCCACTGCATGCTCCGAGCAGAGTGAAGATCGAAAGCTTGCCGAGCAGGCCTCTTTGCACGATTTCGAGATTTATGAAAGTCCAGGCATGTGGCCCACGAATCGGCTGTTCCCCGAACATTTCCCGGGCTTAACTCGGTTCGTGGCCCCCGCCGACCTGTACTTCATGTCCCCGCCCGGCAAGAGCTGGGCGCTTCGGGGTCGAGCGAACTTCAGGAGTCGCGAGGCCGAGCCGGTTCGTCCGCTGCGAGCGCGCAAGGAGTGGCTCACGCTCGCCCGCGGGATCGAGGACCTCGGAGGGACCGTCGTCGTGCTGCAGGCACGGGACGAAACGCTGACCGGGATGCCGTACGCGGCGGAAGCCGGACATGTGCTCCCTCCCCGCGCCGGCGAGACCCGCTTTCGGTTCTTGCTGCCGCGCATGCTGGCCCCCCACCGTGCGCGGGAACGAGAAGAGTGGGGACCGTTCGCGCGCGCTCTCGGTTTCGACGTCGTCGAGATCGAGGGTGGGATCTGGGAGGCTCAGGGAGACGTTGCCGAGCTCGATGGCGTGACACTCCTGTTTTACGGAGGGCGTACGGATCGCACGGGGCTCGAGGCTGCTCGCCGGGAGATGCAGGGCGAAATCCTGGTGCTCGAGCTCCGACAGCCCGCCTTTCACGGCAACATGGCGCTCTTACCCCTGCCCGCCGTCGACAAGATGCTGCTCTGCCCGGACGTGATTGTGGGCGACGGGGTTTCCGAGCTCGAGCAGCGCTTTGGCAAGGAGCGTCTGTTGTTCGTGACCGAGGAGGAGATCCGTTCGTATGCCACCAACGGACTGCCGGTGGGAAACGCGTGGCTCACACCGAGCGTCGTCCCGGAGCGGGTGCGGAGCATGGTTGTCGACGCGAAAATGCGCGTGATCCCCATCGCGATGCGAGAGCTCTGCGAAAAGGCGGGTGGCGCGTCCCGCTGTCTGGTCTGCTGTGCACCCGGCGCAGGGGCCGCGATCGACGTGCCAAAAGAGCACCGGCTCGGGAGCGTGGCGCAGCAAATCGACGCGGAGCCCGACGATGGATGACCTCGCGCAGGATTTCTTTCGGCGGCATCCCGAAGTCACGCTTGCGGCGCTCGGGTCCCGATCGAATCGCGACTCCCTCGATCTCGAGCCCTTCGGTATCCCGGTCCGGTTTTACGCGGCCGAAGAGCATCCAACGCTCGTGGAACGCTATCGCGATGCGAATGCGCTGGCGTTCCCCGGGGAGCTGACGCTGCCCGGCTGGGTGCTGTCCGATCTCTATTTGCTTCCGGGGACCATCGGGCTCTTGGTGTGTCCTGGCAGCTTTCTCGACGTGCCGACCCGCAAGCGGCTTGGGATCCATCCCGACGACACGGCCATCGCAGCAGCGTATTACCCGGCGCCGAGCGTCGAAGCCGGCACGTTCATCGGTGTGTCATTGCTTTCCCTCGTGCCGAGGATCCTGGCCGGGGCTTGGGTGAAATCCCTGACCCTTCGCATGGTGCGCGCTCGCAAGCTTCGAGGTGTCGCGCAGTGGCAGAGCCCGGCGGTGCGTGTTCACACGCGAATGGGGCCGCTGCGCGTCGTGTCCTTCGTCCCGGGCACCCATGAATTTCGCGCACGGAGCTTCGTTTACGAGAGTGATCTCAGCGACGCGGATCGCTGGACCCACGCCATGGCCCGTCGCTCTCTATCCGGCCCGCCCGAAAAGATCCCCGCGACCGACGCGGATCGTTTGGCGGCTTTGTGCGAGCGAGCCGAAGCGGGCGAAAGGATCTTCGTCGTGCCACCCGGGCTCGATGCCGGCGGCAACGTATTGGTCCGTCAGGGCGAGCCCTGATCGAGCTTCCAGTTTTCGCGAATCCAGTCCAAAAGCGCCATCTCTCGAACCTGAATGGTGTCGCTCTGGGCCACCCCGAGAATGCACTCGAAGATGGTCGATCGCGCTTCCTCGCTCACGCCGAGGGCGGCGTCACGAATCGCGGCATCGTCCGGCAACTTCCGGCCGGCCTCGTCCATCAACTGCCAGAACATTTTCTGGCCGAACTCGACCGCAATGTCCTCCAGCGCCTCCTGCTCGTTCTCGCTGAATTTTCCATCCAGGCGGACGAGCAGGCGCAGGATTCCCGCTAGAGCGAGTTGATCGCTCGCACTCAGGTTCTTGATGCCGCCCGATTCGGTCAAAGTCTCAGGTACCCGGCGGCCAGAGCTGCTGCACGACTTCCGACAGCTGCTGCACCGTCTTCGGCTTCATTCCGGTCGCGGGATGAGGCCAGGCGAAGGTGCGCGCATTCACCTGATTGCAGGAGAACGAGATCAGAAGGTCGTTCGACGGCCCGCCGGAAGAAAACGCGAGCCCCATCTCCGCGTAGAGACACGCGGGGTGGTTGTTGTCGAAGTTGCTTTCCTTGCCGAGAATTTTCGCCAGGTCGCCCTTCACGTCCTCGTCGATCACCTGGGTCTGTCCCAGGATGCGGAAGCCATGAAAGCGAGGAGTCGTGTCCTGCTGAGGAGCCATCGGCGTTGGCGCCGTCTGATTGAACATGCCCGGTGGCAACAGACCCGGGGGCAGGAGCTGCTGCAGACCTTGCCCGGCTTGCTGAGCCCAGGTCTGGATCTCGGGCGGGAAGCCAAACTGTCCGGTTGGTGCAGCTGCGCCCTGGGCCGCGGCCGGGGGCTCGTAGTTCTGCAGGCGAAATGCAGTGAGGTTCGCGGTCTTGAGGGTATCGAACGGCGGTGCGGGCTTGCTCGCGCAGCCAAGCGTCGACAGGGCAGCGAGCCCAACGGCACCGACCAAGGAGGCTTTCTTCATGCACGCCTTCGTAGAGTGTTTTTCGCGTTGCGTCCAGCCGGTCGCCCTGGAGCCGCTTCCCTGACCCAGGCAAAACGAAGTAGAAACGCGGGAATGCGGGGATGAAGCAAATCCTGATGACAGGAGCAACGGGCTTCATTGGCTCGTACCTCGCTCGGGCCGCCCGCGGCCGTGGGGACCAGGTGACGGTCCTGGCACGTCGACCTCGCCCCGGCGCCGATGACGTTGGCTACACGCCGACCGAGCGTGGCGACTGGTATAGCGAAGTGTCCGGAAAGGACGCGCTCGTGCATCTCGCAGGCGAACGCGTCGTCGGAGTGCGCTGGACCGAGTCGATGCGAGAGCGGATCTGGAACAGTCGCGTCGAAGGAACTCGGCGACTGGTGGAAGCGATGGCGGAAGCGAAACAGCGCCCGGAGGTGCTCGTATGCGCATCCGCCGTCGGCTACTACGGACCGCGGGAGGCAAACGATCCGGCCTCCGAAGACGATCCCGCCGGCGAAGACTTTCTGGCAAAGGTTTGCTTGGCTTGGGAGAACACCGCGTGTGAGGCGGAAGCGCTGGGTGTGCGCGTGGTGCGCGCCCGTTTCGGCATCGTGCTCGGGCGCGATGGCGGAGCGCTCGAGCAGATGGTCAAGCCGTTCAAGCTGTTTTTTGGTGGGCCCATCGGCGACGGCTCGCAAATGGTGGCCTGGGTTCACGTGGAAGACGCTGTCAACATCGTCCTCCGAGCGATCGATGACCAATCGCTCAGCGGTCCGGTGAACGTGGTCGCCCCGCGGTCCGTTTCCAACGCCGAGCTGTCCCAAGAGATTGGGCGCGTTCTCGCGCGACCATCCTGGCTTCGGGTGCCGGCGTTCGCCCTCAAGGCATCGCTCGGTGAGTCATCGAGCGCGCTTCTCACCGGTCAGGCAGTTCGGCCTCGCGTGCTGGACGAGAGCGGCTACGGCTATCGACATCCCGAGCTCGGCGAAGCGCTCGACGATCTATTGGGAAGGGCGAGCGCGTGATCGGTCCCGCGATCCGCCGAGTGATCTTTGCGCTCGTCACCCTGATCGTGGTGATTGTCATCGGCGCCGGCACGATTTGGCTGGTCAGCGGGGGAGCCTGGGGCTTTTTCGAAATTTTCTACTATGCGGTGTACACCGTCTCGACCGTCGGCTTTTCGGAGCTTCCGAACGCCGAGGCGCACCCCCTGGTGCGAATCGTCACCGGCCTCCTGATCATGGCCGGCATCGGTGCGATCGCGTTCTTCCAATCCACACTGACTGCGCTCTTCATCGAGGGCGTCATCGGTCGATCGTATCGGAGACGGCGTATGCAAAAGAAAATCGCTTCGCTCAGGAACCACTACGTGGTGGCGGGTTGCGGACGAACCGGCAAGCACGTGGTGGAGGAGCTCGTGGCAACGGGTCGCGACTTCGTCGCGGTCGATCGGGACGAGGCAACCCTCGAAAGGCTCAACGAGGAGCTCGGCAACAAACTGCTTTACATCGTGGGTGACGCGACCGAAGACCACACCTTGCTCGAGGCGGCAGTCGATCACGCCGCCGGTGTCGTCGCGGCGCTGGCCGACGATCGCGACAACTTGTTCATCACGGTTTCTGCTCGTTCGCTGAACCCGAGCGCCCGCATCGTGTCGAAGGCCGTCGAGATCGAGAACGAAGGGAAGCTGCTCCGCGGAGGAGCGGACACTACGGTCAGCCCGAATCGCATCGGTGGCGAGCGGCTGGTGAGCGAGCTCGTGCGGCCCAAGGTGACCGCCTTTCTCGACAACATGCTGCGTGTCACCCAGAACCTGCGCTTCGAGGAGCTCGCGGTACCGAAAGACTCCAAGTGGGTCGGCTCCAACCTACGCAAGATGCCGATTCGCGATCGCACCAACCTGCTCGTCGTAGCTCTCCACGAGCCCGACGGCACGTACATCTACAATCCTTCCCCGATCAGCGCCTGTCAGCGGGCACTCAGCTCATCGTGTTCGGCGAGCTCGACAGCGTGGAAAAGCTGCGCTCGCTCCTGACGGAGTGATCTCTTCCGTCTGGAAGAAACGGTGAACCGCCAAGAGCGCCAAGAACTTTTGGGGCGAGCGTTGGCCTCAGACTGGGCGGCTGCGCCTGTTCCTGGAGCTCCGTTCGAAACGCAGGCGAACGCGAGAAAAAGCAGCCCTCTCACGCCGTATTTCTTTGGACTCCGAACGTGTCCAACTTGGACAAGTTGGCTGGTCTAGAGGATCGCGAGCGCAACAACGAATCTCATCCCGCAAAGTCCTGGTACGCTCTGCGCGCTCTGCGGTTCAATCTCCTGGGGGTCATTTCTTCCAAAGTCTTTTGGCGCGCGCTCGTGGCGACTTGGCGATCTCCTCGGGTCAAGCGATCATCCCCTTGGCGCGCAGCACCTCGGTGAGGGCCGACTTCAAGCGCGGGGATGCGTCGGCGTAGGCGGCGCGCGCGGCTTCGATGAATCGGCTGCCTCGCACCGCGCGCAGTCCCGTGAGCGCGGCTTCCCGTTCTTCGGGGCTGCCGTGCTCGAGGACTCCGAGCACGAGCTCTGCGGCTTCCATCGCGTCGATGCGCGTGATGGCTCGCAGGGCGGCGAGTCGGGCCTGGGGATTCGCCGCGCTGCGGTGGATTCGGGCCAGGGGGTCGAACGCGTGGTCGAAGCGCAGACGCTCGATCGCGGCGATGGCTTCGGTTACCACTGCGGAATCGGGATCCGCGATGGCCTTCTCGAGCGTGACGAAGGTTCGCTTGTAATAGTACTTGCTCAAGGCTTTGATCGCGGCGAGGCGGATCTGGGTCGAGTCCCGAGCGTACAGCGCCTCGAGCGGCGCCAAGATGCCGTACAGGCCGATGGGCGCGAGATAACTCGCGACGGTTTGCTGAGCGAAAACCTGGTCTTTCGGGGCGGATGTCGCGCCGGCGAGCGCGGCCAGACGTGCCACGAGGGCGGACCGGCGCGTTACACGATCCGAATCGTCGCTGGGATCGAGGAGCACGTCTGCACAGGCCTCGGAAGCGTCGCCTCGTTCTTCCCATTCGAGCAAGTCGACGTGCCAAACATCGGGTGGACCGACGTGCTCGCCGAGTCGCTCGTCGCCGAGGGAGCGGTCGAGGGAGGCGCGCCGTGCGGATTCATAGCGTTTGACCGCCCGCGCGTAGTGTTCCTTGCGCGCGGCCTCGAGATCGAGATCGGCCAGACGCTGATACAGCGCACCCACCCGGTCGTATTGGCCGAGCTCTGCATTGCAGAGCAGGCTCGCGGTCAGCGCGTTTTCGATCAAGTGGGGAGGACCGTTATTTTTCTGGAGGTTTTGTGCCACGAGAGCCCAGAGCTCGGCTTGCTTCAGGATCCCTCGGGTCGCGATCCTGGGCAGGCCCTGGCGCCGGGCGTAGGCGGTCATCTCGCGGGCAAGGGTCGCAGCAGCGGAGTTTTCTCCCGCCGTTTCCGCAAGCGAGATGACGTGGTCGTAAAGACGAAGCGAATGGTAGCGAAGGTGGTCCTCACTCAGGATGCGGATCGCGTTCACCGATCCCTCGAGCACGTGCTCGAAGGTGTTCGAGCTCTGCCCAATTTCGATGAGCACGTGGTAGCAGTCGAATGCCCGCTCCCGTTGGCCCATCGATTCGAATCGATCGGCGGCTTCCTCCAGTCGATGCACGGCCGCTACCGTCGCTTCGTGGGCTGCCCGGGCATCGTTGGCCTTTTGGCACATGCGGGCGACGTTGAATCGCGCGAGTCCCGCGGCGTAGCGATCGCGTCGTTCTGAATCGATGAGCTGTGCCAACCGGGACCACAGAGCGCGAGCCTCCTTGATGTCGTCGGCCCGCTCGCAGTAGATGGCCGAGCGGGCGAGCAGACCGGAGCGTTCGAGCTCCTGCGCGGCGCTCCTGAACAGCGCCGACCGCTGGGACAGGTCTCGCTCGGCCCACGCGGCATAGGTTCGTGCGCGGTCGATGGGTGGCACGTGCTCGATGAGGCCTTGCATGCGGATCCGATCGCCCGTGTACCAAGCGGCCGTGAGCGCCGACCTGGGATCGCCGAGCTCGGCGCACACCTCGCTGACGAGTGCTGCCAACTCTGCGTACTCACGCTCCCGCGCGTGGGTGGCGAGAAGGCCGGAAAGCAGCGTCGCGAGGGCTTCTTCACGCTTTCCGCGCTGGGCCTGCTGCCGGCCTTTGGCGTACGCGTCCTGAACCAACGTCGCCGCTTGCAAGTTGGCAAAAACTCGAATCATCGGACCGCTCGGGCGGGGCTCGCGATGAGGTCTCGGGACCGGCGGCTCGCGGGAGCCGCGTCCGGGTGCGGAGCGCCTGCGTCGCGCTTGTCACGCTCTTCCGTCTTGTGGAGGATCTTGCGCGCCTCGTCGGCTCGCGCGCTACGGCTGGCGAGCACCGTGTGATCGACGACCCAGTGAGAGGTGAGGAGATCGAGGTAGTCGAGCTGCAGAGCTCCGCCGGATGGCAGCATGAATACGGCGTTCACCTTCGCTCGCTTCGTGATCGCCTGTATCAATTCCCGAGGTACGTAGAGAGCCGCGTGGGTGAAGATGTGGATTACGGGATCCCGCGGATCCCGCGCCGAGGCGAGGGCGAGGTTTCGCTCCACCTCGCTGAACACGCGGGTGGGGTTCCTGCCGTGCTCGCCTCGAAAGCTCAGAACGTAAGCGACGGGGAGCTGCCCCGCGAGCGCGGGTCTCGGTTCGTACAGGCGTGAGTCGAAGAAGCGGAACACAACGTCCTCGCCCGACAGGAGAAGCTTCTTCGCCGAAGCGATGGCCATGCCGCGCGCAAAGGTCGCTCGCTCGCCGCGCATCGACGCCGATGCATCGATCATCATGTGGTGGACTCGGCGTGCCTCGTCCTGAGTCTGCTCGCGCGCGTAATACAGCACTTCATCGTCGGTCATGCGCCGGGCGAGCTCGAGCTCGTCCCAGGCCAGCTCCGTCAGAACCAGGCTGTCGATCGAGCCCTTGCGTGCGAGGCCGGAGTAACCGAACGCAGCCAGCGTGCTGGCTCCGGGGCGCGCTTTGGTTTCGAGCACACTCGGCAAAATCTCCAGGGAGAAGTCCACGACGTTGTTGGCTTCGGGCATGCCGAGTACGCCCAAGAGGTCGACCTGCGCGAGCGCACCCTGCCCGGCGTCGCCGCCCAGCATGCCGAACAGTTGCAGCGTGTCGATGTCGAGAGAATCCACGAGCGTGAGCACGTAGAGCTCCGCTTCCACCAGTGCCGTCAACGCCGCGATCTCGAACGTCCGTCGCACCCCGCGAAAGAGTGCGCCAAGCTGAGGCTCGATCCCTTCGAGGAGCGAGGTGTCCAGGGGTACGCCGGTGGGATAGGGCGGCACGCCTTGCAGGCGCTCCGCGATCGACGCCAGCAATCGCGCCAAGAGCACCACCACGAGGTCGTCACTCAAGCGCAGGGAACGAGATCGTCGCGCCGTCTCGCTCTCAGCGACCTCGGCGACGATCTTCTTGTAGCGCGGAAATACCTGGGGCTGGCTTCCGGCGGCTGCAAGAAGTTCCTCGCTCGGGGCGCGAGATCCGATCTCCAGCTGCTCGTTCGGACACGCGAGCACGAGACCGAGATCGTGAACCACCGACAGTGGGAATCGAATGCCGAGTCGCTCGAGGTCTCGATGCCAGCCGATCGCGCGGAGCGCGAGGGTGGTTGAATGCGGGCGAACCACGCTGAGCGCCAGCGTGCCCAGCGGTCCCATGACCGGCGGATCAGTCGCTAGGTTCGGAGGGACGGGCACGGAGCGAACTTACATCAGCCGCGGAGCTTCCGCACGGCAGGAGCCGAGTCGAGCCAATCTCGCTTTTTTCCCACCAAGCACCGCTCCTCGCGTGCTCGGCGGAGTCGGCAAAGTGATACTGAAAGAAGACCACGCGCACGCCCTCGGGATGCGCGGGTAGGTCGGAGACGAACAGAGGCTGAACCGCGGCAGGATCCGTGCACATGCGTCCGAGCAGGCCATACACGTAGTCCGGCATGCGCTGAAACCCGAGTCCGTAGAACCAGAGCAAGAAGTCCACGCGGGGTTGATGCGGAGCCACGAACGGCGGGGCGCGCTTCGGATCTCCTGGCTTGTAGTGAAAGTCGTGGCTCGAATAACTCGTGCCGTCGAAGGTTTGAAACTCCGGCTCGATGCGGTCCCGGGTGATCTCCGCGAACAGGTGATAGGTATTGATCATTCGAAAGGGCTGCGCCGATCTCGGCCAGCTCGACGATGAAGTCGACCTCCCGCGCCGGTCGCCAGAACGCGAGCAGGCCCTGAAAGAGCGAGAGCGCCGCGTACAGGACGAGGCCCGTGACGCCAACGAAGCGCGGGACCTTCGGGGGTTGCCAGTGGATCCGGGCTCTTTCCCGGAGCGCGCGCCCCCGGCGCACGATGGCCACGAGCGCTTGGGGCGGGCCGAGGCGTGCCAGCCAGCCATCCACGCGGGCCGTCGCCACCTCGATGTCGCGCCCGTCGAGCAAGAAGACGTGGAGCGCCAGGGCCAGGTAAACGAAGAAGCCGTAGTTTGCTGTGGCGAGATTGACCAGCTGAAAGCCCGTGAGCGCGATCAGGGAAATGATCCGCAGACGCCGCGGACCGAAAAAGAAGAACGGGAGCAGGAGCTCGAAGAGCAGCGTCATGCGGCTCTCGATCGAATGCCAAAAGCTCGGCAAGTGGTGAGCCGCCCACGCAAACCCAGTGGGGAGGGGCGCCGTTTCGTAATAAAAGCTCATCGCGCTGCCGTCCCACCAATCACCAATGGGCGATCCGGACTTGGCGATTCCGGACTCGAAGTAGAGCTTGAAGAGCAACAGGCGGAACGCGAGGTGAGCCAGGGGCGCGCGGCGCGTGGGCGGCAAGAACAAGACGAGCAAGCCACACTCGAGCAGCAGGTTGTCCCACTGGAACGCGAGAAAAGTTCGACAAGCGGTCGCGTAGCCAAGGTAGAGGATCGTCGAGAGCGCGAACATCACTCGCGGCGCCATGCCGACGAGCGCGAGAATCGACAGGGCGACGCCCACCCACGCTAGGCCGACGATCGCCCCGTCACTCGTCGTCAGCCAGAACTGGGTCGGTGCATCCCAGAAGCCGAGATCGCTTCCGGGATTGAGCCACGACTTCATTGGAACCAAGCCGCGGCTTCCGACGAGAAGCAGCGCTTGATCGGCGAGGGACAGCCACGCCAGGAGCGACACCAGCGCGAAGAGCCGGTGAAAGAGCCGCGAAATGCGCGGCGAGCCGCTCTTCAATCCGATCGCTCCGAATCCGCGGGTCGATCGAGCCGTGCGCGCTCTGCCGAATGCCCCGCGATGATCGGCATGAGCTCCCACGATCGGTGACCGGTGATGAGCCGCGCGCCGCGACGATAGGTCAGGTAGTTCCAGAACCAATTGAGGATCACGCTCGTGCGATTCCGGAATCCGATCAAAAACCAGAGGTGGACCACGAGCCAGGCCATCCAGGCCATGAATCCGGAAAACCGCACCTTGCCGTCGAGCATCTGGGCCACGGCGCGGGAGCGTCCGATCGTCGCCATGATCCCTTTGTCGTGATACGAAAATGTCGGACGCTTGCGTCCGCCGCTGGCGATGATCTTGGCCACGTGCCGCCCCTGCTGGAGCGCCACTTGCGCCACGCCGCCGAGCGGGGTGTCGGTGCCCTCGGGAACGAAGCAAGCGATGTCGCCGATCGCGAAAGCGTCCTCGAAGTTCGGAATGGAGCAGTCGCCGTTCACTTTGACTCGACTCACGCGATCGAGCTCGACTCCCATGGTCCGCACCACGCCGCGCCCCTTGACTCCGGCGGTCCAGAACACCGTCGCCGCCGGGATGCGCTCATCGCCGACGAGCACGCCGTCCTGGTCGATGTCCTCGACACTCTTGCCCAGGCGTACGTCCACGCCGAGCTCCTCGAGCTGCCGTTTGGCTTTGATCGCGAGCTTTTCGTGGAACCCGCCGGGCAAGAGTCGGGGGCTTCGCTCGAGCAAGAGGATCTTGGCCAAGGTTGGATCGATGCTTCGAAAATCGTCGGCGAGTACCGTTCGCGATAGATCGCTGAGGGCGCCCGCGATCTCGACGCCCGTGGGTCCCCCGCCGATGATCACGAAAGTGAGCAGTCGGTCCCGCGCCGCCGCATCGGCTTCTCGCTCCGCTGCCTCGAACGCCAACAGGACTCGGCGCCTGATTTCCAGCGCCTCGTCCACGTCCTTGAGGCCGAGGGCGTGGGGTCTCCACGCGTCTTCCTTGTCGAAGTAGTTCGTTCGAGCGCCCGCGGCGATGACCAGGTAGTCGTAGGAAAGCACCGCCCCGTCGGCGAGGCTGAGGCGCTTGTCTTTCAGACCGATCTTCGTCACCTCGCCGAGGAGAACGCTCACGTTCTCCTGACTGCGGAGCACCGTGCGGATCGGATACGCGATGTCGGCCGGGGAGAGGCCCGCGGTAGCCACTTGATACAGGAGTGGCTGGAACAGGTGGTGGTTCGAGCGGTCGACGAGCGTGATGCGTACAGGCTCACGCGCCAGGTTTTTGGCAGTGGAGAGCCCTCCGAAGCCTCCTCCGATGATCACCACGTGGGGAAGCTCAGCCGCGCTTCGTGCTCGCTTTTCGCTCATCGCTTCGTCTCGTCGTAGCCCGAGCAGGACACGACGGGAAGCGGCGGATATTTCGTGAAGCGAGGGTCGGTTTTCGAGCGCTCGCACAGCCAAAACGCGCTGCCCTTGCTGCTTTCGATACGCCGGGCGAACGAGCATGTTTCGCACAGCCCCGGGCGGGCCGGCTCGTTCATGACAGCGATGCTTCGATGGCCTCGATGTCCGAAGCGCTCAGCGAAACGTCGGCGGCCTCGGCGCTGTCGCAGATCGATTCGGGGCGGCGCGCTCCGGGGATCGGGATCACGACCGGGCTCTTGGCGAGCATCCACGCGAGCACCATTCGATGTGGGGACATGCGCCGCCTCCGGGCTTCGTCGGCGACCTTTCCGATGGTCGACAGGAGCGGCGCTTCGTGTTGGCCGCCGAATGGGGAGTACGGCAAAAAGGCGATCTTGTGCTTTTGACAGTACGCGAGAACCCCGTCGCTCTCCGGGCTTCGGTCCATCGGATTCCACCGATTTTGAACGCTGGCGATCGGCACGATGCGTCGCGCCTTGTCGATCTGCGCGGCGGTCACGTTCGAAAGTCCAATCAGCCTCGCTTTGCCCGCTTCGCGGAGCTTGGAGAGCGCACCCACGCTGTCTTCGAACGGCACTCGTGAATCGGGAGCGTGGAGCTGGAGCAAGTCGAGGGTCTCGACCTCGAGAGCCAGGAGGCTCGCGTGGGCGGCTTCTTCCAGCGCCTCGGGTCGACCGTCCACGGTCCACGCGCTCCGCGGCCGGCGACAGCCGCACTTGGTGGCGACGACGACGCCTTCGTGGCGTCCTTCGAGCGCCTTCTTCAGCAGTCTCTCGTTGTGGTTGAACTCGCTGTCGTCCAGGCAATAAGCGTCTGCGGTGTCGATGAACGTGACGCCGGCGTCGAGCGCCGCGTGCACCGTGGCGATTGCTTGCTCCTCGGGCGGTCGGCCGGAGATCGAGAGCGGCATGGCACCGAGCCCGATCGCGCTGACGGCCGGACCGTCGGTTCCGAGAAGCCTCGTCTTCATTACTGAAGTCTACTCGACGGGCTCGGATTCACCACGCGGTGTCCAGAAAAACCCGCGCTTTCTTCGATCCTCGCGGAACGCGTCGAGCGCATCGAAGTCGAGATCGAATGCACGAGCCTCTTCGTTTCCGAGAGCGGTGAAGAGCTCCGTCGGTTCGAGGAGCGTGGGATTGGCAAAGCCGGCAACACCGCTGGCGGAGAGCATTGGCAGCCGGGACGAATGGCCCCAGTCGCTCACTCCGACGAACGCGCCGAACTCGTACGCCCGCGCGACCGCCAGATGCTGCCAGAGCGTGCGCGAGTAATCCGGAGTGGGCTTTCTGCTGACCGAGAGCGCCGGGACCAAGATTACGTCCGGCAGCGCGTGGGCGCGATTGAACAGGTCCGAGAACCAGAAATCTGCGCAGACGAGCACCAAGATGCGACGTGCGCCGAGCTGGATTTCGCCCGGGCCGGAGCCCGACGAGACCTGGTCCCGCTCGGCGGCGTACGGGCGGATCTTTTCGTAGCTCCCGAGCTCGACTCCCTGTGCGTCGACCACGATCCCTCGGTTGACCACCGATGCGCCCCGCGAAGCGTGTTGAGATCCCCCCACCACGATGCAGCCCAGCTCGCGGGCCAGACCGCGCACGTCCGTCGCGTATTCCTCGGGAGAAGGACTCGGATGGATGCGCTCGGGGAGTAAGAGGAGGTCGGTGGACGCCGGTACGATTCGAGCTACCTCCAAGGATTGACGCACCCTGTCGAAGTTTTCCTTGCCCGAGGAAAATCCCAGCGCGGGCTGAACCAGAAGAAGACGCATGGGTGACAGCATGTCGACACCTGCGTGGTTTGGAAAGCGTCTGGGTGCTAGGCTTCGCCTGCCCGTAGCGGCGGGAAAGGAGCCAGGCCGTGATTCAACGTCGGCAGGTGCTATCCAGTGCGAAGTGGTGCTCGTTCGCGCTGTGCGCGTTCTTGGTCCATTGCGGAGGTTCGAGTAACTCGGATTCGAGCGATGGTGGAAGTGCCGGCACGACCGGTAGTGGCGGCGGGACCGGTGGCGACGGCGGGACCGGTGGTGATGGCGGCTCGACGGGCGGCACCGCAGGGATCAGCACCGGTGGCAACGGCGGCGGCAGTGGAGCGAACACCGCTCAGTCCTGCTTTGCCGACAAGTACGACGGCCTCGTGTACGTGAACTACGACCAGTTCAATCCGAAGGTGAACTCGACTTGTAGCGGCACGGATCTCCAAGACATTCAGGATGTCGAGAAGCTCGTCTTTCTCGGGGACTCGATCACGGTCGGGACGTTCCCAACACCTGCGAACCAGGTGTACCGCGAGCTCCTCACCAACTACGTCAAGACCAAGTGGCCCAACGTCGAGGTGCAAAGCTGTGCGGTCAACGGAGCGAAGACCGACGACTTTTTCACCGGCGACAAGCAGATCACGAATTGCTTTCCTGGGCCCGAGTCGAAAAAGACGCTCGTCGTGTTCACGATGGGCGGAAACGACATCAAGGACATGGCCACGAGCAAGCTAGGCGCCACGGAAGCTTCCGCTGCCGCCGACGTGGTCCTCGCCAACGTGCAAGAAGCGGTCTCCTACCTGAAGGACCCGACGAACTTCCCGAATGGCTCGTACGTCGTGTTCGCGAACGTCTACGAGTTCACCGATCTCACCGCCAACCTCAGCGCGTGCCCGTTCGGGGCTCTCGCGGGGCTGAGTGGCGAGTGGATCGCGGGAACCGCGATGCTCGTGAAGCTCCGAGAGGGCTACATGAAGATCGCCGTCGACAACGGCGCGGACATGATCTTCCTCGGCGAGGAATTCTGTGGTCACGGATACAACTTCGCTGATTCGACGCTCCAGTGTTACGAGCCCGGTGCCACGAACTGGTTCGACATCACGTGCATCCATCCGACGCCGGAAGGACACCAGCACGTGGCGGATCTGTTCTGGAACACGATCAACGAATGAGCGGTTTTTCGGAAAGCCGCTTCACGAAATAGAACTCGACGGTGTCGCTCTTGTCGTGGAGCTCCCGGGTGTTCGGGCCGCGAACGAAGCCGCGCCGCTCGTAGAACGCGTGCGCAGTCGTGAAGCGTGTGTCACTCCAGAGATCGATGAAGCGTGCATGGCGCTCGGCGGCTTCCGCTTCCACCAAGTCGGTGAGGCGTCCGCCGAGGCCCTGCTTGCGCTGGCTGTTCCGAACGTAGAGCTTCTTGAGCTCGATTCCGGTCGAGTCGGTCGCGACCGTCAGACCGATTGAGCCAACGATCTCGCCGTCCTGTTCCGCGACCCAAAAGCGGCCCTCGTGGCGGGCGAAGTACGACCGGATCTCCCGAAGCTCCGGCATCTCGCCGTCCACGTCGAGAACGCAGCCGGGATACTCGACGAACACGCCACCGATGAGGGCAATCAGCCCCTTTTCGTCATCGTCTCGGGCATCACGCAGGACGGGCACGCCGCGAGCTTAGGAGAAAACTGTAAGAAAGCGGACGAACAAGGAAGCTCAGAAGAACGCTAAAGAACGCTAAGGAAGCGCGGGACCACTTTGGTCAAGCAAGGCACGAAGTCCGAGTCGAAGTTCCCCGGCTCAGGCCAGAGCCGGCATCGGGAGGCGAAGGCGCTCGAGAAGCTTTCGGAGGCGTCGCATTTGTTTTCCTGGTCACCAGCGCATGTGCGCCGATGTGCGCGGCTCAACTACACAATGGGTGGCAGGATTGCAAGTTCTTGCGCCGCAGTGCGCCATGGTACGAATTCAACTATCGGAAATAATTAGCTAAAATCTCTAGCACCACCAAGGAGGCAGAACTGCGCTAATTGCGCCCCAATGGAGACCGGACCGCGGCTGCTCTTGGTGGGATGTGGAGCGATTGGGGGGGTGCTCGCCGCTCATTTGCTCGAGATGGGGCACGACCTCACCCTGCTCACTCGAAATCCGGAAATCGCTCGGGCAATCCGCGAAAGCGGTGTTCGGGTGCGAGGCGAAGCGGCGCCCGAGGCGGTGGCGAGCCCGCCGGTGGCCGAAGCGCTTCAAGCGAGTGACGAGCCATTCGATTTCATCCTGCTCGCGACTCAGCCTCCCCAGGTCGAAGAAGCCGCGCGCGGCGCGCTCCCATGGCTGGCTCCGAACGGGCGGATGATCTGCTTTCAGAATGGTCTCTGCGAGCAGCGCGTCGCGCAGATAGTGGGCGCGGAGCGAGTCGTTGGCGCCGTGGTGACCTGGGGCGCCTCGATGGTCGAACCCGGCGTCTACGATCGCACTTCGGCCGGAGGCTTCGCCCTCGGGCGCCTCGACGGCAGTGTGGACGACCCCCTCGAGGAGCTGGGACGGATCCTGGAAGCGGTGGGACCGGTCAGCGTCACCCACAATCTCTTGGGCGCTCGAATGAGCAAGCTGGCCATCAACTGTGGGATATCGACGCTGGGTACCATCGGCGGTGATCGCCTGGGAGCCCTCATGCGACATCGCTTCGTACGCCGACTGACGCTCGAAACGATGAGTGAAGTGGTGCTCGTTGCTCGCGCCGAAGGCATCCAGCTCGAGAAGGTTTCCGGCACCATCGATCTCGATTGGATCGCGCTCACCGAGGCGGAGCGAACGGCAGCGGGCTCTCCCGGCCTCGTCGCGAAGCACACCCTGCTCCTGGCGGTGGGCACCCGATATCGGCGGCTCCGCTCCAGCATGCTCGCCGCCATCGAGCGCGGGCGGGAGCCGGCCGTGGAGTTTCTCAACGGCGAGGTGATCACTCGAGCCGATCGGCATCGGATCCCGGTTCCGGTGAACCGAGCGGCCCGGGATACCGTTTGGGAGATCGCCCGAGGCAAGAAGCCCGCCTCCGTCGAAACCCTCCGGGCGCTTTTCGACGCGACCCGCTGAGATGTTCCACCGCCCCGCGGTCGTGGTTGCTTCGTTTGCCCCGCGGCCGACTACGAGCAAAGTACGCGACGATTCCCCAGGGACAGACGGGAATCTGTCGTGCCAGAGTGCCTGTGCATGGCTGTCGACGCTCCCAGCCGCAAGTCATCGCGGCGCGTCGAGCTCGCGCTCGGTGCGCTCTTGGCGGTGACGTTCGGGGCTTTCGCAGCGCTCGCGATACCGCGACTGACCAACAATGCCTTCGGCGACTATGAGTTCAGCGGCTGGTCCGGCGCGGTTGCGGAAGAGCTCGCGCGGGGGCGCGTTCCGTATGTCGATTTCGTGCTGCCAATCCCTCCGGGCAGCTTCGTCGTCTTGGCGTGGATCCAGAAGCTCAGCGGCAGAGTGCTGATTATCAACGAGCTTCGCCTGATCGCCGCGTGCCAAGTGGTCATGGCCGGGTTGGCGTATGTGCTCGCCCGTCCGTTCACCAGCCGGCAGAACGCGTGGCTCGTTGCCTTCGCAACACTCGTCACACTCTTGCACGGACTCAAGGAATGCGCCTACGATCACACGGCCGAGCTCGTAGCTTGGAGCAGCATTGTGCTCGGTGCCCTGGCGATGGTGTCCCGGAACGACCGTCGTAGCTCCGTCGCTTGGTTCGGGTGCGGGGCTCTGGCATCGTTCACGTTTGCGTTCAAGCAGAGCACGGCTAGCGGAATCGTATTCGGGTGGCTTCTTGCATTTGGCTACCTGGGACTGTTCGCCTTCCGAGGCGCTCCCAGAGCACGACTCGGCCGCTCGGTGATCGCTTGGACGATTGGGGGCGCGCTGGGCCTCTCGGCCCTTTGGGGGATGCTGCTGGCGTATGGCAGCTCCTTCGGAGCCTACTTTCAGGCTGTGTTCCGCGATGGCTCGTCACTGAAGGGCGGTAGCTTCGCGCTAGCTGGGAACTTGGTGAGGTACCTGTTCGGCGGAGCAACGTTTCCGTCATCGATGGTCATCACGCTCTTGCTTGCCGTCGTGCTCGTACGCGTCCTCACGCGTCCGGGAGCGCTCTCGCTTCCGGAACCGCGGGGATCCGGCCTGACTCTGCGAGCTGGCCTCGCCGTCGGTGTGCCCGTCGTGGTCGTGTTTGGTGTCGCCATCTTGCTGCTCGCGACGCGTGTCCGGGGCTTTCCCGAAAGCGTGCACCAACTCGGCGACAGTCTCAGCATCGTCCCGGGTCTTGGCTTGCTGTTCGCTTGCGTGTACTTCGCTGCCCGGTTGCGGAGCCGCTCTCCGACGGAGGAGGCCCAGCCCGATCGCGAACATGCCCTGAACGCGATCTTCCTGGCGGCGCTTCTGACGTCCCTCGCGCACAACCTTTCGGCGCCGGAGTTTCGCCCCTTTTACGATCCCAACCCTCTGATCCCGGTGGCCTTCCTGTTCCTTTTCGGCGCGCTGGACCGAGCCAGCCTGCCCAAGATGAAGATCGCGGTCTTTGCACTGGCGCTCGCTGCGCTGTTCTCGCCAAAGCTCGACCGCGCCCTCTTCGCGCAGCTCTCCATGGGTCGCGAGGGCTACTGGGCCGGCATGCTCGCGAACGAGAATGCCGTGCCTCTCGTGCGCGCGTCGGAGCGAATCCGCCAGCTGACGAGCGCACAAGACTCGGTGCTCGTTCTGCCGGAGGATCTCGAGTTCCGTGCGTTGATCGGGCGGCCTCGGCCGGCGATCAAAGGTGCAGTGCTGTTCGTCGACCAGTATGCGACTCGCCTCGCGGATGCCGATCTCACCTATCTCGAGCACAACCTGCCCAAGGTCGTCGTGGTCCGACCGAGCGATCGCAGGATGTGGATCCTGTTCTTCGCGGTGTGGACGAGCCGCGGGGGAGCCCAACGGATCATCGAGCGCTTTCTCGACGAGTGGCTCCCCTCGCAATACGTCAAGGACTCGACTTTCCCGACGCGCTTCGACTCGAAGATGGTGAGCCTGGAGATCTGGGTCCGCCGGGATTGAGGCTCTGTCACAGGCCTGGTTCCCGCGACTGCCATGCTCGTGCGATCGTCGGCAGGGATGAAGCTCGGCGAGCGTTGGCGCACCCTGATCCAGAGCCCACGGCTCCCGTGGCTCGCTGCGGGTCTGGCGGGGCTTCTAGTTTTGCCATCGCTTTTCACCGGCCTCGCCACCGAGGACTACGTGTTCCGTGCCGCGACCCACGCGCCGCTCCACTGGTCCACGCTCAACGTGTTCGGCGGACCGGAGGCGCCCGGCGCGACGGCAACGGATCGCACCGACGGCATTCTGCCTTGGCTCGCCCCCGACGATCTCCACATCGCCTTCTGGCGACCATTGAGCTCGCTCACACATCAGTTCGACTACCGTGTGCTCGCAAGTGCACCGTGGCTGATGCACCTGGAGAGCATCGTGCTCTTCATCGCTCTCGTTTACGTTGCAGCTCGACTCTATCGCCGCCTGTTCGAAGGGCCACACGTAGCCGGGCTGGCCACGCTCCTCTACGCTGTCGATGACGCTCATGGTCATGCCGTGGGCTGGTTGGCGAATCGCAACGCGATCCTGGCCGGCCTCTTCGCGCTCGTAGCGCTCGTCTGTCACGACCGCTGGCGCAGGGACGATTGGAAGCCAGGCGCAGTTCTCGCTCCGTTTGCGCTTGCGTTGTCCTTGCTCTCGGGCGAGCTGGGGCTCGGCGCACTGGGCTATTTCGTCGCGTATGCGCTCATTCTGGATCCCGGAAGGCGCAGGTACTGGGCGTGCTTGCCCGCTTTCGCCGTCACTCTGGTTTGGGCGCTCGAGTATCGGGCGCTCGGATATGGCGCGCGGGGCTCCGGGCTCTACCTGGACCCGCTTCGCGATCCACGCACGTTCCTTCTCGCGTTGCCGGATCGACTCGGCACGCTGTGCCTGGGCCAGCTGGCGCTCCCGCCGGCCGACGTCTGGACCCACCTTCACGACGGGCCTCGCACGTTGCTGCCGGTCGCCGGCTTTCTCGCGCTGGCCTGTTTGGCGTGGCTCGTCCGACGCGCCAGCGCCGCAACGCGGTTCTGCTTGCTCGGTGGTGTGGGCGCGCTGGTCCCCGTTTGTGCGGCGTTCCCCGGCGACCGGTTGCTGGTCTTGGGAGGATTTGGTCTGCTCGGTGCCATCGCATCCGTCTGTGTCGACGGGTCGCGCTTCTTTCGCGCGCCCCTCCTGGCAGTGCATCTGGTGCTCGCGCCCCTCGCTCTCCCCGTTCGTTCTCTGACGATGGCGCCCTATCACGATCGGGTTTCCGAGCTGAGCCGGAGTGCGTACGCGAACATCGGCGCTCGTGACGAGACCCTCGTGCTGCTGTCCGCACCAGACTACTTCGAGGCCTCGCTGATCTGGCTTCTGCACGTGTATGCGGCCGGCGGTCCGCCAAGTCCGCTGTTGACCCTCGCGGGCACCCGAGATCCCGTTGAGGTGCGCCGCGTCGATCCCAACACGCTCGAAGTCCGAACCCCGCGCGGCTTTCTCGACGAACCGCTCAATCGCATCTACCGAAGCCGTTCGCGCCCACTTGCGAAGGGTGACCGCATCCGTCTTCCGAGAGTGGAGGTGGAAGTCACGGAGGTCCTACCGAGCGGAGAGCCTCGCGCCGCGACGTTCCGCTTCGTCTGGCCGCTCGACTCCGGCAAGCTCCGCTTCGTAGCGCTTCGAGGCGATCACTACGTACTCGTCGAGGCTCCCGGCAAGGACTGAGAGCCAAAGAGCTCAGTAGGCGTTGTAGATCTCGAAGGCGGTGGGCGGGGAGGGGATGCGGATGAAGCCGACTCGATCCCCTGGACCGCGTAACGCTCCACGCGGCAGTCGGGCCGACAGGCCAGCGACTCCAGCCAGTGGAAGCGCAACACTACGTCTTCGCCACTCGCGTCCTCCACCCTCACGCGATTCAGACTCTGCTCCACGACGCGGCCCTCGCCTCGGAGAAACCAGCTTGGCTCGGCGCGGGTGCGGTAGATGCGATGCCCGGCGACGATCGTCGGAGGCCCGAGTAGCTCGTGCTGACTCTCCAAACCGATGCGCGGCCCGCCGATGACGAGCCAACCCGACGGCGTACGTCTCGAGGTACTGGCGCAACTCCGGCTTCGAAAGCCCGCCGTCCTTCGCACGCCGGAACAAGTGCGCGTCGCTTTGCTGGATGTTGCGCTCCTCGATACCCCCGAGCAGCGGCAGGCGCGTCGAGGCCGCCAGGTACTCGTCCAGAACCCAGTGCTGGACCACCACGCGACCGCGGCCCCCTGATTCTGCTCGAGCCACGCTCGTACCTCACGGGCCGCCGGGTTCGCGCTGTCGAGGCGCGTCGTCCATTGCTTGGACTCGTCCTGGAGCAGGGGACTTTGCACCAGCCGCCGGAAGGACGCCGGCGAAGTAGTAGATGACGGTGAACACAAAGCGCTGAACGATGAGAGCCATCGCGAGCGCAACGAGCATGCGAGCGCGCCCATCGAGAGAGCGCAACCGCTCGAGCGATACGCTCTCGCGCAATAGGACCGCGGCCGGCAGCGCTGCGCCCAGCATCGCCGGCGCAATCTGCCGGTAGGGTTGTGTCTGTCGCAAGAGACTCGAATAGCCGCCGAGATAGGCCAAGACAGTCCCGCGATCACCAGCGAAGCGAGGGGCAGAGCTCGGCGATCGCCCGACGCGACGCCACCGCCAGAGCAGCATGCCGCCGGCGACGAAACACACCGACCTCACGACGGTGCGCACCGGGGCGCCGGTGTTGTCGGAGCTGCGCAATACGTCGAAGAAGTCGAACAGGAAGTATCCCGCCGTCGCGTTGAAATACGTGTCCGCGGTCTCGACCCAGTGACGAAAGCGGAGCGCCGGCCCGATCCACAGCAGGGCCGTGGCCGCGGCGCCGAGGACGCCGAGCCCGAGCCACGCATGATGCGCTCGCGGCAAGGTACGAAAAGCCCGCGCATACAAGAGCGCACCTGGCACGACGAGCGTGAGCGCGATGAACGGATGAATCAAGGCCAGTGAGGGAGCCAAAAGGGCGATCGGCAGATACCAGATCGCGCGCTTCGACTCGAACGCCCGGTGGACCAGCCCGAGCAGTACTACGCCGCCATAGGCAGCAATGCTCCAGGTGATCATTCCGATCCACCAAGTCCAGTGCAGGAACGAGTCGAAGAACCAGAGCAGTACCCAGAGCAGCACGACCCAAACGGCCGTGCGGCGTGGGAGATCGAAGAGTCGTGCTGCCGCCCAGCCCGCGGCCGGAAGCAGAACGAAGCCGAGCACGATGAAGAGGTTGAACGCGAAGCCGGGATGCACTCCCAGCGCGCGAAGCCCGATCACGAACAGCTCGGTGCCTTTGCTCGTGAGGTCTTCCACCACGCCGGCGGGCTGACCCGCCAGCACGAGGGGATCCCACGCCCAGAGCTTGCCCCACCCGCGGTACGCCGAGAGCGAGCGATCGACTTGATAGAAGTGGAGCGCGTAGTCGGACAGCACGATGGGTGCCTTGCCGAACAGCACCCGTGGCGGCGCGAAATAGGCGCCAAGCGCCAGGTGCAACGCAATCGTGAGCGCGAGCGCGGCTCCCGTCCGTGCGCGGGTCGGTTCGGGCCGCGGGGCTTCGCTCACAAGGAGGTGACTATAGCGGGATGCGGAACCTTTTACGGGTGACCGATGTGTGCGGTTCGACGCGACCCGGGGTGAAACCGGAAGATCGAGCGGTCAGGCGGAGCGGAAGAAATTGGATCGCTCGCACAAAATGAGTCGCGCCGCGGATGATCCAGCCGCGGCGCGATTCGGATGTGTGAGTCGGCGATCAGGGCGAGAAGTAGCCCATGATGCTGGTCGTGAGACCGAACGAGGTGAGCTTCACGTCGTTGCTCACGCAATTGTTGCCGCCGGGGCAGGTCTCGTCGGAGCCGCTGAGCGGGAAGTCCACGTACGGCCCGATGCCGATGGCGAAGTTGTCGAAGGGCGAGATGCCGAGCAGCGCTTCGAGCGTGAGCTCGAGGCCGGAGAACGTGTCCGTCGAATCGCCGGCAGTTCCCGTTGGGTCGGGAGTCGTGGTCTTGCGATGAATGTAGGTGATGCCGCCGCGAGGCCAGATCGAGAAGGTCTCGTCGAAAGCGACCGCGTACCCGATGCGAGGCGCGAAGCCGATGGTGGTCGTGGTGTCCAGATCGACCTTCGGGCTGCCGGGCTGATCGTTTTCCGAGGTCCCGGAGGTGCTCGAAAACAGGAACGAACCGCCGAGACTGAGGCTCTCGATCGGGAAGTAATCGAGCGCGAGGCGAGGAACGAAGCCGGTTGCCGCCGCTCCGGACACGCCGAACAGCGCAACGGTCGTTGTCTTGTTCGTGGTCTCGACGGTGGTTCCGCCAACGTCGGTCTTCACCTTTTGGCTATCGAGGGCCACGCCGGTGATCCGGTCGACGCCGACCACGATTTGGCCTTCGTCCCCGAGGTTTTCCCAGCTGCTCGAACGCGGCGGTGGGGCCGTGGGCTGGTAGGTACCACCCCACTGCTGCTGCTGGGGCGGCGGAGCTCCGCCGTATTGAGCCATGGCCGCGCTCGCGAAGAGGAAGATTCCGGTTCCGAGAGTGAGCGTGATCGCCTTCTTCATGATGATCCTCCAACAAGCCGAACGGTGCCCGCTTCCTAACCCCTTTTTCCGGGAATGTCGCCGAAAAACCGCGAAGGTCGTCGAGATCTCCCGCAAATTCGCCGATCAAAGTAGGTCGCGGAGCCGACTGAGGCGTTCTTCCAGCGTGGGTGGGTCAGGGGCGCGGACGGTCGCGTGGCCGACCTTGCGTCCGGGCCTCGGCTCCTTGCCGTACACGTGGAGGTGAGCATCCGGGATTGCGAGGATCGAGCTCACGTCGGGAACACCGCCGATGAAGTTCAGCATGGCTGCCGGTCCCAGAGCTCGGGGATCCCCGAGAGGGAGGTCGCAGATCGCGCGCAGGTGATTCTCGAATTGGCTAGTGCGTGCACCCTCGATCGTCCAATGCCCCGAGTTGTGCACTCGCGGCGCGATCTCGTTCGCGAGCAATTTTCCTCCGGTTGACTCGAAGAGCTCGAGAGCGAGGACGCCCACGTAGTCGAGCTCGTCCAGCAGCCGCGTGACGTGAGACTCGGCTTGGGCTTGCAGGTCGGCGGCCTTTGGAGCGGGCGCTCGGGTCTCTCGCAAGATCCCGTCGATGTGCGTGTTCTCGACGAGTGGATAGAAGCAAGTCTCTCCGGATCGACGCCTCGCCGCGACCAAACTGAGCTCCCGCGTGAAGTCCACGAAGCTTTCGAGGATGAGCCCCGATCCCCCGAGGGCGGTCACGGCGGCTCGGGCGGCGTCGCGATCGCGAACTACCGCCTGACCCTTGCCGTCGTAGCCGAGCCGGCGGGTTTTCAGCACGGCTGGCAGAGTGATGCACTCGAGGGCCGCGTCGAGGGATTCGAGGCCGTCGACCTGGGCGAAGTCCGCTGTGGGAATGCCCAATCCCTGAAAGCTGGTCTTTTCGCCCACGCGATCCTGGGAAACGGCCAGCGCGCGCGGGCTCGGATGAACCGGAACTCGAGCGGCGAGCCATTCGGCTGCGGATGCCGGCACGCTCTCGAATTCGAAGGTCACCACTTCGCATTCGCAGAGACGCGCGAGAGCCTTCTCGTCGTCGTACGGCCGAACGATTTGCTCGGCGACCTGACCTGCCGGGGAATCAGGAGTCGGGTCGACGAACAAAAAGCGGAATCCGAGAGGCTGGCCCGCGAGTGCGAGCATCCTGCCCAGTTGGCCCGCTCCGAGGACCCCGACGAGACCGGGCGAGCTCATCCGTCCTTCGGATCGGGATGGTCGAGGACGCGCTGGGTTTGCTCTTGGCGATACTTGTTCAGAGCCTTCCGAATACTCGGATGCTTGTTGCCCAGGCTGGCCGCAGCGAGAAGGGCAGCGTTCACGGCGCCCGCCTTGCCAATGGCGAGGGTGCCGACGGGGATCCCCTTGGGCATCTGGACGATCGAGAGCAGGGAATCGATTCCGCGTAGAGTCTTGCTCTCGACTGGGACACCGAACACCGGGAGCACGGTCTGCGCGGCAACCATCCCGGGCAGGTGCGCTGCACCGCCGGCGCCCGCAATGATGATTTCCAGCCCGCGGCTCTCGGCGTTCGATGCGTACTCGCCCAAGAGGGCAGGGGTGCGGTGGGCCGAAACGACCCGAGTCTCGTGGGGGATCCCCAGCTCCTCCAGCGTTTCGACCGCGTGCCGGAGCGTGTCCCAATCGCTGTGGGAGCCCATGATCACGCCTACCAGGGGCTTGTCCGCTTCGGCCAAAGGACGGCCACTCTATCGCGAGCGCGGCGGAACGGGGAAGACCGAGCAGCTGGGCTTGCCAGAGCGGCCCGAGTGTGGCCAAAACCCGAGCACCGACAATGCAGCGCACCCTCGTACTCGGGCTGTTTCTGCTGATGGGGTGTGCTCGGGCGCAGGGAGCACCACCCCCATCCACGCAGGCACAGCCCAAGGGTGACAGAGCGCCAGACGGTCCACCGCCGCTCGGCCCTCGTGAGGAGGCCTTCCGTGTGGAGCTCGAGCGAGACGTTCGCCATCTCTCCCAAAAGATTGGCGAGCGCAACGTCGACAAGAAGTGGGAGCTCGCTGATGCCGCGGACTGGATCTTCAGCGAGCTGGAGAGCGCGGGCTACAGCGTTCGGCGCGAGGGCTACGAGGTGGACGGAATCGCGGCGCAGAACTTCGAGGTCACCGTGCATGGTGAGCGCGCGGACCACGAGATTGTCGTCGTCGGAGCGCACTACGACAGCGCCCAGGGGAGCCCAGGTGCCGACGACAACGCCACTGGGGTCGCCGCCGTTCTGGCGCTCGCACGTCGCTTTCGCACCGCCACGCCGTCTCGTACGCTGCGGTTCGTGCTGTTCGCCAACGAAGAGCCGCCATACTTCCAGACGGAAAACATGGGGAGCGTGGTTTATACGCGGGGTGTTACTGATCGCAGGGAGAACGTGGTCGCGATGCTCTCCCTCGAAAGCATCGGTTACTATAACGATGCTCCCGGCAGTCAGAGATACCCGAAAGAGATCGCTCGAAGCTTTCCCAGCGTGGGGAACTTCGTCGCTGTCGTCGGGGATCGGGAGTCTTCGAGATCTCGTGACTCGGGTCACTCAAACGCTTCGCGGCTGGTCGAATCTGCCCACGGAAGGCGCTGCGCTCGCCGCGGAGTTACCGGGAGTGGGATTTTCCGATCACTGGGCGTTCTGGCAAGTGCACGTGCCGGCGGTCATGATCACGGATACGGCGCTCTACCGTTACGCCCACTATCACAAGCCGACGGATTCCGTAGAGCAGCTGGATTTCGTGCGGATGGCGCGAGTCGTGGCCGGTGTCGAAAGCGTGATCGCCGAGCTCACCGGCGATTCGACCGCGCCGCTACCCACCCGCGAGGCGCCACCGTGAGCGTCGTGCGCCGCCGCTTTCTCGGATGGCTAGCGCTCGGTGCGGGTGCTGCCCTGGGGATCGGGTTCGTTCGGGCGTCGGGTTACCGGTTGCCTCCCGAGATCCAACTCGGTCAGACCAAGGCTTGGCACTATGTCGTGCTCAACGCGATCGGAGCGCGGATGGTCGCACCCGAGCGGGTCGATGTGGGCCTGTATGCGGATTCTTCGCTCGCGGGGTTCGTGGCGGCCGACCGCGCCGATTTTTCGGCGCTGCTCACGTATGTCGAGCACATCGCGCCGTTCGCGGCAGGTCACGCGCGCCGCTTCAGCTCGCTCGGTCCGAGCGCGCAGGAGCAGGTGCTCCGGTCTCTCGAGCAGAGCTCGGTCGGAGCACTGCGCGCGGGATTCCAGGCGCTCAAGGGGATCTCGATGATGGCCCTGTATCGCCGTGAAGAGAGCTGGGCCGCCATTGGATACACGGGCCCCGTCATCCGGTGGTCTCGGTGATTCATTCGGGTCGACGGCTGCCGCGCCGCGTGCGCCTGACGGCGGACGTGGTCGTCGTCGGAACCGGAGCCGGCGGCGGCATGGCCGCGAGCGAGCTTTCCAAGCGCGGGGCGAAGGTGATCGCGCTCGAGGAAGGTCCTGAGCTCTGGCCCCAGGACATGACCCAGCGCGAGGATGAGATGTTCTCGAAGCTGTACCAGGATGCGGGTGCGCGGATGACCGCGGACCTCGCGATTCGCGTCATCGGCGGTCGCTGCATCGGGGGCTCGACGGTGCACAACATCAACCTGTGCAAGCGCCTGGCGCCCGAGATCCTCGAGCACTGGGCGCGAGACTTCCGGGTGAGCGGTCTTTCGGAAGCGGAGCTTCGGCCCACGTTCGAGAGCGTCGAACGTGATCTTTCGGTGACCGAGATCCCTCGCTATCGGCGAAACGCGAACAACCAGATCCTGGAGCGCGGCGTGCTCGCTCTGGGCTGGAAGGGCGGGCCGCTGGCGCACAATCGAGTTGGCTGTCAGGGCACCGGGTTTTGCGAGATCGGCTGTCCCTACAACGCGAAGCAGAACGCGGCGAAGGTCCTGGTTCCCGAGGCGATCAATCACGGTGCGAGCGTGTATTCCGACGTGCGAGTGACCCGCATCATCCACGACGGTCGCCGAGCGCGCGGTGTGGTCGCGGAGGTTTCCGACGAGCTCGGCCGGATCCGAAGCGAAATCCAGATTGACAGCGTGTGCGTGGTGCTCGCCGGAAGCGCCATAGGCAGTGCGGCCCTCGGCGTGGCGTCGGGCTTGCCCGATCCCCACGCGCGCCTCGGTCGCGGGCTTCGCATGCACCCGGGGGTTGCCGTTGCCGGCTGGTTCGATCAGCGCATCGAGGGGTGGAAAGGGATCCCCCAGAGCTACGAGTGCACCGAGCATCTGGATCTCGTCGCCGGGCAGCGACAAGCGCATCTGGATCACGACGGCCTTCGCGCATCCCATCGGTGCATCGGTCATGCTGCCGGGGTTTGGCCCGAAGCATCGCGAGTGGATGTTGCGATATCCGAACGTTGCCGTGCTGACGGCCATGCTCCACGATCATTCGAGCGGAAGCGTTCGAGTGCGCCAGGACGGGCGCCCACTGGTCGACTACGTGCTTTCGCTCGACGACTCCCGAGAGCTCGCCCGGGGGATCCGCGAGTGCGCGAGACTCCTGTTCGCGGCGGGCGCGAAGAAGGTCCTCGTGCCTAGCGTCTCGCCCATCGAGCTCGATGGGCCGGACGGCATCGAGCGCATCCCGGATGCGATCGCCAGGCCCCACTCGATCCCGATGACCGCGGTGCATCCCATGGGCACGATGGCTCTCGGCGAGGATCCGCGCCGCTCCGTGGTCAAGAGCACCGGGGAGCACCACCAGGTGCAAAACCTCTTCGTGCTGGATGGCTCCCTGTTTCCGACGAGCATCGGGGGTCCCCCCCAGATCCCGATCTACACACTCTCGCGCCACCTCTCGCGTTTCGTGGCCGAGCGCGCCGGAAGAGGCTGATAGACCGATCCGGCGCTGAGATCCCTCGGCGAAGCGCTGATTGTTGACAACCGAGGCATACGGCTCCGACCATGCGGGACACCCCATGAAACTCCCGCGCGACGTATTCGTGGCTCTGAGTGCCGTCATCTGGGCGGATGGAATGGTCACGGGGGACGAGGCCGAGGCGCTCCTCGGCGCGGCGCGCGCGACGGGACTGCCGCCGGGCGATCTCGCCGCCGTCGAAGCTGCGACGCGATCGCCTCAACCTTTGGAAGGGGTCTCGAACCTCGGGCTCGACGCGCTCGAGCGCGAGTTCGTTTACGCGATAGCTCTTTGGCTCGCGAGCGCCGATCGAGTCGTCGTCGAGTCGGAAAAGAAGGTGCTCGCGCGGCTGGGCGATCTTCTCGAGCTCACCCCAGAGGTTCGCGAACGTGCGTCGGTCGTGGCTGGCGCGCTGGTCCGGCTTTCGGGGCAGACGCAGCGTCCCGGAGTCAATCGCCTCGCCGAAGCGATTCATCAGAGCGCTCTCGACGCGCACGAGGACACGTTTCAAGGCTGAGTAGAGAGCGCTCAGCCCTTCGAGACGCGCGTCAACGTGAACTGGAGGCCGTCCTTGGGTTCGGGCGGAATGCGGTCCCAGCACAGGTTCAGATCCTGTTCCGGTAGCTCCCACTCGTAACCGCGAACGAGAAGCGCGACGAACATCTGCATGAACAGAGTCGCGTAGTCGGTTCCTGGACACTTGTGCCCGAGCGCTTTGCCCGGTCCCTGGGGCACGAACACGATTTCCTCGTCGCGATCTTCGCGGCGCGCGGAAGAGAAGCGTTCGGGGTCGAATTTTTCGGGAGCGGCGAAAGCTTTCGACCACAGCATGGACGAGTGAGGAGCCCAGAGCAGCATCCAGCCCTCGGGAATGCGTTTGCCGGAGAGCTCGAAGGTCTTCTTTGCCTTTCCGAACACCACCGGGATGATGGGCGTGACGCGCTTGAGCTCCTTCACGACCTGGAGCGTGTACGAGAGCTTGGATAGCTCGGCGGTCCCCAGGGCGCCGCTCGGCGAAACGGAGCGGACTTCCGTCGCGATCCTCCCCCGAATCGCGTGTTGGCTCGAAAGCTCCGAAAGAGCGCGGGCGAGCTCGGCGAACACGATGTAACCCGCCACGACGACATGGTGCAGCTCGAGAACCGCTGCATCGTCGTCCAGGGATGAGCCGTCCTTGGCTTTCGCTGCGAGCATGCGCCCGAGTCCGGAATCCGAAGCGGGCTCTTTTCGAGTGCGCTCAACTTCTTCGCGAAGTATCGCCAGGATTTCGTCCCGAGCGCCGACGGCGTTCTGATAGGCGCTGCCCGGGAGCGGCACCGGGAGCGCGCCCATCCCGAGGGTGAGCACTTCGTATTTCGCCCGTAGCGTGTCGAGGCGCGGCCCGCCTTCGAGTCCGAGTACGTTCGCGCCGATGACGTTGATGGCGAGTCCTTTGAGCTCCGCGATGCCATGGGTGGGTTTTTTCGAGCCTGCCCAGCGCCCGAGAGCGGACTCGATGACCCGCTGCATTTCGGCAAGTACGACCCGAGCGACTCTCGGGTGAATCCTGCCAGCACCTGCTCTTTGCGCGCTCGATGTCGAGCGCCGTCGAGTAGTGGCAAGCTCTCCCCGCCGAACAGCTCCTGGATGTTGTTCGGCATGGCGTCGTCGCGCTCGACCAGCTCTGGATCGATCCACGCCCGGCTTGCGTCGGGTCCCGCGATCACCACGGCGTTCTTCCCGAGCAGGCTCGTGCGGAACACCGGACCGTGTGCCTTGATGCGATCTTCGACGAACCCAAAACCATCTTCGAGAAATCGCAGCGTCTCGCCGATGAGAGGCCAGCCTGAGGTTCCGGGCGGGAGCGGTGCTTCGGTAGGCATGACGACGCCACGATACGCCGGGACGGCAGATTTGGATTGCTCAGTTTCCGCTGGCGTTCAAAGAGGCCGAGCACAAGCAAGCGGCACAGGAACCGAGCATCAGGGCCAGAACGATGAACGTCACGGTGAGCAAAGCCCAACCCACGCTCTTGTTCGTATTTACGCTTCGCTGGTCCACCGGTGGAGGTGTGAGCGCCGGGCCGGTTGGGAAATATGGGCCGGGCGTGGGAACCGGCGTCGGTGGGTAGGGCGCCGAGGTGTAGGAAATTTGAGCCGAGGCGCTGTGGGCTCCGCTTCCCAGAGTGGGAATGTGCGCAGCAGCACCCGCTCCGCCGAGAGCCGTGAAGCTTTCTGGGGGCAAGAACGACAGAGTGTGTTCGAGTGCGGCGTGAAAATCCTGAGCGGTTTGATACCGATAGCCAGGATCCTTTTGGAGCGCGTGGAGCAGAACGTTCTCGAGCTGTCGTGGAATGTCCGGACGAAGGGAGCTCGGCGCCGGCGGCATCAGCTCGACGTGAGCTTTGAGTAGCTCGTAGAGCGTCGTTGCAGGAAACGGACGCTGACCGGTCGATCCCTCGAACAGGATCACGCCCACGGAATACAGATCTGCGCGCTGGTCCACGGGCTGGCCAACGGCCTGTTCGGGGGACATGTACTGGGGAGTGCCAATCACCGAGCCAGCGCGGGTTTCCGCGGTGGAGCTCGCCATGTCCGGGCGAAGCTTTGCGATCCCGAAATCCAGGATCTTCACCCGCGCGCCGGACGTGACGTAGAGGTTATCGGGCTTGAGATCTCGGTGGATGATCCCTTTCTGATGTGCCGCGCCGAGGCCTTCGAGCACTTGGAGCAGAAGTTTGGCGAGCGTGCCCAGGGGCAGAGCGCCGTACTTGGCGAAGTAGCCGGACAGCGGAGTGCCATCGAGATACTCCATCATGATGTACGGGCGCCCGTCCGGCAGCTGGGCGAGATCGATGACGTTCACCAGTGCTTCGTGCCGGATGACGTTGACGGCTCGAGCCTCGGCGAAGAATCGTTCGACGAGCGCGGGGTTGTCCGAGCACTCCTTGTTCAGGAGCTTGATGGCGACGCGGCTGCCGATGCCCGGGTGCACGGCCTTGTACACGATGCCCATGCCGCCTCTGCCCAAGACCGAGGCGACCCGGTAGTTCCCAACGACCTGACCGAGGAGCGGATCACCAGCGACATCCGCGACGGTGGTTCCGTCCTCGGTGCAGAAGCCGCCCAGGGGAAACGTGCGGCCGCATTCCGGACAGACGAACATGGGCCGTCAAGGAGCATAAGAGAGCGTGCCGCGGTCGTCCACGCCGGATGTCTCCCTTGGGGTTTCCGCGCTCGGGCGGCGTTCGATTGACGTGTCTCGTCCGCACAAGTAGCGAGTGAGTCGATGGTCGGCGAATCGCTCGACCTCGCTGTCAAGAGTCGCCGCGTGGTCACACCGGAAGGCGAGCGCGCCCTCGCCATCGGTGTGCGCGACGGGGTGATTCGAGAGATTCGAGGCATACGACGCGGAGATGCCGGCGGCACGCGTGCTGGATTTCGGCGCTCACATCGTCTTGCCGGGCCTCGTCGATACCCACGTCCACGTGAACGAGCCCGGTCGCACCGAGTGGGAGGGATTTCGTACGGCGACCCGCGCCGCGGCAGCGGGGGGCATCACCACCATCGTCGACATGCCGCTGAACAGCATCCCGCCGACGGTCGATGAGCCCGGGCTTTTCGCGAAGCGTGCTGCGACCGAAGGCAAGCTCTGGGTGGACGTTGCGCTCTGGGGCGGAGTCATACCGGGCAACACACCGTCACTCGCGCCGCTCCACCGCGAAGGGATCCCCGGATTCAAGTGCTTCCTGGTTCCGAGTGGCGTCGACGAGTTTCCTCACGTGGGCGAGATGGAACTGCGCGAAGCGCTGCCCGTGCTCGCCGAGCTCGATGCAGTTCTCCTGGTTCACGCCGAAGCACCCGGCCCCATCGCAGAGGCCGAGGAACGCGTGCGCCGCGCCAACCTCGATCCCCGAAAGTACGAAAGCTATCTGATGTCCCGTCCGCCAGAAGCCGAGGTCGAGGCAATCGAGCTTCTCGCGCGACTCGGTCGCGACACGGGCGCACGGATCCATATCGTTCATTTTGCCTGCGCGGATGCCCTACCCATCCTGGCGCAGGCCAAGCGAGAGAAACTCCGCCTCACTGCGGAAACCTGTCCTCACTACCTGTACTTCCGCGCCGAGGAGATCCCCGACGGCGCCACGGCCTACAAGTGCGCTCCCCCGATCCGCGAAGAACGCCATCGGGTTGCGCTCCGACAGGCACTGCAAGACGGGACCATCGACTATCTGGTCAGCGATCACTCGCCCTGTACGCCCGCGCTCAAGCAGCTCGAGAGCGGAAGCTTTCTCGAAGCGTGGGGTGGCATCGCCTCGCTCCAGCTCGGGCTCTGCATCGCCTGGACGCTTGCCCAAGAGCAGGGATACTCGTTTCCTGAAATCGCTCGCTGGATGAGCGAGAGACCTGCAGAGGTTTCGGGGCTTTCCCAGACCAAGGGCGCCATCGCGTTGGGTCGCGACGCGGACTTCGCCGTGCTCGATCCGGACGCCTCGTGGATCGTGCGAGGGCAGGAGCTCGCCCAGCGGCACCCTCTCACGCCCTACGAGGGGCGAACGCTGTCTGGAGCGGTTCGAGCCACGCTCCTTCGCGGAGAGGTGATATTCGAGGACCGAGCGTTCTCGGAGGAGCCGCGTGGCAAGCTACTTCGAGCCCGCCGGGAGCCGCGCATATGAAGGATTTCACGGACTACCTCGATCTGGCCGGACAGCGTTTCGGTGCTCGCGCGGTCGTCGCCAACGACGAGTTTTTCGCAGCTAGGGAAAACTTGCTCAAGCCCGAGCCGGCCGTGTTTCTGCCCGACGAATACACCGAGCGCGGCAAATGGATGGACGGCTGGGAGACCCGCCGCCGTCGCGAAACGGGCTACGACTTTTGCATCGTGCGACTCGGAGCGCCGGGAAAGATCCACGGTGTGGTGGTCGATACTGCGTTCTTTCGAGGGAACTTTCCCGAAGAGTGCAGCCTCGATGGCGCGCTCATCGAGGGATACCCGAGCGAAGAGGAGCTGGCCGGCGCGGATATCGAGTGGCACGAGATCCTTCCGAAGAGCCGCCTCGAAGGCGACAGCAAGAATCGTTTTCCGATCACCAGCCCCTACGCGTTCAGTCACGTGCGCCTGAACATCTTTCCGGATGGTGGCGTAGCCCGCTTGCGAGTTCACGGAGAGCCTTTCGTCCGATTCGGACGCTTGCCCGTGGGGGATGGACTCGTCGATCTCGCGGCGGCGCTCCATGGTGCGCGCGTGGTCCAAGTGAGCGACATGTTCTTCGGCGTGCGCGAGAACCTGATCATGCCGGGCGATCCCAAGAACATGGGCGAAGGTTGGGAGACCCAACGCCGGCGTGGACCCGGTCACGACTTCAGCATCGTGAAGCTCGCCGCCCGCGGCATCGTTCGCCGCGTCGAGGTCGATACGTCGCATTTCAAGGGCAATTGCCCGGCACGCTGTCTGCTCGAGGCGACGCACTGCGAAGCCGATGAGCCTCCCGCTTCCGCCGAGTGGTGGCCGGTGCTCGAGGCCCCCCTTCGGCGCGACACGCGACACTTCTTCATCGACGAGGTCGACGGCCGCGCCCTCGCGACCCACGTACGCCTCAATGTCTATCCCGATGGCGGAGTGGCTCGATTGCGTGTGCACGGGGAAATTCCCCGCGAGGAGCGAGAACGACTCGGTGTGCGGTGGCTCAACGCAGTGCCCCCAGCGCGCGCCGAAAGCGAAATGCTCGCGTGCTGCGGCTGTCGAAAGTTCGCCCAGGAGCTCGCGGCTCTCCGACCGTTCGCCAACATGGCGGAGCTCTACGCTGCGGCGGATCGCACTTGGCTCGCGCTCGGGGAACAGGAATGGCTGGAAGCCTTCGGCGCGCATCCTCGCATCGGCGAGAAAGGCGGCCGCCAAACCCAGAGCGAGCAGAGCCGGGCGAGCCAGGGTTCCAAGGAAACCCTCGAGGAGATCCGGCGCTTGAATCAGGAATACGAAAAGAAGCTCGGGTTCGTCTTTCTGATCTGCGCGACGGGCAAGAGCGCGGAGGAAATTCGCGATGCCGCCCGGGTGCGCGTCGCCCAGGATCGACCCGCCGAGCTTCGAAGCGCCGCCGAAGAGCAGCGCCAAATCACCCGTCTTCGATTGGAAAGGCTGCTGACCTCATGAGCCCCATCACGACCCACGTGCTCGACCTGTCCGAAGGGCGTCCCGCCAGTGGCGTTGGCGTCCGACTCGAAGCTCGCGACGGCGATGGCTGGAAGCTCCTGGCGGAAAAGGTCACCGACGCGGACGGTCGAGTGAAGGATCTGCTCGCCGAAGAAAGCCTCGCCGCAGGGACCTACCGGCTCACGTTTGCGGTCGGGGATTACTTCCGCGAGGGCGGCGTCGAAGCATTCTACCCGGAGGCCGCCATCAGCTTTGCGGTGAGGGAAGGCTCGCAGCATTATCACGTGCCGCTGCTCTTGAGTCCGTTTGGGTACTCGACGTATCGAGGGAGCTGAGGGGCGGAGTCACCAAGTCGTTCTCACGTTCACCCCTCGCAGGCCGAGACCTATTTGCGTGGTCGGGCTCGAGGGAGCGGTGAGGTAGAGCACCGCGCCGCCTGCAATCGCCAACACTCCGACGCCCAGGACGACCGATCCGAGCTCGGCGCGACCGACGGCGTCATCGCGAATGGCGAGCCCCTCTTTGTCGCAAGCGTTTCCCACGCAATGGCTCTCCGATTCGTCGAATCGGGACTTCGCTTTGAGCCCGATGAACAGTCCTACACCACTCGTTACGACACCCGCTCCGCCGACGATCAGCCCGATCGTCCGTTGTGACGAGCCGGGCGAGCTCGGTTTGGTCTCCTCGGGTACCTCGTCTTCGATGGGTTCAGGCTCCGCGCCCGTGGGCTCGGGGTTCGATGCAAATTCGGACTGGAGCTCGGGCACCACGACTTCGAACGCCTCGGCCTTGTCGACCCGAACGCGGATGGTCTTCGCCCAGCGTTTCTTTCCTGGCAGGGTGGCCACGACGCTGTGCTTGCCGGGATCGATTGGTGTGGCTACGCCCAGCGCTGCAGGTTCCAGTACCACTCCGTCGAGGCGAACTTCCACAGAGCTGGCACTCGCGCCCGGAGCAATCTCGATCGTGAGCCTCGACAGCTTCGTGCCCAGCCCAGTCAACTGTTTGGTGGCGAACTCGATTCGATCGGCCCGACCATCGCGTTCGGCCGCCGCACGCGCTTCATTGTATTCCGACCACGCCGTTGCAAGCTTCCCAACTCGCTCGTGACAGAGTGCGAGGTTGAGCAGCGTTCCGGTGCCTGGATCCAAGCGTTGGCTTTCGGCGAGCTTCGGGCATGCCTCGGCGAACTTGCTCTGCTCCATCAGACCTTGTGCGTCCTGATACAGTTTCTCGGCAAGAGCTTGATCAGCGGTCGAAGGTTGTGCTCGCGCAGCGCTCGCTGCCAGGCAAACACCGAAAAGCACGCACGGGCCGAGGGGGGTCTTCACTTTCGGCCCCCGCTTTTGAGTGCGCTGGGAAGTCCAGCGGGGCTCGTCTCGGGCGGCTTGGCAGATGAGGAAGCTTTTGCGGCTGCGGGATGAGGGGGCGTCTCGACCTTGGGCTTCGGGGGAAGGGTGGGTGCCCGTGCCGGGGGCGAGCGCTTCACCGGTGCTTCTGACTTGGCGGCAGACGGTACCGGTCCCGCGCTGGCGATCGTCACACTCGGCACCTGCTCGGCCGGGACCTCGCTCGAGATCGTGACCTCGGCCGCTGCTGTGACGGGAGGTGAGTCCATCGGAGCCTCCTCTACGTGCGACGGTCGAAGCTTCAGGAAGCCCACGATTGCCAGCGCGGATACCAGCGACGCTGCGGCACCGCCCAGAACCCAGTTCCGAACGAGGTTGCGCTTGCCCATCGGCTGGGTCTGCGACCAATCCGACGCCGTGCGCGCCGCCAAGACAGGCACCTCCCTCGAAGCCAACGGCGGTGAGGGCTCCAGGCTCGAGGCGGGCGAGCGATCCATTCGACTGATGCGATCTGCCAGGACCCGCGCTGACTCGGGTGCAAAAGGTCTGAGCGCCCGCGACAGCTCGCCGACCCCGCTGAAGCGATGGTCAGGATCCTTTTCGAGGGCCCGAGCCACGATTTGTTCGAGCTCTGCGGGCGTTTCCGGGGCGAGGGACCGCAGGAGCGGAGCAGGGTCCGACAGGATCTTCGAAAAGATTTCACCCAACGTCTCGCCGCGGAACGGGGGCGTTGCGGTCAGGAGCTCGAACAGGATCGCACCCAGGGACCAAACATCCGTCCGATGATCGACTCGCTTGGCGTTGCGCACTTGTTCAGGCGACATGTAAAGCGGCGAGCCGACGAGCGCTTGCGTGGACGTGAGGCTCGCCTGGGCCATGCCGTGTCGCGTCGGGTCTTGAAATTTGGAAATGCCGAAGTCCAAAACCTTGACCAACGGCGATCCATCGCGCCGCTGCGTGAGATAGAGATTGGCCGGTTTGAGATCGCGATGAACGATACCGAGGGAGTGCGCTTCCGCGACCGCGTCGCAGGCCTGGAGCAAGTAATCGGTTGCCACCGATGGAGAAAGCGCGCCGGTCTCGGCAATCTCTGCGGCCGAATCGCGACCGTGGAGATATTCCATCACCATGAAGGGCGCGCCGCCCTCCAACTTTCCGACGTCGCTCACGCGCGCTGCGTGCTCGCTCTGAAGCTGGACCGTCGCGCGGGCCTCCCGGAGAAAGCGGGCTACTGCCTTCGGATCGGTCCCATCGGAGAGCAAGAACTTCACCGCCACGGTCTGCCCCAGGGTCACGTGGGTGGCAGCGGCAACGACGCCCATTCCACCCGAGCCGAGCACGCGTTCGATGCGATACTTGTCAGCCAAGACGTCGCCTTCACGCACGGGAAGGGTGGGCGCGCCAACCATGTCGAGGATCGTATGGGCGAGCGTGACTCTTAGCAACGTCTGCGTACGGGGGTATGCTGTGGTCGATGCTGTTGCGAGTGCGCGGGCTGTGGTTTTTGGCGGCGGCGATTCCGATCTTCGCGCTTTCGAGCTGCGCCGGACTGTTCGGTGTGGAGCCCGGCGAGCCCCTCACCGAGGCGGGAGTCGGAGGCAACGCAGGCGATTCAGGCGTTGGCGGGGATGCGGCCGTCGAGGTGCCGTTCGCCCGGGCGGACAAGCTCGACTTGCTGCTGATGGTCGATAACTCCATTGGCATGCTCGACAAGCACGACCTGTTGTTCGGGACGCTGGGTTATCTGGTCGACGCGCTCACCAATCCACCCACCGATCCGAACACTGGAAACAAATACTTCGCACCGCTCACCGATATTCACATCGGCATCGTGACGTCGAGTCTTGGTGCGCATGGCGGCCAGATCTGTGCCTCGTCAACCTCTGGCGAACCCGATGACCACGCCCACCTCATCCCATCGGTGCGGACGACGGTCCCGTCATTTCAAAACAAGGGTTTCTTGTGGTGGGATCCCGACGACAAGAACGGTGGCGAGACGAGCTCGCCGGACTTGGTGACGGATTTCCAGAGCCAGCTCGCTGCTGTCGGCGACCACGGGTGCGGTTACGAGGCGTCGCTCGAAGCCTGGTATCGGTTTCTCATCGATCCAAAACCGCCCAAGCAACTAACGTCGGTTGGCGACATGGTGGAGCCGAGCGGCATCGATAACGTCCTTCTCGCCCAGCGGAGCAACTTTCTGCGACCCGATTCTGCGGTTGTGATCCTGATGATCAGCGACGAAAATGACTGCTCGATCGCGGATGAAGGGAACGCCCCACTCGTCACCAAGGCCGACGACGCCGGAAGCGCGTATCACCTGCCGCACGCTACCAGCATCTGTGCGGCCAAGCCCAACGACAAGTGCTGTCGTTCCTGCACCGACCCCGACCCAACTGGTTGCTCTCCAGCGAGCAGCGACTCGAGCTGCCAGCTCGGCTCTCTTCCCCCGTTGGACGATCATTTGAATGTTCGGTGTTGGGATCAGAAACGGCGATTTGGGCGAGACTTCCTGTATCCAACTCGCCGTTACGTGGACGGGCTGTCGAAGCTGACACTCCAGGAACACGGCGAGGCCTTGACGAACCCGTTACTCGCTACGCGGAACAAGGAGCTGGTTACGCTGATGGCGATCGTTGGTGTGCCCTGGCAGGACCTGGCGACACCCGAGACATTGAGCCTCACCGGCTACCTCGAGTACGTCGCCCCCAGCGTACTCGTCGATCGTTGGAGCTATCTCGTCCCAGATTGCGCTGTCCAGGGCTCCGATGGGGTTTGCGATGAGTGGGATCTGAACGACACCCCCGATGACGAGTTCATGGTCGAGTCGATTGCGCCACGCGTCGGCTCGAATCCATTCACGGGCGAGGAAACCTCGGCCCCCGGCACCCACAACGAGATCAACGGTTCCGAGTACGATATCCCTGACCACAATGCGCTCCAATACGTCTGCACCTATCCTCTCGAAGACTCGCGTGATTGCAATACGGTTCCAGTTGGTTCCGCCTGCGAGTGCGGAAGCTCGAGCACTGTCGTCAACTCGCCGGCATGCGGGGGACCGATCCAGTATTATGCGGTCGCCTACCCCGGCATCCGGCAGCTCGAGGTGGTAAAGGGTCTCGGCGCGCGCGGACTCCCGGCGTCCATCTGTTCCCCAATCCATCGCAGCCGCCGATCTCAGCTACGCCGATCGGCCCGCCGTCGACTCTCTCGTCAAACGCTTGTCGAAGGTTCTCGTTGCCGCTCCTTGAACGCAGTCCGCGTCATGGAGGAGATGGGCACTCTCGCTCTGAGCCGACTGTCATGGGATAGTCCTCCGGTGCACCGAACCATCCTGTTCCTGATCCTGTTCACTTTCGGCTGCGCAGCCCGTGAGGATCACGTCGTCTCGCGCCCCGCGCCTCCCCAGCCCGTGACGATTTCTTCGCCGGAGCGCTACACCGAGCGAGAGGAAACAAAGGCCCTGCAGGGTACGATGAGCGCTGGGGAGACCATCGAGGTTTCTGGCCCGCTCGCTGGAGCGCCGGCGGTTCGCGCGGATGCCAAGTCGCTGGATTTCTCCGAGGAGGTCTACGCCGTGCAGCAGACGTTCGGGGCGGGCGGATCGTCGACTCCCGCGGCGCCGCCGCCGCCTTCGCCGCCGAGCGCGATCGAGATTGGGAAGCCCGCCGACCAGGCCACGCCCCGAGAGATGATCGACATCGAGGCGCGGGTCGAGCTCGAGGTCGCGAGCGTCGAGCGCGCCCTCGTCAGGATCCGATCGCTGGTGGGGGAGGCGGGCGGGCAGATCGTGAACGAGGTCATCGAGGACAAGCCCGGGACGGTGGGAGCGGCGTTGTCGCTCCGGGTGCCGACGGCGAAGGTCCAGGCGACGTTGGCGGCCCTCGAAGCGACGGGGAAGGTGCTCTCCCGCAAGGTCGAGTCGAAGGACGTTGGGCGCGAGTATCACGATGCCGCGATCTTGATGCAAAACCTCCAGGCCGCGCTCAAGCGTTACGAGGAGCTCCTCGGCAAGGCTCAGGGCACACCGCAAGTGCTCGAGATCGAGAGGGAGCTGTCTCGAGTTCGGACCCAGCTCGATCGCGTGAAGGGCGACATGCAGTGGCTCCGAGATCGCGTCGCTCGGGCAACGATCTACGTGACCCTGAGTGGCCCGCAGTCGGAGGATTCCCGCGTGGAGCCCACGGCCAGCTTGTATCCGGGCGTGCGCGCGGCGTCGGTCGTCGATTTCTCCGCTAGCTCGGAGGCGTTTCTCGGCGGAGGAGTGTCGGTGCGCATCTCCCGCGCGTTCTCCATCGATGCGGATTGGCTCACGAGCGCCAAACGCGGCGATGGAGTGGACTTGTTTCTGACGACGGCCGGCGGCGAGCTCTATTCGGATCTGCTGGGTGGCGGAAAGCGCCGATTCCTCAATCCGTATTTGGGCCTCAGGATCGGCTATGCGCGTCTGCGGGGTGATGGTGCGTTCGCGCCGGCGGGCGTCCTGGGTCTCGAGCTCTGGAAGACGGATTTCATGACCCTCGAGCTCGACGCCCGCGGGTTTGGTTTCATCCAGATCGAAGAGTCGACCCACGCAGCGCTCGAGACGACGCTTGGCTTCAACGTGGCCTATTGAGCGTGGCTACTTGACGGGCTTGCCGATGCGATCGCCCTTCTCGAACGTGTAGCCCTGCTGTTCTTCAGTCTTGCCCCCCCGCTCGACGACGACGCCGTCGAAGAGTGGCTCGATGCCCCAGCTGTCATCGAATTTCGGGCCGTCCTGAAGCTGGAAGTGCAGATGCGGCTCGCTCGAGTTTCCGGAGTTGCCGCAAAGGCCGAGGGCGGCGCCGCGCTTCACGCGCTGGCCGCGCTTCACGCGGATTTTCCCTGGCTCGAGATGTGCGTACACGCTGAATAGTCCGTCGGTGTGGCGAAGGATGACGACGTTGCCCGTCGCAAAGTACGGGTTCAGCTTGCCGGGCTCGTTCTCCGGCACGCCGTCGATGACCGTCTCGACCACTCCGTCGGCGGCGGCGAGGATCTCCCTGTCCGTAGGCGAGGTAGTCGGAGTTCTTCTTACCGTCGCCGGTGAACGTCTTCCCATCGGCACCCATGCGCAAGAGATCCGCGGCGCGGCGTTGGCTCGGGTGGGTGACGTGCTGGTTCTTCGCAAGAGTTTCGCCGCCCCAAAACACGAACCACTGACCGCGGAACGGGAGCGCGAGGGGGATGGTGCTCTTTTTCACCTCGGGTTCGGCAGGCGGCGGCTGTCGCAGCGAGAGGCCGAGGATCTTTCCATCGGGGCTCACCACGAGATCCAGGGAGAGCTTTCCTCGTTCGAGCTCGAGCTCGTACACGCCGTGGCGGTCGTTGCCCTTTCCCGGCACCCGGTTGGCTGACTTGATCTGACCGTTGTCCTTCGCGATGCCGCTCACGAACTGTGCGGTCTTGTCTTCGGGAACCGCGTCTTTCATCGCCGGTCCGAACATTTCGAAGAGTCCCTTGGAGTCTCCGGAGTTCATTTTCTGGACGACTTCGTCCTTGATCTTGTCGACACCGGTGCTGGCCTCCACGCTGCACGATGCTTCTTGGTGAGGGCCGGTGGCCAGGCCCTGAGCCTTCATCTGCTCGATCACCTCGAGGACCTGTTGGACGTGCACTGCGGGGTCGACCTCGGGAAAAATGCGTCGGATCACACCACCTGCATCGATGATGAACGTCGTGCGCGACGCGTAGCCTTTCGCGTTTCGCGGTACGCCGTACGCGGCCAGGATCCGACCGTCTGGATCCGAAAGCAGCGGGAACGGGAGGTGGTGTTCACTCTTGAACGCGGCATGGGATTCGACCGAGTCGAGGGAGACCCCGACTACTTGGGCACCGCTCGCCGTCAGTCGTTGCCATTCGTCGCGGAACGCGCAGGCTTCTCGCGTGCAGCCCGGCGTCCCATCCTTCGGATAGAAGTAGAGGACCACGGGATGGCCGCGAAACTCGGCCAGGCTTCGAGTCGTCCCCGTCTCGTCGGGTGCCGAGAAGTCCGGTGCGACGGAGACGGGCTCGAGTCGACCCGGGCTGGCGGGTTCGCGCTGGGTCGCGCACGCGACTCCAAAGAGTGCGAATACGACGAACAGGGGAGCCAGAATTCGCGGCATGTCCCAGCTCAGCTGCCCCGTCGCCCCTTGAGGATCTTCACGAACGAGCGAGTCGAAAGCTCCTCGGGGCTGAGTCCCGAACGGCGGGTCGCTTCCTCTTCACCGATGGCACCGGAGTTCACTGCGCGAATGAAGAAGTTCAACAGACCCTGGCCGGTGGCCGCATCGTCGAACATGTCTCCGACCAGAGTGGCTTGCGCGGCTCGTTCGACGAAGTTCTTGAGCCGATCGCTCGCGGGCTCGAGGGCGGAGAGGAAGAACGCGTAGACAGCTGCGTAGCGGGTGACGAGCTGCGCAGGATGGAGATCCCACCCTTGATAAAACCCACCCACGAGTGAATGCGTCGCCTGGTCGAAGTGGAGCTTCCAGGCCCTGTGCACGACTTCGCGGTTCTCGGCGATCTGGACGGGCGAGAGCGACGACCCGTCTTTGGGCTGGGGATGAGGCGCGATGGGCATCACCGTGGTGGCGCCGTCACTCATCCAGACGCCGGTGCCGGATAGGGCAACCTGCATCACGTGCTTCGCGAAGTCGCAGGACGGATGCGTCATGCTCTGATGCGCCGCGGTGATGTTGGAGCTCGCGGTGTAGTCGTACGTCCCGAAGTGAGCGGCGACGATCCGACCCTCGCCGGCCTCGAGGAGCGCGGGAATGGCGACCAGACCGTCGGGGCCGAAGATGGCTTGGGTCTGCTCGATCATGAGCTCCATCTTCAGCGTCTCGGGGCCGAGGCCGAGACGGGACTCGAGCAAGCCGAACAGACCGCACAAAGAGAGCACCTGCTCCCGTTGGTTCACCTTGGGCAGCGTGACGACGAAGTTTGGAGGAAGCTTCTTGTTCGTCTGTTCGAGCAGGGTCGTGACGAACAGGTCGAGGGTGCGGATCGCGCGTCCCCGGAGCTCTGCCGATAGTGGCTTGATGCGAATGCCGATGAAGGGTGGTAGCACGCCCTCCTGCATTCCTTTGGCAACCTCGTTGGCCGCAGCGACCACGTGACCGTCTTCCTCCGCGTCGGGGCGGTTGCCGTATCCATCCTCGAAGTCGATACGAAAGTCTTCGACGGGCTCGCGACCGAGTTTTTCCTTGACGCGTTCGTAGAGCGCTACCGCGAGCCAAGGGGGCAGATCGAGGGCGACGCCGAGAGCGAACGCGTCCGGCGCGTATGCGCTCAAGGATCGAAGTGCGAGCTCACCGAGCTTCTTGCCGGTGGTCGCCTTGAACAGGTGAGCGCCACCGTACACGGTGTGGGCGGGCTGCCTGGCTCCACCCTCGCCGGGGAAGCGCCGCGCGAAGCGCCGTTCGGCGTCCTCGAGGGCGGTACAGTGTTGCTTGATGTCGGCGGGGGAGAGGGTGGTCTTCATCGCTCGTGCTCTTTACAAAAGCTCGGCGGCGACGTCACGCGCCCCTCGGATCCCTGGGGAAATCAGAGAGGCAGGCGCTCGATTTGGCGAATGCGCCCCGGGTCTTTCACATCGAAGAAGCGCACGTGCCGATCGGAGAAATCGACGAAAGCAAAGCAGGGCTCGTAGCTTCGGTGGAGTGTACCGGCGTTGATGATGGAGATCTCGCCGAGAGTCCTGACCATCCGCTGGTGCGTGTGGCCGTTGATGATCCAGCGTTGGCGTGGCTGCTGGAGGAGTTTCTCCAGCGCGAAATTCGACTCCAGAGCGTAGCCCTCGTCGTCGGGTTTGACCCCGGACATGTCGTCTTCTCCGAGCCCGTGACAGAGCAGGGCGGGACCCGCTTCTGTTTCGAGCACGCGGGTCCTGGGCAGAGCTTCGAGCCACTCGACCGTATCGTCGTCGAGGGCGGACAGGGGCTGCGCACCGGGAAGCTCGCGCATCGAATTCGACAGGATCCAGCGGTCGTGGTTGCCGGCCACCGTGAGAACGCTGCGCTTTCGGAGAAGCTCCACGCATCGATTGGGATCTCCATCGCCGTCGACGATGTCGCCGACGCACAAAAGTGCATCGGTCCCTTCCTGCTCGAAAAAAGAGAGCGCGGCTGCGAGCGCCGCCTCCTCGCAGTGTACGTCACCAATCAGCCCGGCTCTGGCGATCACGAGGAGCTTTGAAGGAAATGCTCCCGCTCGCGGATCGTCGTCCAGCGACGCAGGATCTCGAGGGTTGGTTCGTCCGCGCGGTGCAGTTTTTCGAACAGGTAGTCCTGGATCCCCTTGTGGACGGCGCACACGTCACTCTCCCGCGTGCGCCCGTGAATCGAGCCCTGCGTGCGGTAATTGTGCTCGGGTTTGATGCCGCAATAGGGGTTGTAGGTGCAGTTCACGCAGTCGGGCTGGGCATCGAGGTTGGATGCCACGAGGAGCGCGCGCACGGTGTCGTGCAGCACGAGCTCGCGGTACCGCGCCGTGCGGACATCGCCAATCCGGAAGGTGTCGTCGCCGGTCTCCCGCAACATGCGGCCCTCGTCGCTCACATAGATGCTGCCGTCGTAGTTGTACGTGAGGCATCCGATGCCCGCGCCCGTGGGATTGCGAATGTCGAGGAAGTTTGGGTCCTGGCCAGTGAGGATCTTGGTCAGGAAGATGGCCGCGTAGCGCTCGAGTACCTGGGTGCCCTGGGAGTTGAGCTCGAGAATGTAGTCGACGGCTCGGCGGTAGAAATCCAGGTACTCACGACGCTCGTACTCGATCTTGTCGTGGGTCCTTTCCGCGAAGCCGAAGGGATCGACCGGGCGGAGAAATATCGTCCTGCAACCGAGAGCCACATAGGTATCGACGATCTCTTTGGGCATCGCGAGCGTCGCGCGTGTGATCGTGAGGAGGGCCTCTACGTGATAGAGCACGGGGTCGAGCCCGAGATCCTGGTAGCGTTGGTTGACTCGCCGAATGCCTTCGGCCGTTTTCTGATAAGCGTTCCCGCCGACGAGCACTCGTTGCTTGTTGTGGAGCTTTTCGGGGCCGTCGACGCTGGTGCAGAGCTGGACCTTGTGTTTCACCAGGTAGTCGAGCTTCTCGTCGTCGAGCAGCGACAGATTGCTCACCATGGTGAATTCGAGCTCTTTTCCGTACGCGCGGTTGCGTTCGAGCGCGTATTCGATGGCGTGGCGCACGATGGGGAAGGCAACCAGAGGCTCGCCTCCCTGGAATTCGATCGTGATCCGAGGCGAAGTGCTGCGAAGCGCCAGATCGACGGCGCGTTCCGCGACTTCGGGAGTCATGTCGGTGTCGACACGATCCATGTCGGCGCGGCTTGCGTGGCAGTAGACGCAGGTCTCGTTGCAGCGGAGCGTGACGACGAGGATGTGCAAGTTGGGCCCGAAGCCGAGGAAACGTTGCTTTTCTCGGAGGCGATCGGAAAGCTCGCTGGGCTTCACGCGATCCTTGAGAAACCCTCGTTCGCCCAGGCGCGCTTCGAGATCGACGGGAAGCTCTCCGCGCTGCATCGCCCTGAGCTCTTCTGGCCGGATGAAGACCCAATCCCCGAAATAGCTTGTGAGGAGAACGGCGCCGTCGACGTAGCGGAAGCGGAACGGAACCAGACGACCCGAGCTCTTGGGTGTTGGGGACTCGAGGAGTGTCGTGGTCGGTATGCTCATCTACGTCTACATGATGCCCGAATTCGCCTTGCCGGGCGTCGCTCGGCGCGAACTTTCGTTCGCAGGGGGCTGGAATTTCCTGATGGATTTGTTGCGGCGCACGGCCAAAAAGGTGCTTTGGACCTGCGAATCACGCTATTGAGGCATCCGGGGACGGCTTGCGATCCCGGATAAGTTCACTAGCTTACCGCCAAGATCGCGAACCTTCTTATCAAACAGCCATGACGATGATGAGCGCCAGCGTGAGCTCCGTGGCCGAGGCCGATGCGGCCGAGGTGCGCCTCCGAGGTACGGTCTTCGAACGCGTCCCCCCGGCGCACGGTGTGTATCGGTCCTGTCTCGCTCTCGGGGGATGGGTCGGACGCGCAGGGATTTCGGCCAACGCCCTCACCTACGTGTCCCTGCTTTTGGCGGCCATTGCGGGGCTTTTCGCCGCGTTTGGCTGGTTTGGTTGGGCCGCGCTGGTGGTGATTGCGAGCGGACTGTTCGACATGTTGGACGGAGCCGTGGCACGAGCCACCAACACCGTATCCAAGTGGGGCGCGCTCCTCGACTCCACCGTCGATCGCCTGGCAGACGGTCTCCCACTTCTGGGGATCACGCTGTTTTATTCCGGTAAGGGCTGGGTTCTGGCCGCTCCTGCGCTGGCGATGATGGGTGCATTCACCGTCAGCTACGTGCGGGCTCGGGCCGAGGCTCTGGGCGCCATTTTGCCCGCGCTCTTCATGCGTCGCGCCGAGCGTGTGATTCTGATCACGCTGAGTTTGCTGGTCGGCCTCATCCACCTGCCGGGCGCGCCGCTAGAAGCCCCGCTTCTGCTCTTGGGCGTCTCGGTGTTGGGGGTCCTCAACTTCGTGGGATGCGTGTGGGCACTTCGTGCTGCCCGTCAGCTTCTCAGCGGCGCCCCAGCAGCCAGCGCGCGCTGAGGCCGGCGATGAGCCCGGCGGCCAGGTCATCGAGCATGATGCCGACGCCCGGTGGCTTGGCGTTCTGCGCGGTATCGACGAAGCCCGGCTTCCAGATGTCGAACAAGCGGAACAACGCCACGGCGGCCGCTTCGCTCTTCCAGCCGCGACCATTGACCAGCGCCAGGGCCAAAAGCACACCTGCCACCTCGTCGATGACGATGCTTTGGGGATCTTCTTCCCCAAGTCGCGCGGCCTCGCGCTCCGAAGCCCACAGTCCGATGGCAGTGACGGTGACGACCGACGCCAGGTACGGGACTGGTCCCAAACGACGGAGCAAGAAATGAAGCGGCAACGCGCCGATCGTGCCGACGGTGCCTGGCGCGATGGGGGAACGACCGCAGCCGAACCAGGTTGCCAGGAGGCGCGCCCAGCGCTCGGAGTCGGCCATGGTGCGACGACGATAGCACCTCGGGAGGCAGGTCGGTGAAGCGCGTCCTCGCTCACCTCCGCCAACTCTGGGGCTCGTGGTGGGCCCTCCCCGGCGGGATCCCCCTCGCCTACGTGGCCATCATCACGTGGATCGGGGACCTACGGCCCGAGCACGTGATCATCATCGGCATCGCGTGCGCGTTGGCCTACTCGACCGCAAAGACCAAGAGCTTCTTCGTCGACGTGATTCCGTATCTGGCCGTCGCCATCGGCTACGATCTCGTCCGGTACGCGCGGCGGGCCGTCGTAACCCCCGATCGCGTGCTCGGGTGCGGCCTCAGAAACGCCGAGCTCTCGCTATTTCACGTGGCGCCAGGCGTCACGTTCCAAGATTGGTTTGCAGTGCACCACAGCATCGCGGCCGATCTGGTGTTCTGCATTCCGTACGCAATTTTCGCCTACCTCGCGCTCATCTACGCAGCGTATCTCTACTTCGTGGATCGGCCGCGCATGCGCCACTACCTCTGGGCGTTCGCCATCGCGAACTACATATCCTTCAGCCTGTGGTTGATCCTGCCGGCGGCACCGCCCTGGTACATTCGCACCTACGGTTGCGTCATCGACATGTCCGTCCAGCCCAGCGCCGCGGCGCTCCTGCGGGTCGACGCGTACCTCGGGGTCGACTACTTTCGGACGTTCTATTCCCGCGCCGCTTCCGTGTTCGGAGCGATGCCCAGCATGCACTGCGCTTATCCGCTTCTTGGGCTTCTCACGGCCTGGAAAGCCACGACTTGGAAGACCCGATGGATCCACGTAGCGTACACGGTGTTGATGTTCTCCGCGGCCGTGTACCTCGACCACCACTGGATCCTCGATGCCATCGCGGGGTGGCTGGTGGCAATCATTGCCGTCAGCGTCGCCCCACGCATCCTCAGGCGTTTCTACCGGGTCGCTCCAGCGGCCGAGTCATCGCGCAACGAACCCTCCACCGTGAGCCATACAGCATGATGCTCTCTCGAACCTCTCTGGCGATCGTTCTCGTTTTTCTCCCCGTGGGCGCGCTGGGCTGCTCGAAGATAAAGTCGCTCCTCGGTAAATCCGAAACCAAGGACGCCGGAACGGTCGCTGCCGCGAGCGCAACGGCGACGCCCAGCGACGAGGTGTGCACCGTTTCCGAACGCAAGGTGTGGGCCACGAACGCGAATCGAGGCACTGGTCTCACCGCTCGTCGCTTGGGCAAGCACCTGAGCGTCGGTGTCGGGCTCGGAAACAAGCCGGCCGTGCTCCTGTTCGACGAAAAGGGCGAAGGCAAGCTGGTCAATGTGGACGCGCCGCCCAGCTCGGAGCTCGCGAAGGACATTCCTTCACACAAGGGCCGCCGCGACCTCTTGCGGGTGACGCCGACTCTGAACGCCAACGCTGGGGTCACCGCCTATGCAGACTATCGCGACAAGTACGAGCCGCCCGAGCGGCGCCGAATAGCGTGTGAGCTCGTCGAAACGCGTCGCACCGTTCTGGTTTTCGACGGCAAACCCGTCCTGGACGAAAACGGTGAGAGCGAAGACAAACCCGATGCGGGTGTCGCCGTCTCGGCTGGCGCAGTCGCCAGAGCGGCCCGTGCGGTCGGCCGCATCAAGGCCCTCGGCCAATCTCGAAGCGCAGCGACTCCCGCCACCGCGCCGTCCAATGGAGCGCCCCCCGCAGCGACGGCGGCGCCCGTGGCCGCGCCTGCTCCTGCAGCCGAAAAGAAGAAGCCCGTGCGGGAAATTCGGGACTGTCGCACGTTGATCGACGATCAAGGCGGTATCTACGGCGTGGGCAGTGAGCTCTACGGGGCTCCCCAAGCCGACGGCTCCACCAAGTGGAGCATGCGTCTCTTTGTCGCGCCGAATGCGGGCAACGGCTACTACCTCCTGAACAGCGTTCCACTGCCCAAGCAGCCGAAGCAGCTGAATACCTTCGAGGCTCCGTGGGGGACGACGCGCCCGGACGGCAGCATCGTGCTCACGACCCGCTACCGGGGCGGCCTGCTCGCAATGCTCCTGAGCTCCGAGCACAAGCCCACCGGCCGCATCAAGACGTACGGCGGCGGCTGGCCGACCATGCCGGATCTCGAGACCGACGGTGACGACACGCTGATCTTCACGTCGCAAAACGCCGGCAGTGGTCGCTACGACATTCACGTCGGCCGCGTCAGCGGAAAGACTCTTCCCCCTTCTCTGGACCTCTTGCCCGTCGAAGGAATGGGACCGTCCCTCGCCGAGCCGTCGTTCGTGATGGTGGGAAACCAGCGCTGGCTCGGCTTTCACGCGGGAGCGAAGCGGGAAGCCCCCTTCGTGATCGTCCCCGTCGACGCGAAGCTCGCGCGGGCTGGCAAGAGCCATCCACTGACCGCCGCAGGGTCGAGCGTCGCGGAATCACGCCTGTTCCCGCTCCCGGGCGGACAGATCCTCGCCGTGTACATCGAGTCCTCCAGCGGAGGCGACGAGCTCGCGAGCCAGGTGCTCACTTGCCAGGCGAAGAGCTGATTACTCTTCGCCGAGGGAGCAAGAGACGGGGCGCGCCACCAGAACGGAACCGGGCTGCTTCCAGAGCTCCCCGTTGACGGGACCCTCCGTCACCCATTGCTGACTCGGCGCCCAGCGAACTTTGACGCTCTCCCAGCTGTCCACGAAGCGCAGCTCGCAGTCTGCAATGAAGCGAGAGAGCTTCTGGGTCTGAACGCCTGCGGACGGCTCGCGATGAAGGCGCATTGCCATGTTGGGCTCGGCCCAGAGGCCAGCGATGAGCACCAGCTTGCCGTCGATGGTGCGGTAGGGCTGGATGAGATTTGCGTTGTTGTCGTCGAGCGGAGCGGTGGGATCCCGCGGCCACGCTTCCGTGTCGGTCTTGAATCCGCAGTGAGCGCCGGCGGCGGGCTTTTCGTGGTTGCAGCCCAGCTGATTGTAGTCGGCGGTCACCAGCGTGACTCGTGCCTTGCCGGTCTTGCCCACTCCCCAGTTGGAAAAGTCCGTGACGTTCCGGCTCCTCTTTGTGGAGCCAGCCGCCAATCGGCGAAAACGGGATGATGATCATCAACCCGAGCATCAACGCAGCGATGAGAAACCAACCGCTCGCAACCGGGATGTCGGGTGGTCGCCGTCGCTTGACCGTCGTCTGCGCCATGGCGCAGGCGTTCTAGCCCAAATTTTTTGGAGTAAAAAGGGGGAGTCCACCGAAGTGTCGCTTTTGCGCTAGCGTGGGGCCGAGTGGCGACTTCAGCGGGAAATACTGGTGCCCGACGCCTCGCTCGGTTCGCTGTCGAGCGCTACGGCCGGCGGAGCTTCGTGGCTCTCGGCCTGTTGGTCGGGGTCGGGGCTGTGGTCGGCTATCGCTGGAGCGATCTTCTCGACGCCAACGGCAGCATGGACTGGCTGCTCGCGGCGACGTGGATCGGGATGGCGGCCCTCATCACCTGGGACGTTGATCTACGTCGCGACAGTGTGCTCTGCCTGGTCGGGCTCGTTGGCGGTGGGGTCATCGAGTGGTGGGGTACGAACACGCGCATCTGGACCTACTTCACGCTCGAACGCCCGCCGCTCTGGATCCTGCCCGCGTGGCCCATCGCCACGCTCGCCATCGATCGTTTGTCGCGAATGATGGACCGCGCCGTGGTCGAGCTCGACTCGACGCCCACGCGGGATCGCGCATTTTTGGTGGGCTATGTCGCGTGCGTGCCGACCTTCGTGGCGAGCATGCTGTTCTTCGCCCGACACACCGCACAGATATTCGCGACTCAGGTCGTCGCAGCGGGGATGATTGCGCTCACGGTCTTCGTGCGAAAGCCGCGGCGCGATTTTCTGGTGTTTGCCGCGGGCTCCTTCCTCGGCATCTTTCTCGAGTACTGGGGCACGAGCCGGGGGTGTTGGACTTACTATACGGGAGAGATCCCGCCGACCGTTGCGATCGTCGCTCACGGGTTCGCAGCCATTGCGTTCTCGCGGGGCGCGGATCTCGTCGACCGAGTGCTGTCCGTCTTGCCGGTCCCGGCAAGACAGAAGCAGCTCGCTGGGGAGACCTCTCGATCCGGCTGAGTCTCACATCCCTTCCCGAGTGAAAGCACATCACCGGCGAAGGTTTCGCGCCGCGGGTATTCCCCAACGGCGGAGTTCGCCCTACCATCCACGCCCACATGAGCGGGCTTTCTGGCGTCGGGCTCGGACTCAGGCCCGAGCTCGCAGGGGATTTGCTGCGACGGCCGGATCCCGTGAGCTTCGTGGAGGTCGTGGCCGAGTCGTGCTTCGTTCTGCCCCATGCCAGGCGAGAGGCGCAAGCGTTCGCCGAGATGTTCCCCGTGGTTCCCCACGGCGTGAAGCTCTCCCTCGGGAGCGCTGAAGGGATCGATCGCGGACGGGCTCGTTCGCTGGGAGCGCTCGCCAGAGAGCTTCGTGCTCCGGCCATCAGCGAGCACGTTGCCTTTGTACGCAGCGGGGAACGCGAGATCGGTCACCTCACGGCTTTGCCACTCTCGCGAGAGGCGATCTCGGTCGTGGCAAAGAACGTGGCGCACGCGCGGCGCCATCTGCCCGACGTGCCGCTGTACCTGGAGAACGTGGCGTGGAGCTTTCCGTGGCCCGATGCCGAAATGTCGGAAGGCGACTTCTACAGCGAAATCCAAGCGCGTACGGGATGCGAGCTCTTGCTCGACCTGGGAAACCTGTACGCAAACGCCATCAACAGCGGTGCTGATCCCCAGCATTGGTTGGAAGCGTTCCCGCTCGAGCGCGTCGGAATGATTCACATCGCGGGCGGCACGCTGGAAGACGACTTTTACTTCGATGACCATGCCCACCCGGTTCCGGCCGGCGTGTTCCAATTGCTCGATCGAGTTCTCAATCGAAGCGGGTCCATCCCGATCATCTTGGAGCGGGATGCGGCGTTTCCCCCGTTTTCGGAGCTGGCGAAGGAGCTCGACAGGGCGCGACGGGCGCTCTGTCGCGCACAGCCACGAGCTCGGTCCCAGGCGTCGGTCCCGAGCACGTGCCCGACCGAAAGCACGGGGCTTCGCGCTCTCCAGGACGAAATGGCCGCGCTTCTGACGGATGTTGGGCCCCTTCCGGACAGCGTCGCCGCGCGATTCGACGTGGGCGCCCTGCACCGCTCCCGGGAGATCCTGGCGCGCAAACGCGTCGACGAAGCCATTCCGCTCCTTCCTCTCCTCAGTCGTCACCGTCAGGAGCTCGAGCCCCTGGCGCACGAGGCGGTGCGAAACAGCGTCCGAGCGCCCCGGCTCGCCGGACCGAGCGATGCGCTTCGAATTGCGGAGAGTGCGCTCGAACAGCCTGAGCTCCACTCGGCCGCGCGGCGAGATCAAATGCTCTTGCGGGCGCGGTTCGTCGTCGATGCGGCGAGTGGCTGGGTGACTCCCCGGGCGCTGCCGTTCCTGGCGCGGGCACCGGCAGAGAACGGGAAACGCATCTGGTCCGTCAAGGGCCCCGGTACGCGCGCACGTGTCCGTCTTTCGAAACGAGGAGGAAGCGATGAGTGAAGCGAAGCTCGCAGTGTCCAAGGTGGTGCAATCGCGGCTCGACGAGTTGAAAGACACGCTCCGCGCCCAGCTGGGCGACGGGCTGGTCTCGCTTCTCGTTTTCGGGAGCGCGGTACGCGGAGGTTGGGTGGAGCACCAGAGCGACGTGGACCTCGTGCTCGTGCTGGCCGATCCGTCGCGCGAGACGCTTTTGTCCATCGCGAATACCCTGAATGTCGCAAGAAACGCGCTTCGATTCGAAGCGGTGATCCTTCGTGCGGACGAGATCGCGCGTGCGTCGGACGTGTTCCCTCTCTTCTACGAGGACATCAAGAGCTGTCATCTGGTCTTGGTCGGAAAGGATCCTTTCTCCGACGTTGAGATCGCCGACAAGCATCGGCGACTGCGCATCGAGCAGGAGCTACGGGAGATGCAGATCCGCCTGCATCGCGCCATCGTCGACACCCAAGGTGCTCCCGAGCGGCTCGCTGGGCTCGTCGAACGGAAAGTGAAGCAGCTCCGCGGCCCGCTTCACGCGCTTCTCGCTTTGCGAAAGACGCCACCCGAGAGTGATCGCATCGGCAAGGTGCTGGAGAAGTCCAAGGAAGCGTACGGAATCGACACCAAGCCCCTGACAAAGGTGCGAAAGGATCCCATCGCTGCCGTCGACGCACTCGTCGAGCTCTTGGCGCGTGCCGTCCGCGAAGTCGATGAGATGGAGGATTGAAGCGATGATGCACGAGCTATTCGACTTCTTTCCCATCAACATGGAGGTTGGCGGCCCGTTTCTCTACTTCTTCATCTTTTTTTCCCTCGGCGTGTACGCCGCGGCGCTCCTCGGCCGTCGCGTGCTCTCACCGTGGGTCATCGATCGCACGTCCGGGGGGGCCGCCTTCCAAGCCTCCCCGGTGCTCTTTGCACAACCGGCGGGCTCGCCCTATCGCGTCGCGGGTTACGCGCCCGCGCCGCCTCCACCCCAACAAACGCCCATTCGCGTTGGCTGGATCCCCCAGGGTGAGGCGCTCTACGCCGTGGCGTATCTGCGCTGCGGCATCCCGGGCGCTGCCAACATGATCGTCACCCAAGCCGTTGGCGAACGCTGGCTCGTGCCGTCTGACACCGACTTCACAGTCGAAGCGAACGGGGCGACCGGCACCGGATTCACCCGCGAGCTCAAACAAAGGCTTTTGCGACACGGGAGAGAGGTCACACAAGCGAATCTGAAGAGTGAGGCCGAGGCGATCGCGACGAGTCACGAGACCGCGCTCAAGAGCGAGCTGATGGACGCCGGGCTGATCCGTTCGAGCTTTCGCGCAAGTGTGTACATGCTCATGATGCTGATTCCGATGCTCTTGGTATTCGGAGTGGGATTCTTGCGCGTCCTCTGGCTTCTCGAGATCGATCGCCCTTTCAGCAATCTCTTCACGGCCATGATCTTTGCGGAGGGTGGTGGCATCGCGCTCGCGATCCTGGGGCGCAACACGAGTACGCGGGCCAAGCCCTATTTGGAGTGGCTCTCCAACGCTACTTCGTCTCTGCAAGCCGATGTGGGCTCGGGGCGTCGCCTCGACGCGCCCGACGTTGCTCTGGCCGTTGCTGCGGGGGGCACGTCCGTGGTCGCTGGGTCCGTCGCTTTTTCGGGGGTCGCGCGGGGCTTCGCCACCGAGGTCGATCTCACGCCCGGAATGATTGCGGCCGGCACCGTTGGCGCCGGAACCGCCGCCTGGTGGGCGGCGCGACAGGCGAGCTCGAGCTCCTGCTCTTCGTCGAGTTGCGGCGGCGGGGGTGGCTGCGGCGGCGGCGGTGGGTGTGGCGGCGGTGGGGGCTGTAGCTGAACGACATGAAAGCGACCGAAGCAGAGCTCGCGCACGACGCGGCAACGGTGTGCTTCGAGGTCATTGATGTGCTCGGAGGCCTCTCGGAGCTCCGCCGTGCCAGCGCGACGCTCGATGGCTCGATCCCGGTGCGTGCCGCCCAGGCATGCTCTCCGCTGCTCGAGGGCAACCGTTTCGGATTTCAGCTCGCGCTGCGCGTCCCCCTCGAGCTCAGCCGCGGCGCGCTCGGACCGAAGCTCGCCCGGGTGCCGGACGCCCTGCAGCGAGCCCTGTCGGGTACGATCCCGCGCCTCTTCGCCGAGGGGCTCTTGGATCGCGGTTGGCAAAAGACGATCGAACGCGGTCTCGTGAGCCGAGGCAGGCGGAACAACGAGCTCCTGCTCTTCACTGGCCTCTTGCTGCGGCCGCGCCCTGGCCATTGGCTGCGAGTCAGCCACGGTGGCAACCGGAGGAACCTGTGTTTCGACGTGGAGGAGCGGCTGATCCGGGATGCGGAGCAGTTCGTCCCGCTCTCGGTCACGCTCCGCTTCGCCCGCTCCGCAGAATTCCCCCTGAAACTGTCTGGCGAAATCGCGACCATCGCGCCTCTCGATCCGCGGCTTTCCGTGGTGGAAACGGAGCTCGCCCAAAGCCCGAAAGAGGGCCGGGCCCACGCCACGTTCTTCGACCAGAGCTACTTCGATCAGAAGAAGCGCGGTCCGACCCAAAAGTACAAGCGTCTCGTGGGCGGCACGAGCTCGGCTCCTACGGGCGAGCCAGGGGAGCTCCGGATCGTGCGCGCCGGCTCGAGCATGACGCGTCTCTCGCGCGTGACGAGGTTCATCGGCGTGCGGGGCTTCGAGGACGACTCGACGAGAGCCTTGCAGGTCGTATCGTTCGACAACGGTGTTCCGTTCGACGCGAGCTTCGACGGACACGAGTGTCACGTGACTCCGAACCCGCGGGCACTCTCCGAGCACGCGGCCACCTCAAAAAGCGCTTGGCAGGCTGCGTTCGATGCGGAAGTTTTGGCCGAGCATCGCGGCGCGCAATGGTATTTCGACAAGTACGTTACGCCGCACCAGGCCGGTGAGCCGTATTTCTTCGTGAAGCCGCCAGCGCTCTTCTCCACGTCGCCGGGCTGGTCGCTGCTGGTCGATGGAGTCGTGGGTGAGGGGTTCAGCGTGCTGCGTGGCGTCACGGCGAGCGACGTATTTCATGCGGCTCCCGCCGTGATCCGAATGGATGTCCCCGGACGGCGCGTGCACATCGCGGCAGGAACGGAGCTCGCGCGGCTCTATCCATTTCCGCGTTCCCTCGCGACCGCCGAGCTCGAATCGATCCCGTGGCGCTGGGCGCCGAGGCTCGGGACGTGATCCGTTCATGGGAGTTTCTGGGCGACGTCACGAGCCGAGAGCGGCTTGCTCGGGAGCTCGAGAGGCAGGGCGTCAGTCTCGTGCGTCCTTCCGGGGAAGGGCTCGACGCCCGGTCGGCCGCTGGCGCACCCTGGCACGCGGTGGGTCGCGTTTTCGGAGCACGCCCACGGCTCGTCGAACAGCAGCCCATCCATCCAATCCCGACCGGGAGGTCCTACGCGGCGACCCGGCGGGAGACGCCCCTTCACACGGACAGCCAGATGTGGCGGGGCACGATGCCCGGCGCCCAGCTGATGTTCTGCGAGCGCCCGGCGGACACGGGTGGCGAAACGCTCCTCGCCGACAGCTGGGAGCTGCTCGGGTCGGTCGAAACCACTGACCCCGAGCTCTTTCGTGCATTGTTTCACAGCCAGCGAGACATCCCGTTCGTATTTGGCAACGTGCGGGGCACCACGGTCTCGCGTCGCGGCGGCGCGCTCACCTTCACCCACTCACCCCAGCCACCCGGCGATCCGATTGCCCAGCGTCTCGCCCAGGAGCTCGGCAGGCTCACGGCGCTTCGCGTGGTCGTCCGCGCCGGCGAGCTCTTGATCGTCGACAATCATCGCATGCTCCACGGACGTACGGCGTTTTCGGGTGAGCGTCGCTTCACCCGACTGCTCGCTTGGCTGGGCACACCACTGGGCCGACATGCTCGCTACGAGTCGCTGGCAGCCGAAGCGCGGTGCCTCGAGCCCGCGCCCCCGGGTCCGGGCTCGGACGCTGCGCGGCAGCGTGCGGCGGTGATCGAAATGCTGAATGGCGAGCCACCGGGGGTGCTCGCACGCCGCTACGGAGTGCTCGAGAGCGAGCTCTACCGCTGGCGCGATCACACATTCGGTTCGGCGGACGACGTGCCAAAAGAGGTGATTTTCCAGCGCGAAGGGTTTTGAGATAGGGGCTCGTCTGGTAGCGTCGACGCATGCAGTTCATCCAGCAGGGGAGCGGGGCGCTCATGCTCGAGCGGCCGGCGGAGCAACGAGACAAGCTCTTTTTCAAGCATCCCGAGGGCAAGCTCGCTCGGCACTGTCAGGTGGTCGTCGACGCCAGCGAAGTGTGTGTCGTGACATCGCTCGGCAAGGTGCTCGGCGTGTTGCCCCCCGGGCGCCACACGTTGGATCCGGCACACCTGCCATTTCTTGGGAGTGCACTCGATCCCAGTGGCGCGGCCTTTCAGGTCGAAGCCTTCTTCGTCACGACTAGGCCGCTCATTGGTCACAAATTCGCCGTGCCTCCTGGCAAGATGCGCGATCAGCAGGGGAACGCTGCAGACGTCATGCTGTTCGGAAGCTACACGTTGCGCGTGGCCGATGCCGCGGTCGTCGTGCAGAACGTAATGAACGGTGGAGCGGATCCGGAGGGCATTTTGCACTGGACGTGTGACATCGTCGGGCGCGAGGTCAAGAACTGTCTCGCTACCTGGGTCTCAGGCGGCCACTTTGGGATCACGAACATCGAGGCCGCAGGAGCTCCGCTGGCGCAAGCCGTACCCCCGCACTGCGGTGAAACCACCATGGTCGCGCTCGCGATCGTCGGGATCGATTCCGTGACGGTGAAGACTCGCTGAGGCCGTGTCGCGCTCAGCTCTTGGATCCGAACCGCCCGAAGTGAAGCCCGAGCCAGGCGAAGGATTTCAGCACGTAGAGCGCGTTCACCGCGATGTAGGGGAAAAAGTAGAGCTCGATGTGCCCGGCGATCGCGACGTACAGGATGTACGACGGGTAGTGGATCAAAAATTTCGCGATACTCATCGGCAGGCCGACGAGACGCGAGAGCAGGGAGCGCTGCGTCTCGGTCGCCGACGCAGCAGGCAGAGGTCCCGCAATTTCCGGGCGGCGCTGAAACGTGGTGATGGCGATGCCCGTGGCCAGGCACACGAGTCCGCCGATGCCCAGCAGGAGATATCGAGGATCGGAATGCTCGCGGTAGAGCCGGGTGGCGACGGCGCCGAGCAGAACGAACGCCTTGATTTCGTCCATCAGAAAGTCGAGGAGATGGCCCTTCGTCGAGGCGATGCCTCGCAGACGCGCCAGCATGCCGTCCGCGCAATCGAGCACGTAGGACAGCTCGAACACGATGATCGCGGCGAGCAGGCCGAAGTAGCCGGGCGCGTAGACGACCAGTCCGGCGGCCGCCAGCGCGACGCCGAATGCTCCGAGCGTAATCTGATTCGGGGTGATCGGCGTGCGCTCGAGCACGGCGACCACGACCGCCGCTGGCGGGCGCGCCACGAACGTGTTCCAGAACAGATCTGGTCGCTTTCGCGTCTTTCGATAGACCGCTGCGACGCTCATCGTGCGGCGAGCGTAGCGAGCCCAGCACCGCGAGAGCCAGGTTTTTGGCGAGTTGGCCGACTGGACGTACCTTTGGGGCCATGGTGTCCCCCGGCAGCCTGAGGCCGTCCGCCACTGCCATCCTGGTGGCGCTCCTGGTGCTCACCGCCGCGGGGTTCGTGCGTTGCAGTGGTGGGTCACGTCCCGCCGAGGCTCCTATCGCGTCGCCTCCTACGACCGCTGCACCGAGCCCAGTGACCACGATGGACGCTTCGGCGGGGCCGGCTCCGAGCGCGAGCGTGGCAGGAGCGCCGGTGCCCAAGGAGCGCTACCTCGTGGCGGCGATCGGCGACTCCATCACCGACGAGCGCTCCCACGGTGGAAAGTACCTGAAGTACGTGGCCGAACGATGCCCCGAAAGCACGTTCGACAACTACGGCAAGGGTGGGGACATGGTGAACCAAATGCGTCGCCGCTTTGGTCGCGAAGTGCTGGGCGACTGGGGAACGACGACCACGAAGAAGCCGAAGTACACTCACCTGATCGTGTTCGGCGGCGTCAACGATCTCTACAGCGATCTGACCGCCGGCAGAAATCCCCGGAACATCAGCGAGGATCTCGCGTACATGTATCGTGAGGGACGCGACCACGGGATGAAGATTGTCGCGATCACCGTGGCGCCCTGGGGAGGCTTTACCAAGTACTACAACGAGACGCGTGGAAAGGCGACGCGGGAGCTCAACGACTGGATCCGAGAGCAGCTCGGACAGCACAAGATCGACTACGTGGTCGATGCCTACGCGCTGCTCTCTTGTGGAGATCCCGAGCGCTTGTGCGACGACTACCAGATGAAGTTCCTGCAGGACGGGCTTCACTTCGGCCCACCGGGTCACGAGAAGCTGGGCGAAGTCCTGTACCAAAAGGTGTTCGCGAACTGCTTGTGACCATCACCTAGTTCGCGGGTAGTTCCTCCGCGAAGAGCTCCACGGCTTTCTGATCCGAGAGCGTGCTCGGCTCGCTCGATTCCCGGGTCCGGGTGTCGAGCGGTAGCGTTTCGAGCTCCGTGGGGCTGACCCCGGACAGGAACGGAAGCGACTGTGCGAGGGACCCTGGATCCGGTGCTCGTCCGCGAAATCCGAGGACGAAGCCCCAGTCGCCCAAGGTGGGGATGGGAGCGTGATAGGCGAGTGTCGCGAAACCCGCAGCCTCCACGGTCTTTCGAATATTGGCGAAGGTGCGTGGCGTGAGGAACGCGCTCGTTGCCTGGATGGCAACGACGCCGTCCTTGGTGAGATGCCCCAAGAGCGCAGTGTAAAACCAGCGACTGTAGTTCTTGCCTTCCACGAAGCTCAGGGGATCGGGCAGGTCGACGATGGCGAGGTCGAAGGTGTCCGTCGTCTCGTCGAGCCACACGCTGGGTTCGGCCTCGATGATGTGGACCTTGGGCGAACCGAGGGAACCAAGAGACCGTTTCTCGAGCCAGCTCATGCGCCGGCTGAGGTCGACGACCCGACGATCCAGTACGACCACGCTGATCGCCTCCACGTCGTCGTGGCGGAGGAGCTCCCGCTCGATGAGACCGGTTCCGCCACCCAGCACCAAGACGCGACGACGACTCGCTGCGACGAAAGCGGCCGGCTGAACCAGCGCCTCGAAGTATCGACGCTCGTCGATCGTCGAGAGCGTAAGCCGACCGTCTATCCACATCTCGAATGCGTCCTGACCGGCGGTCACCTGGATCACCTGAGCGTCGCCGGCCTCGCGATACACGATCGGATTGCCGTGCGCGCCGATTTCATCGGACGGCAAGATCCGCTCGTAGGCCACGAACGAACACAGCTGGAGCGCGAGGAGCGTGAAGCCGAGAACCTGGACGCGTCGGGTCTTCCCCAAAGGACGCCGTTCGAGGAAGAAATGAAGCGGAGCGCACCAGAGACAGAGCGCTGTCAGCACCACGCCCAAGGCAGCGGTGGTTCGGAGGGTGCCGACCAGCGCCGTCACCCCCGCCGCCGATGCCAAGACGAGGGCCAGAAACACCAATCGAAACGGATTGGCCAGGTTCGCGAGCGCGCCCAACGCGAGCAGCGTCCGACCCAAGAAACTCCACGCGCTGCAAATGACCGCCCCGGAGAGCGCCCCCGCTCCTACCGCGAATGCGAGAACCAGTCCGGCAACCGGGCCGCCGCGGCCGAACGCGAAGTATTCCACCGGTGCGGAGGCGGTCACGACGACGGAGAGCGCGAAGAGAAGCCAGGGCAGCTCGCGTTTTCCGAACCCGCGTGCTTTCGCCCATAGACCGCTCGCGAGGAGGGCGACCGATCCCGCGATGAGCGGAAGGGCTTGCGATATGGGACCGCCCGGCAGGATTCTGAGTATCCACGGCGACCGACCCGAGCTCGCGCATCGTTCCCACGAGGCTCGCGACGAGGAGCACCGCGAACGCCAGCGGGGGCGTCGTCGGATTCGAGCGAGCTCCGGCTACTTTCCGCCGGAGTATCCGATTCCGCCGCTTCGGATGCCGCTAGAGCCACTGCTGCTCCCGCCGCCCCCACCCACGCAGGAGCCGCAGGCTCCGAGCATGCAGATGAGGAGAATGGCCACCACGATCAAGACCACGATGGCCGTGCCACCACATCCGCCGCTCGAGCTGCCAGAACCGCCGGTTGCCGCGACGGCGCCGGCGCCGGTCATCGGCAGCCCGAACGCCTGGGCAATCACCGCCCAGGAGATGGGAGCCGAGTGGCTCCAGTTCGCTTCGCCGCCTCCGCTCTCTCTCGAAAGCACTTCCGCGCCGTTCACGAAATCGTTGACCTGAGTCTGCTCCCCGATTTCGCACTTCCAATACACTTCACCGAGCACGTATTCGACGCGCGCGGTGTTGCGATTTCGGAACGAGAAGCTTCGACCGCCCCATCCCACCCGATTGGGCATGCCCGTCAGGTCGAGCTCGGCCAGGTTCACGGCGACTGTCCAGAGCCAGCCAGCTTCCGGGTCTTTGACCAACCAACGGAAACCGATGCCCTCCGACCAGAGCAGGAATTCTTCCCACGCGAAGCGCTCACCCTCGAAGTCGGTGCTCCGCCGCATGTAGGCGATGCAAATGTACTCGACGCCATCGAACGTGCCCCGGGCGCCGATGGGCACGTCCGGCAACTGCATGGCGCGCTCTTGCTGCGCGACGACCTGCTGCAGCGCGATGTCGCTGACAGCGCCGCAATACGGGCAGCCGATGCGCTCGGAGCGCTCCCCGGCGAGCTTCGGGATGTCTCCTCCGCATTGGGGGCACTTGATCTGCGCCGCCTTGACCTTGTTGGCGCTGCGCGGTCCGAGCTGTGTGACCTGCATCTGCGGCTCGGGGAAGATGAAACCGATGAAGACCGAATAGCTGCCTTGATTGTCGTGGTAGTCGAGGGTCGCAAAGCCGCTCTGAACCGCGTAGCAATCCGCGTAATGGCGAACGAAGCCCGCCGGAAAGACTCCAGGCAGCTCGCCCTCGGCGCTCACGATGGTCGCGGTCTTGATCTCCGCGATTCGGAACACCTGCTGCCCGAGTGGGACGTCCATCTCGACTGCGAGCGCCGTGAAAGGTGGGATCGCAAGACCGGGAGCCAGCGAGGTCACGTACCAACGGCCTTGGGCGTAGGCGAGCCAGCCCCACGACTGACCGTAGTCGAAGGCCACGTAGTACTCGTCCCAAGGACCCTTGCCGTGATCGAGCTGGACTCGTCCGAGAACCTCGAACGGGCGACCCCCGAGGGTGCCCTGGTCGCCCACCGCGATGAGCGATGGCGTCATCGCCAGATCCGCGACCTTGCCTAGACTTTCCAGGCCGCGGTCGGAGCGCACGACCGTCGCGCGGCAGTACTCGCACACCTTCGCGATCGAAGAGCCGACACCGAATTCGATCGCTGCTCCGCAGCTCGGACAAGTACCTTGTGCGACAGCCATCGCGAGCGAGAGCGACTCTAACAGGGTTGCGCGAGAGGTGTCACCTCACGGATTTTTGCCCACGGGTGGGGCTCACTCCGCGCGCGTGACGGCGAGCGCCTCGTCCACCAGAGCGGCGAGCTCGTCGTCCAGGGGATCCGCCTTCTTCGGCGTCCGCTTGGGCGGTGCGGCTCGAAATGCGGCTTCGAGCTCCGCGAGAGACGGCTCGTCCTCTTCTCGGGAGTTTTTCTTGCCGACCGCTTTTAGCGTGAAGTCGCCCGCGGCGATGTCCGCCGGAGCTTCTCGCATCCTCCGAACGAGCTTCTTGTTGAGGTGCACCAGGTCGACCATCTTGTCGAACGTTTCCGCTTGGGTGACTGGGAGGTGCTTCTTGAGCTTCCGCGGCGAGTAGTCGTGCATGGCGACGAACAGCGCCGAGAGCAACGCGAGCTCGGGATGCGTGAGCGCCGTGACCTGCCCAATGGAGGGTCCGCCGCAGCTCTTCTGGTAGATGTGGGAGGCCTCGAGCAAGAGCTCTCCGAAGCCGAGTGCGACCGCTGCGATCTCGATGTTCACTTCGACGGGGGCCGCGAGCGATTCGCCCGGTCCCAACGTTTCGAGCAGGAACACCAGGCCGAGAGCCCGCGCAAGGTTTGCCGTGAGCACGACGGGGTGTTTGAGCTCGGCAGCTGGTGCTTGGATGCGCCAGCCGTCGCCGTCTTCCACCACCCGCAGAGCCCGTGTCTCTTCGGCCACTGGGGCTGCACACGCACCGCTCGAGCACGACGAGCCGGGTGCGGAATCCTCTTCCGCAGCGAGAACGCGTCCACGAATGGGTACGTCAAACAGCCCCGCATGCCGGCGCATCCGCTTCAAGAGTCGCCGCAGCGATGCCTCGTCTCCATGGAACTCGTCCGGGAAGAACTCCGCGGTCGGAAGTACGAGGGGGCGCTCGCCGATTTCTTCGCCGGCCCGGGCAAGCAGCCGGGCGTAGCTTTCGATCAGCGCGTGTGCCGCTTCTTCGGGAAGCTCCATCGACTAGATGGTGACAGACGCTCCGCCCGCGGACAAGCCTGGACGCTCAAAGCCGGAGAGCTCGCGACTCCCGGCGAAACTCCGCCGCGAGGCTCACCACGGAGCGCTTGTAGTGCTTGGGAATTTCCGTGAAGAACCCACCGTCGACGAGCTCGGTGATGAACGATCCGGCATCTCCACGCTTCGCTGCCGCAACGGCTTGCGGATACAGGCGATACAAGAGATTGACGTAGTCGTGCGCGCCTTCGTCGGCGGAAGCGTAGTTGCGGAACCGAGCTCGCACTCGATGGGGTCCCTTGGGGGTCTCCTCCCACGTCCACCAGTGCGCCCATCCACCGTCGGGTGGATCCCCTTCAGCCCCGCGAAGTTGTAATCGACCATCCAGCGTCCCCGTCCCGTTTCAAGAGCCCACTGTCCCCAGAACACGCTGATGACCTCAATCGTGGCCTGGCTCCCCCGATACCTCTTCCCAAGCGCGGGCGAGGTGATGCGTGGCTTGTTGAGGTGACATCGGTGTCGGTCGCTTCAGGCGGTGTTCGGCTTGGGTTTCGGCATGGGCTTGGGCGGCGGCGGCGGGAGAGGTTCGGGCTCGACCATGGCGACGGGTTCTTCGACCGGGGTGGGCTCGGGGCTGGCGCTGGTGGCGGCACTGGTGGCGTCACGGGCGGCGGAGGGGGATCGACCTTCGCGACGATTGCGCGAGCCGGCTCGGACTTCGGCTTTCGGGGAGCAACCGGAGCGGGGCGAGGCTCCGGAGCGGGCGCTGGTTTTGGTGCCGGCGGCTCGGACTTCGCTACCTGCACTGGGGGCGGCGGCGGCTCGGGCGGCGGTGCGCTTTCGGGCTCCTTCTTCGGCTCTATTGTCTCGGGCTGGGTTGGCTTGTCGGGCTCGGGCGGTCGGGTGGCCACCACCACGGGCGCGACGACGGGCTCGGGCTTCGGTGAGCTTTGGGCTGCCAGGAGGCGCAGCTTCTGCTCGCAAACGAGGGCATCGTCAACGCGTGGTGCAACACAGCGGTTACGGCAGGGCTCTGCTTTTCTGGCTGTGGCGCGATTTTTTTCGCGACCTTGGCGACAACCGGACGCGGAGCGTCGTAGACGCGATGGACTTCGGCGACTCGGGGCTCGGGGGCGAGCTCACTCCGGGGTCGAAGCTCTCCAGTGCAACCGTGAACCACCGCGAAGCAGCCGATGACGCAGACCACTAGCGCCGGAGCGGCGTCTCCAGCACGGGAGCCGAGGCGTGCCCACACACTCCTTCGCGGAGGAGGGGCTGGCCAGTCGACGGGAGACACGCGCACTTCGCCATTTTGCGTCGGTCGGTCGACTCATGGCCAACAAACGCCGCGGGTGGCGGCGCGTGCGCTCAGCCGCCGCAAGCGTTACTTGGGCCCATTGATCCGGATCGTCCTGGGTGTCGCAGAAAAACCGCCCTCCGCTCGTCACAATACGTGGCTTTGGGATGGTTTGGACGGTTTGACCGGGCACTCGGTTCGCACCAGGTCGAGTACCGTCCCTTCGTTCGCCACGAGGGCCAGCGCATCCGCATCGCTGCGAACGAAGTACGTGTCGTCCCGTGTCCCATCCAACAGCGCGGTGCGCTTTCTCGTGAACAGCGTCTTTCCGCAGCGCTTGGGCATCACCCGGAGATCTTCATCGACTGGCTCGGGCGTGTTCTTGGGCAACTCACCGACACCGCATCGGAGCGCGAGGAAGCCGAGGCCACGAGCCCGAAGAGCGGGTTTTTCAGATTGGCGTCGGCGTCTCCCGAAAATGGCTGCGAATCCATTTCGCGCTCCGGTCGAAGCTCGGGACGAGGCACGGCGCTACCGGGCCGCTCCGGCGTGGGCGCTCCGTCGTGGCTACAAGCGGAAAGCCCAATGGCTACGGCAACCGAGAGCCCGCGCATCCAGTCGAATACGCCGAAGCGTCGGACGGCATTCCTGCGGTCACCCGCTCGTCGGATTCTTGACGCGGGAACGGCCAAGGTCGCCGCGGCGGATCCGCTCGAGCTCGCTCAGTCGAGTCATGACGCCTCGCGCGACGATTGAAAGCACCTTTTCGACCAGGGTGTTTCGCTTCCGGGGGTCGCCGCCAAATGTGAGGTGGCTCTTGGCGGCCTGGCCTCCCGGCAGCTCGCCGACGGCTGTGCAGCGAACACGAATCACTCCGTCCGTCGACTCGATGTGGAGCTCGGTCACGCTGAACCGGTACTCGATCACGTTCTCGCGGCCGGCTCCCCAGGTTGCCCGGCGAGCTTCCCGTGTGAGTCGCTTTTTCAGAAAGCGCTTGAAGTGGGCGGAGTTCGGCACGTCACGGGGAAACTCGAGGCGGTCGAGTCGGACATCGGGACGGCCATGGCGGTTCGGGATCTTCTTGTCGTGGGCGATCTTGCGAGGCTTGGGCCGCCCCAACGTGTGGACTGGGCTCGCGGAGGCGGGCAGCGGTACGATCGCGAGGCTCGTGCCGAGGCTCACGGCCAGGATCACGATTTCTTCGCCACGAGCGCATCGACGGGAAGATACGGTCCGCCGGGCCCGCTGGCCAAAAACGCGGCGGCAGATTCTTGGCTGGGACCTGCTAAGCCGAACCGCACGCGATGATCGAGTCGGCGGACGAGCGCCCCGACGTGGACGTCGTCGTCATCGGCGGCGGCGTCAACGGCACCGGCGTCGCGCGCGACTGCTCGCTGCGCGGCCTGCGCGTCGCGCTGTTCGAGCGCAACGACCTCGCGTTCGGCGCGCAGCGGCAACTCCAGCGGGATGATCCACGGCGGCCCGCGCTACCTGACCTACGACCCCGACGTCACCGAGCACCTCGTGCCGCGACTCCGGGTACATCCAGCAGATCGCGCCGCATCTCCTGTTCCGCATCCCGTTCCTCGTGCCGCTCCAACGCGCTCGCGACGGCGCGAGGGTCATGCTCTGACGCGCTACGACGCGTTCTTCGAGCTCTACGACAGCTACCAGCCGCTCAAGCGCGGCAAGCCCCACGCGCGGCTCAGCGCGGACGAGCTCCGTCAGCTCGAGCCGGGGCTCGCCGGCGATCCATCGGCGGCATCACCTTCGACGAGTGGGGCATCGACGGCGCGCGGCTGTGCATCGGCCAACGCCGTCGACGCCGCTCGAGCACGGCGCCGGCGTTCGCGCGTGCACACGACGTCGACGCGAGATCGCTTCGTCGCGACGACGGGCGCGTGTCGCGGCGTCGTCGTGCGCGATCGCGCGACCGGGCGCGAGCGAGGCAGACCAGCGCGCGCGTCGTCGTGAACGCCACCGGCGCCTGGGCGCCGATCACCGCGTCGCTCGCGATCTGGAGCGCCGGCGCAGCGCGCCTGCGCCCCGGCAAGGGCATCCACGTGTTCCTCGATCGCCGCCTCGACCAACTACGCCATCGTCGCCAGCGCCATCGACGGGCGGCAGGTGTTCTTCATGCCCTGGCAGAACATCAGCGTGATCGGCACGACCGACGACGACTACTACGGCGATCTCGACGCGTGCTCGCGACCGAGGACGAGGTTCGCTACCTCGTCAGGCGCGTCGAGCGCGTGTTCCCGGCCGTCGCGCACGCGCCGCACCATCGGCACCTACGGCGGGCGTGCGCCCCACGCTCTACGCGCTGCGGCCCGCAACGAGGACGAGCTCTCGCGCGAGCACGAGAGTCGTCGATCACGCCCCGCACGGCGCCGACGGCCTCTACTCGATGATCGGCGGCAAGCTCGCGAGCTATCGCCTCTTCGCGGAGGAGATGACGGACGTCGTCGCGCGGCGCCTGGGCAACCAGGAAAAGTCGACGACGCATTCATCACCGCTTCCCGGCGGTGAGGAGATCCTCGACCCGCTCTCACTCTGCCGTGGCGGCCGCATCGATCCGGTCTCCGCCGTGCGACTGGAATTTCGCCACGGTCATCGTGCGCTCAACGTGGTCGAACGTATTCATGAGAAATCCTCGGGAAGCCCGGGTGGTGTGCGATTGCGAACCGGTGACCGAGGCCGAGGTTCGTTACGTCATCGAGAACGAATTGGCGGCGACGGTCGAAGACGTCTCGCGACGTACGCGGCTCGGTCTGGGCGCGTGCGGTGGAATGCGATGCGCAGCCCGCTGCGGAGCGATCGTTGCACAGGCCAAGGATCGATCGCCCGAGTGGGGCAGGCGGGACGCTCTGCGGTTTCTCGAGACGGCAGCGCTTCGGCGCCACGCGGTCGTGGGTCCGGAGCAGGCCCGGCAAGAAGCGCTGGCGCTCGCACAGATCAGCGCCGAAATCGGCTACGGCCGCGAGGAATCGGCGGAGTGAAACTGGCGGTGATTGGCGCGGGCGCCGCTGGCGTGGCCGCTGCCTGGGCCGCGAGCCGGGGCGGCGCCGATGTCGTCCTCTTCAGCGACCGACCGGGAGCCACGGAGCTCTACAACGGCGCGCTCGATCTCGAGCCCTGGGAGATTCACGGCGATCGCTCTCCCGACGCCGATCTCGCTCGTCGTTCGCCACCGCCCTCGGCGGCTGGCGCATCGATCCCGATCGTTGCCACCTCGCGACGCCTGCGGGAGTCGTGCGCAGCTCTCGGGGTCGAGATCTCGCGCTCCTCGATCTCACCCCTCTCGCCGGCAAGACGATCGCGGTCGTCGACCTGATGCGGGATGACTGGGACGGCCGGCTCGTTGCCCGGGGCCTCGACCAAAGCAGCTGGGCACGACGAACCGGCACTCGATTTTCGCCGATCGAGATCGACTTGCCGGAATGGAGCGCGCCCGCGCGATCTCCGGATGGGACCTGGCACATCGCTTCGACGATCCCGCCGAGCTCGAGGCTCTGGCCACCGCTATCGAGGCGCGCCGTGGTGAGCACGACGCATGGCTGTTCGGTCCCTGGCTCGGTACGGAGCCAAGGGTGGCCGAAGCACTTCGCGCTCGCCTCTCGATGCCCGTTGGCGAAAGCACGTCGCCGCCTGGAGGCGCAGCGGGTGCGCGATTCGAGAACGCCAAGAGCGAGCTCGTGAGAAGCCTCGAGCGTGTCGAACGACGCCCGGTGCGAGTCGCGGAAGTCACTCGCCACGGCGGCGGGCTCTGCGTGAAGACTTCTGAAGAAGCGTTCGACTTCGATGCCGTGGTGATTGCGACCGGCGGCGTTGCCGCGGGAGGCTTGGTGCTCGATTCAGCGAGACCCGAGCATCCGGGCGGTGCGTGTTTTCACTTGTCGTTCCGCGCTCCCATCACGCTCGAGCTCGATGGGCTCGCCGTCGACGGCGCATCGACGCTCATGGCGTGGACTTCGACCGTCGCGGGTTCGGCACACTCGAGCGCATCGGGATCGCGGTGGATGGCTCGGCCGTGCGCGGCGCCGACGACATGTATGCCGCGGGAGACTGCGTCGCGGGTCGTCCGCGCACGGTGCTCGAGGCTGCGAGTGCGGGGATTGCCGCCGCTCGTCGCGCGCTTGCCCCGAGCACCAGCCGCGCATAGCTTACCCGAACATGCGCGGGCCGATTGTCGTCGAAAGCGCCCACCACCCGCGAGGGGTGGGCGAGCTATTGGGGCTCGGCTGGCGATTTCTGGGCCTCGCGATTCGCGGCCGTGTTCCGGAGCTCGGCATTCCCAAGAAGGAATTCGCGGGCGCCGTGCTCGCGCTCGCTTGGCTCCACTACTTCGTGTTTCCAGGGGTCGCGGCGCTGGCGGGAGCGGCGGCCGCGCCTGGGTCGAATCCCCCTGGCGCGTCGCCGTGATCGCCACCGCGACCGGCGTGTCGTGGGGGATTGGACAGCTGATCAACGATTTGGTGGACGTCGAGGCAGATCGAATCGACGCGCCTCATCGACCCGGCGTGCACGGCCTGTTGCCCGAGGGGCCGACTGTCGGCATCGCCATCCTGCTCGCCCTGCTCGTTGCCGCAGCGGTGGGAAGTGCACAGCCCTCGGCGCTCTTGCTCCTGATCCTGTCGGCGCTCCTCATGCTCGCTTATCAGCCGGCGAAGCGAATCGTGGGGATGGGAAACCTCGCACATGGAGCGCTGATGGGGAGCGTGGCCGCGCTCGGTTTCGTGTCGGCGGTGCCCAGTGCTCGGCTGAGCGAATCCCTCGTGAACGCGGGGGGAGTCGTTCTGGTGACCGGGCTCTCTGCAGCCACCTATCTCCAGGCCAACTACGAGAAGGATGCCTCCGGTGACCGAGTGGCCGGCTATCACACGCTCGCCCACGCCCTCGGGCTTCGCGGAAGCGCCGTGGTCAGGATCGTTTCCGGGGCGGCGGCGTTCGTCCTGGCCCGCCGCTTTGGGCTCCTGGACTCCCACCTCGCGCTCGGTCTGTTTGCCGGTGCGCTGATTCTCTTGTCGATCTCGGCGCTCTGGGTTGTCGCGCGAGGGACGGCCCAGGCAGCCCTCGGGGGGTACCGCTTTGCGGTTCACGCCGCGACGCTGGCCCTCGGCGCGCTGGCAGCGCCGTTTCTCGGCTCGATGGGCACGGTCGTCATCCTGGGGGTGGGGATCGCGCTGGTGGAACGGGCGTTTTACCGCCACGAAAATCCCTGAATATCAATCGTTCATCACCGAGCCGAGGCCGTCGGCCAGTGTGCGAAGGATCTCCAGGGGCTCGTTCGACCGAACGGAAGGCAGCACTGCCAGCGGAACTCCTCTCGGCATGATTCGCTCGAGCCGATGCCGCGCCCGTGCACTCTGCGCGGCGCGCGCGTCGTATTCGCTGACGTACGCCCCGATCGCAGCGACAAGCCCCGGCTCGCTGGCGCTCCGTGCCACGAGCTCGGCGATCCACTTGGGAGGCTTGTCCACCGCGCGGTTCAATACCAGCGCATCGGGCGCGAGCCCCCGCTGCGCGAGCTCCGATAGCAAGAACCCTGCGTCGTCGAGAGATGCGCCGCCCGGTCCGGTGACGACTACGTAGCGCGTGCTCGGTGATTGCAAGCGTCGGGCCACCCGTTCGGCGAGATCCAGCCAGCGTTCCCGAACCAACACGAACTCGGCGAAGAGGGCTGCGATGTCACGAATGGCGTGGACACCAACCACATTCCCCACGAGCTCGCCCACTCGTCGTTTGCCCCAGGCAACGAGCCCTCGGCCGCCGGGGCAATCGTCCAACGTGACGCCCGCTATGCGCGCGAGACCGGCGACCCAGTCCAAGGTACGCGCTTCCAGCATGCGTCCGAGCTTCGCCGGATAGTCCAGAAACTCGAGGGCGTGCCGGGATGGTGCTGTATCGAGCACTACTTCGTCGTAGCGGCCGCCGCCGAGCTCGTGATCGACGAATGCGACACAGATGAGCTCGTGAACGCCGGCCAGCGCGTTGCCGAGCTCGCGATACATGCCGTTTTGCTGGACGCGGGCTCGAGCCGCCGGGTCCTCGAACAGCCAGTCCGCGAATACGTCGACCGAGCGACGGGCGTCGGGCATCCGGGCGAACAGCTCCACCCCGTCCACGGTCACTGCGCAGGACTCGATGCCGACGCGAACGCCCAGAGCATCGGCAAGCCGCCGAGCGGGATCGACGGTCACGACCAGGGATTTCTTGCCGGCGCGCGCCGCGCTCAGAGCAAAGCGCGGCGCTCGAGGTGGTCTTGCCGACGCCTCCGCCACCGACCACGACCGTCAGGCGGGCATCGCTCATGCGCGGGCCTCCAGATACGTGGCGACGAGCTCCGGGCTGGGGTCCCGGAACAGCTCGGGCACCACTGCGAGCCTCGCACCCGAGACGACGCCGAGAGCCGCGAGCGCTGCTTGTGCGTCCGCGGCGAGCTCGGCGTCTTGCTGGAGGGCGTGGGCGAGCTCGGCCCAGCTCGCATCCGTTTCGCCAAGCACCTCGGCCCGCTCGAGCTCGTCAGCGCTCGGGCGTCGCGGGACGCGATTGACCACCACCATGCTCGGCGAGCGCCCGAGCTCGTGATGCAAGCGATGGCAGAGGTCTCGCGTCTCGCTAGCCACGACCGGCTCCGCCGTCGAAACCACGCACAGCGCACTTGCGGATCGCGACAGCACCTGCTCGATGATCTCCCGGCACATTCGGGCGGCGGGACCGACCCGTAGGAATCGTTCCGCGGCGAAGGGAACCCGGAGCCAATCGACCGCATGTCCCGTCGCCGGTAGGTCCACGATGACCCGCGTGGGAGCGACTTCCTCGGCGACCTTGCGCACGCGTTCGAGCGCGACGAGCTCTCGAATGGCGGGTACCGCTTGCACCACCCGTCCCAAGGCGCGTTGCCTGACCACCACGCGTCCCGGATCTTGCTGGACACGAGGCGAGAGACCGCTCCAGAGAGTGCGTCGAGATACTCGATCGTCACGGTTTCGATCCCGAACCCTTGCTCTCCCAGTGCTCGCGCGGCTGAGTTCGCGCCCTCGAATTCCACGAGCACAGCGGAGCTGTCGCTGTCCGCTTCGGAGCGAGCGAGCGCCGCCGCGATCGTGCTCTTCCCCACGCCGCCCTTGCCTGTGACGAACACGATGCGCTGTTCGAGACCGAGAAGGGGCCGCCGCACGGAAGGCAAGGTTTACCTGGGTCGAGGCGCTGTCGAAAGTCCCCCGGACAAAGCCCGCGAAAAGGAGGCGTAGGGGCGTGACCAAAGTCTGGTCTATGCTCCGCCAAGTCCCCGGAGGTTCCCGCATGAAATCAGCCCCCACTCGTTCCGCTCTCGCTCTCGCACTCGTCGTTGTCGCGCTCCTGGCGTGCAAAAAGAAGGAAGAAAGCACTTCCTCCACTGGCTCGACTGCTGACGCCATCGGCGTTCCGGAATGCGACGAGTATCTTACGAAGTACGAGAAGTGCGTGAACGACAAGGTGCCGGCAGTCGCGCGTGGTCAGATGGAGACGGGCTTGAAGCAGACGCGGGACACCTGGAAGAAGTTGGCGGACAATCCGACGACGAAAGCCGGCCTCCCGCAGAGCTGTAAGCTAGCGCTGGACACAACGAAGCAGGCGATGGCCAGCTACGGCTGCACGTGGTGAGCTCGTAGAGCTCTTCCCCCAGCTTCCGGGTCAGGGTGACCAGATCAGCCGATAGTTCTCGGCCGAGCCGGTCACCGCGCCGACCGGCTCCGAGCGAAGTCCGAGGTCTTCCCCCAAGCTGTCCTTCGCGCTTTGGGTGATGAGGATCTCGTTGGCGCGCGCGGTGTCCTCGCCGAGTTTGCTCGCGGCGTTGACCTCGCGACCCCACACGTCCTCGTCGCCGACGCGGAGCAATTTGCCATAGCCGATTCCAACACAGAGCAGGATTTGCTCTTCGGGTTTGCGGCGCAAGTTCACGTTGGCGCACGCGCGCTGCATTGCAATCGTCGCGCGCACGGCGCTCGCTACCCTGCGGAACAAGAGCAGCATGCTGTCGCCCTCGAACTTCACGAGCAGCCCATCGTGCGCCTCGACTACCGGCATGAGCAGCTCTCGGTGCTCGAAAATCACCTGCAAAAAGTGCACGATCCCGAATTTTTCGACGTTGCGTGAGAAGCCCGAAAGGTCCGTGAAGACAACGGCCCATTCCTCGCCGAACAGGTCCCAGATGCGTTGGTCGATGGTCTCGACGTCCGCGCCGGTCTTCGTGCGCTCTTCGATCAGTCTCCACAGGCGATTTGCACTCGTTCCGAGCTCACTCGTGACCATGTAAGGAGCCTAACCCGACGTAGCTGGAACCAAACAGGATTTCGCCGTCGTGCTGCGATGCCCACCGGACGGGCCCGATGGCGCCGGGGACGGGGGCCGGGGTACCCTGGCCTCGATCATGCAGCTCACGAATCTCGAAGACTACGAGCGCGAAGCGGCGCGGCGCCTTCCCCGCGAGGTCTTGGACTACTACGCGAGCGGCGCCAACGACGAGATCACGCTTTCGGAAAATCGCTCCGCCTTCGAGCGCCTGCGCATCTACTACCGCGTGCTGGTGGACGTGAGCAGGCGCAGCCTCGAAACGGAGCTTCTCGGCCACCGACTCTCCATGCCGGTGGTCGTCGCCCCGACCGCCTTTCACCGGCTGGCGCATGCAGATCGGCGAGATCGGAACGGCGCGTGCGGCGGGTGGTGCGGGAACCCTGATGATCTTGTCCACGCTCAGCAACACACGCGTGGAGGACGTGGTGAGTGCCGCGACCGGCCCCGTGTGGTTTCAGCTCTACGTTTATCGCGATCGAGGCGCCACGGCCGCCCTGGTCCAGCGGGTGGAGGCGGCAGGGGCCCAGGCCTTGGTGCTCACGGTCGATGCGCCCCTGCTCGGCCGCCGAGAGCGAGATGTCCGAAATCGCTTTGTTCTCCCACCCGGTCTCAGCATCGAGAACATGTTGCCCGAAGGACTGCACGAGCTTCCTCGCGCGCCCGAGGACTCCGGGCTTGCTGCCTACTTTGCGGGCCTCTTGGAGCCCGCTCTCACCTGGAAAGATCTCGACTGGCTCAGAACGGTCACGAAGCTTCCTATCTTGGTCAAAGGCCTGGTCCGTGGAGACGACGCTCGCCGCTCCATCGATCACGGCGCCCACGCGATCATCGTATCCAATCACGGTGGCCGTCAGCTCGACACGGCGCCCGCGACGATCGACGCGCTTCCGGCGGTCGTAGACGCGGTAGCAGGGCGTGTGCCCGTGCTGATGGATGGAGGAGCGCGTCGGGGTACCGATGTTCTCAAGGCGGTCGCCCTCGGGGCGCGCGCGGTTCTCTTGGGGCGACCGGTGCTGTGGGGGCTGGCCGTCGATGGTCAGGCGGGGGTCGAGCGGGTGCTTTCGCTGCTGCGGGACGAGATCGATCTCGCCCTCGCTCTCGCGGGCGTGTCGTCCGTCGGCGAGCTCGGTCCCGAGATCTTGCAGCCCTGACTCTGCCTCTGAAATCCCTGCTATTCTGAAGCATGCGCATCCGGTCCGGCGGGATCTTGCTGCTTGTCTATTGCGGGGTGAGCTCCGGCTGCTCTGGCGAAGACGACACGGGCTCCGCCGGTCCAGCGGTTGACGCCGCCACCGACGGATCGGGCGATGGCTCACCCGGTGATGCCGCGTTCGAGGGCGATCAGCATTCCGTCACGAAACCGCTTCCGGACTGCGGAGTCGTGCAGTCGAGCGCTCTGACCAGTCTGCCCAAGTACTCTGGCACCCTCCCTCCCGCCGCCAACATGACGACCGCCGGTGGCTCGAGCTACCTCTACGTCCTGACGCAGTGGGGGTTTGCCCGGGCGAGTCTCGCGAATCCGGAAAACCCCGCTCCCTATTCCCAGATCATCATCGGTCACGAGGGAGGAACGCCGTCGAGCGCAGTCTTCGACATCCTTTGTGATTGCCACCAGGGCTCCAACACCATGGATGTCGCCGAGGCGCCGGGGGGAACCTCTGCACGCCTCATCTCGGACTGGCAGCCGTACGCGCAGGGCGGGGATCCTGCGAGTGCGAAGTTTTCGGGTTTGCCGGCGCAGTTGGTCCAAGCAGCCGCAAACCTCAGTTTTGGTCAGCAGGTTGCGCTTCCAACGAGTGTTCCGCTGGGCGGACAGGTGGCTGCGATCCAGACATCCTCGCAGAAGTATTTCGGCTACTTCCCTACCTCGAACGGGATCCAGCTGGTCGACCTCACGAGCCCCACTGGCAGCTCCAATCCGACCAGTGCGCTTCAGCCGACGCAGGTCATCGATTGGGCGTCCGGCTTGACGCCCGGGAAGGGAGCCAGGCTCCGAGCATCCCAGGTCTCCATTCCCGGCTACGAAAAGGCCCTTCTGGTCGGTGCGATCGCGAGCGACTCCATGTTGCGCGTCGCCGAGATCGATCCGAACACCGGTTTGGTCAGCGAGATCGCGAGTGCGCCGCTCGCATCGACTTCCGTCAGCCTGGATGTTGCTGCGGTGGACAATCGCCTCTTCATTTTCTCCGCTGAGTTTTCCTCGGGCCTCCAGGTCTACGAGCTCCAACCGCCGAGCACCCTGGCGCCTGCGGGATCCATTCCGGGAAAGGTCCGGTACACCGCCGTGCGAGGACCGGCTCCCTTTCCCGTACTGCTGCTGCTTCGCGACGAAGGGGGTCCGTCGTTCGTCGACCTCTACGACACGACATGGCTGACCCAGGGAGGAAGCCCAGTGCTCGTGAAATCACTGCCGCACCTGTCGGCGGCAGACGCCGCGTACCGAGGACACGGATTCGAGGCACTCGTGACGGGCAGCGGTACGACGCTCACCGCCTACTTGTATCGGGAAGTCGGACCGCCGCCGCCGGGACTGCCAGTCGTGGAGGCCCAGATCCATACCGATGTGATCGACCTTTCCTGTCTCGGAGCGCCGTAAGGCTACGCCACGCGCGACGACACAAAAAACCGACGGCGCCCGATCCGATGGACCGCGCGCCGTCGACGAGATCGAAAGCCTCAGCTCGCCGAGGACGGCTGAAGCACTGCAAATACCGCGCCTTGGGGATCCTGAAGGATCGTGAAGCGCCCGATGTTCGGGATATCGGCGGGGGGCTTGAGAACGTTCCCACCGTTTGCCTTCACGTTCTTCGCAACGTCGTTGGCGCTCTTCACGGTGAAGTAGGCGCACCATGCGGGGGGCGCGTTCGCCATGTCCTTGGGAGTGGGTAGCATGCCGCCCACTTGCGCCTCACCGTTCTTGAACACGGTGTAGACCATCCCGCCCATGTCCATGGCGTCGGTCTTCCAGCCGAAGAGGTTCGCGTAGAACTTGCCGGCTGCATCCACGTTCGGCGTCACGAGCTCGTTCCAGCACAGAGCTCCCGTCTCGCCGTGGAGGAACGACCCCATGCTCTGCTTTTCCTGCCAGAGCGCGAACACGCCTCCGGAGGGGTCTTGCAAGACGGCCATGTTCCCCATGCCACCCGCATCGATCGGTCCGTGCAGGACCTTTCCGCCGAGGGACTTCGCCTTCTCGATCGAAGCATTCGCATCGGCGACGGCGACATACGAAAGCCAATGAGGCGGAGCGCCCATCTTCTTGGCTTCCTCGGGGAGCAACATCATTCCGCACACGTTGGCGTCACCGAGCTTGCCCATGGTGTACTTGCCGGACGGCATGTCCATGTCGCTCAGCTGCCAGCCGAAGATCTTCGAATAGAACTCCTTGGCGGCGGACGGGTCGGTGGTGGAAAGCTCGATCCAGCAAAACTGGTTCGGTACGGAATTCTTGAACTGCGGCATGTTTCCTCCGTTCGATTGGGCTGACGAGCGCGCCTCGGTGAGTGCAGGGAGTCAAGCGGGTGAGTTTGTCGCCTGCGAAGCCGCTGTGGCCGGTGCTCCGCCTCCGCTGGCGGGCGCCGTGCGGCAGCGCCGAGCGGGTTCCGTGGAGCGGGCCTCGATCGAGCCGGTTCCTCGCGTTGCCCGCCGCCGGGTGATGGGGTAATTCGCTCCTGCCATGACCGACCGTTCGCTCGATTCGTTTTCCACCCGCTCCACCCTCGAGATCGGCCCAAAGTCCCTGGATTATTTCAGCCTCCCCAAGCTCGGGAAGGCGCTCGGCGTGGATGCGGCGAGGTTGCCGTACTCGCTCAGGATCTTGCTGGAGAATCTCCTTCGCCACGAGGACGCCAAGGCGGTCACCAAGGCGCAAATCGAAGGTCTTGCTCGCTGGGACGCCAAAGCTCCACCCAGCGAAGAGATCGCGTTTCACCCGGCGCGGGTGGTGCTCCAGGATTTCACGGGCGTCCCCGCCGTCGTCGATCTCGCAGCCATGCGCGATGCGATGTCCGAGCTCGGCGGGGATCCGGACAAGATCAATCCGGTATTTCCGTCGGAGCTCGTCATCGATCACTCCGTTCAGGTCGACGCGTACGGAACCGTCGATGCGCTGGTGAGAAATTCAGAGCTCGACTACGAGCGAAACGGGAAGCGGTACGCGCTTCTGCGCTGGGCGCAGAAAGCGTTCGAGAATTTCCAGGTCGTGCCCCCCGCGACCGGAATCGTTCATCAGGTGAACCTCGAGTATCTCGCGCGCGTGGTGTTCGACTCGGAGGGTCTGGCGTATCCCGACTCGCTCGTTGGGACGGACAGCCACACCACCATGATCAACGGGATCGGCGTTCTGGGCTGGGGAGTTGGCGGTATCGAGGCGGAAGCCGCCATGCTCGGTCAGCCAATCAACCTCCTGGTCCCGAACGTGATCGGTATGAAGCTCCACGGCACGCTGCCGGAGGGCACCACCGCCACCGACCTCGTGCTCACCATCACGCGTCTTCTTCGGGACAAGGGTGTGGTCGGAAAGTTCGTCGAGTTCTACGGCTCGGGTCTGGACCATTTACCGCTCGCCAATCGCGCGACCATCGGCAACATGAGCCCGGAGTTCGGATCGACTTGCGGGATCTTCCCCGTGGACGACGAAACCCTCCGTTACTTGCGCCTGACCGGTCGGAGCGAGGCCCGGGTTCAGCTGGTCGAAGAGTACGCCAAGGCTCAAGGTCTGTTCCGCACGTCGAGCTCGCCGGATCCCATCTTCAGCGACACCTTGGAGCTGGATCTCGGTAGCGTCGTGCCGACCCTCGCCGGTCCCAAGCGCCCCCACGACAAGGTCTTGCTCTCGGATATGAAGGCCTCCTTTCGGAAGGCACTGCCGGAGCTCGCGGCGGCGGCGATGTCGAAGCTCGGTGGAGGGGCCCCCGATCTGCAGAAGACGGTCCACGCCAAGCTCGGTGAGAGCGAGTTCGATCTCGCTCACGGCTCGGTGGTGATTGCTGCCATCACGAGCTGCACGAACACCTCCAATCCCTACGTGATGTTGGGCGCCGGGCTTTTGGCGCGAAATGCCAGGCAGCGGGGACTCACCAGCCAACCGTGGGTGAAGACGAGTCTCGCGCCCGGCTCGAAGGTCGTCACCGAGTACCTGAAGAAGTCAGGCCTCCTGACCGAGCTCGAAGCGCTCCATTTCAACGTGGTCGGCTATGGCTGCACGACTTGCATCGGCAACAGCGGGCCGCTGCCCGAGGTCATTGGGCAGACCGTTCGCGACCAGGGGCTCGTTGCCGTCAGCGTGCTCAGCGGCAATCGCAATTTCGAGGGGCGCATCCACGCGGACGTTCGCGCGAACTATCTCGCGAGTCCGCCGTTGGTGGTGGCCTACGCGCTCGCCGGGCGCATCGACATCGACTTTGCCAATGAGGCGATTGGCAAAGGGAAAGACGGCAAGGACGTGTTCTTGAAAGACATCTGGCCGTCGCCCAAAGAGGTCGCCAGCGTCGTCGGCGAAAGCGTGTCGAGCGAGCAGTTTCAGCGCGAGTACGCTTCGGTGTTCACCGGCGACGAGCGCTGGCAGAAGCTTCCAGTTCCCGAAGGCAATCGGTTCGCCTGGGACCCGAAGAGCACCTACGTGCGCCGACCGAGCTTCTTCGAGAATCTCCCGAAGACGCCTCCTCCGCTTGCTGACATCGCCAGTGGTCGCCTTTTGGCGATGCTGGGTGACAGCATCACGACGGATCACATCTCGCCGGCGGGTAGCATCGCGAAGGATTCTCCGGCCGCCCGATATCTGGCCGAAAACGGAGTTGCCCCCCGGGACTTCAATCAGTACGGCGCGCGTCGCGGCAATCACGAAGTGATGATGCGCGGAACGTTCGCCAACGTCCGCCTCAAGAACTTGCTCGTTCCAGGGGTCGAGGGCGGCTTCACGCGTCACTTGCCGAGTGGAGAGCAGCTGTCGATCTTCGACGCGGCGATGCGCTACAAGAACGAAAACGTTCCGCTGCTGGTGATCGCTGGCAAGGAGTACGGCTCGGGCTCCTCTCGAGATTGGGCGGCCAAGGGAACTTTCATGCTCGGTGTCCGGGCCGTCATTGCCGAAAGCTACGAGCGCATTCACCGCTCGAATTTGATCGGAATGGGCGTCTTGCCGCTGGAGTTCGAAAAGGGACAAGGTCGTGAAAGCCTCGGGCTGACAGGCGAGGAAGCCTATGACTTGTCCGGCATCGAGAGCGGCCTCGCTCCCGGCTCGTCGATTCGCGTGAGCGCGAAGAAGTCCGACGGAAGCACGATCGATTTCCAGGTCCGGAGCCGCATCGATACGATCGTCGAGCTCGAGTACTACCGGCACGGCGGCATCTTGCAGTACGTGCTACGCGGAATGCTGGCGAGCTGAGGCTACTCCGCAGAGCTCCCAGCGGACTCCCCGGCGCTGGCGTTACCGCCACGAGGCGCTCGGAGCGAGCCCGAGCCTCTGCTCGCTCGAGCCAAACCAGCATCGCCCGGTGGGGTCGAGGCCGGTAACGACGGCTTTGTCCTCGCCGAGCGCCCTCTCCTTGGAGTATTCCACTCCCCGACTTTCCGCATGTCGAAGGCCCTCACGCTCTACGAGACCACGATTGGCAAGAAAGCCGTGATGGCTGTCACGGGGCTTTGCCTCTACGGCTTCGTCATCGCGCATATGCTCGGCAACCTTCAGGTCTTTCTGGGACCGGAAGCGTTCAATGCTTACGCGGCCAAGCTCCGCTCTCTCAGCGAGCTGATCTGGACGCTCCGCATCGTTCTCTTCGTTGCCGTCGTGCTCCACGTGGTTTCGGCCGTGCAGCTCGTCTTTCGGACGATGACGGCGCGTCCTACCGGCTATCGCAAACAGAAGCGGCTTGCGACCAGCTATTCCGCTCTCAGCATGAAGTACGGCGGACTGTTCCTGTTTTTCTTCATCCTGTTCCACATCGCCCATTTCACGCTGCCCGGCGTGGCGATGAGCCATGCCTATCGACACAGCGCGACGGACGTGTACGCGAACTTCGTCAGCGGCTTCAAGATCCCATGGGTGAGTGGCGTCTACATCGCCGCCCAGCTCTTTTTGGGACTGCATTTGTATCACGGAGCTTGGAGCCTCTTTCAGAGCCTCGGGTTCGATCCCCGCCACGAGGATCGGCGCAAATTCATCGCGCAGACCATCGGTGTGGCCGTGGCGGCAGGCAACATCGCCATGCCAGCGGCGGTCCTTTTGGGGTGGGTGCGTTGATGGCATCGAAGCTCGATGACAAGTCGCCGTCCGGCCCCCTCGAACGACGCTGGGACCGGCGGCGATTCGAGCTCGGCCTGGTCAATCCCACCAATCGACGGCGCCACACCATCATCGTTGTGGGAACCGGTCTGGCCGGGGGAGCTGCTGCCGCGACCCTCGGGGAGATGGGCTACAACGTTCTGTCGTTCTGCATTCAAGACAGTCCGCGACGCGCCCACAGCATCGCGGCCCAGGGCGGCATCAACGCCGCCAAGAATTACAGAAACGACGGCGATAGCGTGTATCGGCTGTTTTACGACACCGTGAAGGGCGGCGACTTCCGCTCGCGCGAGTCGAACGTCTACCGCCTGGCCGAGCTCAGCTCGAACATCATCGACCAATGCGTGGCCCAGGGCGTTCCTTTCGCTCGGGAGTACGGCGGCGCTCTGGCCAATCGCTCGTTTGGTGGGGCGCAGGTAGCTCGAACTTTCTATGCCCGGGGTCAGACGGGCCAGCAGCTTTTGCTCGGCGCCTATCAGTCCCTCGCGCGGCAGATCGATTCCGGTACGGTGCGGAGCTTTCCGCGGCACGAAATGCTCGAGCTGTGCGTCGTCGACGGTGTGGCCCGGGGCATCGTGACCCGCAACCTGGTGAGCGGGAAAGTCGAAGCCCACTTGGGTGATGCCGTCGTGCTTGCGACCGGCGGCTACGCCAACGTCTTCTTCCTCTCGACCAACGCGAAGGGTTCGAACGCGACCGCGATTTGGCGAGCCCACCGGCGCGGAGCGCTGTTCGCCAATCCGTGCTTCACGCAGATCCACCCCACCTGCATTCCACCCAGTGGGGAGTATCAGTCGAAGCTCACCTTGATGAGCGAGTCATTGCGGAACGACGGCCGCGTGTGGGTCCCCAAGAAGGTGGAGGACGTTGCCCGAGACCCCGCGGAGCTCGCGGAAAAGGATCGCGACTACTACCTGGAGCGCCAGTACCCGAGCTTCGGCAACCTGGTTCCTCGCGACATCGCGTCGCGTCGGGCCAAGGAGGTCTGTGACGAGGGACGTGGGGTCGGTCCGGAGCTCGACGGCGTGCGTCACGGCGTTTACCTGGATTTTCGCGACGCGATCAAGCGTCACGGTATGGAGCGAATCGAAGAGCGCTACGGCAACCTGTTCGAGATGTACGAGCGCATCACCGGCGACAAGCCGTATCGCACTCCGATGCGCATCTACCCTGCCACGCACTACACGATGGGCGGGCTCTGGGTGGACTACCACCTCATGACGACCATCCCGGGCTTGTTTGCCGCCGGGGAGGCGAACTTCAGCGACCACGGCGCGAACCGACTCGGGGCCAGCGCGCTGATGCAAGGTCTCGCCGACGGCTACTTCATCCTGCCCGCAGTGATCTCGGACTACCTGTGCGACACGCGCTCTATCGAAGATCGACGAGTCGCATCCCGATGTGAGAGAAGCGCTGTCGAGCGTCGAGGAGCGCACGGCAAAGCTACTCGGCATCGACGGCAAGCGGAGCCCGGACAGCTTCCATCGCGAGCTCGGATCGCTGCTTTGGGAGCATTGCGGGATGGCTCGCAGCCAGGAGGGCTTGAGGAGCGCCGTCGACAAGATCGCAGCGCTGCGCCAGGAGTTCTGGGAAAATCTCGATCTCGCGGGAAGCGCCGAAAACATGAACCAAACCCTCGAGAAAGCGGGGCGCGTCGCCGACTTCCTCGAGCTCGGCGAGCTGATGTGTCGCGACGCCCTCGCCCGCAACGAGAGCTGCGGCTGCCATTATCGCACCGAGCACACGCGGGATGATGGGGAAGCCCAGCGCGACGACGAAGATTTCATGCACGTCGCCGCCTGGGAATGGGTGGGAGAGGCGTCAAGCCCCAAAGAGCACCGCGAACAGCTCGAATTCCAATACGTCAAACCCGTCCAGCGGAGCTACGAGTAGAGTTACGGGTCGAATCAGGAAAAACATTGGCCGAAAAGAAGCTCAACATCACGCTCCATGTCTGGCGCCAAAACGCCCCGGACGTTGCTGGTCGCTTCGAGACCTACGAGGCGAAAGAGATATCGGAGAACATGTCGTTCCTCGAGCTGCTGGACGTGGTGAACGAACAGCTTCTCGCGGAGGACAAGGAGCCCATCGCGTTCGACAGCGACTGCCGTGAGGGCATCTGCGGTGCTTGCGGCATGGTGATCAACGGGTTTCCCCACGGTCCCGAAGCGCGAACGACCGCTTGCCAGCTTCACATGCGCCACTTCGAAAACGGCGCTCAGATCACCATCGAGCCCTGGCGCGCTCGCGCGTTTCCGGTGATCAAGGACCTCGTCGTCGACCGAAGCGCTTTCGATCGCGTCATCGAATCCGGGGGCTACATCAGTGCCGACGTGGGCGCTGCGCCCGAAGCCAACATTCTAGCGGTGCCCAAGCGAGACGCGGAGCGTGCGATGGATGCCGCCGAGTGCATCGGCTGCGGAGCATGCGTGGCGGCGTGCCCCAATGCGAGCGCCATGTTGTTCGTCGCTGCCAAGATCTCGCACCTCGCTCTCGTGCCCCAGGGACAGGTCGAGCGCTCGACGCGTGTCCGACGCATGGTCGAAAAGATGGACGAAGAGGGATTCGGACATTGCACGAATCACTACGAGTGCATGGCCGCGTGTCCCAAGCAGATCCACGTGGAAGTCATCGCCCACGCCAATCGCGAGCTCCTGCGCGCGGTGCTGCTCGATCCCGACGATCGCTGAGTCAGCCCTTTCGAGTGCGGCCGCCGGCGCGGATTTTCGCGACGTGGTACGTGCCGACCACGTTTCTCGTTTGCTGCAGGCGCGTCTCGGAGAGGCGCCCTCCGGCGACCACCACACGAGCCCGCCCGTCCTCTACCACGACGCGAATGCGAGCTCGTTCCCCGGGCGCGCGAGCAAATACGTCGCTGAGATCGTCGAGCAGTCGTTGTGGCAGGCGGCCGCGGACGACCCGGACCTTCTTGTCGGCGACGTCAACGCAGAACAGCTCGTTCGAACGGCGGAGCGCCATTGCGAACGGGATCCCCAAGAGGAGGAAGATTGCTAATCCGACCAGGAGCTCCATCTCGGTCCGTCAGAATCAGCCGTGCATGGAGCCACGAGCTCGCCGTTCATTTCTCCCCCGCTGTGGCATCGGGAGGCCCACCTGGATTCAGAACGAATGGAAACACGACGCTCACGGTGCCCCCGTTTTCCGGTGGCTCGAAGGTCATGCTGAGCATGGACTCGCGGATGCAGTACACGAGCTCCTTTTCGGAAATATTGCTGTCTTTGGTGCTCTCCACGGCCTCCACAATCCCACCCACGGCATCGTCGCCGACGATGCTGAACGAGAGGACGAGCCTGCCGGCGATCGACGCATCCCGCTCGAGAGCTGCTTCGTAACACTCCTTCGCCAATGGCAAAAAGTCCTCTTGGATGTGCTTTTGGACGTACTCCGGGTCGAGGACTCCGGCTTCCCGTGCAGAGGCCGAGGGTGCCAGCGGATTGGAGTGCGTGGGCGGCGTCTCGCCGAGAGCTTGGTAGATCTCGAGTCGCATCTCGTCGCGTCGCTTGCGATCTCGGACTGCTCGGGTGCTCTTCTCGGGCAGCGCCGCCGCGGCGTCGGTGATGGGCAGGTCGGGCGCGAGCTTCACGCGAGCCGTGAGCTCGTTCGGGTCGGCTTCCGAGCTGGCGCTGCTGGTCACAGCCGTGCCGCGAACGCCCTTCTTGCTGGCGTTCCAGAGCCAGATCATGACCGCGACGACGGCGACCAGCGCAACGACCAAGAGGACGAGTCTTCGTTGTAACGGGGCGTCCGTCTCGCTCACTTCTTCGCCTTCGCGGCTGAGATGGCATCGGCGGTTTGTGCCGCGCCCTGGGCGCGAGCCTGGGCGTCGGATCTTTCGCCAGCGTCCACCAGCCGCGAGGACGCTTCTCGGTAGCGTTCAGCGATCTTGTTCCAGTAGCTCGGATCAGCGTCGGGTGGTGTTCCGATCTCGAGCAATCGCGCCGCATCGAAGAGCGCCATTCCACCGAGCGCGCTCTTGTCTTTCCCGAGCACATCGAGGCTCGCGACGTCCGCCACGCCCCGGGGAAGGAGCGGCCCTCGGAGCATCATCTCGGCGGCGTCCTTGGGCCCGCCCGCCAGGGGTCGACACAGCGAAGACAGGAGTGCCGCGTCCCCCTTTTTCGGCGCTGACTCGAGCAACTTGGACGCCTGGGCGAAATCGCTCGAGCGCCAATAGCGCTGACCGAGAGCGAAGAGGCCACGAGCGAACAGGATGCGAGTCTCGGGGGACAGCTGCTTGGCGGATTCGAGCTTCTTCCGTTCGCTCTCGGGCAATCCGCGCTCCAAAAGTGCTTGAAGAAGCGCTGGCTCTCGGGCGTCCGCCTCGGGAACCAAAAGCCCGAAGTAGAACGTCGGCAAGCGCCGGCCGAGCTTTTCTTCCACGGAGGACTCGGTGCGAACCTTGGGCGCCGGAAGCAGCAGCGAATCGAGCGCGTCGATGCGGCGGCCACTGAAGAGCTTCGACAGGAGCGAGCGCGCGCGCCCGACTCGCGGATCGGCGACCACTCCCGCTTCGGCGAGCTTCTTCAGCCCCACGAGGGCAGCGTCTCGCCCGCGCTGTTTGCGCGGGTCGAGAGCTTCTTCGAGGGTTACGAAGTATGCCTCTTCTAGCTCGGGATCTTTCTTGATCGGGTCGGGAACGGGCGCTTGTCGTGCAACTTCGACGAAGCGGAGGTCGGCGAGACCCGCCTCCACGGCAACCACGCCTTTGCCGTAGCCTTGGAGATTCGAGCCGTTGAGACTGATTTGCTCGATGGCGTGCGCTTGCCCTTCGATCCACTTCTTGAGGGGACCCTGGACGAATTCCTGGACGCGATCCTTGTCGTGGGGAGGTGCGAGCTTGGGCGGGTGCTGTACGAGCCGGCTGGCCCGCGCCGCGAGGCCGAGCCCGCTCAGCGCATCGCGTACGAGAGGAGGAACGCCGCTCGGCGGGTGCTCGAGCAACGGTTCGACAATCGCATCGCCGCAGGCCACCGGCCCGAGCTCCGCTCGCAGTGCTCGAATCGAGCCGGGAGGTAATCCGCTGCAGCGTTCCAGGCCGAGAAGTTTGGCGTCGCGCGATCCCGAGTCGCTGTCAGTGAGTGCGTCGGCGAGGAGCGAGCGGCTGATCGAAGGATCGGTGCAGGGACCCAGCGCTGCCGGCGTTCGCTCGCGGAATGCGTTGCACTCCGCGGGCGGCGGCGGGATGGCGGCGGCCTGGCCGGGCAAGGGCTCTCCTGCTTCTTCGGTCGGCGAGCGGCTCGTTGGGGCCGGGGTTTGGGGCGGCGGAATGGATTTTTGAGAGGTGGCGCATCCAACCGACACCAGTGCCCAGACGATCGACCATCGCGCATTCATCGGCCAGAGACTAAGCCCGGGGACTCGTGTCCGACAAGCGCCGGTGCCTCGAGCGCCGAACGGCGACCGCCAGAATCAGCGCTGCCCATCCGAGGGCCGGCGATCGGTCGACGGGCGCTCGTCCCAGGGAGCAGCCGACGCTCGGCTCGTCTTCCGAACCGAGATCGAAGCTCGTCGAGTACAGCATGGTGATGCTCTCGCGGTCGGGAGGCGCGAGGTCACGCTTTTTGGTGTCGCACGGCGGAGTCTTGAAATACATCGTCGTCGAAACGTCTTCGGTATCTTCTCCGAGACCAAAGAAGTGCCCGGCTTCGTGAGTGGCAACGCTTTGGAGATCGTACTCCTGGCCACAATGATCCCACTCGTGATCCGTGCGGAAGTCATACCGAGTATTGAACACCATGTCCGCTTCCCGAATGCGGCCGCTATTCTTGTCGACGTAGCAGATGGTCAGCGCGAGATCCTTCTTGTGCCCCTTGAGCTTGATGGGACGAAACGAAACGGTGCTCACGCCATCCTGAGCCGGCCAAGTCTCAGCGTCCGACGAGTCGAAAACGAGATTGGGCAGGTCCGCGCCGCTGCCGAGCCAAGTGCCGAACGAGTTTTCCAGGGCTTCGCGCGCGTCGGAGTCGATCGACTCGACGCTGTCGTCGATCACGACGGTGACCGTCTCACCGTCCCAGCGCTCGGCCGTGCCGTCCGGGGTCGTGCGTGGCGGGGCCGCTCCAGGGACGCGGCTGTTTCCAGAAAGAGCCGCGGTGCTCGCTACCAGGAGGATGACGGCGAGGACGGAGCCGAACCAAGGAAAAGCGGGGAGCGGCGGGGACTCCCATCCCTGAGTCGAGGCCAGTGGTGCCAGGCTGTCCATTCCACCTGAGGAGAACGGCTGATTCGGCCAAGACTTGAGTCGCCGATTTCGTGGGATTTCACGGCAGGCTGAGCGCAATCGCCCTCACCCAGGCGAACTGGGCGACGCCGGCGAAGCGATTGACGTGCTTGGGGGCTTGGGGGACCTTGTGGACGATGGAGTGCGGAGAGCACGCGACGTGGATGGTCACCAAGCACCTTGCGGGGACCTCGACTCATGTGGCCAAGCAGCGCACCAAGTTGGTCTGCAAGCTTCCCAAGGGCCACGAAGGGCCGCATCGCGATCCCGTTCATGGCAAGGAATGGCGTGCAGAGCCCGGACGGCTGAGCACCGTGCTCGAGCACGAGGATTGAGACCGCTCGAGGGTCAGTCGCGAAGCTTACGGGCCAAGAAGGCGCGCACGTTGCGCCACGCATCGCCAGCGGATTTCTCGTCGTAGCGTGGGTTCGACGGATTCGCGAACGCGTGCTCGGCGTCGTAGCGCTTGATGGTGAACTCGGCCTTGTTCACGCTGAGCGCCTTTTCGAAGGAGTCGACCATCGAGGGAGGAACGCCCTTGTCCTGATTGCCAAACACGGCAAAGAGCGGTGCCTTGAGAGCGGAGAGCTCCTTCGCATCGGTCGTCACGTGGCCGTAGTACACCACGGCAGCGTCGAGGTCGGGTGCCGCGAGCGCCAGCTCCAGGGACCATTTCCCTCCAAAACACCAGCCGATGACGCCGCGTTTGGGCGCACGAATGCGGGAATCCCGTTTCAGAAAGCCGTACGCGTCCAGCAGGACGGCGCGAGCTTTCTTCTCGTCGACGGCCTTCATGGCCTTCATCGCGTCATCGGGATTGTCAGCAACGGTTCCCGCGTACAGGTCCACTGCCAGGGCTGCGTAGCCATCGCTGGCCAGCCGATCGGCCCAATGCTTCACGTGCTGGTTGAGACCCCACCACTCGTGGATCACCACGACCGCGGGCAAGGGCGCGCTCTTTCCGGCCGGAAGACTCAAGTAGGCGCGGGAGTCGGAGAGATCGATCATCTTGCCGTGGAGAGGCGGTGCCGCGTCGGTTTTGAGTTGATGAAGCTTTTTGAATTCCTCTTCCGACAGCACCCCGGTGAGCCCGTTTTTCGAAGGCTCGGGTTCCGATGAAGAGCTCGCGCTAGCGGTCACCGCTTCGGTTGCTGGCGGTGAAGGGTCGGGCGTCCGTTTCGAGCAGTACAGGCACGACAGAGCGAGAAAGGACGCGAGAAGCTCGGTCTTCACGCTCGGGAGCCTACCAGCGTTTTCGTGCGAGATGCTTGCGCTTCCCCTCAGACTCCACAAACATCGCCGCAGAGTGGAACGCGTCGTCGTCGGACCGGGCAGCGTGATTGCCGATCGCTACCGACTCGAGGCCGAGATCGGACACGGCGGGTTCAGTCACGTGTTTCGCGCCACCGAGCTCAAGCTCGGTCGCGAAGTCGCGCTGAAGCTGCTCTCGAAGGACAGCGTCGACGCCGCCGGAGGGCAGCGCTTCCGGCGTGAGGCGGAGCTAGCCAGACAGCTCCAGCACCCGAATACCGTCCGGCTCCTGGACTTCGATATCGAAGCGAAGCCGATGCCGTTCATCGTGTACGAGTTGCTCGAAGGCGAGACCCTGGAGCGCGCGATCAAGACCCACGGCGCGATGAGCGAAGAGCGTTTGGTTCGGGTGGTATCCCAGGTTCTCAAGAGCCTGATGGAGGCTCATGCGGCAGGCATCGTGCATCGCGACATGAAGCCGGGGAACGTCTTTTTGTGCACGTACGCGGGCGAAGCCGACTTCGTCAAAGTCCTCGATTTCGGTATCGCCAAGAGCGCGGCGCCGGAAATGCAACTGACGGCAGCTGGAATGCTGGTTGGGACGCCGCGCTACATGCCGCCAGACCAGATCCGCGGCGAGCCACTTACCCCCGCGATGGACATCTATGCAATCGGCATGATGATGGCCGAGATGCTCTCCGGGGCGCCCCTGATTCGCGGATCGCCCATGGACGCTTGTCGGGCGCAGCTCTCCCCCGTGAACATCGAGCTGCCCGCAAGCGTCGCACGCTCGCGGCTGGGAAGGGTGATACGCCGTTCCATCGACAAGGACCCTCGCTCGCGTCATGGCACTGCAGCCGACTTGTTGAGTGATCTCGAGCTGGCGCTGAAGAGCCCCGCGCCTCCGCCCTCTCCCGTCGTGACGAAGCGGACGGAGCCTCCCGTTTCTTCCGGTGAAGCAGAAACGCGGGTGATGGACGAAGCGCCGACCCAGCTCATGCTGGAAGGCTCCCAGGAGTCACGGGACGCGCTCCGACCCGAGCGCCTCCAAGCGTCCACCACCCAAGCTGTCAAGAATCGTCAGCGGCGGCCGATGGAAATGCACATGCCCCCCAGAGCTCGGGCGCGTCCTGCATCCAGCTCGAGCCCACTCATGTGGATCGTCGCTGCGCTACTGACACTCGCCGCCGTCATCGTGCTCGCGACCCTGATCGTGTACCTCGTCCGGCGGTTTTCAGTGAACGATGTGTCGCCCCCCACGACTCGCGCCCTCGCGCTGGCGAACGGAACATGAGCGACCCGAGCGAGGCCCCGAGGAGCCGTGCCGAAGGCAGCGTATTCGCGGGAAAGTATCGCATCATCCGACGTGTCGGCCGCGGTTCGATGGCCACCGTTTACGAAGCCGAGCGTTTGGCCGACGGCGTCCGCGTCGCTTTGAAGCTCATGCGGAAGGAGCTTTCCGACGACCCCAAGGCTCGCCACCGGTTCGAGCGCGAAGGTCGACTCGGGGCGAGCATCGACAGCCAGCACATCGTACGGGTCTTGGACTCGGGCGTGGACGCAGGTACCGGGGCACCGTTCTTGTGCATGGAGTTCGTGAGCGCTGACACGCTCGCAGATTGGCTCGAGCGGGGACCGTTCAATCCAATGCTCGCGTCGCTCGTGCTGAGCCAGCTCTTCGATGCCGTGGCAGCTGCGCACCGCACGGGAGTCGTGCATCGGGACCTGAAACCAGAAAACGTGTTCTTGCCGACGCCCTCGGACGGCACGCTTCCGACGGTCAAGGTTGCCGATTTCGGAGTGGCCAAGAGCATGCACGCGGCGAGCCTTTTGCGGACCGAGGCGGGACTCGGAACGCCGCTCTGGACGGCGCCCGAGCAGGCCAAGACGGGTTACGTGCCGAGTCCCGAATCCGATGCGTGGGCCCTCGGGCTCATCACCTACGCGGTGCTCACGGGTCGGAACTACTTCAAGAACGCCGGAACCGAGGGGAGCTTGATGAACTTGGCACAGGAGCTCATCAGCGGGCCGATCGCTCCGCCCAGCGTTCGCGCTGCGGAGCAAGGCGTAGAGCGGCGGATCCCCATCGGATTCGACGCCTGGTTTGCGCGCATGGTCAATCGTGATCCCAGCCAGCGGTTTTCGGATGCTGGCCGCGCGTGGCAAGGCCTCGCCCCGCTCCTGGGGATCCGGATGGGGCGGCGTACGTGGGTCTGGGTCGCGCTGATCGGAGTGTTCTTGGTGCTGCTGGGAACCGGTTTTCTCCTCCGTTTCCACTGATTGACGCACGACTTGCGCCGCCGGTGGGAGCAGCGCAATAACTGCGCGCTCAGCCTCGGCTTTGAGCCGCAGTTGTGTTGGGCTGTGCCCGGCACGCTAGTTGCGAGCGACGGTGTATGGGCCACTTCCAGAAGATCCTCGTCCCGATCGATTTCTCGGATTGCTCCCGAGCGGCGCTGGAGCACGCAGCGTTTCTCGCTCAAAAGATCCAAGGCACGATTGATCTCGTCCACATCTGGGACGTACCCGCCTTCATTGCGCCGGAGGCCATGGTGGGTGCGGCGGGCACGACCCAAACGCTTGCCCAGCTGGCCCAAGACCAGGCTGGGGTGACGATGAAGGAGTTCGCAGAAGAGGCGCGGAAGAACGGCCTTCCCATCGGAAACGCCACGACCGAGCAAGGCGATGCTGCCCGGACGATCGTCGAGCTGGCGGAACGTGAAGCCTATGATCTCATTGCGATGGGGACGCATGGGCGCTCCGGCTTTGCGCACCTTCTGCTTGGCAGTGTTGCCGAAAAGGTCGTCCGCCACTCCAAGGTTCCCGTTCTCACGATCCGCGAATCGGCAAAAGCTGGATGAGCCCCGAGGAGTACGCGGGCCTCCGACGCTACGTCGGGTTCGAGGGCGATGTGAGTCGTGTTCTTGCGGCAATCCATCCTGTGGTGAAACCCCACGTCGAGCCCATCATCGACGACTTCTACGACGCCATTCAGCGCGATCCCATGGCGATGAGTGTCATCACGGGCGGGCTGGAGCAAATCAAGCGCCTCAAGCTCACCCTGATGGACTGGCTCGAGTCGGGACTTTCGGGTCCCCACGACATGGCTTGGGTCCAGCGCCGTTCGCGCATCGGGATGGTCCACGTGCGCATCGGGCTTCAGCAGCATTTCATGCTCGCGGCGATGAACCGCATTCGCTCACGTCTCGTGGAAGCGATTCACGCGAGCGCTCTCCCGCCCGACCTGTCCGCGGCGCAAGCGGAGGTTGCGATTCATCGGCTCTGCAACGTCGAGCTTGCGATCATGCTGCACGCTTATCAGGACTACATGTTGGAGCGCATTCGCGCCGGTGAGCGCCTTGCGACCATCGGGCAACTCGCGGCGTCCATTGGTCACGAGCTCAGGAATCCCCTGGGTGTCATCGAGTCGAGCATGTTCTTGACCGAGCGCCGGTTGGCGGCTCTGGGCCTCGACGACGAACAGCTTTCGAAGCACCTCGGGAAAATCAAGCGGCAGGTCGAAAGCTGTGCCGTGACCATTTCGAGCTTGCTCGACATGGCGCGGGATCGCGCGCCCTTCAGGAAGCGGGAAGAAATCTCGGAGCTTCTTCGGCCGCTTTTGGAGGAAAAGAGGATCGAGATCGAGGTCGATGTTCCGGACGGTCTCGTGGTGTATGCGGACGCCGACGATCTGCGACTCGTCTTGTCGAACCTTTTCGAGAACGCGCGCGAGGCGGGCGCTCGCAGCGTCCGCGTCGAAGCTCGCTCTCGCGATGGGGGCACCGAGCTCCACGTACGAGACGACGGATCGGCGTGCCCACGGAGCTCGGCAACCGCGTTTTCGATGCGCTCTTCACCACGAAGGCACGGGGTACGGGCCTTGGGCTCGCGCTGTGTCGCCGTATCGTGTACGCCCACGGCGGGGAAATGGAGCTCGTGCCGTCGGAGCGGGGCGCCCATTTCCCGCATCTGGATCCGGGGCGCCGTCGAGGCGGAAGACCGATAGGGACCGCTTGCTCGGGTGCAAGAACATCGCTAGATTTTCGGCACCATGCGTCGTCTCTCGGTTCTGGTCGTCGAGGACGACGTGGACATGGCCGAGAACCTGGCGGAGATCCTCGAGCTCGACGGGATTGAGGTGACCGTCTTGTACACGGCCATGGAAGCTCTGGAACGGTTGGCAGAGCGCACCTACGACGGCGTCATCACCGACTTTCGCCTACCGGGCATCAGCGGTGTCGATCTCATCGTGGAGATGCGCAAGCGTGGCGTGACGGCGCCGGTGATCGTGACCAGCGCCTTCATGGACCGACTAGCGACCCAGGCTGCGCGCAGCGCGGGGGCTCTCGATGTTCTGGAAAAGCCGCTCGATTTTCGAAGGCTCGCGGCCCTCGTTGCCGAGCTCGAGCGTTCGGCCGACGATGTCGTGATCGTCGAGGACAACCGGGAGCTAGCCGAGGACATCGCGCAAGCTTTTCGCGAACAAGGCCTCTCCGTTCGGCACTACGAAACCGCAGAAGCCGCGCTCGGCGACCGGAAGTTGCCTCGGGTTGCGTTGGTCGACGTGAACTTGCCCGACCAGAGCGGGATCGACGTTGCGCGGCAGCTGGCGGCGAGGGACCCGAACATCCGAATCGTGTTCGTCACGGGGTTCGGTGAGCAACATCGCGCCGAGCTCGTGACCGTGCCGGGAGTAGATCCCCGGGAGCCCTACGTTTCGAAGCCCTTCGACCTCGCGAAGTTGGTGCAAATGGTGGTTGCGCGAGCACGCGCCGTGAGAGTGGAATGACCCCGCACCGCGCGCTCATCGTCGACGATCACGAAGAGCTGGCTGAAAACATTTCGGAGATTCTCCAAACTCTCACGGGCCGTGAGATCGAGTCCTCGATTGCTTCGAGTGGCGCTGCCGCAGAGGCACTCGCGAAAAGGATTGGGGACGAGGTGGATCTGCTCATCATCGATCGCCGGCTACCGGACTGGGACGGCCTCGAGCTGGTGAACCGCCTACGGACGCTATGCCCCAATGCCGAGGCGGTGCTCATCACTGGCGACGCCCAGCTCGAGGGCGCCGTCAAGGCCGTCGGCAAGGATGTGTTTGCCTACGTGCTCAAACCCTTCGTCCCGACGGAATTCTTGAGCACCGTTGCGGCCGCTTTGGCCAAGGTCGAGATTGTTCGCGAGCGAGAAGGACTGCGGCGCCGATTGGAGGAATCCGAGCGGCGTCACCGCGAAGTCGTCGAGGCCGTGCCCGCCTTCGTGCTGGCGGTCGACGACGAAAGGAAAGATCCTGCTCTGGAATCAACGTCTCGAGCAGGTATCGGGACGCAGTCGCGCCGAAATGATCGGGAAGGACGCCGTCGAGATCATCGGGAGCGGAGGCGATCGCCGGCTGCTGCTTCAAAATGGAAAGCACCGCTTGGTCCACTGGGAGCTCGCAGAGGTGCGGGCCGACGGCGGCCAGCGGATGATCTACGCCGTCGGAATCGACGTTACCGAGGAGCGAGCCATGCTCCGCCGCACGCTTCGGGCGGAGCGGTTGGCGGCCGTCGGCACTTTGGCGGCGGGTCTCGCCCACGAGGTGAGGAAATCCTCTCAATTCGGCCACGCTTCAGCTCCAGGTACTCAAGCGTCGCCTCGAGCGCGGCCAGACCGAGAAGCTCGTGCCCGTCATCGAATCCATCGACGACGAGATCCTACGCCTCGATCGTTTGGTGACGGACTTCTTGGCATTCGCGCGGCCCAATCCTCTCGACATGAGAATCCGCGCAGCTGAACGATCTGGTCTCGGCGGTCGTGGAACAGGTCCGGCCGGAAGCGGGCTCCACGGGTATCGAGGTGGATGTCCGAATCGATCCTGCGGCCGGGGCAGTCGAGGCCGATCCAGAGAGACTGCGCCAAGTCCTTCTGAATCTGACGCGCAACGCTCTGGAAGCAATGAGTGGAGAGGGTGTGCTCACGTTAGCGACCTCCGCGGCCGACCAAGACGGAATGGCTGCGATTTCAGTGTCGGATACGGGTCCGGGGATCCCGGACGAGGCGCCCGTCTTCGATGCGTTCTTCACGACCAAAGCAGAGGGAACGGGGCTTGGCCTCGCCATCGTGCACCGCATCATTCAAGAGCACGGTGGGACCATCCAGTACGAGTCCAAGCCCGGGCACACCTGCTTCACGCTGCGGCTTCCGACATCCGACCGTTGAGAGCCAATCGCCACTTTCTGGGGTAGAGTCCCCGGCATGCGACTTTTGCCCATCGCCATCTTCGCTGGTCTCTCCCTCGTCGTTGCCTGCTCCTCCGATGATGGGGGCGGCGGAGGCGGTTCGGGTGGCGGCGCAACGGGCGGCAGCGGAAATGGGGGTTCTGGGGCCACTGGTTCCGGCGCCACTGGCGGCAGTGGCGCGGGCGGGAGTGGCGCGGGCGGGAGTGCCGGATCGGCCACTGGGGGATCCGCCGGAACGGCGAGCAGCGATACGTGGTCGAATTATGCCGAGGGATTTTTTGCGACCTATTGCGTGGAGTGCCACGGCGCTGGCAGCACCAAGCGCGATTACACCACCATCGACGATGTGATTCGCGACCAGCAGCTGATCAGCTGTGGTGTCTCACCAACCGCGCTCGCCGGGTGTCCATCGTTTCCGCCGCCGGGACAGTTTCCCATCGACAACGCAACGAAGACGAATCCAAAACCGGACACCGCCGAGCGACAGAGGCTCGTGCAGTGGATTCAGGCGGGGCTTCCCCAGTAGCCGTCAGAAGCGTCCGCGGACGATGAACTCGGCGCCACCCGGTCGGCGATACGCTCGAACCTGAGACCATACCTGCTCGACGTATTGCGTGACGGCTTCGCCCGGGTCTTCGGAGCGGTCGCTATCGCGCTCGCCTTGGCGACCCTTGACGGCGATCGAGTGCACGGTGATAGGGCCAGCGCGGAAGCCATCCAGCAGGGTGAGTGCAAGCGCGGGCTCCTCGTGCGTGAGCGCGCGCTTCGGCTCGGCCGTTGCGGCCGAGCTCACCAGGAGGGCGAGCGAGGCGACGACAAATCCGACAATCCAGCGCATGTCCTGGACATTGCAGCTCCCATGCCAGCATCTTCCCCGAGCCAAGTGCCCGAATTTTGGGCCCTCGGCTCGGAGCTCGGCCGGTCGGTCGATGCCAACGGGCCTCAACTGAGGCCAAAAGGCTGCACACGGCCTGCAGCTTCTTGCGCTCCTGACGAGCTACGAGAAGCGGTTACTTCTTCAGCTTGCCCGTGATGTCGGAAGCCATGCCTTCGAGAGAGTCCGCCTGCTTTTTTGCCTGGACCGTATTGGTCTTTTTCGGCGGCGCGTCTCCGGAAGCCGCCTTGACAGCGACCGCGCCGCCGCCGGCAGAGGCCGCCTTCTTCTCTTCTTCTTGGCGCTTCGACTCTTCTTCTTTGGCCTTTTCGGCAGCCTTCTTTTTGTCTTCCGCTACCTGCCAGTTTTCGAGGCCTTTGCGCGTGATCTCGATGTGCCGCTTGCGCTCTTCCGGCGTCATCGTGTCCGTGGGAGCGGCTGCTGCTGCGGCTTCCTGCTCCGGACTTGGGCCGTTCTTCTTTTTGGATCCACCAGTGAGTGCCACGACAGCAATGATCAAGATCACGGCGCCGGCGATCCCACCGATGATCAGTGGGTTACCCTTCTTCAACGGGATCGCGTCGATCGGATCGTCGGCTCGTGCGGGGCTCTTGCTTGCGGGCTTGTGCTGGGTGGGTGCGGCCATGAATCCTCCGCCCGAAGAAAACGGGGACTCAAGGGTACGATATTGGCGCCCGGCGCGCTTGTTCCTTGTCGCGCCGACCCAAACCCCGAAAAAAAGCGGGAATCAGGCCAATAAGCGGGGCCGGGCGGGCTCTCAGATGTTGTCCCAGGCGAACTTTCCGAGCTCGAAAGCGTGGTCGGCCAGCCCCTTGATCAGCTCGTCATCGTTGATGTCGATGAGATCGAAATTGTGCTGAACCCTTCGCTCGGCCTGGCCTGCGAACACCTTCACGATGTCGAGCTCCTTGGCGGCGCCCTCGGCTCCCTTTTCTGCGAGCGCACTGTTCACGCGACTGAGCACACAGGCGAGGACGAACAGATCGATCATGATGTTGGCGAGGCGCCGTGAGGCGATCTGCTTGCCGATGATGTTCTTGCCGTGCTTGCGCAAGATGCGGTCGACGGCGGCTGCCAAGCGGCGAGTCGAGTTCTCGAAAATCGTCGCCGGTTCGTGCAGCGCCGGATCCAGCTGCGTGAAGCGGCTCTTGGCGCGGGGCAGGCCCGTGACCAGCGAAGCGTGCTTCAGCGCGTACAAGCGCAACACGCCGAATCCCTTGATCGGTTCGTCGAAGATCCCGCGAACGCTCGAGGAAAGTTCCTTGAGCTGACTCCCCACGTCGTTCATCGCAGACAGGGCGATGAAGAGTCGCAAAATCTCGTTCGTTCCCTCGAAGATGCGATTGATGCGCGAATCGCGCACCATTCGCTCGTAGGGATACTCGCACATGTAGCCGTTTCCGCCGGCGATCTGCAGCGCTTCGTCTGCGCTGTGCCAGAGCGCCTCGCTCGCGAACACCTTGCTGATCGCTGCCTCCACCGCGTAATCCTCGTATCCGCTGTCGATCAGGCTGGCGACCATGTCGACGGCTGCTTCCGTCGCGTAGCAGTCGACCACCATCTGCCCCACCTTGAGCTTGATCAAACCGTAGCTCTTGATGGGCTCTCCGAAGGTCTTGCGGTCGCTGGCGTATTGGGTGGAAAGCTCGATCAGCTTTTTCATTCCACCGATCGCGCCGCCGCCGAGCCCCGTCCGTCCGCTGTTCAGGATGGTCATCGCCACCTTGAAACCCTTGTCGATGGGCCCGAGCACGTGCTGCTCCGTTACGCGCACGTTGTCGAGATGTACCGTGGTGGTGGAGCTCGCGCGGATGCCCATCTTGTCTTCGTGGGGCCCAACGCTCACGCCCGGCATGTCCCGAGTCACGATGAACGCCGTGAGATGAGGTCGTCCGCCGGCTTCACTCGTTCGGGCAAAGACGGTGAAAAAGTCCGCGATTCCGCCGTTGGTGATCCACAGCTTGTTGCCGCTGAGAACCCAGTCGGCTCCTTCGCGGACCGCCGTCGTCTTGATCGCAGCCGCGTCCGATCCCGCTCCGGGTTCGGTCAAACAAAATGCAGCGATCATTTCACCGGTGGCGAGCTTCGGCAGGTAGAGCTTCCGTTGTTCGTCGGTGCCGTAGAGCAACAGCCCCCGCATTCCAATCGAGCTGTGCGCTCCCACCGTCACGGCGACGGACGCGTCGTACTTGGCGACTTCCTGGAGCGTTCGGGAGTACGCGGCGCTCTTGAAGCCCATGCCGCCGTGCTCCTCGGGGATCACCAAACCGAACAGACCAAACTGTCGGAGCTCCTCGACGAAGTCCCTGGGGATCTCCCCGGCGCGGTCCCACTTGCGAAAATCCTCGGCGCGTCCCCCGAGGAGTTGCTTGAGGGAGTCGATGACGGTGTGGAGAGTCTCGCGCTGTTCGGGTGGGATCGTTGGAAACGGCAGAATCGCCTGCTCTTCGATCACACCCATGCACAGGGACCGCATGAAGCTCACGCTCGTGTCGACCATGTGACGAACCTCCGTTGCCCGAGTAATGCCAGGCGAGACACTCATAGAACACTCGGCGGCTCGGCTTAAGCCCCGGGCCGTCGATGGCGACTTTTTGCTCGAATTGCCCGACTCCGGGCCGTGGCCTAGAGTCGCGCGGTGATCGTTTCCCGGCGGATGGCAGGAGTCGTCGTGGCCCTCGCTGCGGTGACGAGCTGTCATCGTGAGGACGGAAAACCCAAGCCAACTGCGAGTGCCGTGCCGATCGCGACATCGGGGAACGAAGCGCTCGCCAGCGCTTCGGCTCCAAGCGCCGGAGTTGTGCCGAGCGTACCCGTGGACGCAGGGCCAGCGGTGGGACGCACGGAGGGCTGCCCGGACGGAATGATTCGAGTCACCGGACAGTACTGTCCAGTGGTCATCGAGAACTGCCGCGAGCATCATCAGGAATACGAACAGAACAAAGACGACAAGAACGTGAGCGAGCGCTGCCTGCACTACGAAAAACCCTCACGCTGCTTCGTCAAGGATCGAGTTCCGCTCGACTTTTGCATGGACAAATTCGAGTGGCCGAACAAGCTCGGCGAGCTGCCGCGCATTCTCACTTCGTGGCTCGAAGCGAAGGCCATGTGTGAGAAGGTGAGCAAGCGGCTTTGCACCGAGGACGAATTCAATTTTGCGTGCGAAGGGCCGGAGATGCTGCCTCACGTTTACGGGTTCGATCGAGATCCGACCCAGTGCAACATCGACAAGCCGTACGTGCGCCCCGACCACTCGAGGCGCCTCTACACCTATGACCAGTGCCTCGCGACCGACTGGTGCAAGGCAGAGATCGAACGGCTCGACCAGCGTCACGCGATCGGATCGACCCTGACCTGTGTGTCTTGGGCCGGTGTCATCGACCTCAATGGCAACGTGAACGAGTGGGTCGAGCTACCCGGCAAGAAGCCACCCAATCGCAGCGGGCTCAAAGGGGGGTGGTGGGGACCGGTACGCAATCGTTGTCGGCCCACCGTGACCTTTCACAAAGAGTACGACTACGGATACGAGGCTGGCTTTCGCTGCTGCCACGCCGCTAGCCCCACCGGGTAATGGTTACCAAGATTCCTTTGGCGTGCTCATCCTGGCTTGGCGTTCACCATAAAAACGCTGCAGGTCGCCTCAGCCGCCCAAGCGAGAGGAGGCGAGGGGCGTCCTACGGCCGGTGTCTCGCAATCTTCCCCTCCGCTCGGGTGGCCCACATGGGTGTGTGCCGGTCGACACGGGCGGAGTGAAAGATCCGCGGCATTTCCGCGTTTTGTCAGTGGTCCGGCGCTTGCTGGGAACCTCATCGAAGAACGGCGGTCACATTCGATCGATGTTGCGCGATGGGGAGAGGTCCCAGGCAGCTTCGGGGATCGAACCGTGGTCGAGGTCGTAGGAGGAAAAAGGTCATGAAAAAGATTGTTGCTCGGTGGCTTTCGGTAGGTGTGGCGGCAGCGGCGGCATTCGGAGCGGCTCCCCGCAGCGCAGAGGCGTGCGGTGGTGAGTGGGTGCCGGCCATGGAAGTCGATGCGCGACCCCAGGGCATCGCCATGGCGGAAGAGCAACTCGAAAAGGGCAAGGAGCTCGATGCGGCGGCCACGGTCATTCGTGTGATGCCCCATATCAAGAGCCTGAAGGCCGACAAGAGCGCTCTCGTCGCTCGCGCGGTGCGGATCCTCGCGCTTGCCGAGGCCCGCGGTGACGGAGCGCTTCGCGTGGGAAATCAGGTCCCCGACTACGCCCAGGGAACCTGGCTCGGCACGACCGACAAGGCCCGCGCCAAGAACCTCGAATGGTCGGTTTCCTCGCTTCGCGCGATGAGTGACGCGAAGAAGGACGATCCGGCGACGAAGACCGATCTCGCCGAGGCTCTTGCGCACGTCGACTCCGGCAAGGCGGAAGCCAAGGACATTCTGGAAAAGCTCGCCAAGAAGGATCTAATTGCGACGCCGGAAGGCTACGCAACATTGGCGAAGCTCCGCAGCCAAGCTGGTGACAGCGCTGGACAAAAGGTGGCGCTCCAACGCTGCACCGAGATGTCCAAAGGCACGAGCGTCTGCAGCGTCCAGGGTTGACAGCGACTTTCTCCCCTGCTGCTAAGTGAGCCATGGAAACCCCGAGGTGGCTCGTTGTTTGCGCAGTCCTCGCGATGAGTGGGGGCTGCGACAAGCACAGCGGAGGAAACGAGACTCGACCCGAGTCCTCGTCGGCACCTCGGGATTCGGCGTCCGAAATCGCGAGCGCTTCTCCTACGACCGCCGCCCAGAACCGACTCGCGGGCAACGCCGAGCGTGGTCGGTCCCTGGTGGAACGATTCGAATGCAATCGTTGCCACGACGGGACCGGCCTCGCCGCCATGCCGTTGGAAAAGCACTGCGTGCATTGTCACCAGGACATCTTGGACAACAAGTTCAAGGCGCCACCGGACAAGCTCGCGAAATGGAAGAAGACGGTGGTCCACTACTGGGACATTCCGTCCCTGGAGTCGGTTGGCAAACGCTTCAAGCCCGAATGGGTCGCTGGGTACTTGCAGGCCCCCAAGGACCTTCGTCCCAACATGCTCTCGACGATGCCCCGGCTCGAGGTCAGCGCCCAAGAAGCCGCCGACATCGCCGCGTATCTCACCCGAACCGAAGAAAAGCTCCCGCCCAGCGTGAAGCTCGGCGACGCAGCGCGGGGTCGCACGGTGCTCGAGACGAAGACCTGCGGGACGTGCCACACGATGAGTGGCGTGCCCACGCTGCCGGACAAGCCGGATCCCAAGGCGGAAGGAGACGCTTATCGTGCGATCAACCTGGCGCCCGATTTGCGGTTTGCACGCGAACGCTGGTCGCCCGAGCGATTGGTCGCGTGGCTGCTCGATCCTCCTTCGGTGAAGAAGGGTACGCGCATGCCGAATCTCGCGCTGACCGAACCCGAGGCTCGTGACGCAGCAGCGTACATCCTGACGGCGCCCCTCGAAGACACCAAGGTCTCGATGCCCGAGCACCTGAAGCCGCTCGATCGCAGCGTGAAGTATGCCGAGGTCGACGAGCACGTGCTCCACAAGACCTGCCGGCATTGTCACACCGATCCCGATACGGCGCGGGGTGACGGTGGCCCTGGGAACACGGGCGGGTTCGGCTTCAAGCCTCGAGGACTCGACCTCTCGAGCTATCGTGGGATCTCGACCGGCGTTTTCGACAAGAAGACGGGAGAGCGGGTCAGCGTATTTTCCAAGATGCCGGACGGTACGCCTCGGCTGGTCGCGGCGCTCTGGGCTCGGCACTCCGAAGAGGTGCTGGGCAAGCCGAATCCGGACATCCGTGGAATGCCCATCGGACTCCCACCGATACCGGCAAAGGACATCCAGCTCGTCGAGACCTGGATCGCTCAGGGGCGACCCCAGTGATCATGTTGTCGCTGCCGAGACTGTGCCGTCGGGATCGTTCGTAGGCGCGCCCGAGTGCGATGCCCGTGCGACCATCCAGCCACGACGGCGAAGCAATGACGACAGCAGCCAGGCCCAGAACGGCGCAGCGGGCGACGGCGTCTCGCGCGTCCGGCGAGAAGCGAAGTGCCGGGCTCGATCGGGCTTTTTTCCGCGGGTCCGAGAACGCGCTTCCCATGCCCCGAAATTCGTCCGAAAAGGGGCGCGATGCGCATTCTCCTGCCGATTTCCGTCGTCCTGTTCGTGGCGTGCGCTGCCGCGTCTCCGCCCGAAGCCGTTCCCTCTCCTACGCCGACGCCGGCCCCACCCGCGTCCACGATGTCTCCCGTCGCGGCCACGGCGGACGCCGGTCCAGTGGCGAGCGCGCCGCCCGATGCGGGGCCGCCGCCCGGTGAGGACTCGGGCGCATGTCCTTCCGACATGAAGCTCGTGGCTGGCGACTACTGCAGCGACGTTGACTACACCTGCAAACGCGAATGGTACGCCAAATGGAACAAGAAACGCGTGTGCGAAGAATTCGAGCCGAAGAGCACTTGCGTTGGCACGAAAAGCAAGAAACGCTTTTGCATCGATACCTACGAGTGGCCGAACGTCAAAGGTGAGCGTCCCGAGGTGATGAATCGCTTCAACCAGGCACAACTCAAGTGCGCTGCGGTTGGGAAGCGAATGTGCACCGAAAGTGAATGGAACATGGCCTGCGAGGGTCCGGAAATGAAGCCGTTCCCCCAGGGATACGTGCGCGATCCGAACGAGTGCAACGGGGACCACCTCTGGGACGGGCCGGACATGTCGAAGGTCGCCAAGCGCGACCCGACGGAGCTCGCTCGTCTCTGGAAGGGAGTTCGGAGCGGAAGCCAGCCGAAGTGCATCAGCGACTACGGCGTCGCGGACATGCCAGGAAACACCGACGAAGTCGTCGCCAGCGAGCACTACACGAGTCACGACTTTCGCGGCAAGTTCGACAGCGTGCACACCGGCGGACCCTGGTACGAAGGTGTGCGAAACCAGTGTCGGCCGAAGGTCTATACCCACGACGAGGGCTTTTATTACTACTTCCTCAGCTTTCGCTGTTGCGCCGAGCCCGACGGAAAGGCGACCGATCCCCGGACCCCCATGCAAAAGAAAAAGGGCTGGGACATCCAGAAGGTCGAGAGGATCGCCGGCTTTACCGTCGATCAAATGAAGCAAAAGCTCGAGCTCAAGAAGCAGGGTAAGTGCACGTGCTCTCCCAAGGACATCGAGTGCAAGACGATGTGCGGCACTCTTCTCGGGCCGAACGCCAAGGACGCTGATCCCAACGAAAAGCGTGGCGGTCGCTACGGTCCTGGCGCCAAGCCCTGAACGGCCCCATCAGGTGAAATAGCCATGCAGCCAGAAGGTCCGTATCGCATCGCCATCCTGACGACGGGCGGCACGATCGAAAAAACGTACGACGAAACCGACGGTAGTCTGCGCAACGTCCACTCGGTGCTGGAGGTCATTCTCGACGCCCTCCGCTTACCAAAGCTCGAGACGAATCACGTGCCGGTGATGAGCAAGGACTCCCTGGAGATGACCGCCGAGGATCGCGATACGATTCTCGAAGCGGTTCGTGACGCGCTATCGTCGCACGACGGGGTTCTGGTCATTCACGGCACGGACACGTTGGCGGAAACCGGAGAGCACTTGAGTCGGCATCTCTCGGGTCTTTCGATCCCAGTGGTCCTCACGGGTGCCATGCGGCCCTACGAGTTCCGCGATACCGACGCGCTTCAGAACGTCACCGAAGCGCTCTTGGCGCTGCGCTTACTCGCGCCCGGAGTGTACGTCGTGATGCACGGACGTGCGTTGGCATTCCCAGGAGTCGTGAAGGATCGCGATCAACGAACGTTTCGTCGCGATTGACTACTCCGTCTGGTCCTCTTCCACGGGCATGTCCTCCTCGGGGGCTGCCGGCGGTGCCCCCGCAGCGGACTTCGCGCTCTTGCCACTCGCTGGGGGACGCGCTCCCGCCTGAATCGGTGCCAGTCGAACCGTGACCGCGTGCCGCTTGCCGTCCAACGTCACTTTGCGGGACCAGTAGCCGTCACGCGTCACCTCGATCTCGACCGGTTCCGTCTGCTTGACGGGGATCTGAATGGGCATCTTGCCGAGGTCGTGACCGTTGCGGGATACGTGCGCGTCGATCGGGGAGAGCACGAGCGCCACCGAGACTTCGGAAGCCGTGCTCTCGGGGTTCTGTCGCTCCACCGTCTGCTGAAGAATGACGGGGCGGCCAGCCTGGATCGCTTCGCCTGCCATTGGGACCTGCATCGACGACATGAGCCAGCTGCCCCCGATGGCGGCGAGAGCGAGCACGGACACGATGACGACGATGGGCCATCGGCGACTGCGATACGAGCGCTCGAGCTCACGAGCGGCTTCGTCCGCCGCCAGATCGAGCTCGAGGTTCCTCGAGGTTTGAGCGGGCGCCACGACGATGGCCGGAGTCACGACCGAGGCTCGCGCGGCCGAGACCGGAGAGTTGGGCGGTGCCGAGGGTGGTGGCGCGTCCACGAACGACGGGCGATCCACGTCGAGGGCGGGCGCTGGCTCGTCCGGAGGAGCCACGCTGATGTGAATTTCGAACTCCGGTGCCTCTCCGCGCTCGACCGCTGCGAGTGCATTCGCAACGTCCGCCATCGACTGAAAGCGATCTTCGGGAGATTTGGCGAGGCACTTGAGGACCACCAGTTCGAGACCTAGAGGAACCGCGACGGGAGACTCGAACGACGCGAAGCGCCTCGGCGGATCGTTGAGATGCATCGACAAGATCGCGAGGGGGTTTTCGGCGTCGAACGGGACGTGGCCAGTGGCCATCTCGTACAGCAGCACTCCGAGCGCATAGACGTTGCTGCGGTGATCGACCGTGCCTCCGCGACACTGCTCCGGTGACATGTAGTGAGGGGTGCCAAACACGGCACCGGCGCGAGTGATCTTGCTCTCCAGCCCCACGACCTTTGCGATGCCGAAATCGAGGATCTTGACGAAATCCTTTCCGTCTCGATCGGTGATGAAGACGTTTTCGGGCTTGAGATCCCGGTGAACGATGCCTTCTTTGTGCGCTGCGGCCAGACCTTCCGCCATCTGGCGGCCGATCGGCACGACCCGATCGCTGCCGACCAGGGTCTCGCTCTGAAGCAGGCCGCCCAAGGTGTCCCCCACCAGGTACTCCATCGCGAAATAGGTGGAGCCGTCCGGAAGAGCGCCAAAATCGAACACGTCCACGATGTGGGGGTTGCCGATGGCCGAGGCCGCTTTGGCCTCCGTTGCAAACCGTTCGGTCACCTCGGCATTTCGTGCCAGATCCGAGCGCAGGATCTTCACGGCGACGCTTCGGTCGAAGACCTTCCGGCGACACTTGTAGACGACGCCCATGCCGCCCTCGCCGATCACTTCCTCGACGACGTAGCGACCGTCGATCACCGTGCCAATGTAGCGATCCGGCCGGCGACTCATTGGTGCGTCCGTCAGCGCGTCATCCGGCGCGTCGATGCGCTTGACCCGTTCGTGGGTGGCACTCCCGCTCAGCTTCGGCGCCAGGAGAGTTTCTTGCTCACCGGCTACGGCCGCGCCTTGCGCTTCGCGCGGGCCCTTCGCCCGGCTCGGATGTGGGGGCGGTTTGGGCCGAGAAGGGCCGGGGAGCTTCTTTCCGTCCATGCCGAGGCGCAGCCCGGAACGGGCCAGCTTGGAATCCTACCATCGCGCCTTTGCTTCTGGCCATCGCGGGGATTTCTCTCGGGAAAGTCGCTTCGGACAGCGGCGCGGGCGGGTGGCACACGGGGCCCGATCTTTCCCCGGGCTTGTCTCGTTCGCGCTGAAGGGCCGAGGGCTAGCGGGCGCCACACCGCCCATCATCCGGGCCGATTTGCGCGAAGCGATCAGCGGTTTGCGAGCAGCACGTTGACCGCCTTCACGACGACCGTCACGGAGGAGCCTTTCTTCAGACCGAGATCCTTCAACGAATCGAGGGTCATGACCGAGGACATGCGCGCGCCACCCCCGATGGCGACGTCCACCTGACACATGAGGGAACCGCGCTTGATCCCGATGACCTTGCCTACGATGGTGTTCCGAGCCCCGAATTTCATGACCGGAAGCTATCGCGAATGTTTCGGAATCGACAGGCGAAACAATCAGGACTGATCGGCAAGCCAAGTGGTGACGCGATCGAGACGTTTGCGCGCGACTCGGAGTAACGACGCGACCTCCGGCGCAGAGCCTGGAGGCAGCGAACTTCGACTGGGAATGAGTACTTTTCCCACCTTGGACAGGGTGGAACGGAGTCCGGCCGCGGTGTCGGCACGATGAGGCGCGCTCCTCCGGCGCCGCTTGTGCCGAGTTGCCTTCGAGAGCAAAAGTTGTCGGCTCCAGTGCTTGCGCTCCGCCTGGTCGAGCAAGCGGACTTGTTGTCGGGGTGCGAGATCGAGCACGGAATACACGTGCGACAGCCTCAGGTGCTCGGCTTGGAGCAGCGCGGGCCAACGCTCGGCCAGCACATAGACCGATGCGGCGCGCCACAAAGTCGCGATACTCGGTCGTCCGCCCAGTTGCTCCACGATCTCCCGCAGGGGGTGCTGGCTCCGCTTGCGAGAGCGAAACGCCGCCTCATCGCCGCCATGGAATCCTTCCACCAGGGCGCGACCGACATCGTACGCGTCCTGAATCGTTCGAAGCTCCCGCCGCTCGAGCACGATGCGAACGTGCCGTGGTAGGGGAGCGGGACGGCGTGAAACCCGCAATCCGCGAGGCATGTCGGACACGTGGCAGGTTTCATGCCTGCATTGGGTGCAAGGCTAACTCATTGAAATCTCGATGTTTGGCCGGCCAACATGGTCACCGAATTGGTCGGATCCGACCAACGGGTGGACGGAAACGACCAAGCCGGATTTCTTTTTCACGAGCCCCGACTTTTTTCACGGTGTGAAACAGAACGGGCCCGCCTAGACTTCGAGGTCATGGCTAGTAGAAAGCGCAAGGGGGCAGTCAACAAGTCCGAGTTCGTGCGTAATATGGCTCCCGGCACGCCAGCGAAGGACGTGGTCAACGCTGCCAAGAAACGTGGCATCAAGTTGACCGAACGCTACGTCTACGTGATTCGCTCGAGCGACAAAGCAAAGGCGCGCCGCCGCGGTCCTGGTCGAGTGGGAAAGCGCAGCGGCGCAGGGGCCGAGCAGGATTCCAGGCTCGCCATCGCCGAGCTCGGACTCGCGCGCGCCCGCCAGATCATGGCGGAAGTCGAAGCCGCCTTCGGCACTCGCTAGCTCGACGGCTCCATTGCCATCGGCATCTCCCACCAGGGAGCTGCGGTCGTGCGCGCGCTCTGCGGTCAGAAAAATGAAAGGGTTGCGGATGCCTGCGAGCCGTGGCGCGTCGGAATCCACTGCAGCCGGAGCGCGGTTGGGCCCGTCGTCTTGCTGCCGCGGCCGTCGAAGTAGAAATAGGCGGCCCCGACGAGTGCCGCAACACCAACACCCAGGGAAATATCGCCAATCAGATAGCTACGGTGGGCAGATTGCACGTCATCGTGGGCGCAGTTGGGTTTGCAGGCGTCGAGGTCCGACTCTTTCGAGCTGCCATCCAGTGCGAAGTACGTGAACCCCGCCAGTCCGACCACACCCACTCCGCCCAGAATCCAGGTCGCGGCCGGGATGGAGCTCCCTTCGTCCGCACGCTCTGGGCTGTCGGGCGTCGCTGGCGTCGAGGCCACCGGTTCGGCGACCGCGTCGTCGGGGACGAGTTGGATTTCGACGCGACGGTTCCGCTCGCCGACGCGCAACAGCAGTTGTCGCTCGAGCGCTTTGGACCCCGCGTGCTCGAAGCGCAGTGAGTGCTTTCCCGGGTCCATGTAGATGGGCTCGGCGGTGAGCTCTTCTGCGATCACCTTGCCGTCGGAGATTACCCGAACGGAGGTAACGTCGTTCTTGTCGGGGTCCTTCGCGATCACTATGAGCGACGGGATCTCGTCCTGGATCTCGGTGAGCCACTTGTTGCAGTCGCTCCGGGCGATCCCCGGACATTCGGGGCGCGTACATAGAAGGAGCTTTTCCTTTGCCTCGAGCAGCTTCCCCTGGGTGCGCAGACCCTGGGAATCGGAGTGGGCTGCCACGCACGCTTCCTTCGTCTCCTCGGCTTGCGCGATGCGCGGCGCCGACAAGACGCACGCCACGAGGAAAGCACCCAAAGCTCTTTGGACGATCATTGTCGGTTTCGACTCTGCCAGATCCGGGGCTGGGCTGGATCCGTTGCGGTGAGATCCCTCGGCCATCGAGGGGTTCTCCCACACGAACTTACACGTGTTTTCGGGCCCATGGTTGCATGGACCCGGAGAAATGCGCGATTCTAGTACGATCCAGGTGTCGGACTCAGTGGCGGAACCCGAAGCCCTTGGTGAAGGGCCGCGCATCGTTGGGCGATACGCCCTCTACGCGCAGATCGCGGCAGGGGGCATGGCAAGCGTCCACCTCGGTCGTTTGCTCGGCCAAGCTGGGTTCTCGCGGACGGTTGCGATCAAGCGTCTCCACGCACACCTGGCGCGAGACCCGGAATTCGTCTCCATGCTGCTGGATGAAGCTCGTCTTGCCGCGCGGATCCGGCATCCGAACGTGGTTTCGACCCTCGACGTTGTCGCCCTCGGGGGCGAGCTCTTGGTGGTGATGGAATACGTTCACGGTGAAGCTCTGTCGCGACTTCTCCGCAAACTGCGCCACAACAACATGCGAGTGCCGCCGGAAATCGCGTCCGCTCTCGTGACTGGAGTCCTCCACGGCTTGCACGCGGCACACGAGGCGACCAGTGAAGCGGGCGAGCCCCTTCTGATCATCCATCGAGACGTATCTCCCCAGAACATCATCGTGGGCGTCGACGGGAGCGCGAGAGTCCTCGACTTCGGAGTGGCCAAAGCAGCGGGTCGCTTGCAAGAGACGAAGGACGGGCAGCTCAAGGGCAAGATCCGCTATATGGCGCCGGAGCAGCTCAAGCGCGGTGACATCGACCGCGCAGCCGATATCTACGCAACTTCGGTCGTGTTGTGGGAATCCCTGACGGGACGACGGCTGTTCGACGACGAGAACGAATGGAAGATTGCCGACGCGATTCTGGAGGGAGCGCACGAGCCACCTTCGAAATACGCGCCGGAAGTGACCCCGGCCCTCGACGCGGTCGTGATGCGTGGACTCGCTGTGTCGAGAAGCGAGCGCTATACGTCGGCGCTGCTCATGGGAGAGGCACTCGAGGAAGCCGCGCGACCGGCGACTGTGCGCCAGGTTGCGGCTTGGGTGGAAAAACTGGCTTCCAACACCCTCGGGGAGCGGGCGCGGCAGCTCGCCGCAGTGGAAGGCCAATCGCGAAGCTTGGTTGGCAGCTCCGATGACGGGGGTCCCTCCGAGACATCGCACACGAGCGCGTCCAACGTGCTTCGGCGCGTCGTGGGCGGCGACGGCGTCAGCGATTGAACGTCGTCGCCCGAGGTTGCCGAGGCAATCAAGCGAGAAACGTCAGAGCCTTCCCACACGGCGGTGGGAACCGCCCAGACTTGGGCGCCGCCCGCACCGATTTGGCGAGGCTCTGGAGCGATGGCCTTGTATGCCGCGCTGGGCGTGTTGGTCGTGGGGCTGCTCATCTATGCGATGATTCCAGATACACCCGCTCCCGCACCTGTTGTGCCGGCAGCGGTGGCTCCACCCAGCGAAGAAACCACCAAACCCGCGGAAACTCCGTCCGTCGCGCCGAGCGCGACGACGCCGGAGCCGACAGCGTCTGCGTCTGCGTCCGCGTCTGCTGAGCCATCCGCCGCTCCAACCCCCGTCGCCACCAAGCGACCAGCCGAGATTATTCGAACGTCCCCGTGGGCGCCAGTCAAGCCCACCAAGCGCTCGACGAACTGCAATCCGCCCTACGATTTCGACAAGCAGGGTGTGAAGCATTTGAAGACCGAATGCCTTTGACCGGAAAGATCCGCTTTGCGCTGATCTCGTTGGTTGCTCTCGGAGCGGCCTGCTCGGCGCGCTCTCTCGACGAGTACGACAACGGCGCTTCCGGATCCGGGGGTCTCGCCGGTCAGACCGCCGGTGGCGGCTCGGGGGGCGTGACCACTGGAGGCGCCTCGGGATCGTCGAATGGCGGGACGGGCGCAATCAGCGGAATGGGCGGAACGGGTGCGACCGGCGGAACGGGTGCGACGGGCGGAACGGGCGGAACGGGTGCGGCCGGTGGAACGGGTGCGACGGGCGGAACGGGCGCCACTGGCGGAACGGGTGCGACGGGCGGAACGGGTGCGACGGGCGGAACGGGTGCGACGGGCGGAACGGGTGGCGGCGGGAGCTGCCCGGTAAACCTTCCCGTGACCAATTCGGCTTGTACCTCGGGCCAGGTGTGCAAGTACGCTGGCACGCACTGCATTTGCTACGACGACAAATGGAGTTGCGGCGATTGCCCCGACACGAAGCCACCCCAAGCGTCGAGCTGCACTGGGAGTGGGGGCAGCCAGTGCTCCTATGGCGCCGCCATTTGCGCCTGTGACGAAAACACCTGGGGATGTGAGACTTGCCCATTGGCGTCGACGACCGCGCCCTGCAGTGGTCAAGCGGTCCAGTGCCCGCTCGGCAAAGCCGTCTGTGTGTGCAAGGGAGCTCCCTTGGCCTGGGAGTGTGGGTAACACGGCCCTGGGCGTGTAGAGTCGGATCCGATGCGTTCCCCAGGCCGATTTTTCTCACGAAATGCCTGCGCCGCCCTCACCTGGAGCATTCTGTGCGCGCTTCCCATTTCCGTTCGCGCAGCGAGTCGACGAGTGCCCGTCCATGTCGCACGCCGTGCGATGACGCTTCCCTCCGATTCTCTGCGTCTCGACGATGGGCCGTACTGGCCGCTCCCTAGCGGGCTCGTGGAGACGACCTTCGTTCGCGGGGGAGGGTCGACGACCCGCGCGAATCTCGGTCTTGCCATTGGATTCAGCGACGACTTCGAGCTCGGGGCTCACCTCATCAAGTTGCAGCTGGATCCCGTTCGTGACTTTGCGGATCCGAGCGTGTACGCGCTGTACCGGCTGCTCGGAAAGGACTTCGAGCTCGGGATTTATGGCGAGCTCACCGTGCCGTTCGAGCGCGGGATGACGTTGACCGCGGGCTTGCCATTGGCGTTTCACCTGGGCGATTCGGTCCGGATCGACACGGGGCCATTCATCCTGCACGACCTCCAACGAGGACCTGGCATCGGTCCGGGCAACGACCCGAGCTTCGTCCCAGGTAACGACCCCGATCTCGTCGTGCCGTTGCAGATCCCCATCAGCTTCTCGCAGGTGACCTTGGGCCCGGAAGCCGCTTTGGTGTGGCGTGACTTCGACAACGACGACTTCATCCTGGGTTTTTTCGCCGGTTACACCCTCGAATCCCGGGGAGGAACTCTCGGCGACCTCGGTGGCCGCTTGCGCATGCCGAGCACGAACGTGGGGACGGACGTACTCACGGTGATGTTTGAGCAGATTTCTACTTCGATTTGTGAGGACGCGATGGAGCTCGCTGACCGAGTGGTCGTAGTGACCGGTGGCGCCAGTGGGATTGGGCGTGCGCTCTGCCGGCGCTTTGCCGCCGAGGGAGCGCGGCGCGTCGTCGTGGCAGACGTGAGCGCCGAGGGGGCGGCGAGCGTTGCAACGGAGATTGGCGCGGTCGCCGTCGCTGTGACGACCGACGTCGGGCAGGAAGCGGACGTACGACGTTCGGTGGCCTCGACGCTCGACGACTGCGGGGCCATCGACCTGTTTTGCTCCAACGCCGGCATCGCGATCGAAGGGGGGATCGAGGGTCCCGACGACGGGCTCTTCTTCTCCATCGACGTGAACTTCATGGCGCACTTGTGGGCTGCGCGCGCGCTGATGCCGTCGATGCTCGCCCGCGGCGAAGGCTATCTGCTGTCGACTGCGAGCGCGGCAGGATTGCTCACCCAGATTGGTTCGGTGCCCTACACGGTGAGCAAGCACATGGCCGTCGCATTGGCCGAGTGGCTGAGCGTGACCTACGGCGACCGCGGGATCCGCGTCAGCGTGCTTTGCCCCCAGGGAGTGCGTACGGGAATGTTGAACGAGACGAGCGGCCCCCGGTTCCTACTCGATGCTGCGATCGAGCCGGAAATCGTGGCCAATCACGTCATCGAGGGACTCGCAGCCGAGCGTTTCCTCATTCTTCCCCATCCGGAAGTACGCGAGTTCGTCCAGCGCAAGGCCACCGATCCCGATCGCTGGCTCGCCGGGATGCGCCGGCTCGCCAAGCGCATTGCCGAAGCGTGAGTGGCGTGGGGCCCTAGCGCTTTGGGTATGCGTGGCGCCAGTCGTCCACGCGACGAAGCGGTCCGAGATCCGGAGGAAGCCCGATCCGCTGCTGGACGGCCGCAAGATCCGCGTCGCTCAGCCGATCGAGATCTCCGACGAACACGAAACCCGTCGGTCGCTCGCAGCGAGCGCAGCTGACGAATAGGATGGCGAGCAGTCGTCCGAGCACTCCGATCTCGAGCGAGCGACCCGGAGGCGTCTCGAGCGATGATTCGTGAGTGATGGTCGTCGCATGAGAGACCGGCAAGCGCTGCTCATCGAATCCGACGTTCGCGAACACACCGCTCACGCGTCGGCGAAAGTCGCACAAGACTTCGGCCGATGGCGCCCCGCAGGGTGACCCCAGCCGGTCGAAGGGTGCGGCGAGATCTGGGGCGGCATCGCTTTCGACTCCTGCGTCGGAGGGCTCGGTCGGCTCGGTTCGATTCCGCCTTCGGCACCTCCACGACCGCCGTCGGATGAGTGGGGCCGTCCGATGCGTGGCAGGCGACGACGAGAGCAACGATTCCGAAGAGGCAGATTGCCCCGCGTGGCACGATTTCAGGGCTCCCAGTTCGGATCGACCAGCTCGCGCAACGCCCGCATGTCCTTGACCGCTTCGAGGCGGGACAGCGCTTTCAGCTCCAGCTGTCGAATGCGTTCCCGCGTCAAATTCAGGATTGCACCGACGTCCTCCAGGGTCGCGCCTCCAGAGTCCGCGACATCGAGAGCACACGAGATGGCCATCTCCCACACCTCGAGGTCGGGGAAGTTCAGCTTGATTGCGCCAGTCTTTGGAGAAACGTCGAGGTACAGGTGGTGACGGCAGGAAACGTGGGGGCACGGCCGCGGCCCGTTGGCGCAGTCGTCCCGGGTCTTTGGCCGTAAGTGCTCGAGGGCTGCCCAGCGTTCGCGTTCGAGCTCCAGCTCTCGGCGCGAGAGCCGCTTCACGGTGATTGTACGAGCCCGAACGGCTCGCTTTCGTCGCGAGCGCCTCTGCTCGCGCGAGAGAGGTGTCGGCTCCAGCGCTCGGGACCGGGGTTTCTGTCGACAGGGCTCGCGGGGCTCCGCGAGCGAGAAGGTGTCGACTGTTTGCGCCGCGCTCGTTCCGGGTGTTGCGTCGAAATGGGCCACAGTGTCGGATCTCCCCGCAAGCGACATTGCCCAAAAAAGCCGACCATGGAAATCCCGTTTTCACCCGTCGTCGCAGAATGGAAGGACAACGTGGGATATGGATGACATGGACCTACATCACTGGATTCGGGCGGCGTTTTCGCCGAAACAGAGCCCACCCCACAAGATGTTGGGGCCGTGGCTGACCCACACACCGAGCTGTGGCGCTCCACCCCCTACGCGACGACTATCAGCCATCAGTCATCAGCCATCACTGCTGATTGCTGAAAGCCCATGGCCAGGTCCCAGGCGCCTAGCCGTGAGCGTCGATCGTGCCCACCGACACGATCTCGTGGGCCGAAATCGGCGAGTGGACGCAGAGAATGGATTGCCAGCGACGGGTTGGATTCGAGTAGGTGCGAGACGAATTGGGCGCAAGCCGACGCGCACTGCCGGAAATCAGCGGCGTGTTCCCATCGACGAGACCGGGAGACAGCACCATTTCCCGCTTGGTGCTCCCGTACGTCGCGGTGCATGGACGTTCGTCGTCGCGGCGCGATGTTGACGCGAAAGATGCTCGCCTCCCGGGATTCGAACACGACGTTGACGCTCCCAAACGCGGAATCTTCTCGCACCGTTCGAGCCCAACTGCTCTCGCGGCGGATTTCGAGACTGGCTTCAGCGCCTCGGGGCAACGCTCGAGGCTTGATCAACTTCAGACGAACTCCGAGCACCCCGGCGCGACGCTCGCCGGGCCCCGGTGGTGACAGGACGTAGCTCGCCAGTGCGACGGCGGCGGTTTCGAGCAATCCAAAGCGACAGCTCTTCAGCAAAAATACGATCTCCTGCGCCATGCGATCGTAATCGACGGTGCGACTGAGGCGGGCGCTTCGACCCGCTCCCTCCGTATCGACATGGAGATCGAGATCGACGCGGAGTGGTTGAGGCTCGCCTCGCTCGTGGGGATAAACGCCGACGACGCACTCGGTTTCGAGCCCCGATATCGCGAGCACGTCGTGGGTGTTCACGGGACAATCATCCTTTCATGCGCCGCTCCCCGGGTCTATCCGACCCCTCACGTTGTCGAGCAACAGGTTCGAAAGCCCAGGAAATTAGGAGGTCTCACAGGAAGGGCAGAAAGGCGGAAGAAGATCACGAATTCAGACTTTGCGGCGCTCCAACATATTTCCGAAACCCTCCCACAAAAATTCAGAAAAATTCCTGAACTTCCGTACTTCCGCCTCCCTGTAAATCCCGATTTCGTTTCGACGTTCTCCGAAAGCCCCGGTAGCTAGAGCAAGTCTTCGAGCCCCGAGGCGCGACGGGTTGGGCGTCCGATGCCCTGAGCGAGACTGTCGGCGCTGCCGAAGAGCTGAACCCGATTTCGGGCGCGGGTGACGGCGGTGTACAGGAGCTCCCGGGTGCACAGTGGCGAGCGCGGTTCCGGCAGCACCACGGCGACTTCGTCGAACTCGGAGCCCTGACTCTTGTGGATGCTCATCGCGAACACGGTTTCGTGCTCCGGGAGGCGGGAGGGAACGAGCGCGCGGGCTCCGCCTTCGGCGCGGGGAAAGTGGACTCGAGACACACCATCGATGGACAGCACGATGCCGACGTTGCCGTTGAACAGCCCGACCTGGTAGTCGTTTCGTGTCACGAGGACGGGTCGGCCCGAGTAGAAGCGACCCGAATCGAGATTGATGAGTCCGGCCTCGGCGAGAGCTTTCTCGGCTAGCGCGTTCAGTCGCTCGACGCCCAGCAGGCCCTTGCGATGGGCGGTCAAGAGTCGAAAGCGCTCGAGCTCCGCGAAGGCTTCGGTCGGCGTGCTGGCCCGAACCAAGGCCGAATACCGGTCGACGAACAATCGAGCGAGCCGTGGAGTGAGCTCGGCGAGTCCGAGCTCGAGCAGATCCAAGTCGCCGCCCGCGCGTGCGAGCTCGAGCGCTCGAGGCACTTGTCCCTGGTGGATGGCTCGGGCGAGCCCTCCGATGCCGCTCCGGGGATTCGAATCGGAAGCTCCTGCTGAGCTCGACGACCGAGTCGGCGATGGGGCTCGAAGCTTCGGAGCCTTCGGGCAGGGGTTCGCCGAACACCTCGAGCGAACGAGTCGAGAGGGCAGGGAGAATCCAGAGGTCTGACCCACCCGGCAGATGTCCCCGAATACGGCGCCAGCTTCCACGGAGCTCAGCTGGTGCGCATCGCCGAGGAGAACCACGCGCGCTGCGACTGGCACGGCGTCGAGCAAGCGGCGCATCAAGGGCAAGTCCACCATGGAGGACTCGTCGACCACGATCACGTCCGCGCGAAGCGGATTGTCCGGTGAGTGCGGCGCACGACTCTGGAGGGCGAGGGCGCGATGGATCGTCGAGGCCTCGTCCACGATGGCCTCCTTGATTTTCTCGTCGACATCGAGCTCCGCCTTTGCGCGCTGGACCGCTTCCGACAAGCGCTGCGCTGCCTTACCGGTCGGGGCGAGCAAACGCGCTTGCATCCGCCGGGCGCCGGCCTCGACCAGAAGTGCGAGGATCTTCACCACGGTCGAAGTCTTTCCCGTGCCCGGTCCGCCCGACACGACGCACAGCCGCCGCAGCACGGCGATCATCGCCGCCGTGCGCTGCCCATCCGGCTGGACTGGAGTCGGACCGAAGACCCGCTGGAGCGCCCCTCGGAGATCGTCGGATTGGATCTCGGCGGGCACTGCGAGCTCCCGCAGGCGGAGTGCGAGTGCCGTTTCGTGCTGGTGATAGCGGGCGAGGTAGAGTCGCGAGCTCGGGTCGAGCACCAGTGGTGTCGGTCGGTCGCCGTTGCTCACCAGCGGCGAGTCGCTGAGCTTGGATTTCCAGAGCTCGAGCTCCGGTGGAGCGATGCCGGCGATGATCTCACCCTCCTCGTCCACGAGGGGTTTGGCGGCGAGCGCGCGGAGATCCAGACACACGTCGCCCTCGCGGATGCCTCGACTCGCCAGGGCAGCTGCAAGGAGCACGTCGCTGTCTTCCTCGGGACCGAGCCGCGCGAGCACCCGCGCCAGCTCCGAGTCGATCGCGGCGAGGTACTCGTGCTTTCGAAGCAGCGTGATGCGCTTCATGTCGAAAGAGCTCCGAAAAAGAGCTCGCCGAGCGCTGCGATTCGGGCCTTTGGCGGACGGTCGCGAAACACGCCGGTGCCGTTTTCGTGAGAGGGGTCCATGCCGCGAAGAAACAGATACAGCACTCCGCCAAAGTCGCGCTCGTAGCGATAGTCGGCGATCCTCGAACGGAGGTATCGGTCCAGGGCCAACGTGTAGAGGTGGTATTGGAGGTAGTAGTGGTGCTCGACCATTGGCCGAGTCAGGCGCGACGGAGCGTAATCGCGCGCGGCGGTCCCCAAGAAGTTCGACTTGTAATCGACGACCCAGTAGCGACCCTCCGCCTCGAACACGAGATTGACGAAGCCCCGGAGAAATCCCCGAAGCGGAGCAAACTCCAGGTTTGCGAGCTCGTTTTCGTAGCTCGGATCCAGATTTTCGGGATCGGAGGCGAACGCCCGGGCGAGATTGGAAGCCCCGAGGAAGCGACCGCTCGGGCGAACCGGGAAGGCGAACTCGAGCTCCACGAGTCGGCGCTCCAGCGGGACGTTCCGAAAGTCGGAGCCTTCTCGATTCATCGAGTGGCGTATCGAGCACGCGCCCGAGCGCTTGGATCACGGTCGGCGTCCAGCTCTCGTCGATCGCGTGCCGCCTGAGTGCGCGCTCGACGATGGGACCGGTTTGCTCCCCGTCGAGCCTCTGGAAGTCGACGCGTTCCAAGATTTCGTGAAGCGCGTCGCCCGCCGCCGCGCCCCGGGGAAACCCGTGCAAAAGAACCGGTTGCGCTTCGGTCGTGTCGGCTTCGAGCGCCGCGGTTGCAGTTCCTTCGTCGACGTCCCGGCCGACCTCGGCGGGCAAGCTGAGTGGCGCGCCATGGGCGGCGAGCGCCGAAAAGCTCGAGACGCGCCAGCTGAGCTCCACCTTGCGGGCGATCGTTCGAGCCGAGAGCGACGGTTTCGCGTCCGGGCTCGGGCTCATGGGACGACCGGGCGCGCCGGAAAGCTCAGCGAGACTGATGTGTCCCTCCCCGAGAGAGGCGAGCCGCTGAAGATCGCGCTTCATGCTGGCGCTTCCGGCGGCAACACGTTGCGAGCCGAGGCGAGCGTCCCCCGACCCGGGGTCGGGGGCGTGGAGAAGCGTTGCCAGCGGGGAGTTTTCCGCGCCCGTAAACTTTCCCCAGATCACGCTCACCGCGTGCCTTGCGCGGGTGAGTGCCACGTAGGCGAGGCGCATGTCTTCGGCGCGATCCTCGACTTCGGAAAGCTCGCGCTCCGCGGAGTGCTTTTCTGCAACGAGATAGAGCTTTTCCCGAAAGCCGTCCGCCGGGTCGTGATAGCGCACGTCACGGCTGGCGATGGAGCTCCAGAGGTGAGTGCATACGACGATCGGGTACTCGAGCCCCTTGCTCTGGTGCATCGTCGTGATCTTGACGGCGCGCTCGTCGCTCTCGAGGCGTAGTTGGTGCTCATCGCGGGCCACACCGCCTCGAAGGCCCGGATCCCTTCGCGCATCGTCGAACCAGCGCCGCAGCCCAGCGATGCCCAGCTTCTCCGAGGATTCCACCTGGTGGAGTAGCTCCGCGAGGTGCAACACGTTCGTCAGTCGGCGCTCTCCGCCGAGCTCGGAGAGCAAGCGTCGGGCCACCTCATCCTCGCGGAGCAAGGTACGAAAGGCGCGGATGAAGCCATGCCGTTCCCACAGCCCGTGCCAGCGCGAAAAGCTCTCGATCCAACGTTCCCAGCCGGGCTCGTCGTCGCGAAGCTCGGCGGTTTGGTTGATGGTGCGTCCGAACAGCGGCGTCGTGAGGGCCGTCACCACCGCACGCTCGGAGGTTGGCTCCGCCAGCGCCGACATCATGATCGCGACGTTGTTTGCTTCGGGAGTTTCGAGCACGCTTCGGTCTCCGAGAAGCACGGCTTTCACGCCGAGCTTCGCCAGCGCGTCTTGGAGCTCGGCCGCTTGCTTGTTGGTGCGAGTCAGAATCGCGAAATCCCCAGGTCCCACCTCGCGTCCCGCGATTTTCGCCTTGGAGCCCAGCCAGCGGGAGACATGCGCCGCGATCCGATCGGGCAAGCCTCCCCAGCTCTTGGTGATCTTTCCCTGCTTGCCCATGTCCTGCTCGTGCTCCAAGAACGCGATCTCGAACGGGGGCAGGGGGCGATTGGCTCGTGTGAGGGAGTCCTTCTTTCCGGGCTCGGCAGAGACCGGACCATACTCGATGCCCTCCACGATGAACGGTCGAGACGGGCGGGAAAAGAGCTCGTTTTGCGCACTGACGAGAGCAGGGTCGGCGCGGTAGCTGGTGCTCAGGGTGAATGCGCTCTCGTCCGCGTCTCGTACGGCGGCGAGATACGGAAAATACGTCGGCGCCACGAAACCGATAGATGGCTTGTTTCGGATCCCCAATCAGCACCAGAAGGCCTCCGCTCGTGGCGCGGATACGGCGAAAGATCCGGTATTGAAGTGGATCCGTGTCCTGAAATTCGTCGACCAGAATGGCAGGGTGGCGCTCCGCCAGCCGGGTGGCGAGCGCATCGCCGCCGGGTGCATCGAGAGCGCGGTCGAGCTCCAACAGAAGATCGTCGAACGTCATGACGCCCGCGGAGAGTTTCCGTTTCGGAAGCTCTTCGCGAGCCCAGTGAACCAGCTTGTGATTGAGCTCCAGGATCCAGGCGTCGAGCGCTTGCGACGCGTGCTGTCGTGCGTCGACGAGGCGGCGACATGCACGGAAGAATTCGTGAGTGGGCGGGCGTCCACCGCCCGTCGTTGCGCCGGCGAGCACCTCCGAACTCAGGCGTTCGATTCCGTCGCTGATACCCCCGAGGGTCGGGTCGGAGCGCGCGAAGAAAGTGTCGATCTCCCCGAACCACTCACGAATGCGTTCGTCGGTATGGCTTCGCTGGTGCAGTCTCGCACGGGAAAGGACCGACGCGATCTCGTCCCGCTGCGCCTGCCAGATCGTGCAGGCGGCGTCCCGAGCCGACAGGTATTCGGCGACCGCCGGTTTCGGGTCGGAGGGCTCGGGCACGGGCAAAACCTGGAGATCCGGCGAACCTGCGCTCAGCGTTGCGAGGCTCGTCAGCGAGTCGATGCTGAGGTGCCGGGTCGCATGGAATACCTCGGCTCGGCTCGCATCACTGAGCTCGCGGGTCCAGAAATCGACGACCAGATCTCGCATCAGGGTTCTGGGATCGACGACCAGCTCGCGCTCGAACGAGAGCTTGCTCTCGAAAGCAAAGTCGCCGAGTGCTCGCTGACAGAACCCGTGAATCGTCGAAATGCTGGCGCGATCGAAGTCCGACAGCGCTCGGCGGACCAGGTGGGTGGCACGCTTCGCCCCGACACGCTTGATGATGTCGGCGATCTCTCTGTCGTCTCCTCCGACTTCGAGAGCGCGGGCCGTGCTCACGAGCCGTTTGCGCACTCGATCGCGAAGCTCCGCCGTCGCCGCGTTGGTGAACGTGACCACCAAGATGCTGGCCACGTCGAGCTCTTGTTCGAGGATCAGGCGCAAGAACAACGTGGTGATGGTGTGCGTCTTGCCCGTCCCAGCACTCGCCTCGATCACCAGCTGCCCTTCCAGGCGAACACTCGTGGGGTCGAGGCGGTTCACGACACGATCTCCCGCTCGCTCTGGAGCAAGAAGGGACCGAACACCCCCGCGGAGAGCTCGGCGAAGGACGGCGTCGCAAAATCGTCGCCCAGGGCCGCCTCTCCGGGAAAAAGCCGCGAAAAATATGGATCGCGCCATTCGGCGTGTTCTTCGCGGCCTCCGACGAACTCGGTGCGCGCCGCTCGATGCGCCTTGTCGCGATCGCGGAGCTCGATGAGCTTGTCGGCAAAAATTCGCGAGCTGCGGGGGAAGAAACACAGCGGCTTTCGCTGGCCGCGATCAAAGATGTCCAGCAACCAGGTGAGATTTTCCAGCGCCTGCTCGCGGTCCATGGGGCCGAGTCGAACGATTTCCACCTTTGCGCCGTCGCCGGCCCGACGCACCAGCGTGCTCCTTTGGGGGACGCCGCTGCCGGCCAGCGCCAGGTGACGGATCCAGAGATCGAGCTCGGCGCGGGCGGGCCGCGCTCCATACGCAAACGTCACCCGACCACCGGGCCAGACGCGGTCGACTCCTCCCTCGATTCGACGCGTCCCGACCGCTACATCGACGTCCACCCGCCGGGCCCGTCCTCCGCCTCGCTCCCCGATGACGACGGACCCGAGGGTGCTGGCACGGCTCCAGTATTCGTCGAACTGAACCCGCCCGGGTGTACCGGCGACGAGCTTGCCAGTGGCGCGGGTGAGCTGATAGGTCGTTTCCTGATCCCGCCCGTCGAGCACGCGATCGAGCACCCATTGACCGAGGATGTGGGCCTCGAGGCCGTCGGGTTCGACAGGCTCTCGCTCCTCGAGGACTCGATGACGCTCCCGGAGATCGAGCGACGCTCGACGCTCCAACAGGAAGCGAGCGGGGTGGTCGAAGAAGGCAACGAGCTCATCCAGGTCGACCCGCTCGAGCGCGGGCAAGGTGAGAGGATTCGGAAACAGCGGAGCGCTCGTGGCTGGCTCGGAGACGAGCGCCCGCGCGGCGGCGAGCTCGCTGCTTCCGTAGCTGAACAAGCGACGATCTTCCCGACGTTCGTCGAAGTAGCGTGTGCTGAAAGCCTGCAACGGATGGGAAACCACGGTCCTCGTCGACGGAGCTTCGGGCGCTTCGCCCTGGGCCCCTGCCGTGCCGAAGAGATCGAGCTGTTCGGCTGGAGCCCGTCGTCTTCCACGAGTCGCGGGGGCGGGCGTGTCGACGACGAAGCGCGCATCGAGAGCGTCCCACAGCTCTCCCACGAGCACGGAAGGTGGAAGCTTCGCGTCGTCGTGAATCGCGCGACCGACGTAGGTAATGAGCAAACGCTCCCGAGCGGAGAGCACCGCCTCCAGAAACAGAAGTCGATCCTCGTCTCGGATGGTGCGATCGCCGACCCGGGGCTCCCGGAGCATCTCGTCGAAGCCGATGTCGCTGGTTTGTCGGGGGAAATCCGTGTCGCTCATTCCCACCAGGCACACCACGCGGAACGGGATGCTGCGCATGGGCAGAAGCGCGCAGAACGTCACCCCACCCGACAAGAAAGCGTGAGCGACGCGTTCTCGCTCGAGCGTGTCCGCCAGCATGTGGCTCAAAACGGCGCGTTCGATGGGAGTCTCGAAGCCGACCCGGCGTGCGCCCTCCTCGAACTCTTCGATCGCTTCGCGCACGGCCGTCAGCTCGAACGACGCGAACTCCGGGACGACCACGAAGTCGTCGAGCAGCTCGCCCAACAGCTCTTGCCAGCGCGTCGGCGTCTGGGGCTGCGAGAGACGATGTCGCCACGCGGCCAGCCGTTCGACCAACTCCGCCAGCCTTCCGAGACAGAGCGCAGCTTGCCCCTCGATGCGGTCGTAGGGCAGCCGCCCCGAAAAGAGTTGCCGATCTTCACCGGGCATCGCGAAGCCGAGCAGCAGCCGCTCGAGGCCAAACCGCCAGGTGTTCTCCGCATACGCCGGTAGGTTCTCCTCGCTCTTGTGCTGTCCGTCGACGCCCCACCGCACGCCCACGTCGACGAGCCATTGTTCGATGCGTGGGATTTCGTCGGCCGCGATTCCGACGCGGTCTCGAATGGGCTCGAGCTTCAAGAGATCCAGCACTCGGCTCACGCCGAAGCGGCTGCCCAGCGTGTCGAGCACTGCCAAAAGAGCTTGCGCGACGACGCTCGTGGAGCGCCGCGAGCGATCCGCAATGCGATACGGGATGTAGTCCGCGCTGGCGCTGTCCACACCGAACACCGCATCGATGAATGGCGCATGGCGTTCGACGTCAGGCATCATCACGACGATGTCGTGGGGCTCGAGGCTGGGATCGCCTTCGAGCAGCGCACGGAGCTGGTCCTTGAGCACCTCGAGCTCACGCATCGGACCATGGCAAGAGTGAACCGCGATCGATCCGTCGGCCGGGTCGAGCGTGCGGACCTCGGTCCGCTCGAGCCCGAGAATGTCGGATTGCAGGACGTGCAGAGCACTGCCGACTCCCGGAGGGATCCAAACATCGTCATTTTCGAGCTCGTCCACGTTCGCGAACAGCTGCTCGGTTTCCCACGCCACCCGACCCATCGATTGGGTGAGGAGCCCGAGCCTGGGTGGAAGCTCCGGATCACGGGAGAAAGTTCGGGTCTGGTCTCGGGACCGAGCTCGGCTTTTGGCCTCGGCCACCAGCGCCTGGGAGGGGGAGAGCACGAACGAATGGATGTCGATCTTCTGGGAAAGAAGCGACAGAAGCTCGAGATAGCTTCCGGGTAGCGACGAGACCCCGAACACACTGACGCGCCGGGGGATCGCCGGGGGAAGGGTGTCGAGGGTCGGGAGGGCTTTCCGAAACCTGGCGAGCCGCGCGCCGAAATGGTTCTTGCCGAGTCGTTCCGAGAGCGCCCGCCAGAGCGTCGGCTGCCATCCGTCACCCTCGCCGTCTTCCCAGCTTGCGACCAGGTCCGGACGGAAGACGGCGTATTGATCGAAAACATTTGCAATGCGATCGGCGAGACCGAAGACCTTGGCCTGCTGGCCCTCGCCTTCGAGGTATCGAGCCACCGACTCGAGCTCCGAACGCTGACAGAGTTCGGGCAAGAGCGCTGCAATTGCCCAACGCAAGCTTTCCCGAGTGAAGCTTGCGCCAGCATCCGGCTCATCGCCCAGCACGGCGTTCATGACTTCCTCGACGAACGAGCGCGGGAACGGAAAGCGCGCGTTGGCCCATACGCCGATGGCGTCTGCCAACCCGAGGGAGAGCCAACGCTCCATGCCCTTGCTCTGGACGACGACCACTTCGGCGGTCATCGGAGGCTCGGGGGCGGACCGGACGACGCCGGCGAACGCAGCCAAAAGCTGCTCCATCCGATTGCTGCGGTGGACCGTGAACACTTGCATTCCTCTAAAGCGCGCTCTCGGCCCACGAGCAAGCGGGCGAGGACAATCAACATCCCACCCGCCGGCCGGGCTTCAAAAGCCGGGAGTGGTTGCAGTCCGACCGGAGCGCGATAATGTGACCTCCCGCGATGGGCCGCAAAGAAGAAGACAAACCCGCGCCCCACGTGAGGCTACGCCGCCGTGGGCAAGAGCTTCTCCTCACCGAGGGGACGTATCTGCTCGGCCGGGACGCGACGTGTCACATCCTTCTGGATGACCCCAAGGTGAGCCGGCGGCATGCGCGACTCAACGTTCAGCGCGAGCAAGTCGTCATCGAAGACCTCGGCAGCATGAACGGCTTGTACGTGAACGGTGTGCGGCTTTCGGGGACGCAGCCGCTCTTCGACGGGGACTGGCTCACCGCCGGTGCGGAGGAGCTCGAGCTCGTCATCGGCGAGGGCCGCCGTGCCCGCACTCCCGTCTCGACCGTCGACGAGGTCACTCCGGTCTCCTCGAGCGACGCCAAGGACGCCCTACGGCGCATCTCGGAGCCTCCGGAAGACACGGATACCACTCAGAAGAGTCGCGCCCTCGAAATCCTCGCCAGCATCGCCGACCGCGCCCTCGACATGGGCCGGCTCCAGGATGCGGAGGACTTGCTCAAGACGACCCTGCTCGACGTGATTCACGAGGCCAATGCCGGCCATCAGCTCGAGCCGGACTCGCTCGATTTCGCAGTCCGCTACTCGCTTCGCCTCGCCCAATCGACCGGCAAGCCCCGTTGGTTTGATTACGCCGTCGATCTCCTGCGATCGCAGCGGGTGGCCTGCTCACCCTCGACCGTTACCGCGCTCCGGCTCACGCTGAAGGAGTTGCCCGCCGTGGACCCGCAACGGCTGGAAAACTACGCGGAAACGCTGCGACGGGACGGTTCGCAGGACGCGAAGAGCTCCGCCGATCGCATCGATGATCTCGTCGAGGAGGCGCGTCAAAAAGTACGATGAGGCCGAAAAAGCGGCCTAGTCGGAGCTAGCCACTGCTGCGGTGACCACGGTCTGTCGTCCGGCGTCCACGTCGAATCGAGAGGCGCTGTAATAGTGACTCCACGGGGCGCTCGCCTTGGCCAGCGAGCCCTTGGGTCGCTCGTAGGCAGGCTTTTCTGCCGTAAAGCAGGAAAGGGCGAGGAACGGGTCCGCGCGGCGTGCGCGAAACGACGCGCCTTCACGTCGCTTGAAGCCGTTCGGTTCGAGACAGCGGGTGTCGATGAGCTTTGCCAGCGAGTGGGCTGCGTTGGTGTCGTTCTGCTTCCTACCCGAGTGGGTTTCCGCCAGCGCGGCCTCTTCGTCGTCGTGGAAAATCAGCTCCAGGTGGAGATGGGAGGCGACGCTCGGTCCGGCGGCATTCCCCGTCTTCCCGACGGCGCCGATGGTTTCGCCCCGGTTCACGTTGCGAAGGTCGTCGCCCTTCCATGCGGCGTGTTTCAAGTGGGAAAAGAAGAGCGACGCGCGCTGGTCCTCGTTTCCCCGTAGCTCCTTCGGAAGCGGGCAGACCAGGTGAACCCAGATGCCAAACGAGCGCGACACTCCCGTCGTGGCCTTGCCGGAGCAAGGTGCGATGACCGCTTCCCCGAGCGGCGCGAGCATGTCGAGACCGTTGTGGGCACCGTGGTAGCGCGGGGCGAGAAATCCGCCCTCGCCGGCTGCGTCATTGCGAACTCCATGGTCCACCGACATCACCCACACCCACGGCGAGCTGAGCTTCGGCAACGTCACGGGGGGCTCGGGGCGAGCTTCGGGCTCGGCGCGTGGCGCGGGCTTGACCAGCGCGGGCTCGGTCGGTGGCGGCGCGGGGCCTGGCGAAGGAGGGGGAGCGGGCGACGCGCAGGCCGCGCCGAGGGCGGACGACAAAGCGAAGAAAATCGAGCGAAAGCGCACGGCGAGCTCGACCCTAATGCGCCCGAGACGAGCGGCCAAAAAACCGCATCAAGAGATGGGCGGGCGGTCCTGGGAGCGCTGCCACCGACCCTCGATCACGGCTCCATCGCGAGTGGTTGCCACCACCCGACCCACGTCCGCGAAGAGCCCAACGAAGGGGGCCGTCCAGTCGTCGTTTCTCCAAACGCATTTCCAGGGAAGGAGCGCCTCGGGCTCGTGAAGAAAGACTCGGCCCGGACTGGTCGCCCAGACACGCCCCGCCACGTCGATAGCGACCGCATCGAGATCCGGAGCTCCGGGAACCTTTAGCTCCCGGGCCTTCCGACCTTCGATCTCTGAGTGCCAGCCCTCCTCGGCCGACCACGAGGCCCATTCCGAGATTTGGATGAGCGGCGCACGCTGTGAAGGCGGCGCTGTCTTCGATTGCGATGCGCTCCACATCGAACATCAACGGACTGTAGGCCACCACGAAGCCCGCGCCCTTCGTGCTCACTCCCGAAAGAAGCCAGCACTCGTCTTCGAGTCGCGCGACGCCCGTCACGCCGCGCGCCCGGGAGAGGGATGCCGGTTTCATCCAACGGCGAGCCGCCAGGCCGAACACGAGCGGCGGTTCGTTCGGCCGTTCGCCGACCAGGACGGCAAGGTCCTCCAGATCCCCACTGGCATGGGTGAAGGAGACGTTGTTGTCTTCCGCTCGAAGCAGGCCCGACACGCCATCGGTCGAGTAGTGAGCGATGGTCGCGCCGTCGCCGCCGATGATCCACGTGCCTGGCCCGACACGCTCGACGAAGCGAATGCCGTGGGTGTACGGCAGGCCCTCGACCGAAGCTGTCACCCAGCTCGTGCCGTTCCAGAACAGAAGTCCTCGCGTCGTGGCGGCGAGACACCGTCCATCGGTATCCCAGGCCACACTGCGGATCGCGCGGTCGCCGCCGGGACTCTGGCGCACATGCCACCCCCAGCCGAAGCGCATCACCGCTGAATGCTCGGTGATGCTCTCGAGACGTCGACGCGACGGGCGGGATCGGCGCGTGCTCGAGCGCAGGGCACGGAGCAGGCCGTCGGCAAGCTCCCAGCCGGTCGGCGGCCGCTGACGGGGATCGGCCGCCGTCCCGCGCTTGATGATGCGATCGATGCTGTCGCAGGCCCCCAAGCGCTCGACCAGATCCGGGTACAAGGCCTTGGATTCGCGGATGCTCCGGCGCTCCGGTTCCAGCGCCAGAAGCGCTCCATCGACGGCCGTCTTGGCGCGGAACAACTCTTCGCCGGTCAGGATCTTGTAGGCGATCGCCGCCAAGCTGAAGACGTCGCTCTCCGGACCAATCCCACGCGAACCATGTCGAACCTGTTCGGGAGCCGTGTAACCGGGCGTGCCGCCGGGCACGCCGATGAACGTACTGCTCGCATCCGGATCGCGCGCGATGCCGAAATCGGCGATCTTGAACAGCTCGTCGTTGCCGAAGCCGCAGCACAGCACGTTGTGGGGCGACAGATCGCGGTGCACGACTCCTACCTCGTGGATCGCGTCGAGTCCGCTGGCCAGGCAGGTCAGCGCGAGCGCGGCGCGATCTGGCTCGAACGCGTAGCCTGTCTGTTCGACGCTGAAGTCGACACGCTCGTCGAGGGTCGTGCCCTCGGCGCCACCGTGAACGTATTCGAGGGCCAGCCAGGGCAATTTGAACTCGAGCCCGCCTTGCTCCACGTCGATGGAGTCGCTGGCCAGTAGGCGCACCACGAACGGAGTGGCGGGCACTCGTTCGTTGAGCCGACCGAGAGCCACCGTTTCCTTTTCCACAGCGAGCAGGGCCCAGTCCCCCGCGCCGCGCATCAAGCTCGGCCGAATGATCTTGAGGACGACGGGCTGCTGACCGTCCGGCGCGGAGCGAACGGAATAGAACGCCACCGAGTAGCTCCCGGCCCCAATCACGCGCTCGACCCGGTAGGACACATCCGGCTGGATCGACGCCCGCACGCTGACCCCTTCGAGCCCAGCGAGCAGATCATCGTCTGGAGCGAGGAACATGCCGGTCACACCACGATAGCCGGTTTGGCGAGAAGCTTCAGCGTCCGATCCGAGCCTGGCGAAGGATCTCTCGAACGCTCGGGCGTGCACCCGTCAGCAAGAGACCGACGCGGAACAGGCGCGAGGCGATCCGGATCGTGGCCCAGGTCGAGAGCACCAGCAGCAGAATCGATCCCGTGATTTCCCAGGGCGAGATGGCGTCTGGATCGAGCGAGAGGCGGAACACCAGGGTTGCCGGTGCTGAAAACGGAATCCACGTCAGCACATGCGCGATGAAACTGTGAGGATCCGAGAGGATCACCGGCAGAAATACCAGGGGCAACGTGGCCATGAACGCCCAGATCATGCCGAGCTGTTGGCTTTCGCGAACGTTACCGCCAAAAGAGCCCGTCCCCAGCATGAGGCTGCCCAGGAACGCGTACGCAGCGATGAACAGCACGGGGGCCAATGCCACGGCTTGCCACGAAACCTGCACGTTCAGTGGGGCCAGCGTCTGTGCGAATCCAAACCTCACCGTCAGGGTCATGCTGAGCCAGACCACGACTTGCAAGAGTCCCGCACCTCCCAGGCCGAGAAGCTTTCCGGTCATGATCTCGTCGGCGCTGGCGGAGGACAGGAGCACCTCGATCACCTTGTTTTCTTTCTCCGTGGCAGTGGCTTGGATGAGATAGCTCCCGCTCATCAAGATCGAGCTGAACAGCAAGAATACGAACCCGAGGGGCAGGACCAGCCGCCCGATGAATGCACCCTCGCCCTCGATCTCCTCGCTTCCATCGCTGGCCACGCGAAAGCTCTGTCGCTCCACGACGGGTGTCACGATGCGCGTGGAAATGCGCTCGCCCACTTGCTTGCCCACGAGCTCGCGGCGCAAGAGCTGCGACAGCTCCTGGCGCCCGTCCCAGGGACCGAGCGACGCGTGCTCGGGTCCGTGGGCCTCGACGCGACCGGTGTCCACGTAGTCCTCGGGCAAGAGGTAGTAGCTCTTGATCGCCCGGCGGGAGAGAGCCGCTTTGGCCTGGGCCTGCCCGGCGTAGCCTCGGAAGACCGCGCGCCCGATCACGACCTCCTTCCCTGCGCTGATCCCGACCACGTTGGCCTCGTCGACCACTCCATAGGTTCGGATCTGCTGCTCGTGCTGTGCGATGAGGTATCCCGGAATGATTGCGAGTGCTCCGTAAAGAAGAGCGAACACCGGCATGCCCAGTGTGACGATGAGGTACCCAGTTCTCCTCACCGTGGAGCGGAGCTCGAACCAGGCGACCGTTCGGGCTTTGGACCAGCGGATCATGCGGGCTCCGCCTTTTTCCCCGCGACCTTGATGAAAATGTCTTCCATCGAAGCCAAAACACGCTCGAAGCGATCCACCCGAACCCCGCTTTCCGACAGGGCGGCTAGCACGCGGCCAGGGTCCATGTCCTCGCGCAGCAAGAGGCGCCAGGTTCGCTCTCGCTCCTTCACCACGCGGAGGACGCCCGGCAGCTCGGGCAACTCACCTCCCAATGTCACTCTCACTTCGGGAAAGGAGTAGTTCCGCCTCACGTCTTCGACATCGCCGTACACCACGAGCTGGCCGTCGGACAGGAGTGCCACACGATCGCACAACGTTTCCACCATGCTCATCTGGTGCGTCGACAAGATGGCGGTTCTCCCCGAGGCGCGAACCTCTGCGATCAAGTCCCGGATCAGTACGGTGTTCACCGGGTCGAGCCCGGAGAACGGCTCGTCCAGAAAGCAGAGCTCGGGTTCGGAAAGCAGGGTCGAGGCAATCTGTACCTTTTGACTCATTCCTTTGCTGAGGCGCTCGACGCTGAGGTTCGCCACTTCGGAGAGCCCGACCTTTTCCAACCATTCACTCGCGCGGCGCTTGGACTCTGCTTTGCCAAGACCTTTGAGCGCAGCAAAGTACATCAGAATGTCGATGACCTTTTGCTTGGTGTAGAGGCCCCGCTCTTCCGGTAGGTAGCTCAGACGATCGAGATTGGTGCGTTTGAGTGGCCGCTCGAACAGCCACACCGACCCCTTGTCGGGTCGAACGATGTCCATCACGATGCGGATCGTCGTGGTCTTGCCCGCACCGTTCGGACCCAAGAGCCCGAACACCTCGCCCGCGCGAACTTCGAAGGAAACGTTGTCGAGCGCGCACTTGTCCCCATAGTGCTTGGAGACGTCGCAGAGCTCGAGAATCGGCATGGGCGAGGGCGCGCATCATGCAAGAGGTCGACCCCGATCGGAAAGCGGGCTTGACACGGAGCGCCACCCAACGAGGCTTTCCCCATGCGACTCACTGTGAAAGGGCCGGAGACTGTCGAGATCTCCGACATCGGCTCCGAGGTATTCGTCATCGACGGGGAGGCCCCGACTCCGCTGCAGTTTCTCGGAGCATCGCTCGGGATGTGCAGCGCACAGGTCCTCCGAACGTACGCAAAGAACGTTGCCAACGTTGGAATCGACCGGCTTCGGCTCCTGATTGACTGGCGGTTTGCCGAGCGCCCCCACCGGGTCGAAACCTTCGAGCTTCGGGTGGTTTGGCCGGAGCTTCCGGAAGAACGCATCGACCCGGTTCGGCGTGCCGTGGCCACCTGCACCGTTCATCGCACGCTCACGCACACGCCGGAGATTGAAACCAGCGTGGAGCGCTGAGTCAGCGCTTCTTCGCCATCAAGTGTGCTCCCGGCTCGAGCGCCGTGAGCAACGCCTCGTGCGATCCCTCTGGCACGGGCTCGTCGTCGGCGAGGGGCCGGACCAGGAGTAGATTCTTGTCGTCCGGCGACGGCTCGACTGCGACACGGAGAGCTTGCCGCGGTCGGGTGTTGACGCGTCCAGGCAACGTCGACGGGCGTGCGGGCGGGACGGCGGAGGGCGAAGAACGAGTCGGCGTGCTCGGTGCTGCTCGGGCGTGGGAGGGCGAACTGGGCAGCGGTGGCGGGGCTGCCCGCGTCGAGGAGCCCGGCGGGGGAGCTGCCCGCGCCGAGGAGCTCGGCGGGGGAGGGGGACGGCGCGGGGATTCGACCGCTTCGAGCCCTTCGGGGATCGTGTACTCGCCGTCGTAGTTCGTCGAGTCATCAACCGGCGTGATCGCGGGATTGTCGGGTTGCGACCTCGGGGGCAGCTCCGATCTTCGAGGTCTGGTCCGGGTTCACCGGCGGAGGTGGCAATGACGGAGGAAGCTCTGCCGCGGTGGTGAGTATCCGCTGCGGCTCGGGCGAGTCCCAGGGCCCGCTCGTCGTTGCCCGCGTCCCCCGCGGCTTCCGCGGCGCGCCGAAGCCAACGCACCGCCTCGTGAGCATCGCCCCGAGCCCACATGGTTCCTGCCGTCTGGAGCGTCCAGGCGACGTCCTCGGGATCCGATGGTTCGGGCGCAGGAAACGGAAGCTCTGCCGACATGATTCCTCCGAGACGGGCCGATCATACACGACCCCGGAGGAAGGGGGCTGTCAGTGAGCCCAGCGCGCGCGAAGCAGCGGATACAGGGTCTCGCCCATGGCGTAGAGGTGGTCGCAGTGCGCATGGGTATCTCCCCCGTCGTAACCGCGCACGTGGAAGCTTCCGCCATCCGCTTTGGACGAAAGGTGCATCGTGGGGCGAGGGCCCTGCTCGTCCGTCTTCCGGAGCTCGAGACCGCGCTCGTGGACCAGGTAGTTCGAGGTCTCCGTCGTGCTGGCGTATGGGGTCCGGATGCCGGTGTGGGTGATCGCGAAGAGCTTGTCGCCCTTCACGGCCTGCTCGGCGAACGCATCGAAGGGCGCCATTTGCAGCGCGTTGATGTGCTGGCGCCAGTGGTCCAGGAACCCGGCATGCAGGCCGTCGGCGAGAAGAATGCTGTCGACCAGCTGCTTGTCGTTCTCGTGACCGAGCACTCGGTAGATGGCGCCGTAGCCCGCGCTCCAAGCGCTGAGAGCCACTCGACCGAGCGCGCCACCGTTCTTGGCGGGGCAGTTCTTCTGCATCTGGCGGTCGACGTCGCCGAGCAGGGCAGCGAGCGAGCCGTCCTTGCTGAAAGCATTCTCGTAAGGGCCGGAGCCGATGCCGAGATTGACCACCACGAACACTGCGTTGATTCCGGCGCTCTTGAAAATCGGTTCGATGGTCTTGGGAATACCGTGGAAATGCACCACCACGTCGTAGTTGCCGATTGCATTGCGGCAGCTCGCCGGAATGTCGATGATGTGGCGGCCACGCGGGACGCGTACGGGGGCGTCGAGGGTCACGCTGGAATCGGAAGCCTTCCGCAGGGCAGGAGCGGGCGCGGCGGCCTGGGCTTCGACGTTCCGAATGAGCTTCTGAACGCCGCCGGCGGCCGAAAGCATTTCGTGAGCTGTTCGATCCTCGGCGCCCATGGCGACGAATGCGGCAACGAACAGAGCAAGCAACGGCTTCATGACCCCCGCCATTCAAGGTTCGTTCCATCGCCGTATTTTTGGTTAACTGACTGAAGTTACTTGGATTTACCGTTCTCCAGGGCCCGGTGCGTACGAGGGGAAGCAGCAGCAAGGCTGATGGCTCTGGGCATCAAGTGCGAGGGCCACGGGCCCCGCTTCGGCTAACCTTGCCGTCCCCATGAGCGATGACGTTGGCGACCGCCCCACGCTGAGCGGCGTCCACCTGAGAACCGTGCAGCAGCTCACCCGAGCCGTGGCGATCCCTCGCCTCGAGCTGGTGGTGGAGCGCGAAGCCGGTCGGGATGTTCAGAAGAAGCTCGTGCTCGAAGGCGACGTTGTTCGACTGGGATCTCACGGCAGCAACGAGTTGGTTCTCGACGATCGCACGGTGTCGCGATTTCACTGCCAGCTTTCCCGTGCTGAGACTGGTTGGGGGATCAGCGACAGCGGGTCAATGAACGGGACGAGCGTGAACGGGGTCCGCGTGCGTGACGCGGATCTCCCGCGCCCGTCCTGCCGTGTTGGGCTCGGCGACTCGGTCGTGCACATCCGAGAGCTGGGTTCGGAAGCCGTGGCGGAGGTACCCACTGATTCGCAATTCGGCGAGCTCTATGGCGAGTCGGTCACGATGCGCAAGCTGTTCGCCACGCTCGATCGAGTGGCGAAGAGCGATTCGACCGTGCTCGTGGAAGGTGAAAGCGGTACCGGCAAGGAGTTGGCAGCGACCGAGATCGCTCGACGAAGCACTCGTGCGGATCGCCCATTCATCATCGTCGACTGCAGTGCGATCTCGCCCAATCTCATCGAGAGCGAGCTGTTCGGTCATGCGCGGGGCTCGTTCACCGGCGCCAACAAGGCTCGCGTCGGCGCCTTCGAGGCTGCCCAGAGCGGCACGATTTTCCTCGACGAAATCGGGGAGATGCCCCTCGAAATGCAACCCAAGCTCCTCAGGGCCATCGAGGCGCGGGAAGTGCGGAGAACGGGGGAAAACGAGCCCCGTAAGGTGGACGTTCGAGTGATTGCCGCCACCAATCGGCGGCTCGAACGCGAGGTGAATGCTGGCCGATTCCGAGAGGACCTCTACTTCCGGCTGAGTGTCGTCACGGTACGGATGCCGTCGCTTCGTCGGCGCTTGGCGGACATTCCAATTCTGGTTCAGGTGATTCTGCGCTCGCTGAACGCGGAAGATGCCGAGCATCTGTTCACCCAGGACGTCATCGAAGACATGATGCGGCACGATTGGCCCGGCAACGTGCGAGAGCTCCGCAATTACGTCGAGCGGGCCGTCGTGCTCGACCATGCTCCGCCCGCCTCCGAGCGAAGCAATACGACCATCCCGCCAGCTGCCGAAGACTCGTTGGTGATTCAGGGGCCCATGATCACGGGCGGCCCGCCCAGCGTGAGTGTCGAGGTGCCGTTCAAGGTGGCGAAGGAAGAAGTGATCGGAGACTTCGAGCGTGCCTATCTCAAACAGCTCCTGGACTGGGCAGGAGGGAACGTGAGCAAGGCAGCTCGCAAGGCGAAGATGGATCGCATGTACCTCTACCGCCTGCTTCAGCGTTACGAGCTCCGAGGCGGTTCCAGGATTCGACGAGGAATGAGCTCCGAGGACCGCACGGTCCGCATCGAGGGAACTCCACGCTTCGTTCGAACGCTCCGACTCGAAGTCCTGACCGGTCCGGACGCTGGAAGACACTACACTTCCGACTCGGATTCGCTCAGCGTGGGCAGCGCCGAAACCAACGATCTGTCTCTCACCCATCCCACTGTCTCGCGGTTTCACCTGGAGCTTCGCCGAGACGACTCCGGCATCGTTCTGGTCGACAGCGGTTCGACGAACGGTACCCACGTGGGACCGGTGCTCGTGCGCTCCGCTTCGGTGGGGATTCGCGCCGGCCGCGGTCATCACCCTGGGTGGCACCACGCTCCGGGTCGATGACGGCGACGTTGCGCCTGTGGGAAGCGAGCTCGGTGGTTTTGGGGAGCTCCTGGGGGAAAGCCCCGCGATGAAGCGTCTGTACACGCTGGCCGCTCGCGTGGCGTCGAGCGAGGTCTCGGTGCTCTTGTTCGGAGAAAGCGGCACAGGCAAGGAGCTCTTGGCGCGAGCGCTCCACGACCAGAGCCCACGCGCGTCGGGACCTTTCGTCACGGTGGACTCGGGTGCGGTGACGCCGACGCTCTTTTCCAGCGAGCTGTTCGGCCACGAGCGTGGCGCTTTCACTGGAGCGGATCGCCAACACATTGGTGCCTTCGAGCGGGCCAGCGGCGGTAGTCTGTTTCTCGACGAGATTGGGGAGCTTCCTCCGGAACTCCAACCGGCGTTGCTCGGGGCCCTCGAGCGCCGGCGTATTCGTCGGGTGGGCGGTCAGAAGGACGTGGACGTTGATGTCCGATTGATCTCGGCCACTCACCGCGATCTTCGGTCCGACGTGAACAGCGGCAATTTTCGCCTCGACTTGTTCTATCGAATCGCGGTCGTGATGCTCCGTGTCCCGCCGCTCCGGGAACGACTGAGCGACATTCCGGATCTGGTGCGGCATTTCTCAGAGAGGCCGGTGTTGCCGACTCGCCGCTCTTCGACGAAGCCGCGCTCGTGCGTCTCGGCCAATCCATTTCCGGGCAACGTGCGGGAGCTCAGGAATCTGGTCCTCGGCACGGTCGCCCTCGGCGAGGAGCCGGCGGCGCTGGATCCGGTCTCGCCCTCGTCGGGGAGCGATCCGTTCGCTCCCCTTTTGCCGCTTCCCTATCGCGACGCAAAGCGCCGAGCCAATGACGAGTTCGAGCGGCGCTATGTCGAACACTGGCTGGAGCGGACGGGCGGCAACGTGCGGCAGGCGGCCCGTGACGCGACGATGGATCGCTCCTACCTGATGGAGCTCATTCGGCGCCACCGCCTACGATGAGCCGCCGAGACCCTCGAGCACGCCGGCATCGGCCGTGATTGCGACGACGCGGGTCACGTCCGCGAACAGAGCGACGAAGGGCGAGGAGAAGCGAGCGTCCTCCCAGACCAGCCGGAAGGGTGACCCCTCTTCGGGGGAAAACCAGATCCGTCCCGAACCGGCCGCCCAACAGCCTCCCATCATGTCGACGGCAGCGCTCGACAAGCTCGGCGCGCCGGCAATGGTGGTGGAAGTGACGCCCCGAGCGGAGATCCGGAGCACGCCATCGCCGCCTACCGCCAACGCGATGCCGAGATCGGGCTGCGCCGCGCACGCGACGAGAGCAACCGACGACGGAGGATCGAGCGGATCGAGCTGCCACTGAAGGGGTCGATGGACGGCGGCGTACGCTCCGCCTTCGCTCTTGCGACCTACGATGAGCCAACGCTCGCGATCGATGCGGCACAGCCCCGCGATCTGGGCGCCCTCTACTGGCAGCGGCTTCAAGAAATGCCCGCCGCAGCGAGTCACGAGCTCCGACGGCGAGCCCTGGGTGACCAGGACGGCGAGATCATCGAGGTCGCCGGCCAGGTCGGTGACGACGCTCGGTTCCGGAGTGGAAAACAGCAGCGTGGCATCCCCGTGGACGTACTCGTAGAGGCGGCCCCCCTCCCCGGACAGAACGTAGCGTCCCGCGCCGATTCGCCGCAGCAGATAGATTGGATGCAGCGGCGTTCGCGCGAGACTCGTCCAGTTTTGTCCGTCCCAGAACTTCAGCCCGGTGGGGGTGGCGGTGAGACAATGACCGTCGCTTTCCCAGGCCAAGGTGGTGATCACGCTGTCACCATCCGGAGGGCGGCGCGGGTTCCAATGCCAGCTCGACGGATCACGCTCTCGCCTTCCGCTCGGTCCCGAAAACATGCTCGACACCAATCGCTCGCTCGCCTGACTCTGCGGGCTGCCGGCGAGCCACGGAAGCACTGCCCGCGCCAGGGCACGGGCGCTGTCGAAACGCATTTTCGGATCCGCAGCGGTGGCTCTCAGAATGGCGCGGTCGATTTCCCTGGCGGAGTCCGGTTGGGCGCGGAGCTCCGGACAGAGCGCGGTCGAATCCAAAATACTCTTTCGCTCGGGGGCCACGGCGGCGAGCACCGACTCGACGGGGGAGGGCACGTCGAACAACTTCTGTCCGGTGAGCATGAAGAAGACGATGCCTCCCAAGCTGAAGACATCGGTCCAGGTCCCGATTTCATCGCGCATGTGGACTTGCTCGGGGGCGACGTATCCCGCGGTGCCGAGGGCCAGCTTGCCGAACGTGCTGGTCATCCCCGTCGGGCGAGCGATGCCGAAATCCGAGATCTTCACCATTTCCGATTGCCCGAAACCGCAGCACAGGACATTGCTCGGTTTGAGATCCCGGTGGATCACACTGGCCGCGTGGATCTCGTCGAGGCCCGACGCGAGTTGCCTCAAGATCATGGCAGCGCGGTCCGGCGCAAAGGCTTGCCCGGTGTGCTGAGTCGCATAGCGCACGCGCTTTTGGAGCGTTTCCCCTTCAACGCCCCCGTGAACGTACTCGATGGCGAGCCAGGGGAGCTCCACCGTGTGGCCTTCGTCCTGGATCTGAACGACGCCAGTGTCCAAGAGCCGCACCACGAAGGGCGTTGGCGGGACGCGTTCGTTGAGGCGTCCGAGGGCAACGACCTCTTTCTTGAACAGCCGCGCGACGATATCGCCCTGAGCGACGACACTTGGCTGCGTGATCTTCAGCACGACTGGGAACGAATCTCCCGGGCCCTCTCGGGTGGCGAGGCATGCGACGGCGAATCCGCCGCGCGCGATCACTCGCTCGATCCGGTAGCTGACTCCCGGTTGCGTTTCCGACGCGAGCACCGCCGACGCGAGTTGACTGAATGCCGCGCGCCCTCGGGTCGTCAGCGACGATCCGCTCATTTCTTCCCCAGGCTTTCGAGAGCCTTCTGGCGCGCCGCGGCGGCCTTCGCCCGGGCCTCCGCAGCCTGAGCGCGCGCGTTGGCTGCTTTCGCGCGGGCCTCGGCGGCTTGCTGCTTTGCGGAGCGCACTTCTTCCGACGCGGACTTGACCGCAGACGAAGCACCCCCGTCGTTCGTTTCGCTTTCGCCCGTCGCGACTTGGGTCTGGGGTGGAACTGCCGCCGGGCTCGCTGCCGATGCGGACAAGGTCGATCGCTTTTCGTCCGCCTCCGTTTCTGTGCCGGCGGCCCGCGGCCAGAAGACGAACGCGCCGATCGCTGTGACTCCCAAAATGCCCAGCGCAACGAAGCCCAGGAGCAGCGGCAACAAGAGGCCGCTCTGTTTTCTGGGGGCCGGCGTCGAAATCATCGGGGTCGGCATGCTGGGAGGCTCCGCGTAGGCTGCGCTGGCCATGCTCGCCATACTGGGTGGAGGCAAGGAGGGCAGGGCCAAAGGGCAGAGCGCGCGAAGGGCGTCGGCAAGCTCGCCGGCGGATTGGAAGCGACCAGCAGGATCGCGCGTTAGAGCGTGGGCGAACCAAACGTCGAATCCAGGAGGCACGGGAGCGAAGCTCGAAGGAATGGGCAGTGGTTCTGCACAGATCTTCATCACGAGATCGCCCAGCGTCTCCCCATCGAAGGGCCGGCGGCCGGTCAGACATTCGAATGCGATGACACCCAGCGACCAGAGGTCACTGCGAAAATCGACGTCGGGTCGGCCGCGCGCTTGTTCCGGGCTCATGTAATGCGGGCTGCCGAGGACGGATCCCTCTCGCGTCTCCGTACCCGGCGCGGCGTCCGTCACCGCGACTTTCGCAATGCCGAAGTCGAGCACTTTGGCGATCTGTTCGTCGGCGTTGTGAACCAAGAACACGTTGTCCGGCTTCAGGTCGCGATGCACGATGCCGGCGGAGTGGGCCTTGTCCACCGCGCGCGCTACGTGTGTGAGTACGCGAACCGTGTCCTCCGGGGTGAGTCGACCCAGGCGCTGAAGTCGCGCGGACAGGCTTTCGCCCTCCATCAGCTCCATCACGATGAACGGCGTCTCGGCGTGAAACCCGAAGTCGAGGATTTGGACGACGTGGGGGCTGCGGAGGGCCGCTGCCGATTGAGCTTCGCGCAAAAAGCGCGTTCGCAGAGCTTCGCTCCCGACGGAGCTCGCATGGATCAGCTTGATCGCGACCGGGGAGCTCAACAGGAGGTGGTCGGCCCGCCAGACCACGCCCATGCCCCCGTGGCCGAGCGGGGCGACCAAGCGGTACTTTTCCGCGAGGACTTCGCCGGGGGAAAAGCTCCGCTCCTGCATCGAGACAAGGGTAGCCAAGAACACCCGTCCTTCCCAGCACCCTCCGGTTTGGCTAAGGAGCCGGGAGAACTCCGGAGGAACTCGATGCCCATCTGCAAAGGCTGTGGTGAAGAGGTTGACGAGGTCGTCAGCATCAAGATCGACGGCAAGGCGAAGAAGCTGTGTGAGGACTGCGCGGACGTTGCTCGGGAAAGCGAAGAGATTGCCGAAGCGAGCGAAGGCGTGGTCCAAGAGATGATGGGTTTCAAAGGCAGGCGTTGACCGGGTGACGCTAGAGCCCGGAGATCGCGTCGACCGCTACGTCTTGGTCGAGCCCCTCGGCGAGGGTGGTCAGGGCGCCGTGTGGAAAGCGAGGGATCGCTTGGAGGGCGATTCCTTGTGTGCGCTGAAATTGTGCTCGGTGTCGAGCGCGCGGCCCGCAGACCTCGAGCGTGCGCGGCGGGAGGCACGAGCTCTCGCGCGGCTCGAGCACCCGTCCCTCGTGAAGTGCCATGGCCTGTTCGAAGACCTCAAGCTGAACGTCCTTGGGTACGCCATGGAGCTCGTCGACGGAACCTCGCTAAGAGAGCTCGCCAAAGACCCACGGCTGGATGGAGCGAGCATCGCGGTGCTGCTCGGTCACGTGGCGCGGGCCCTGGGCTATCTCCACGAGAGTGACGTATTTCACCGCGACGTGAAGCTCGACAACGTGATCGTTCACCGCAGGTTTTGGGATCGACCCGACGACCCGACGAGCGTCAAAGTGGTCGATCTCGGGATCGCGCGCATCGCCTCCGATGGACCCGCATTGACTCAGCTGGGAACGGTCGTTGGCACGATTCCGTATCTTGCGCCGGAGCTTTTGGATCCAGCCAGCGTAGAGGGTGAGGTCCCGGAAGCCGCACGAGACGTGTTCGCGTTCGGCGTGATGGGCTGGCTCCTGCTCACCGGACGCCACCCCACCGGTCTGGCGTCCACCGCGAGGATCGCGGATTACGTCCGGGCCTATCGCGCGGTGAGTGAGGATCCGTCGCATTACCCGGAAGCCAGGCCGGACGATCCCGTCGCGGACATCCTGGCCGATGCGTTGGCGGTTGATCCGCACAAGCGCATCGCGAGCGGCGTCGCATTGGTCGAGCGCTGGCAGGGCGTGAGCGAAAATCACGTCGTGGTCCATTCGAGCCGCGGCAAGGTCGACGCGGGGGCGCCCACCACGCCGATACAGCCAGCGCGAACTCCGCCGCCCACCCGAGCGCCTTCGGTTCCCACGTCGCCCGCACCGGAGTCGAAGACCAGTAGCAGTACCGTGATCGTCGGATTGATTCTTGCCGCGGCCGCTGGGGGCGGCGCGTATTTCGCGCTCTCTCCCTCTGGACCGAGCCCCGCTCGACAGCCGGAAGCGCGTGGGTCCGCCACTGCCTCCTCGTTGCCCGCCCGGGAGCTGCCGGACGCCGGGGACGTGGTCGACGCCGAGAGCGAGGAAGCCGCTGCTTCCGACGAGGAGTGCGCAGATGCCGATCTGTGCACCTGCTGTCCGAGCGGTCAGGGCTGTGGTGCCGAGGGCTGTGAAGCGCTCCTCAGCAACGAGGATTTTCGCGTGCGCGTGGGGGATGCACGCGGCGCCGACGCAGGGCCGTCCATGGTCGGCAAGTATCCGAACGCCGAGGTGTGTGTGCGCGTGACTGGTTCCGGCAAGGATCCGGTGTGTACGTCGCTGATTCAGGCAACGGGCGATCATCCGCCAAGTGCGGGCCTGTACGCGACTGCGCCCGATCTGGTGGCAAAAGGCTTGGACATCGTGGTTCGCATTCCGGTGGTCGACGGGGGCGCGCTACCCCTCGCGTTCCAGAACCACGCCAAACATCCCGATGGGATCCCGCGCCGCGCCCTGTGCGAAGGGCTGCTCTTCGATCAGCTCACGACCTACACGGCGCCCTACGAAGTGGTGCTCTACCTCGATCCAGACGAGGAAGCCGTTCCGCGTCCGTGTCGATGACGCCGCGCTAGAGTCCTTGACTCGGAACTTCGGTTAGTTTCTTTGCCCCGGCGACCCACTTGTCGACGCGGCCCTTCTGAATCTTCAGCTTTTGCGCCATCTCGATGGCCTGGCTCTCGGACCACGCCGCGATCGCCGCAATCTCGCGCACGCCCGCTGCGTGCAGAGCCTTCTCGTACTTGGGGCCGATCCCGGCAACCCGTTTGAGATCGTCGCCTGTTGTCGGAGCATCCCAGGAGATGCTCTCGGAAAGCTCGCGTTCGAGCCGAGCGATTTTGGTATCGCGTTCGGCGAGCTCCGATTCGAGGCGAGTCACCCGCAGCATCGCCTCTCGAAGCTCTTCGAGCTGAATCGGAACGCTGGGATCGAGGGGCTCGGTTCGGTCCATGCGGTGCTCGAGCTCGCGGGCTTCTTTTCTCGCGAAGTCCCGCTCTGTCTCGGCGATCTCGAGGCGCTTTCGGATCCGGGCGAGCTGTGATTCCAGATCACGCACTCGCTCCCGGGCCCGTTCCAGCTCTTCCGGCGAAGCTCCCTCGAGCTCTCGGACTCTTGCCTCTCGCTCGGCCAATCGGGCCAGGAGCGGTTCCCGTTCCGACTGGAACTTCCGGAGCTCTGCCAACTTGCTAGAGAGAACGCGTCTTGTGTGCTCGAGCTCGGCGCTCGAGGAGGAGAGCGGAGGGCGGCTGCCAAGAGCCGAGCTCTGCGGTGGGTAGGAGCTGGCCTTGGGTGCGGAGGGCGCTGCGTGCGGTGAGCTCGTGCCGGTGGCGGTGGGACGGACCGGTGGTGGAGGAGGTGTTCCGCTCGGGCGGGGCGGCGGTCGTACGCTAGGCGGTGGGAGTTTCACACTCGGTGGTCGCATGCTCGGCGGAGGCGGTCGCATGCTTGGCGGAGGCGGTCGCATGCTCGGCGGAGGCGGTCGCATGCCTCCCGGGCTCGAAGGTGCGGACCCCCGCGGATTCGAGGGGCTCGAGCTCGATGGGCTCGATGGGCTCGATGGCGAGTGCGGGTGAACGCTCGGTGGCAGAGGCCGCGCGCCCTCGGGACGTGGAGCGGGACCGGCGGGACGTGGTGGCGCGACGCTCGGCGGACGCGGCGTCACTCCTGGCGAAAGGGTGGTCGCGGGGGGATCCGTCGGCACCGGAACGTCGACCCGCGTGTCATCTGGCTCCCGGACGCGGGTGATCTCGGTGTCGGAGAGATCGGGTTTCGAGCTCAAAGAATCCTCTGCGTCACGCGCGCGAAGAGCTTAACACCAGGTGGGGCGAATGCCCCAGCCGCTTTCGGGGATCGCAGGCCTCAGCTGCTCAAGCTGAATGCCACGCGTGCGCCGCCACCCCGGCGATTTTCCGCCCAAGCCCTCCCACCGTGCGCTTGGGCGATGCGACGCACGAGCGCGAGGCCCAGGCCGAGGGACGAGCCGGCGCTGCGTTCACCCCGGACGAATTGCTCGAACACCTTCGGTAGGTCGCCGTCACTGAATCCAGGCCCGTTGTCCTCCACTGCCAGGACGAGCTCGCCGGGCTGGTGTTCGATGATCAGCGCGGTCACACCGCGCCCGTGCTTTTTTGCGTTGTCGAGCAGGTTCAGCAGAGCGCGGGAAACCAAAGTGGGATCGCCCACCACCACCGAGCTCTCGACATCGGCGCGCAAGATGGAGTCCGACAGCCCGACGCGTTCGAGGCTGCGACGTGCGGTTTCGCTCACGTCGAAACGTTTGTGCTCCAGAGCCTCGAAGTCCAGGCGCGAGCTCGCCAAGAGCTCGCCCACGAGCGAGTCGATCTCCACGACCTCACGCTCGATGTCGTCGGCGACCTTGGGACTGGTCCCACCGTCGCGCGCCAGATCGACCAGCACACCCAGCCTCGCCAGCGGGGATCGGATCTCGTGGGATACGGCAGCGAGCAGCTCGCGTTGGTCGGCCATCTGGCGTTCGATGCGATCTGCCATTTCGTTGATGCGATCCGCAAGCTCCGCCAGCTCGCCGACTCGGTTTCGCCGGAGCGTCACCCGCGTCTTGAGATTGCCTCTTCCGATCTCGCTGGCCACGCGAGCTACCTCTCCGAGAGGTTTCACGACTCGGCGCGCGATGATGCCGGAGGCGCCCCAAAGCATCGTTCCCGCCACGCCGAAGATCAGAAACGCCGTCCAGCCCCCGCGAAATCGTCGTGTGGTGCACATGTGCACCAGCACCCAAGACCCGCCCGTTCGCGACGACTTCGGTGTGCAAGTCGCGACGGTGGCAGCCGCCCTGTTCTTCGATCACATTGCCGTCAGCGTCTTCGACGATGACGCCGAGCTCGAGATTTTCGGCCAAAGAACGGGTGAGCGCAGTTCTTCGTGCGGGATCATTCCAAGTCCTGGCGTACTCGGTGGCAACGAAGGCTTGCCCGCGTTCCATGGTCTTTTTCCAGCCAAAATCGCCGCTCCCCAGGACATGCAGCACCACGGCGACCGCGATCCCGGTCAGGGCGATCGAGAGCCCGAACCAAACGAACAAGCGCCGGTGCAAGCGCGAGCGCACGAACCGCGCGAAGCGTCTCATGCCAGCTCGCGCGGCAGTACGTAGCCGATCCCCCGGACGGTCTTGATACGAAACGGGCTTTTGGGATCGTCGCCGATTTTCTTTCTGAGCCTCGATATGTGGACGTTGACGGTGCGCTCGCTGACGACGACGTCGCCCCGACCTGCTTCGCTGAGGAGCGCCGTGCGCGGCACGACCCGACCTGCCCGCCGCACGAGGGCGACGAGAATGTCGAACTCGAGCCCAGTGAGCTCGATCACGTGTCCGTCCACCTCCGTGCTTCGGGCTCCGACGTCGATCTGAATTCCCCCAGCGCTGATGCGCTCGCCAGTGACATCCGGTTGCGCTCTGCGCAAGACGGCGCGGATGCGTGCCAGGAGCTCCCGCGGGCTGAACGGTTTGGCGACGTAGTCGTCGGCGCCGAGCTCCAGCCCAACGACGCGATCCGACTCGTCCCCGCGCGCCGTCAACATGATCACCGGCACGCGGGCTTTTTGGCGAATGCGCCGTAGGACCTCCAGACCATCGATGCCGGGCATCATCACATCGAGGAGCACGGCATCGAACACGTCACTGTCCAGTCGAAGCAATCCTTCGCGGCCATCGCGCGCGTGATCGAGCGACACGTCGTGCTGGCACAGATAGTCCGCGAGCAACTCGAAGAGTCTCGTGTCGTCGTCGATGACCAGCACGCGGAGAGACATGGCGCTTCGAGCTCGAGTCTATCAAGGCGGTGGCGCGCTGGGTCGCTCGGCGCGCGCCCGGAGCGCTGCATCGGTGCAAACGTCGGCTACATGCCGCTCGAAATCCGTACGCCCGGAGTGCCAGCTGTGGTGGGTGCAGTGGATTCGGGCGAACATCGCGCCGTATCCGACCAGGGTTCCCAGTGACAAGAGGACGATGAGGAGTTTTCGCTTCACGTTCATGATCAGCTCCAGCTCCGATAAGGACCTTGCCAGCGACGGGCGAACCCCGACTCGATGAGCTCCGCCAGGCGCGCCCGCTGTCGGTCGTCGAGCACTTCGTGGATTCTCGCCAGCGCTTCGACCGAGGCCTTGCGGAGATCGGACAGCACGCTGTCGTGCTTGCCGAACGCTTCGCCCATGGCCTCGGCGTCGAACGACTCACTCTTCATCGCGCGAGCCACGTCCGCTCGTGAAGCGGCGACCTCGCGTCGCGCGCCCATCACTTGATCGACGAAGCCTTCGGCTGCGTCGCGAATCACTCGCTCTTGGCCCGGGGTGGTGTCGAGCCGCTCGAAGAGCCAGCGCATCATGGCGCGGCGGCCGAAGCCCCAGCGTCCCGAGCGCTCTCCTCGCCCCGAGTCGTGCCACGAATCGCGACCGTACGAACGACCACAAGAGTGGCCTCCAAAACGTCGACCGCGTTTGACCACGCAAAACAAACCGATCAAACAAGCGGTACCCAGGATGAACCCGAACATCATGACCTCCTTTGCACGACCGAGCTTGGGGCCCGCGTGTTAAGGGCGCGCGTGGGGGCGTATGAAGAAGTGTGAAGGTGGGGGATCACTTCCGAAGGCTCCGCTTGGGAAAGAGCGGCGGCCCGGGGTGCACGGCGGCGCACGTCTCTCGGCCCCACTCCGCTTCGCGCCAGGAAAGCAGCGCGTTTTGCCCAATGCGCTCCCGGATTTCCTTCGAGGTCTTCGGCAAGAGCGGTGCAATCAGGACGGAGGTCACCCGGAGCGCCTCGACCGAGTGATGAAGGACCGTGTCGAGCCGTCCTCGCTGCTCGGGGCTGTGCGACAGTCGCCAAGGTGCGGTCTGATCGAGGTAACGGTTTTGGGCGACGACGAAGGACAGCGCTGCGCCGGCTGCGTCCTGGAGCGCGAAATCCTCGAACCCGATGGCGACCTGGGCCTGGGCGGCGCATGCCGAGCGGATCAGACTCGCTTCCGCCTCTTCGGGCTCGGCCGGCGCCGGAACCCGACCTCGGCAGTCCCGGGTCACCAGCGTCAGAGCGCGCGACACCAGGTTTCCGAGCTGGTCTGCGAGCTCACTGTCGTGGGCCGCATCGAATCGGGCGAGGGAAAAGTCCGAGTCTTTCGTGGTGTGCACGTGGCGCAGCAAGAACCAACGGAGCGCTTCGGCCCCGTGACGGTCGATCAGCGCTTGGGGATCGACGGCGTTCCCGAGGGACTTGCCAATCTTCTTTCCCTCCACGGTGACGTAGCCATGGACGAGGACCTCGGTCGGTGGCGAGAGGCCCGCCGAGAGCAGGATCGCCGGCCAATGGACGGCGTGAAAGCGCACGATCCCCTTGCCGAGCAGGTGCGTTCTTCGAGCGGCAGTTTGCCAACGAAACGGCTCGTTCAGCGAATTGGTTGCGGACAGATATCCGGCGAGGGCGTCGAACCAGACGAACACGACTTGCTCGGGATCTTCGGGCACCGGCACGCCCCAACCGCGAGCGCGCGCCTGACTGCGCGAGACGCTGAAGTCTCGTAGGCCGGCTCGTACGAACGAGAGCACCTCGCGCTTTCGTTCGGCGGGTCGAACCCGGATTGAGTCGCTCTCGATGAGGTCCTCGAGGCGCTCGGCGTATCGAGAAAGCCGGAAGAACCAGTTTTCCTCCTCGACCACCTCGGGGGGCACGCCGTGCTCGGGGCAGGTCCCGTCGTCGAGATTCGCTCTCCACGTAGAACTGCTCGCAGCCCACGCAATACAGACCCCGATAGGCGCTCCGATACAGGTCGCCCCGAGCCTGGCAGCGTCGCCAGAGCTCGTGGACTGCGGGCACGTGGCGTCGGTCGCTTCCGGTGTGCACGAAGTCGTCGAAGTCGACGTCGAGCGAGGAGCCGAGGTCGAAGAAACGCTGGGCATTGTCCCGTACGAGATTGGTGACGCTTCGGCCGGCGGCTTCGGCGGCACGCACGTTCTTGAGGGAATTGTCGTCGGTTCCGCTCACCAAACGGAGCGTTTCGCCCCGCAGCCGTCGAAACCGAGCGATGGCATCGACTTGGCAGAGCTCGAGCGCGTGCCCGAGGTGGGGGGGTGCGTTGACGTACGGCAAGCTGGCAGTGAGTAGCGTGGTCATGGTCGGCTCCTTTTTGGTGGGGAGCCGTCCGCTCGTCGGCGCGCGAAATGTGAGCGAGCCGCCCGCGCGGACGGCTCGTTTCACGTTCGAAGACGCAATCAGTCTTGGAAATGCACGATCGCCCGGCGCCTGGTGGGGCACATGCGGGCGGACATTTCGAGACCGAAGAACGTCATGAAAAAAGCAGTATGGGTCTCGCTCCCGACGCGGTCAACGTCACTTCTTCGGTCCGAGCACTCCGAGCACGATCTGGTAGCCGATGCTGAGCGCGAAATCCGGGCCGCCCGTCGGGTCGTCGGGTAGATCGCGAGCCACGCCAAGATGTACCGATCCGCCGTCGTCGGCGCCGGCATCCAGGTTCGGCGTGAGGGGAGCTCCCGCATCCGGTTCTGGGGGCGGTGGGCTTCCCGGCGGACCTTCGGCCGGAAGGTGATTTTCCAGGTCCGACTCCCGGATGACTCCGAAGCTCTTGTCCGCGACGTAGGCCGCTTCCACGAGCACGTCGGGGCTGATGCCTTGGGCCTGGATCGCACGACCACTCGGCGTGTAGTAGCGCATCGTCGTCAGGCGAAGACCCGCCTGGCCTGGCAAGTCGAGGAGCGTCTGCACCGAGCCTTTGCCGAAGGTCTTCGAGCCCACGATCGTCGCGCGATGGGAGTCCTGCAGGGCGCCGGCCACGAGCTCGGCAGCGCTCGCGCTGTACTCGTTGACCAGGACGACCATCGGCCCGCGGCGGAGCACGCCACCGTGTCCAGCCCGTACTTCGTCCACGATCTTCCCACGATGACGAGTGGTGTAGATGACTCCGCCGGACATGCACTCGTCCGCTACTGCTGAAGACTCATCGACCAAGCCACCGGGATTGTTCCTGAGGTCGACAATGATCCCCTCGAGACGGTCGCCACTCTCTTGGCGCAACTTGGAGACGGCTTCGAGCAGCTCGTCGTGCGTCCCGTTCTGGAACTGCTTCACGCGGATGTATGCGACGTTGCCCTTCATCAGCTTCTTTGCGACGCTGGCAACGGCGATGATTTCCCGAGTGAGCGTGAAGTAGACGAGGGCTTCTTTTCCCTCACGCTTGATGGTGAGCACGACCTTGCTTCCCGGTGCGCCGCGCATCATGCGGATGAGATCGTCAGCGCTCTTGTCCCGAATGCTCTTGTTGTCGATGCCGACGATCCGATCCCCGCTCTTCACTCCCGCTCGTTCGGCGGGTGAGCCTTCGATGGGAGCGATGACCATCACGTAGTCGTCGCGAAAATCGACTTCGACACCGATGCCGCCGAACTTTCCTTCGGTGTCGGATTGGAAGATCGACCAATCCTGGGGAGGCAGGTAGCCGGAGTGGGGATCGAGCTCCCCCACCATCCCCTTGATGGCTCCTTCTATAAGTCGGGTCCGATCGACTGGCTCCACGTACTCGTTCTCGATCAGGGCCAGCACGCGACCGAGCTGCTCGAGCATTTCGTAGGGGCTCTCACGAGCCGGCGTTGCCACTGCGACGTGACTCGAAAGGGCCCCGCCAGCGAACGCAGCCAGGCAGAGCAGCGCAATTTTTACGTGTAGAACGACGTTTTGGGGCCGGCGCATGTAGTGGACAATACCCCTTTGCCCGAGACTCACCCACGGCGGGGATGCCTGTGCCGAAAAAGCCCGAAACGGAGCACAGCGTAGGTGGGAGTAGCGGAATGGGGGCGGTTCCACTATTCTGTGCGAGGTCATCTCCGTCGTGGCGAGAACTGGCGACATCTCCCTACACAACCCTACGCGAGGCACGAGAGTGGCTGAGGACGAAGCTGACAAAGAAGAAGAAGGCGGGAAGCAGCGCTCGGACAAGCGCAAGCAGAGCCTGTATTTCCCCGAGGCGATGCTCCAGGAGATCAAGGACGAGGCCGCGCGTCTCGATCGGTCTCTGTCGTGGGTCGTACAGCGCGCTTGGAAGATTGCGCGTCTCGAGATCAAGCGCATCCCAAGCGTGAACGACATCGGTGACGACGAAGACGACGACGGCTGAGCCGGAAACGTCGGCGACCCGAGAAACCTTCGCCTACGGCCGAGACGGAACGCGCCTGTACGTGCGTCACCGTACGGGTCCGTCGACCGTCACCGCCTTCCTGTGCGATGGAATCTGCTGCGACGGATTCATCTACAAGTATCTGTGGTCGGACCTCGCGCGCACGATGTCCGTCGCGCATTTCCACTATCGAGGTCACGGCCGCAGCGCGACGCCGAAGGATGCCGAAGAGATTGGTGTCGACGCGCATGTGCGGGACCTCGATGCAGTCCGACGTGAAATGGGAGACCCACCCGCGGTGCTCATCGGACACTCGTTCGGCACCCAGGTTTGCCTCGAGGAGTACCGCCTGCGGCCGGAGGGGATCCGGGCATTGGTGCTTTTGTGCGGCAGCTTCGGGCGTGTCACCCACACGTTTCACAACTCGGAGATGCTGGCGAGCGTGCTGCCGAAGCTCAACGACATGGCCCAGAAGCATCCGAAAATCGTGCGGGCTCTGTGGTCACGAGTGCCACCCAAAGTCGCGCTGCGCATCGCGCTGCTTTCCGGGGAGATCGATCCGAAGACAATCAATCCCGACGACGTTCGAGCCATACTTCCGTCATGTGGCACACGTCGATTTTCCGATGTTCGTGAAGATGTTGCACGAAGCCGGTGAGCACTCGGCCGAGGACATCCTGCCCGACGTGAAGATCCCGGTACTGGTGGTGGCAGGGGATCACGATGCCTTCACACCGCCGGAGCTCTCGCGCCGCATGGCCGAAGCGCTCCCCCACTCCGAGCTGGTGATGTTGGCGGGGGGAACCCACGTGGCGCCCCTCGAGCATCACGAAATGGTCGCTCTCCGCATCGAGAAGTTTTTGGCGAAAAACGGCGTGCTCTGAGCGGCCGCTGCCGCCCTTTTGCCAGTTCGGCCTCGTAGCGTGTAGACCAGGCGCGATGCGCCCGGTGGTCCTGGCCCTACTCCTGTGCGCGGGCTGCAAGTCCCCGCCGACGAGCGAGCCCGCGCCTCCCGCCGTGGTGGTCGCCAGTGCTGCCGAGAGCTCGACCCCCGCGGCGAAACGGGGCGATCCCGGCTGGAAGTCGGTGCGCACTCCTCGCGAAAAACTTTCGGGACACGCGCTGCTCGAACGCGGTCCCATCGCGAAGCTCGCGACGGAAAAGGGCCAGCTGGTGGTGGAGCTCGACGGCCCGGCGAAGGCGGTCCTGCTCATCGCGACCAAAGCCGACCCGCTGTTGCCCCGCTCCCGTACGGCCCACTACCGCATCGCCGAGCTCATCGCGCCGGGCGTCGTCGCTCCGACGGCGTTTCGCCTGTTCACGATCGCCGAGCTCAGCCGCGCGGCGGACAAGCCCACACTCCGACGGCTGGAGCGCGATGCACGGGTGCTGGAGAACGGTCGCGTCGAAGCGGTGCTGAGCCTGTCGCCGTCGCCTTCGCTACAGCGAGTCGACATCGCGAACATTCAAGAAAACCAGCCGGCGTGGCGCTGGGAAGGACGGTTGGTGACGCGCACCACCATCCCGGAGGAAGAACGCGTGACCCTCGCGCAGTACCAATCGCTGATCGCCGTCGACTGGGTGGCGGGAAATCTCGCCCGCAGGTACGTGCGCTTCCACAAGAAGAGCGGCCGCATCACGGTGGCCGACGAAAACGAGGCTTTCTCACCCGAGCCCCACGAGGCGGCGCTCAAGGACGGCCTGCAGCGCTTCGCTCGTCACATGACCTACTCGAAATCGCTCTCCGTGCACCTTCACGCGCTGGAGCACGACACGGTGGAAAAAGCTCTGCGCGCCGGCGATCCGCCGAGCCTCATCGTGACGCCGAAGCAGGTCGACGAAATCATCGAGCACGCTCGCGGTCTCGAACGGGTGATTCAGACCCGAGTGAAGCAACGCGGTCCCGACGGGCTCCTGCTTCCTTGAATCCGCTTTAGGAGATTCACAGGGAGGGGGAAGGGGCGGAAGAGTTTTGGGGTTCGGATCTTTTTCGGACACTCGCCCAGCTCTTCCGCTTGCCAGGTGCGGGCCTTCGTTACGAAACCCAATTCACAGGCAGAGAGGAAGGGGCGGGAGATTTTTGGGGTTCGGATCTTTTGCGAACCGGCGCGGCCGCCTTCCTGGGCGATTCTCGAGATCAGCCCTCAGGAGCTACGGCGAAGAGCGCTCGCACCAGCGGATGATCGCTGCCTCCCGGGCGCGTGACGGCGAGGATGGGGAAATCGGTCCCTGGCCCACTCTGGCGGTGAGCCACGACGCCCTCGATCTGGGGTCCTTTCGTGTCGAGCCATGGCACGACGGAAAACCCGAGTCCCGCTCGTACGAAGGCCAGGATCGAGTCCACGGAGCTGGCCGATAGCATGCGTTCGGGGGTGCCGATCGAGCGTTTGACGCCCGCCATTTGCACTGCATGCTGCGGGAGGCTTGGATGATAGGCGATGAAGGGTTCGCCGCGAAGCTCTCTTGGATCGATGTTTCGCTTCGAGAGCCGGTGCTCGGCGGGAAGGACGAGAAACGTGTGAGCCGTGGCGACGCGTCGCGCCTCGAGGCCGGCGCCAACCTCGTTGAAGAAGTCGACGATCACGTGGCAGTCGCCTCTGAAGAGACGCTTGGACTCGGGCACTTGGATCTCGCTGAGCTCGATTCCGACATCCGAATGCGCGGCGCGCAGGCGACGGATCCAAGTGGGCATGAGCTCCCGCAAGATCAAGCCCGACGCATCGATGCGGAGCACGCCGCCGACGGCATCGCTCTTCATCCGATCGACGAGGATGGGGAGCTCCTCGAAAAACGGTGCGCAGAACGAGTAAAGCCGCTCGCCCGCGGCAGTGAGGCGGACCTCGTCTTTTGCCACTCGCTCGAATAGCGGAAGCTCGAGATCCTCTTCGAGCTTTCGGACCTGGTGATGCACGCCCGGTTGAGTGATCGGATACGGAAAGGATCGCGCTGCCCGGGCATACCCTCGAAAGCGTGCGACCCAGTAAAATCCCTCGAGTCGATGGAGCTGAATCATCGATTAGTACAAGTAATCAATCATAGTATCTTTACTTCTGGAAGATTAACGATAGGGGGCCGTATCAAACCTCGATTTCCAGCAACGAGGATCGAAAAAAATGCGGAAAACCAACATCGGAATCCTAATGGGTGGGCTCTTGGTGCTCTTCGGGATGTGCCTCGGGTGGTTCGGACTGCGGGGCTTTGGCGGAGGACTGTTCATCACCGGCTGGCAGGTTCTGGCATTCGGGCGGGTCCGGGGCTCGCTCTACATTTTGGCGTACGCGTTTCCAATCGGTGCGGGTCTCGCCGTCCTGACATCGTTCATCGATCGGCGACTTTCGGCACTGATGGGAATGGTCGTCGGAGGAGCGTTCTTCTTCTGGTCGTCCATCGAGGTGCTTCGCCTGTTGTGGCGAACGACGTTCCTCGGCCTTTGGGTCACGGTGCTCGGCGCACTCGTCTTGCTTCTGACGGGCCTGCTCACCTGCGGCCGTGAGCGCAGCTTCTGAGCTTCAGGGCTGAACGATCACGACCGAGTCGGGCTCGCGAAACAAGATCTTTCCCGTCTCGCCGGGGCAGCCCCAGCACGAAGAAAAGTGAAGCCGGGGTCGGATGTAGCCACTGTACGCAAGAGCAATGGGACCCGGCTCGTTCTTCATGATGAAGCTCGAAGCGAGCTTGTAATCGTCTTCCCCCATCACGTAGTAGGCGACGACGAACGACGTTGTTTCACCGCTACGCCCCGAAACCAGGAGATACTCCGAGCCCGCGGTGGGGTTCCACACGAGCGGGGCAACGGTGAACAAGAAACCTTTCTTGTCGCCCTGACCACGGGCTACGACCGTGTTGGCGGCATCCGGTTCCCGAAAGAACTTCACGTCTTTGGCGATGGACGCGGTCTTCGGATTGGCGGCAAATAGCTTCTCCAGGCGTTCGGCCGTGATGTGGAACTTCACGAACGTTTGACCGACCGCAGGCTCTTTGACAAGAGCAGCGTTGGGGGCTCCGCTGCAACAGCGGAAGCCCAAGTCTTCGCTCTTGGCGTCGGCATCGATCCCCCTTCGGGCGGCACAGCGATGTTCGCTCGCTGGGGCAGTCCTCGCTGCTCCCCGCACGGCGGCGCGACGCGTCTCTTCGCTGTCCGAGGGGACGATGTCGTTGGCGGTCCACTCCCGGAGCGCAGCCCCGAGCCCGAGCACCTCGTACCCCGATGCGCAGCTCCTCGGCTCGTCGCCGCAGCGGCCATCCCAACCCGACCCCGTGGGGTACGCTTCGTTGCCCGGCCCCTTGCAGGCCCGTTCCCATTCGAGCTCCGTGCAAAGGCGCGCTCCGCGTTCCGCACAGCGCCGCTTCGCTTCCTCCCGAGTGAGGCCGGTGAGCGGCGGCTTTTGGGGATCGTTCGGATAGGGGAGGCGATTGATTCTGATAGCTGCCGAGCTCGACCGAGTACAGACGCGGCTCGAGCTCCGGAATGCGTCCGGCCTCACCGGGCAAGCTGCCCGCTTTGAAGGAGCCGGCCGGGATCTCGATGCGCTCCTCGGCGAGGGGGATATTTTTGGAGCGCGCGCGGATGCAATGGGCGACGCCGTCGCGCTCGCGGAAGCGGAGGGAGCGGGCCCTCCCGACGGCCGTGAGCGGTTGCAGCCAGAGAGGACGACTGCCCCGCACGCGAAGATCACGGCCCCAAAGCCCGGGCCGAACGCTGTTCGGATGGAACTCATCGCCGAGCGGGGACCCTTGCCGAATGCTGCCGGCAGCGCAAGCTCCCACAAACCGCGTCAAAAGCTTGCTTCCCTCGTGGGGCCGGCTATTAGATGCGCGCTGATGACACACCCCCTCGCCGTCGAGCTCGCTCCCATCATGCACCGGAACGTCGAGGAGCTTCGTGCGATCGTCGCAGAGTGGGTGGTTCGGGAAGCCAGCGAGCAGGAACGCGCGCGCTATCGAACCTTTGGCTCGGAGCTTCGCAAGGTGAAAACCCGAATCGTCGCGCGTCCCGTTCCGCCGACCCAGGAGGAGATCGAGATCGCTCTGACCGCTCTTCTCGCACTCTCCGGCAGGCGCATGCTGCAGGTGCAGGCCGAGCCTCGGGCGTGACAGGAGCTTCGTTCGCAGAGCGAGCGCTCGCCGCCGTCCCGCGCACGCTCCTCGACGAACGCAGCCCGAAGCCAGCTCCCGAGGGAGCCGTACGACCCGTCGCGGAGCTCTGCCGCGAGGCGCTTTCTTCTCCGATCGACAGCGAGCCGCTCGCAGCCATCGCCCGGGGAGCCTCCCGCATCGCCGTCATCGTGAGTGACGCCACGCGCGAGGAGCCGCGCGCCGAAATGCTCGAAGTTCTCTCCGAGATCCTGCCCTGGGAGCGCGTAACGCTCGTCGTTTCGAGCGGAACTCATGCGCCGACGCCCCCCGATGAGCGCGTAATCCCCTCCAAGTTTCGCCATCAGCCGATCGTCGTTCACGACTCGAAGGACGAGAGCGCGCTCGTGGATCTCGGCCGAACGGATGTCGGAACGCGCGTGCGCATTCATCGCGCCGTCGCCCTAGCCGATCTCGTCGTGTGCACCGGGCGCCTTCGTCCCCACTATTTCGCGGGCTACTCGGGGGGCGTGAAAGGGATTTTCCCCGGGTGCGCCCACGCAGAAGATGCACTGGGAAACCACCGGCTGAAGACTTCGCCCAGCGCCCGGCTCGGGAACGTCGAGGACAACGTGTGCCGGGGTGACATGGAGCAGGCGGCCTCCCTGGTGCCCGGCGTCGTTCACATCCTCAACGTGCTCGCCGACGTCGATGGCTCGTCCGTCGCGGCGGCCGCGGGCCATCCGATTTCTGCTCATCGGTTTCTCGCGCGAAGGGCGCAAGAGCTCTTCAGCGTGTCTGCGCCTCGCTCTCGCGTCGTGTGCGTCGCCGATCGACCACCGGTGAGCGCATCGCTCTATCAGGCCTCAAAGCTCATCGCCCCAGCGGCCGCCATCCTCGAGCCGGGTGGAAGCGTGATCGTGGTGGCGGACTGTGCCAGCGGCGTCGGACCCCTCGAGCGGGTGAACGAAGGGATTTATGGGATCGGTCTTCGCCCGAAGCTTCCCCGCGAACACCGCATCTTTCTCGCCAGCGAGCTCGACGAAGCTACGGTGAAGGGGACCTACGCGACTTCGGTGTCGAGTGCTCGAGGAGCCATCGAATCGGAGCTCGCCCGGCACGCCCAGGACCGGGCGATCCTGATCTGGCGCGCCGGTGAATGCATCGTGGAAGCGGAGCTCGCTCCGCGCTAGGCTCTCGCGCCCATGGCGCGCTGGCTCTCGTCCGCGATCCTCGCATGTGCGGCTCTCGTCTGCACCGCGCCCGCGCTCGGGCAAGAGCGCTACGCCCTCGGCGTCTTCCACTACAACATCCAGTACGTGGCTGGCGGCATGGTCGGCTTCTCGCCGCAGCCGAGTGAAGGACTCGATCTCGACAACGACGTGATCGAGGATTTGATCGTCACCGAGAGCTTCCGCCCCATCCTGGAGCTCTACGAGAAGCATCCGAGCTGGGGAGTGGACATCGAGCTCCAGGGGTATTTTCTCGACGTGCTCGCGGCGCGTCACCCGGATGTGCTGGCGCTGCTGAAGAAGCTCTCCCAAAGCGGGCAGATCGACGTGGTGAGTTTTCACTACTCCGATCAACTCTTCATCGCCTATCCCGCCGAAGACTGGCGGCGGTCCCAGGCCCTCACGGCCGCGACCTTCGCGAAGTACGAGATCCCGCTCTCGCGCACGGTGTTTTGCCAAGAAGGTCAGAGCGGAATGGCGATGGCCGAGCGCATGGCGGAAACCGGCTATCGCAACATGGTGTGGCCGAAGAACCTCTGGACTTACCAGCACGGCGAGTTCGATGCTGCGCCTCTATACGACTTCGGTAGCGTGTTCTTGGTCGCTGGGGCGAAGAGCGTGGCCTACGTTGACGGGAATCTCGATCTCGGAGTCAGCTGGCATTACATGGACGACGGTGAGCTCCAGGCCACCGGCGACTTGAATCCGTATTTGCCCGACGTGTTCAAGTACAAGCCCGAGGCTGTGGCAAAGTACGAGGCCGAGCTCACCTCTCTCGAGTCCCAGGGCTACCAGCTGGTCACCGTGGACGAATACGTGGACGCCGTGAAAAATCGCGTCGTGCACACGCCCGTGCCTTCGCTTTTCGACGGAACCTGGCAACCGAACAGCACGAATGCCGTCTTCAAGTGGATGGGCGGCAAGAGCATCTGGCCCGGCGAGCACGACAACGAGGTCCGCACCCTCGGAGCGATTGCCCATCGGGAGCTCGTTGCGGCCGAGACGGCGGCCAAGGTGGCTGGGCTCGACGACGCGCGGGACGAGCTCGACTCGGGCTGGCGCTTCCTGGCTCTCGGTCAGGTCACCGACGCGACCGGCATCAATCCGTTTCGCGGTGAAGCGGAATACGGCATCGCTCACCTGACCGAAGCCACCCGGATTGCCCGGGACGTGATCCGCCAGGCCAAGGATCGCTCGGGAGGCGGGCCTTTTACCGTCGATCCCGCGGCAGGCACCATGACCCCGGGGCCGACAACGGAGTTCGTCGGCGAGGCGGAAGAGCCACTCCTCACGATCAGCAAGGTGAGCGGTGATCGTGAGGTCACCGAGAACTGGCAGCTCGTGAGCCCCGGCTTGCATCGGGTCGAGCTTCGATTCGAAAAAGGGGACACCGAAAAGGTGGGCATCACGTTCCCCGGCGAGCTCAGCGACGAGTGGGTGACGACGCGCGCGCTCGACGACGGGCATCTCGCTGTTTTTCAGCGCAGTGATTTCACGTTCGAAGACTTCAACATCGCGCTGCCGACTGGGCTCTTGAGCCTCGGTCCGTCCCTCTTCTTGGTGAAAGACCAGGCGTGGGTGCACCTCGCCGCGAAGATCTATCGCGACAAGGGCGACGTTGAGTTCCACGACGACACGCTCGTGCCCGGTGAGCGCGCGACATGGGTTTTCTATTTGCTCGAGGGTACGGCGGACGATGCGCTCGCTCTGGCTCGACAACTGAACGTGGAGCGAAGGCTTTCCCGATGAGAACGGCCCTCGCTTGCATGGTCCTCCTCGCCGTCGCCGGCTGTGATTCGGGTCGCGACGAAAAGCCCACCGACAGCAGCCTGCACGCCACTCTCGATCTCGACATCCGTGATCAGGCAATCATCGATCTGGACATTTCGGACGACCGCATCACATCCGCCAGGGTGAAGCTGACCAAAGGATTTGGTGTCGCGCCGGAGGGAAAGACGTTTTCGGGTTCCGGTTACGTGGAGGCGTTCCCGGAAGCCGGCGTCACGCTGTACACCGCGCGCTTCCGTGCAAAGGCGACCAGCGATGGCCCGTGTGGAGCAGAGCCGGTCTCGCTCGCGCTCGCGCTCCATCGGAAGAACGGCGAGCCGCGACTGTCCGGCTCACTCACGCCCTACTGCGGGCCGGAGACTTGGTACGGCATTCCGGCGCGCACACCCCTCCGCCTTGCGACCCCGGCTCCCGCGGTGGAATAGAGAGCGTGATATAACCCGGCCATGGAAGTCCGCAGAATGCAGGACGACGACCTCGCGCGCGTCGCCGAGCTCTACCTGGCCGCTTACGACGCGAAGTGGACGGTCGACGGCGCGCGAGCCTACGTCGACAAATTCTTTCGATTCGAGCCCGAACGGGCGTTGGTGATCATCGAGTCCGATGGCCGTCTCTCCGGCGCGGTTCTTGGTTATTCGTTCGAGCGGGAGACGGGCATCGTGTTGTTCATTCAAGAGCTGATGGTCCACCCGGAGTATCGGAACAAGGGTTACGGCAAGGCCCTGGTGCAAAAGCTCCGGGACTCACTCGTGAAGAGCGCGAAGCGCGTCAACGTGAAGCCGCTCGTGAAAGCCGACACCACGGTGCTGAATTTCTACAACAGCCTGGGGTTCGAGCGGGACAAGGCGGTGAGCTTCTCGGTAGACATCGAGTAGCTCGGGCTCAGTAGCAGTCCAACGTCTCGTAGCCGCAGCAGCCGTTGCAGTTTTGGGGGTTGAGCACGTAGGTGACCCACTTGCCGCTCTGGCAGACCTGGCTGCCCCAGGTGCCCCACGAGGGAATGAAGACGCAGCGCCAGGTCTGTTGGGGCTCGGAGCAAGGGTCGTTGTTTTCTCCGTTGCCGAAGGCGCCCTGCACGACACAGCCGCCACATTGATTCGAGCTGCAGCCCTGTGGCCACGAGCAACTGCCACAAGAGAGCGTTCCTCCACAGCCGTTGCTCGCACTGCCGCAGCTCGCGCCGAGCTGTGCGCAGGTCTTGGGTGTACAGTTGCATTGGTTTCCCGAGCACGTCTGGCCGCTCGGGCAGTTCCCGCAGGAGATCGTCGCGCCACAGCCATTGCTGACGCTGCCGCAGCTCGCGCCGAGCTGTGCGCAAGACTTCGGCACGCAAGTGCACTGATTTCCCGAGCAAGTTTGACCACTGGGGCAGCTGCCGCAGGAGATCGTGCCGCCGCAGCCGTCGGAGACGCTGCCGCATTCGGCGCCGAGGCTCGTGCAGGTCTTCGCCGTGCAGACCGAACCGCATTGATTCGAGACTCCCGAGGCTCCGCAACCTTGACCACTCGGGCAGCCGCCACAAGAGAGTGTGGCTCCGCATCCGTCCGAAGCGTTTCCGCATTCTGCGCCAAGACTTGTGCACGTCTTGGGCACGCAACCAGTGCCACACTGGTTTGGGATCCCGCCGCCGCCGCAAGTCTCTGTTCCACTGCAGCTGCCGCAGTACAAGTTTCCGCCGCATCCGTCCGAAGCGTTTCCGCATTCTGCGCTGAGCTCAGCGCAGCTCTTCGGGATGCATCCGGAGCCGCAGGAGTTCGGAGTGCCGGCTCCACCGCAGCTAGCCGGTGCAGTGCAGGTCCCGCAATCGATGATCCCGCCGCAACCGTTGGAAATGGTGCCGCACGTGGCGAGGAGATCCTGGCACGTCAGCGGAGTGCAGGTTCCCGTGCCACAGCGATTCGGGCCCGCGCCGCCACATGTCTGACCTGCTGGACAGGTCCCACAATCGAGGCTCGCGTTGCAGCCGTCGGGGACCAGCCCGCATTCCGCACCGAGTGCGCTGCAGCTCAGAGGAAAGCACGACGACGCGTCGAAACCCTTGGCAGCAGCATCCCCACGTTCGTTGGTCGAGGTCCCTCCGTTTCCGATCGATAGGCACGCTGAAAATCCCCAGCACACCAGAATCGCCGCGACGGCGAGGACGATTCGTCGAGCCCAGCCCACAATCAACCAAGATTACGCTCGCAGGAGCGCGCTTGCACGGGAGTTCTCACGGCTCTGTCTCAGGTTCAAAGCGACGGCGACTTCCGTGGAACGCGGATTTCCTCCACCAGTTGCTGGATTGCCTCGGGTGGCGGCTTCGTGAGGGATGACACCGTCACGGCGATCGCGAAGTTGAGAAGCATGCCGAGGGCACCGATCCCCTCCGGGGAGATGCCGAAGAGCCAGTGTGCGGCGGAGCTCAGATCGGGTCTCACGAACTTGAAGTAGACGATGTAGCCCACGGTGAAGGTGGTTCCGACGATCATTCCCGCGATCGCGCCGGGGCTGTTCATGCGTTTGCTGAAGATGCCGAGGACGATGGCGGGAAAGAACGAGCTTGCCGCCAGACCGAATGCGAACGCCACCACCTGAGCCACGAATCCGGGCGGCCGAATGCCGAAGTAGCCGGCGACGATCACTGCGAGGCCCGCCGAAATGCGAGCGATCATCAACTCGCCGCGCTCGGTCATGTCGCGCGCAAGGCCTCGTCTGACCAGATCGTGGGCGATCGAAGTGCTGATCACCAAGAGAAGCCCGCCGCGGTGGAGAGAGCCGCCGCGAGCCCGCCGGCCGCAACCAGCCCGACGACCCAGCCGGGCAGGTTTGCAATCTCCGGGTTGGCGAGCACCATGATGTCGCGGTCGATGCTGAGCTCGTTCTTCGACGCGGAGCCAGGCCCGACGTGTTGGATGATCCCGTCGTTGACCTGGCGTCGACTTCGTGGGTACCATCCGGCCGTCCGGTCGCACGAGGTTTTCCCATGAAAGACACTCGATTTCGTTTTCTCGTCGTGGGTTTCGCTCTGGTGAGTCTCCACTGCTCCGCCAACAGCAACACCGGCCGCACCGGCACGGGAGGAGGGGTTGGCGTGGGTGGCGCTGCAGGTGGAAGTGGCAGCGGAGGCCTTGGCGCCAGCGGTGGCATGGTGGGGTTCGGTGGATCGGGCGTTGGCGGGGAGCCCTCGACCTGTGACGGCGCCGATCAGAAGACGAGCTCCGGCTGCGACTACTACGCGCTCATGCCCGAGATCACATTCGACGCGACGGGCGGTTGCTACGCTGCCTACGTCGTCAATCCGTGGGACTTCGACGTGAGCGTGAACGTCGAGTTCAACGGCCAGCCGCTGGACGCGAGTCAGTTCGGCTTCATCCCCAACGGCTCGGGGCCCGCGACCAACTACGCACCGCTCACGAACGCCGTCATCCCTCCCGGTCAGATCGCCATCCTGTTTCTCAACAGGTTCGGCTTCTCGCCCCTCGGCCTCAACACGGATTGTCCTGCGGGCATCGTGCCGGCGATCACTTCGTTCGACGCCGCACCCCACGGAACCACCCTCGGGTCGGCGTTCCACATCTCGACATCAGCGCCGGTCGTCGCTTACGACATCTACCCCTACGGCGGAGGTCAGAGCGCTCTCACCAGCGCCACACTCCTCCTTCCGACCACATCCTGGGGCGACAACTACATTGCGGTCAGCGCCTTCGGGGACGGCTTCTTCATCGGGCCTCAACCCGTTCTCTCAATCGTCGCCCATCAGGATGGGACTACGGTGACAATCAGCCCCAAAGTGGACATTCTCCCGGGGACCAACGTTGCCGGAACACCCGCGGGTGTCCCTGCGACCTGGTCTCTCGGTAAGGGACAGGTTCTGCAGTTCGTGCAGGGGCCGTCCCTCGAAGGAAGTGTGATCCAGTCCAACGTCCCCGTGGGTGTCTGGGGCGGAATGAGCGCCCTCGGCATCGAGGCCTGCTGCGACGACAGCGCGCACCAGCAGATCCCCCCGGTGCGCGCTCTCGGAAGCGAGTACGTCGGCGTGCGTTACCGCAACCGCTACGACGGCAAGGAGGAGTCGCCTCCATGGCGCATGGTCGGCGCGGTCGACGGGACCACGCTCACCTGGGAACCGTCGGCGCCCGCCGGCGCTCCGCTCTCGCTCGCTCTCGGTCAGGTTGCTCAGTTCAATTCGGCGGGACCCTTCGTGGTCAAGAGCCAGGACGATCAGCATCCGTTTTACATCTCAGCGCACATGACCGGCGCGGGCCTGTACGATCCCCAACAGGCCGATCCGAACGCGACCGCCGACGGCCGCGGCGACGCCGAGTTCGTCAACGTCATCCCCCCCGGAGAGTTTCTCGGGCGCTACGTCTTTTTCACCGACCCGACGTACCCGGAAACCAATCTCGTCATCGTGCGCCAGAAGGGGCTCAGCGGATTCGCGGACGTCGTCCTCGATTGCGCCGGCCCCCTCAGCGGCTGGCAGCCCGTCGGCACTTCCGGCAAGTACGAGTACACGCGCTTCGATCTGGTGCGCCACAACTTCGAGGGTCAGGGCAACTGCAACAACGGCCGCCACGAGATCACGAGCGACGTGCCCTTCGGCCTCACGGTCTGGGGATGGGGTTCGGCCGACACCGGGCAACAACTGAGCGGTTTTTATAGCCAGTACGTGAGCTACGCGTATCCCGGTGGGGCGAGCGTCGCGCCGATCAACGAGGTGGTGGTGTTGCCGGTTCCTCGGTGACGCGACCGCTTCAGCGAAAGCGCAGCCCGAGCACGAACTTCTCCCAACCCTTCTGGAACGCGGTCATGTCCGGCGACCCGACCACCTTCACGAACGTGGCGTAGCCGGTCGGGTCCGAGGATTTCGCTCGGAAAAACTCCTGGTAGTAGCGTCGGAGGACGTGCTGCTCCTGCAGGTAGTAGAGCAGGTAGCGCGCCATGGCGTAGTGCAGGCCAGAGTCATCGTCGTAAAACTGGTTCGTCGACGTCGAGAGCAGCGCGCGGATCGTGGGGACGTGTCCCTGGCGGATGGCGCGCTGGAGGCCGGCGAGGCGCCAGTTGGTGAGACCGATGATGTGACCGTCGCGCTCGGCGCTCTGCTCGAACAGCGAACCGAGTCCCTCGTTGAACCAGGCGGGGCAACTCGGGAAGTTGGCTTCGATGTACGGGTGAACGATCTCGTGCACCAGCGTGCCCCCGCCCGTAGCGATGTTCATGATGAGGGCGCCGTGCTCGCGGGTGTAAAAGCCGTAGGGCGTCGTGGGGTCTTCCCCGAAGATCTGCTTGGTGTGGGTTTCGTAGCTCGCCGCATCCTTGAACAGCCACACGTCGAGGATCCGCTGGGGGGAGCGGCCGAAAAAGTCCGCTTCGAGCTTTTCGACCGACCAGCGCACGACACCCGCTGCCTGCTCGCGAACCGCTCGGTCGCCGCCGTCGCCGACCACGACGAACGGGGGCTCGACGACTACGGAGAATCCTCGCGGTAGCTTCTTTCTCAGCTCGATGACGTGCTGCGCGTAGTCAGCGGGTCGAAAGCCGGGCCGGTGGTCAGGTTTTTTGGACGGCTTTCCGTCGAGGCGAAAGCGGATGAGAGTCCAGCGCTCGCTCTCGTATTTCAACGGCCAGAGATCCAGGAAACGCGCACGGGGCATCTTGCGATACGCGCCGTCTTCCTCCGCGGGCTCGTGATAGACGATGCTGTCGGTGGGCGCGTCGTAGCCGAGGATCAAGCGGAAGTGCTCGGTCGTGTTCGGTGACTCGTCGTAGCGGGTGCAGATGATCGAGGGCACGCCGCGTTCGAGATCGGCGTAGAGCTCCGAAAACTGCCGCGCGATTTCGGTTCGAGCGTGGGAGACGTTCTACCTGATGCCACACGGGTCCCACGTCGAAGCCGAAGCGCTCGAGGGCGGTCTTGAGCTCCCGGGTGGTGACCCCCATGCCTCGCGCGGGGTCCATGCCGGACAGGTCGAACACGTCGTCCTGATCGACCGTGACGCCGAGCGATTGGAGGTAGCTGGCCGCGGCGGCCTCCCCACAGAAGTCGGGCTTTTGCGTCACATGGGGGACGCGCTCGATGACGACGCTCTTGGGCCTTGGCTGGAGGGGGGTCGCGATTGGCGGCGGGTCGGCGGCTTTTCGTTCGCAGCCGGCGCCGAGGGCGATGCCAGCCAGGATCAGAACGAGCGTTCGGTTTCGACCCATCCACGCTTGGACGTTGGAGCGGCGTCAATCTTTGCAATCGGCGGGTTGGGGGGCGGCGGACGGCTGGAAAGCGGGCGCCCGCGACAAAACCACTCGTCGTCGAGCTCGGGGTCTAGCACCGCTCCCGTGGCGTAGGAAAACCAGGGGTCGTCGAGAATTTCGTGTCTCTCGCGTTTCACGACCCATCCGATGCCCTCAGCCGTGACTCCGTTCATGCCGGCCGATACGATGGCGCCCGGATGAAGAGCATCTACGTCGCGGCTCTGTTCACCACGGTGCTCTCGCTGATCCTGGTCAGCGTGATCTACTTCCGCCGCGGCACGGCGGCGGAGCGAAGGATCTGGCTCCTGGCCGTCCTGCTGGAGGTCCCGATGTGCGCCCTCGCGTTTTACTTCGTGAGAAAGCCCATCGACGCGCAGGTGCGACACGCGATCCTACCGACGACCCACCTGTATGTGTGGGTGTCCCTCAGTTACGCCCCGGTCACCGAGGAGCTGGCCAAGCTCTTGCCGCTTCTGGTTCCGAAGATCCGGCGGAGCATCACTTCGGACAATGCCGTCCGCACGGCTTTGGCCCTCGGCATGGGCTTCGGGCTGGGTGAGATTTGGTTCGTCGCGCATCTGGTCGCGAAAAATCCCGCCTACGATGCTCTTCCGTTCTACGCGTTGGGGGCTTCGTCACCGAGCGACTTCTGGTGTGCCTGATGCACGGCGCGTTCACCGCAACCGCCGTACGCTGCTTTCCCAAGGCAAAACCCGACGAAAAGAAGCGCCCGCCGTTCGCTTTGGGAGTCGTGTTCGCGATGCTTCTTCACGCGATCGGAAACGCGCCGATCATCATTGCGGCTCTCTATCTCGACGACATACCCGGCCCGATCAAGAGCCAGCTCCTGTTCTTCTGGGTTCTCGCGTACGCCATCGTGATGGTATCCGTCGTCGCTCGCTATCTCGGCTTCGGCGTGTTGAAACACATGGTACTCGGCAAGGCGCGCTGTCCGACTTGCAAGGCCGTGTATCAGCGCGACTGGTTCGCGGCGAACATGCTCTGGAAGCGGTACGAGCAGTGCGGCGCTTGCGGCACGTGGCAGTGGATCGACGAACGCCGAGACACGGTCAGCGACGAAGAGGAGCCGAAGCAAGCATGAGGATCAGCCGAACGCTAGGCCCCCGTCGAAAGCGTAGACTCGAAGCCTTTGACTGGAAACGTGACGGCAGCTGCACGGGTCGCTCGTCCGAGCGCCGCGCCGAGAGCGATCAGAAACACGCGGTAGTGGCCGCCGTCGTCCGGGTGAGCCAACCGCGCGGCGGGAGCCTTGTGTTTCCAGTCGACGAGCGCGTCCACGTCGAGCGCAGAGAAAGCTGTCGCTGCCCAGTCGTAGAATTCCGGAGACCAACTTGTCCTTGCCGTGACAGGAGTCACAAGTGAGGTCCGGGTACTCGGTCTCGCGAAATTCCTGGAACAGCCGCCCCATGTTGGGAAGCACGACGAAGGTCATCACGTCGTGGCGCTCTTCCCAGGTGAGGGGCGACCAGGCCTCTGGCGCGGCGGCCCGTTTCGGGCGCGAGTCGTGGGGCGTTGCTGCCGGTCCGCAGGACACGAGGCACGCGACGATCGCCAGCTGGGCTGTTCGCAACAAGCCATTCATGTAGGGCGCGCCGGGGATTTGTCCACCGAATCGCGCTTTGTCGTGCTGACTTGAAGGCGCCGGCCGGGCCGTGATACCACCCAGTGGCTAACGAGCCCCCTTCGCGGGGGTGGTGAAACCAAGCATTCACCAATGGGAAGCCGGTGAAAATCCGGCACGGAGCCGCCGCTGTAACTCGCTCACGTTCCGATCACGAAGCCACTGGCAACGAGCCGGGGAAGGCGATCGGAAAGAAAAGCGGGAAGTCAGAAGACCTGCTCGTTTTCGCCCGAAAACACCACACCACCACGGGGGTGATGCGGGGTTTTCGGGAGTCGATGCCGAGGGCGCGCGCTTCGCCCGGAGGTGAGTCATGACGAGACAGGAAACAAGGGTCGAGCGAGCCGCGGTCTTCTGCGTGCTGCTCTTCGTGGTTGGCTTCACCGTTGGATGTGGAGCGGAGGATCCGACGGATGGGTCGGGAAGATCCGGAGCCGTGGTGTGTAGCCACTTCGCGACGGGCTCGCCCGCGCACGAATTCGGCCCGGGTCAGAACGTCGGGCAGCTCGCGTTTCCGGCGCCGGTCCTTGGCCCGCCGAAAGGCGCGGGAGCCGAGCAAGGCTCCCTGGACGTGGTCTCGATCGGCAACGGCGGCAGCGTGACGCTCGAATTTGCCGGCGCGAGCATCTGGGACGAGCCGGGTCCGGACTTCATCGTGTTCGAAAATGCGTTCTTTGCGGGCGGGGATCCCCAAAAACCCTTCGCCGAGCTCGGGACGGTGGCCGTCAGCGAGGACGGCGAGACTTGGACGGAGTTTCCGTGCACTGCAACGGAGGCGCCGTACGGGAGCTGTGCCGGGTGGCATCCGGTCTACGCCAATCCCGACCAAAACGAGATCGATCCTCTCGATCCCGAGACGGCCGGCGGTGACGCGTTCGATCTCGCCGAGATCGGCGTCGAAAGTGCGCGGCTCGTGCGGGTGACCGATCGCGTCGACCTCATCGGCGCTGCCGGCGTGTTCGATCTGGATGCGGTCGGAATCGTCCACGCCTCGTGCCCCTGATCGCTCGCCGCTTGCTCCTCGCCTGGGTGCTTCTCGGCGGACGTGCGCTCGCAGCCGACGACGAGCCCGAGGTCGAAGTGATTGTGCACGATGACGCGCGCGGTTCCGAGTCCAAGCGCGATCCGAGCGCGGCCTCCACGGTGGTGAAAAAGGAGCGCCTCGATCGACCGGGAGCGGACGCGGCCGACGTGCTCGCGCGCGTAGCGGGGGTGCAGGTGTCGCGCAGTGGGACCGTTTCCGAACTTTCGACGGCTTCGGTGCGGGGTGCGACCAGCGCGCAAACGCCGATCTATCTCGCCGGGATCCGTCTGAACGACGATCTCACCGGGACCGCGGATCTGTCCCGGGTGCCGCTCTGGATGCTGGATCGCGTGGAGGTGTTTCGGGGAAGTGCGCCGGAGGACGCGGATCGTCTCGGGATTGGCGGCGCGGTGTTCTTCGAGCCGCGCTTGCCTCGCCGCACGCGCGTGGGAGGTGGCGGCGGTTTCGGCAGCTACGGGGAGCGGTCAGTGTGGATGGGCGGAGAAGTTGCAAGCGATGGCAGCGGGGCGCTCGTGGCCGTCCGGCGAGACTCTGCGAACAATGACTACACCTACCTCGACGATCGCGGGACGGCGTTCGAGAGCGGGGACGATCGCGCAGCTCACCCGCGACAACGCCGACGTGGTGAGCTGGGATTCCTGGGCGATCTCCCGCACCCAGCTCGGCCGTGGTGCGAGCGTCACGACGGTTTTGAATGCGTTCGTCCGCGATCAAGGTGTGACCGGGCTCGGGTTGATCCCGGCTCGGCGCTCACGTGGGCGAATCGAGCGCATTCTGGCCGGTGTGACGACGCGTACGCCGTGCAGCGCCGGGGACACCTGTACCCTCGAGCTGACGACCAGCGCGATCGCGTCGCTCCAGCGTATCCGCGATCCTGCCCGAGAGCTCGCGCTCTCCACGACCGAGCTCACGAGTCGCGGTCGTCGCGTGGCACAAGCCGCGCACCTCGTCGTGTGGCCGAGCCAAGAGCTGAGACTCCGGGCGGGTGGCTCCTGGGAAAGCGAGGCACTGAGCATCGATCGACTGGGAGCCGTGGGCCTCCGGGCACGGCGCGACGTGCCCCGAGTGGATGTCGGTGTGCGCTACCTGCCCGTCGAGTCGCTGACGCTATCGGCGCTTGGCGCAATCGAGTGCCACGGCACGGATGGGCCGGGATCGGACAGCCGCTGCGGCGTCTTCGCACCGAGCGGTCGCGTTGGGGCCGCTTATCGAGCGGCCGAGCATCTCTCGCTGCTGGCGAATGCCGGACGCTACGTGCGGGTGCCCACCTTGGGCGAGCTTTATGGGGCTTCTCCCGCCGTTTTGGGCAACCCCGATCTGGATCCGGAGAGTGCCGTGAATCTCGACGCAGGTGTGCGAGCCATCTACGGTTCGAAGCGCACGCTCGCGGTGTTCCTCGATGCGTTTGCTCTGGCGCGCTTCGCGTCCGATCTCGTGGCCTACCGCCGCTCGAATTTCGGCGTGATCTCGGCCGTACAACGTGTCCCGGGCTCGGATCTTGGGCGTCGAAATCGCTGCTGGTGCCGAGGCACTGGGCCACGCGCGACTCGAAGGCACCGCGACGTTTCTCGATCCTCGGGACACGACGCCGGGTCGGACGATCGTCAACGACATCATCCCGTATCAGTCCCGGCTCGTCGCCACGTCGCGTCTCGAGCTCCACGCCGATCCAGGGCGCATTGCGGATCGCATCGCCGTTGGAAGCTCCGTGGATTACCGGTCGTCCCGCTACGCCGATCCCGCGGGGCTCATCGTGCTTCGCGAGCAGTGGCTGCTCGGGTTCGACGCGGCGGCCTGGACTTGGGGCCGGCGAGTCAGGATCGCCGCTGCGGTGGAGAACGCCCTCGATCATGCCGAGCTCGATGTGATCGGCTATCCGCTGCCGGGGCGGAGTTATCACGCGAGTGCGGAGGTCTGGTGGTGAGGCATCGACCTGCGTGTCACCCTTAAGGGGAATGCGGGGGCCGCTTTTCCTGCTCTTTGGTTTGATGGGGGTTGCCTGCACCTGCGGGAGTTGGGGGGACGGAGGCAGCGACGGAGGTTGCGCCGGCGACCTGACACCCACGGATGGTGGCGGGTACGGCGGGTACGGCGGGTCTGGCGGCTACAAAGGTTATGGAGGGAACGGCGGTTTCGGCGGCTACCCGTTCGACGCCGGCGCGTGCCTGCCCCTCGACGGCACGTCGCGGGCGCTGATCGACGCGGCGTGCGAACCGGTGGGCTGCCTGTTCGGCCACGCCGACTGCAACGGAAGTCTCATGGCCGATGGGTGCGAAGTCACCTTGGCCAGCGATCCCAACCATTGCGGGATGTGCGACAACTCGTGCGGCGGCGGAACGTGCGACTACGCCTCTTGCGAAGGTCCCGAGCTCGTGGGCCCGTCGTACTTCGGCGAGGTGACGGCCATGGCGCTGGATCCCCAAGAGGCGCTCTACTACGCGACCGTCGGTTCGACGAGCGGGGTTTTCTTCGTCCCACCAATCGGCACGACGCCGGTTTCGATCGTGTCCACGTCGGCGGCGATCATGGAGCTCGCGGTGGTCGACGACCGGCTGGTGACGTTGAGCGCCGCAGGAGTCGACGTGTATGACTTGGCCAACAGCGGTGCGCTCCAAGACTCGTTCCTCCCCGGAGGGGATCCCGAAGCGCTCGCGGTGGATGGGAGCTGGATTTACGTCAGTGCCACCCAGGACAACTCGACCGTCGTCGACGCGGGTCTCGACGGAAGCGCGGGGCAAGCCGGAGATAGCTCGCCGTTCGACGCATCAGACGAAGAAGCCGAAGCAGCGAGCGAAGCCGGATCGCAGTACGAAGGGCTCGTTGTCCGAGCGCCGCTCGCGGGCACCGCCGGGCAGCCCGTTCAGATCCTGTGGACGGCAGGCGGCCACGCCCGCGCTCTGGCTCGAGCGGGCACCACACTCTACGCGGCGTACTCCGCACCGGGACGCGTCTACTCGATCGCAACGGACACGCTCAGCGTGAGCGAGCTCAGCTCCGGAGACTTCGACTCATCGCGCATCGCGGTCGATGGAGGTTTCGTCTACATCGCCGATCAGAGCGCCAATCGGATCTTGCGCCTGGCGGAAACGGGCGGCGCCGTGGAAAGCGTCGCCACCCTATTCGAGAAGCCGTTCGACGTGCGCGCAGACAGCGGAATGATTTGGTTTACGACTTCCGATCCAGGGGAGCTCTACGAATCGGATCTCGTGACGCCTCTGTTCCTTGCGGGGCTCCTCCGCCCGGACACTCCCATCCTCGTTGGGCCGAGCTACATCTATTGGTCGATGTCCGGCGTGGGTGTGCTCCGGCTGCCGCGCTGATCAGCAGTCCGGGCACTCACAGAAGACGCCCTGGTCGTTGGCGCCGCTACAGAATCCGTAGGTGCAGAGCTCACCGGCGCAATCGCAGCTCACGGGCTGTCCCTCGCAGGGACTCGGCGCGCAATACGGCATGTCGCCGAGACCGCCGGGGAACACGCACAGCATGCCGCCCGGGCAGGGGGGACTACTGGATCGGTTCCTGCATGGGATTTTCGCTGGGCACGGCGTCACCAGCGTGTGCCAGCTCTTGCCGTCACAACTCGCTGAAACACAACCGTTGACGTAGGTGCAGTCGAGCTCTTTTTCGCACGGACCGCACGCGCTTCCCTCTTGCGGTGCAACGGGCGGGCAAATGGGCGCGGCGCAGCTCGGACAAGCCGAGGTGTGCCAGCTCTTGCCGTCACACGCGTAAGAGCACGGACAGCAGATGTCGGCGGGTGTGCACGTAGCACCCGCTTGGGTACAAGGCGCGCCTTCGGCGCACGTGGACGAGACGCCGCCGGTTCCCCCCGTCCGATCCCCCCGTGCCGCCCGCTGCGCCGGTTCCCCCAGTTGCCCCTCCCGAAGCGCCCGTGCCAGAGCCTCCGCCCGTGGCGTCGCTCCCGGTCTTTCCGCCGCAGCCACTCGCGAGGAAGAACGCGACCGAAACCGAGAGCCCCAGCGGAAGCAGTTGTCGGAGCGACACCCAGAGAGCCTAGCACGCGCAAAGAATCGAATCAGTCGAGCAGGTGCTCGGACACGACAACCCCATGGGGCGCGAGAGCGTCGAAGAATGCATCCACGCCGAACGCTTGATTGGTGGAGACCACGCCCGTGACGCGGGGCGCACCGTTGACGAGAAACTTCGCGCCGAGCGCGGCGATGACTCCGGTGATCCCGTAGGGATCCCTTCCCGTCACCAAAACTCCGCGCTGGCTCGTGTCGCTTCGACCGCGGGCCAAAACCTGGAAGTCCTGGCCTTCACGCTGAGCGTCCGTGGGACCCGCGGGACCGGCGTCGATGCGGCGTTTCACCGGTTCGAGGGCGCCCGCGCTCGCCAGGACCTTGAGCACGGGCCGAAGGCTCCACGCTCCCATCATGGACAGTGCCAGGCGCGACGGAAGCACCAGATTCGTGGTCACGTTCTTCACCTGGGGATGAACCCGCGCCAGATGCAGCGCTTCGCCTCCGGGAAACGGCACCGCGACCTCGACGCGATCTCTTCCCGGCATTTGTACGCGGAGCGGGACGGGGGAGAGCCCTCGCCGAACCAGCCGTCCCCCCTTTCGAATCAATGCCTCTTCGACCATCGCTCCAATGGCGGACTTCTGCGTGCCGCGCGAGGATCCGAGGCCCGACACGCGGTTGAACACGTCGATGGTGTGGATGTCGGGGTGCGCGTGTGCCAACCGAGCCGCTGCGAGGTAGCCGAGCGCAAACTCGAACGCCTGGGCGTTCACCACGACGACGTTCTTCTGCTTTGCCGCCCCGTGATAGCGCTCGAGGATCCGCGCCATGTACGCTTGCTCGCCGGTGGTGTCGAGAAAAGTGAGCGCCCGCCGCGAGCGCAGCGCGCACGACGGGCTCGCCGTAGAGCTGGAAGGGTCCGGCCGTGTCGATGACGACGTGAGCTCCGTCGACCAGCGCTTCGAGCGTGCCGGGTTTCTCCACGTCCGCGACCCGCACCTCGAGCCCGCCGTGGACCTTCGCGAGCTCCTCCAGCTTCTTCTCGTTGCGGCCACCGAGAATGACGCCATCGACCCCGAGCTCGTCGAGCGCTTCCACGACGAGCTTGCCGGTGTAGCCCGTCGCTCCGAACACGACGACTCGCTTCATCAGAGTCTGGTTAGAGGACAATTTGCGCGGTGTAAAGTGCTTGCATCTCCCGAGCGAGTGCTATGCTCGGCGCGCTTTGACGATACGCATCGAGCTTTTGGCTCTCGCGTTGGTCGTCGCTGTCTCGCTGCCGCCGAGTGTGGCGGAGGCCGGCTCCACGCGGGACCTTCCGGCGAAGTTTCAGAAGGCGCCGTATGCGCTCATGTCGCTCACCGTCGGTCACCCGAACGATGGCTGGCAGGTTCGCGCCAAGCGGCTCAAGCCGAACAAGTACCTTCACATCAAGAAGGGGAGCCGGGAAAATAGCTACGGCCATCCTTCTCTGATCCTGATGCTCCAGCGCAGCGCCAAGGAGATCGCGAAGGGAGCGCGGGGTTCCGTGCTCGTGGTCGGCGATATCTCCGACAAGAACGGCGGGCCGCTCAGCGGTCATCACTCGCACCAGAGCGGACGCGATGCGGACGTCGCGTTTTACGCTCTCGACGGGGATGGCAAGCGGATCGTCCTCGACCATTTCGTGAAGTTCGGTGGGGACGGAAAAGCCGTCGACGGCAGCGGCTACACCTTCGACGATTGGCGCAACTGGCTGCTGGTTCAATCTTGGGTGCGTGACCGGCGCGCTGGCCTCAGCCACATTTCCATTTCCTCGCCCCTCCGCCAGCGGCTCGTTCGCTACGCTGCTCGTCAACCAGCGTTCAAGAAGTACGTCACGGAGGTATCGGCGCTGCTCAAACAGCCTGAAGACGCCGAGCCCCACGACGACCACTTCCACGTGCGAGTCTCGTGTCCCAAGCGCCAGACGGAAATCTGCCGCGAGCAGTCCAAGTAGGTTCGCGTCGGCTCAATCGTCGTGGACCTTGCGCCGCTCTCGCTTCTTGTCCGAAGTCCGGCGCTTGGACTCGACTCGTCGGCGCTTGGAAGCCTTGGAAGGCCGCGTTTTCTTTCTCTTTTTCGGCGGCACGAGGGCCTGGCGGACGAGGGCTGCGAGCCGTTGGCGCGCGTCCTCGAGGTTCTGGGGTTGGGAGCGGGTCACCTGGCTGACGATGACGACGCGGCCGATCGAGTCGAGCTGGCCGGCGGCAATGCGAGACAGTCGCCACTTCACCGCGGCGTCGAGAGCGCGGGTCCCCGGCAGATTCGAATCGAAGCTCGACCTTGGTGGCGAGCTTGTTCACGTTCTGCCCGCCAGGGCCGCCGGAACGCACGGCGCTCCACGTGAGATCCGCGCCGGGGATCACCAGGCCGCGCACTACTTCGAGATCGGTTGCCATCAGCCGTCGACCAGCACCTTGAGCGTCCCGCGGGTTTGCGCATGCGCAAACGCCTGCTCGGCGTCGCGCAAGGAGTAGCGCGCTGCGATCAGCGGAGTTGGATCGACGCGGCCGCTTTCGAGCTCCGCGAGCGCGCGCCCTATGTCTCCGCAGCGCGAGCCGACGACATGGAGCTCGTTCACGACGATGGGTGCCAGATCGAGACCGTGTTTGGCAGCCACCGTGGTCTTCAAGACGAGGGTGCCCCGCGGGCGGGTGAGCCGCAGCGCGAGCCCGAGGCCGCTCTCGGATCCGGTGGCTTCGACCACGTATCGAGCTCCGTGCCGTTTCGGATCGACGTTCCGATTCGAGGAGCGGCTCGGCTCCGGCCGAGCGTGCGAGAGCGAGCTTTTCTTCGTGATGACCGACCGACACCACCGAAATTCCCGCGCCCCGAAGCGCTCGCACCACCAAGAGGCCGAGCTTTCCGTCGCCCAAGACCACGACTTTTTCGTCGCCCGGCTCGATTTCATCGAGCACGTGGAGCGCGGCTGCCAGCGGTTCGGCGAACACAGCGCGCTCGTCGGGCACGCTGCTCGGAACCTCCACCAAACAATTCTCGGGCATCACGAGCTCCTCGGCCAGTGCCCCATCGCGCGCCAGGATCCCGAGCACGCTTCTGGCGTGGCAATGATGACCGTCGCGTTCGACGCAATCCTCGCAGCGACCGCATCCCGCATTGATGTCGGCGACGACGCGCTTTCCGCACCAGCTCGCGTCGTCGGCCTCGACGACTTCTCCAACGAATTCGTGGCCGAGCACGCCGCGGTAGTCCATGTAACCCCGGGCGAGCTGCAGATCGGTGTCGCACACTCCGGCCAAGCGTACGCGGATCCGCGCCTCCCCGGGCCGACGTTCAGGTCGCGGATGATCGGTGGCGAGGCGAGGCGGCGGCGCATTGACGAGGGCGAGCACGGGGGGAGGGTACTTGGTCATCGGTCCGGTCCGCCAGGGGGCAGCAATTCAGCTCTGGCAGATTGTCGTGCTACAAATCCCCGGTGCCCACGGTCGTCTTTGTCGCCAACGTGATTGGCTTGGAAAAGCGAGTGGAGCTCGACGAGAGCTCCGAGCTCGTCGACGTTTGCGACTACGTGCTGGCGCCGGTGCCGTTCTCCTGTCGGTCGGCGACTTGCGGGACCTGTCATGTCGAGGTCGTGGAAGGGGCGGAGCTGCTCGAGCCCGCCCGAGGCGATGGAGCAAGAGCTTCTGCGATCTCCTCGACGGCCCGCCGAGCGGAAGGCTCGCTTGTCAGGTTCGCGTTCGGGCGGGGAAGGGGATCGTTCGCCTCAAGCCGGTGGGGACGTGAGGCGTCGGGTCGTCGCGGTGATTGGCCAGAGCGATGCTCCGAGCGCGGCGCTGGCGGTGGCGGAGGAGCTCGGTCGACGCATCGTCGAGGCAGGCTATCGACTGGTGACCGGTGGGCTCGGTGGCGTGATGGAAGCGGCGTCGCAGGGGGCGCACTCGGCGAGCGGATATCGCGAGGGCGATGTGATCGGGATCTTGCCCGACCCCCACGCTTCGTCCGCCAACGAGCACGTCGACATCGCGATCCCGACCGGGATGGGGATCGCGCGAAACGTGCTGGTCGTGGCGACGGCGGACGCAGTGGTCGCGGTCGGTGGCGGATCGGGGACGCTCTCGGAGATCGCCCTCGCGTGGCAACTCGGAAAGCCGGTCGTCGCACTCGAGATGGAGGGCTGGAGTGGTCGACTCGCCGGAGAGGCAATCGACTCGCGGCGGAGCGACCGAATCCTCCGGGCTCGAAGCGCCGAAGAGGCAACGGGGCTGGTCGCCGGGGCGCTCGCGGGTTAAACCTCCGCCGTGCCGACTCGAACCAATCTGGTGTTGAAGGAGCTCTTCGACGAGATTGAAGAGGTGCTGAAGGAGCCGACGGCCGGCGCGGAGCTCACCGAGCGTGGCGTGAACACGAGCATCGCGCTGGTGGCCGTGCAGGGCCTGCGGGCCTACCTGGCCGGACAGCGTGCCCAAGCTGCGGAGGATCTGGGCACCGCGGCAGACGAGATTCGAATGCGTCTCGCGGACGCGAAAGACCGCGCGAAAAGCCTGTCGTGATATAGCGCCGGCTCCATGTCCGAGCCGGTCGTTCAGGCCGTCAGCCTCCACAAGCAATACGGCGATTTCGTCGCCGTGCGAGGCGTCGACTTTCGAATCGAAAGCGGCGAATGCTTCGGCTTTCTCGGACCGAACGGGGCGGGCAAGACCAGCACGATGCGGATGATGCAAGCCGTGTCATTGCCCGACCCGCGGCACCCTGACCGTGCTTGGCATGGACCCGGCCAAGGAGGGTAAGAGCATTCGCGCTCGGATCGGAGTGTGTCCGCAGTCCGACAATCTCGATCCCGACCTCAGCGTGCACGAAAATCTCCGGGTGTACGCCAGCTACTTTGCCATCGAAAGTCAGGCGCGCTGGCGCAAGGCCGACGAGCTTCTCGACTTCGTCCAGCTCGGCGAAAAAAAGAATCGTTCGATTGCCGAGCTCTCCGGCGGCATGAAGCGCCGGCTGGTGATCGCCCGCGCTCTGCTGAACGATCCGGAGCTGCTCCTGCTCGACGAACCGACGACGGGGCTCGATCCTCAAGCTCGCCACCTGATCTGGCAAAAGCTTCGCGAGCTCAAGGCTCGCGGCGTGACGATGGTGCTCACGACCCACTACATGGACGAAGCAGAGCGGCTCTGCGATCGCATCGTGATCATGGATCAGGGAAAAATCCTGGCCCAGGGCTCGCCAAGACAGCTCATCGACGAGCACGTCGGGCAGGAGGTGTTCGAGCTGCGAGGCTCGGACGCTGCCGCCGAGACCATCCTCGTCGGGCTGGGTCCCGAGGCGTTCGGCGGAAGCAGGCTGGCGACGTGCTCGCCATGTTTCTCTCTGTCGAAGCGCAGATTCGGCGAAACAGCTCGTGGAGCGCGCTCGCGAGGCGGATGCGACGTACCTTCTTCGGAACGCCACGCTCGAAGACGTGTTCTTGAGCTCACCGGAAGGGAGCTCGACGAATGAAGAGCACCGGCTTTTGGCAAGGAGCGCTTCGCGTCGCAGCGCGAAACCTCGCCGTTTGGCGCCAGTATGCGACCGCTAGCGCCCTCGGAAACTTCGGCGAGCCCCTGCTCTACTTGGTGGCGCTCGGCTATGGGCTCGGCCGCGTCGTTCCGCCCATCGATGGACAGAGCTACGCGGAGTTCATCGCTCCGGGTCTGGTGGTGTCCACGACCATGTATACCGCTACCTTCGAAGGGACGTTCGGAGCCTACACCCGGCTCGTCACCCAGGGCACGTTCGAGGCCATGCTGGCAACGCCGCTCACCGTTCGCGAGATTGTAGCGGGAGAGGTGTTGTGGGGCGGCGCGAAGAGCACGTTCGGTGCGACGGTCGTTCTGGGTGTGATCTTCGCCTTCGGTCTCGTGCCCTCGTGGATGTGTCTCGGTGTCCTGCCCCTCGCATTCGTGGCCGGGTTGATGTTCTACGCGATGGCCCTCACGGCGACCGGGCTGTCGAAGAGCTACGAGTTCTTCAACTACTACTTCACGCTCCTGGTAGCGCCGATGTACTTGTTCTCGGGAGTCTTCTTCCCCTCGACCGTGCCCCCGAGTGGGCTCGCTGGCTCAGTCAGGTTCTGCCGCTGACGCACGTCGTGAGCATTTCGCGCGGGCTCGTCCGCGGTACGCCGACGTGGGGCCTTTTGTTCCACGTCGGGATGCTGCTCGTGTTCTTGCTGGTCGCGTATACCTGGGCGGCTCGGCTGCTCACCGCGCGACTCAGGGTGTGAGCACGATCTTTCCGAGGTTTTCGTTCTTTTCCATGCGTTCGTGAGCTTTCGCCGCCTCGGCCAGAGGAAAGACCGAGTCGATCACGGGGCTCATCTTGCCTTCGGCGAAGCGCGGTAGGAACGTCCTGGAAAATCCCCGCGTGATCGCGATTTTGTCGGCGAGGGGACGTGAGCGCATCACCATTCCGATGATCTCGTGACGACGTTGGAGCAGAAGGGCGAGGTTCACCTCGGCGGTCATGCCGCCCAAGACCCCGATGACGATGACACGCCCGCCGTCGGCGAGGCACTTGGCGTGCTTGTCCCAATAGCTTCCCCCGACGAAGTCCAGGATGACGTCCACGCCACGGTTGTTCGTGGATTCGAGCACGACACTTGCGAAGTCTTGCTCCTTGTAATCGATGGTCACGTCGGCCCCGAGCTCGCGTACTCGCTCGAGCTTTGGTCGACTCCCGGCGGTGGCGAACACCTTCGCGCCAAGATGCTTGGCGAGTTGCACCGCCGCCGATCCCACTCCACCCGCGGAAGCATGGACCAAAACACTTTGTCCGGCTTCGATCCGCGCGCGATTCACCAATGCCTCGTACGCCGTCAGAAACGCCTCGGGGATCGCACCAGCTTGCTCGAAGCTGAGTGATTCCGGGATGGGCATCAGCATCCGCTCGTGCACGACCACCCGCTCTGCATAACCGCCGCCCGCGATCAGCGCCATCACCCGAGAGCCCTTCTCGGGACCCGTCGCGCTCGGGCCGAGCTCGGCCACGATGCCTGCACATTCCAGCCCGAGGATCTCGCTCTCTCCGGCAGGTGGCGGATACAGGCCCCTTCGTTGAAGAAGGTCCGCGCGATTGAGCGCGCTCGCTTTCACGTCGATGAGCACGTGACCTTCGCGAAGCGCCGGATCGGGGACTTCGCGAAGCTCGAGGACGCTGGGATCTCCGGGCTCGGTGATGACGATCGCTTTCATGGGCTCGAACCTAGCGCATTTGATATCCTGGTGGTCGGGGCGTGGCGCCCGGAATCATGACGGCAAGCACTGATCCTCTGGGCGGACGCTACGAGCTTCTGCTGGAGCTCGCGAGCGGCGGGATGGCCACGGTTTACGTCGGACGTCAGCGGGGCGCGGCTGGGTTCGAGCGTTTGGTTGCCATCAAGCGGATGCACAAGCACCTCTTGGCGGAGGAGCCCGAGCTGGTCGTTGCGTTCATGGAGGAAGCGCGCGTCGCTTCGATGATTCGACATCCGAACGTCGTGAGCGTCCACGATGTGTACGATCACGAAGGCGAGCTGTTCCTGGTCATGGACTACGTGGACGGCGTCAGCATGGCCCAGCTCTTCAAGGGAGCACTCGCCAAAGGCGTCAAGGTCCCTCGAGGTGTGGCCATTCGTGTCGTCTGTCACGCGCTGCACGGCTTGCAGGCGGCCCACGAACAGAAAGACTTGACGGGAAAGCAGCTCGGCATCGTTCACCGGGATGCGACGCCCCACAACATCCTGATCGCCGAGGACGGGTCGGTTCGGCTCACGGATTTTGGTGTGGCCAAAGCTGCCGAGCGCGCGGTGCAAACAGAGACTGGCGTTGCCAAGGGCAAGATCGCCTACATGGCGCCGGAGCAGGCCCAGGCAAAGGTGGTCGATCGCAGGACCGACGTGTTCGCGATGGGCATTACCGCGCTCGAGCTATTGAGCGGCAAACGGTTGTTCGAGGGCCACACGAACGTGCAAATCTTGGTTGCACTTTCGACCGGGCAGATCCCGAAGTTCAGCGAGCTCGGGTTGGCCCTGCCACCGGAGCTCGAGGCAATCCTCGGTCGCGCCATCGAGCTCGATCCGGACAAGCGCTGGCAAACCGCCGATGAGTTCGCGTTTGCGCTCGAGCATTTCGCTGCGGACTCCGGAGTGATGGCGTCTCAGCGGGATCTCGGCCATCTCGTGACCACGCTGTTCGGAGCGGCCCTCGAAAAGCGGCGCAACAAACTGCACGAGAGCCTCGCGAGGGGAATCGTCGTACCGATGAGCAGCGTGCCTTTGAGCCTGCTGAACACTGCGTCCGGCTCGCTGCAGTCGCCACGCGTGACAGGAACCATACGCGGCCTCACCGGGCCGTCGGTTCAACCGCCGGGTCAGAAGAGCCGGTCGATGGCTCTTTGGCTCGGCCTGGCCGGAGCTGGTCTGGGCGTCCCACTGTTGATCGCGGGATCCTATCTTTTCTGGCGCTCTCGAAACGCTTCGCAGATCCCGAGCGCAGCGCCTCCCCTGTCGACGACCAGCGCCGCGCCCGCCCCGCCCAGTCCCTGTCCGGACTCGATGGTCTTGGTGGAAGGGGGCAAATTCTTCATGGGCTCCGACGAGCCCACCGCGCTGGAGCTCGAGCGGCCCGCATCCCAGATCACGATTTCTTCGTTCTGCATCGGTGTGACCGAGGTCACGGCGGGGGAGTATCGACGCTGTTCGGATATCGGCGAGTGTCGTCGACCCACCCATGCCGTGGAGTGGCCGGGCATCTCGGCACGCGAACGTTCAGCATACGCAAAGGAGTGCAACGGAGTTGTCGAGGCTCGCTCGAGCCATCCCATCAACTGCGTGGACTGGGAAATGTCGTCGCAGTACTGCAAGTCTCGGCAGCAACGATTGCCGAGCGAAGCCGAATGGGAATACCTAGCGCGCGGTTCGGACGGGAGGCTCTACCCCTGGGGAGACGCCAAGCCCGACGCCAGCCGACTCAATCTGTGCGGTAGCGAATGCGAGGAGTGGGCCAAGAACGTGGGAGTCGTCGTGGTCAGCGACCGCACGATGCGAGACGCGTTCCCGTCCACGGCGCCCGTGAAATCGTTCCCCGCGGGTCGTTCGCCCTACGGCGCATTCGATCTGGCGGGCAATGTTTGGGAATGGACGGCGAGCTGGTACACGCCTCATACCAAGCAGCCCAAGACCGATCCGAAAGGTGCACCCAGCGGCGACAAGCGGGTCATTCGCGGCGGCGGATGGAACGGCGGCGACCCGAGCTGGCTCCGGCCCTCGTTTCGCTTCCCTCAGGTACCCACCGCGCGCTCGCCTGCCATTGGGTTTCGTTGCGCCGCGGACGTGAAGAGCTGAATCACTCACCAACCAGCTGGACGATCACCTCGCGGTCGCGGGGACGATTGTCGAAGTCGACGAGCACGATCTGCTGCCACGTTCCGAGGAGCGGTGACTTCTCCGCGAAGGGAAAGCAGAGCGAAGGACCGAGCAGCGCTGCCCGCAGGTGGCTGTGGCCGTTGCCATCGCCCCAGCGCTTCTCGTGCTCGTACTCACGATCGCGGGGAGCAATCTCGTCGAACAGGCGTCGCAAATCGGCCACGCAGCCCGGCTCGTATTCGATCGTGGTCACGCCGCCCGTTGCACCCGGCACGAACACGCAACCGATACCGTCGCGAAAGTCCGCTCTTGGCGATGGCCGCTCGGACGCGATCGGTGATGTCGATCACGTCCGCGTCACCGCGGGTCGAAAGGGAGATCGTTTGGGTCCGAACGCTCACTGGGACCGCTCTCGCCGAAACCCGGGGAGCTCGGCGGCACCGATGATCCCCGCCACAGACCCGAGCTCGCTCACCAGGAGGAGGACTTCCCCGGTCGGCTTTCCGAATACGTGCTCGCGAAGCTTTTCCCGGAGTGCCGGCTCGATCAGCTCGAAGGACGCACTGATGCCGCCGGAAACGACGATTGCGTCCAGATCGAGGATCTTCTGGATCTGCGCCAGACCGACGCCGAGCGCCTTGCCCATCGCAGCGAACGCGTCGATCGCGGCGCGATGACCGCCGTGAGCGAGCTTTGCGATGGCAGCGGGTCGTCGCCCTCGCCTCCAAGCTCATGATGACGGCGGACCAAGCCACGGGTGCCCGCGTATGCCTCCATGCACCCATTCCGCCCGCAGGCGCACAGCCAAGCATCCTCGGCAGTGTCGACGAGGATGTGTCCGATCTCGCCGCCGAAACCATGAGCCCCGCGCTGGAGCCTTCCATCGATGACGACTCCGCCCCCCACGCCCGTGCCGAGCGTGCAAAGGACGAAGCTTCGATAATGACGGCCGTGACCGTGACGGAGCTCGCCAAGGGCCGCGGTCGTTGCGTCGTTTTCCACGACCACCGGACAGCCGATGCGCTTCTCGAGCTCGCTGGCGATAGGTACTCCCTCGAATCCCGGTACGTTGGGCAGACGCCAGCATCGACCCTCGGCGTTCACCTCTCCCGGGATCGCCACGCCCACGGACTTCGGCTTCGGGTCGAGTGTCAGACAGAGCCTGGCGACGGCGTCGAGCACCACGCCGGGCGCATTTCCCGCCGGAGTTTCCACCGACTCCTTCCGAACGACCTTTCCGCCCTGGACGCTTCCAGCCTTGATGCGCGTTCCACCGAAGTCGACACCGATCATCGGCGCGACTTTCTCGCGTCTTGCGGCGTGGGGCAACCCGCTTTCAGTGATAGAGCGCAGTGAGCATGAGCGATGCGGATCCGACGCCCAAGCGATCGTGGTAGGGCGAGTCCTTGTCGAGCTCTCGGGAATTGGGAGTTTCGACGCGCGCTCCTTGGAAGCGCAGTGAAGCGCCGAGAGACCACTGGTCGGCGATCCAGAAGTCGTAGCCGACCCACGCGCTCCCGCCGAAACCTGCGGCGATGGATCGAGTACTTGCCTGGTCGTCGAAGCTCACGCTCACGGCAGGACCGACTGCGCCGCCCACGTGAAAGCCGGTCTTCGGATTCGGAAACCAGTCGATGAACGGACCTATGATGCCGAGGCTCATCCCAGAGTCGGAGCTCTCGTTCGTTCCATAGTCGGTGCTCGCCGCGTAGTCGGCCAGGTAGGCGCCTCCGATGGCGAGCCCTCGCGCGGGAGTTCCGCCCACCATGGCATCGAAAGCAACGGCGTTGCCCCGAAACCCGTACTCGTTGTTGGTGCGATACCCGTCGTACCGGTCGCCCCGGGCGCCGAGCGACCCTCCACCAACGCTCATTCGCAAGTAGAAGCCGTCGTGACGATGAGCGGAGGGATTCTTGTCGCTCGTTTGGGGGGCCTGGTCGCGTTCGGGTTCGGCTTGCTTCGTCGTGGTTTGCGCCGTTTTCCGTGCCGGGGCTTTGGCGGTCGGTGGGGGCGCTTCGGACTCCGGCTGGGGTGCCTCCTCGGCTGGCGCCTCCTCCACGTCTGGGTCGGCGCCTTCTTCTTCTTCTTCTTCGGCCTGGGAGACCGTGTCGGTGTCGGAGATCCATCCGATCTCGGGATCGGCACTAGCCGTCGCGGCAAACAGGGACAGGACTACGAAGCTACTCAAAGAAACAGTACGCATCATGCTGGGAGGAAGAGCAGGGAGCGTGCCACGAGCTCTGCCCGGAATTTCCCAAGTGAAAAGGCGCAACGTGAAGCGCTGGTCACACGACCTACGTCGACGACTTTCGCCAGGGAGAAGCGAAGCTCGTCCTGCGTATGCTGATCTCCGCCGTCGGCTACGAGCCCCGTTTGCGCAGCTCTTCGAGGAGCTTTTCCTTGAGCTCGTTCGACGCTTCGGGCTCCGGCATCGCTCGGAGAGCGCCTTGGGTCGCGCCGAGCTGATCGCGGAAACACTGGCAGCCAGGACAAATGCCGAGGTGAATGCGCACTTGGAGCTTCTTCATGCCGCGCAAGCTTCCTTCCGCATGCTCGGTGAGCAGCTCGGTGACTTCTCGGCAAGATATCATCAGCGCCATCGTCAGCCTCGACCGAACTCTGCTTCCAGGGCGGCTCGAATGCGGGCCCGGGCTCGGTGCAAAAGCACCCTTTGATTCGACTCGGATATCTCCAAAACGTTACACGTCTCCTCGCTCGACCAGCCCTCGAGATCCCGAAGGGTCAAAACCGCCCGCTGACCAGGAGGCAGCCCGTCCAGCGATCGTTCGATCGCCTCGCGGATTTCCCTTCGGGCGACCAATCGCTCGGGATCTTCCTCCTCCCAGCGCGTGGGGCCGCTTTTCCAGAAGCCGCGGGCGCTGAATCGCTCGCCGTCCACGATGTCCTCCCGATCGTCCGCCTCGTGCTCGAAGCTCGAGATCGGAAGCGAGCGCGCGGCACGTGTCGCGACAGTGCGGGCCCGGTTCAGGACGATGCGGCCGAGCCAGGTGCGAAGACTCGATCGGCCCTCGAAGCTCGCGAGCGATTTGACGACTGCGAGCCAGCAGTCTTGGACCACTTCGTCCACGAGCGCTGGATCTCGAACCACCCCCCGCGCGAGTCGGACCAAGAGTTTGTGCTCTCGGTCGACGAGCTCCGAAAATGCCGCGTCGTCCCCTGACAGGATCCGCCGGACCATCCGAGCATCGCTTTCGACGTTGGGGTCGGACACTGGGCCACGCTAATTCTGCGCCCCCTCCTTGGCAACCCAGAGTGGTGCTTGCCAGGGAGACAGAGCGTCATATGCTTGTTTCCGTGCTGAAGAGCCTGGCATCGTTTTCCTTGCTGGGGATCGCGCTGTCCGTGGTCGCCTGCGCGGACGTCGCACCTTGGCAGCGCGCCAAGCTCGCGGAGCCCACGATGGCTCCCGATGACGCCGAGAGCGTCGGTCGGCTTCATGCCGAGGCCGTGCACGAGGGGGCCGTTGGTGGTAACCCGGGCGCCACCAGCGGATGCGGATGTAACTAGCTTTCGCGAGACCACCCTTTACTTTTCGAGACAAAGGCAATGCCAATAGCGGACGCGACGCGTGCGTTGGGCCTCTTCGTCGTGCTCTTCGCGACCCGAGCATCGGCCGAGCCCAAGCACTCGAGCGTTCACTGGGAGACCGCGGGCGAGGTCTCTGTCTATCACGACACGGATGCCGTGAACGTGCTCACTCCTGCCATGCGTCTGAGCGCCGTCGACCCGCTGAGCGGTTGGTCCGCCCAAGGCAGCTACCTCGTGGACATCGTATCCGCGGCATCGGTCGACATCGTGTCGAGCGCCAGCCCGAACTGGGTGGAGCTTCGACACGCCGCAACACTCAATGCGAGATACAAGCCCGGGGATCTCGGCGGAAGCATCTCCGCGGCGGTTTCTTCCGAGCCGGACTATTTGTCGCTCGTCGCAGGAGGCGCGGTTTCTTGGGATTTTGCCCGGAAGAACGCCACGCTCGAGCTCGGGTACTCTTATGGCCACGACGTGGCGGGACGGACCGGCACACCGTTTTCAGTCTACTCGCTTCCCCTCGATCGGCACAGCGTGTCCGGCTCCCTCACCCTCGTTCTGGATCGCGCGACCACGTTTTCGCCGGGGCTCGATTTGATCTTCGAGTCCGGTCGGCAAGAAAAGCCCTATCGCTATCTGCCCATCTTCGACACGAGTGTTGCTTCATCGGTGCCCATCGGAGCGTCAGTCGAAGAAGTGAATGCGCTTCGATTGCCTGGTCGTGTCAGCGAACGAGTGCCCGATACGCGCCAGCGATATGCACTGAGCGGACATCTGGCGCATCGTTTCAAATCCTCGACGTTGACGCTCTTCGACCGCATGTACGGCGATAGCTGGGGCGTTCTAGCGACGACGAGCGATCTCCGGTACGTCGTCTCTCTCGGCGAGCGCTGGTGGATCTGGCCTCACTTCCGATTCCATTTGCAGTCGGGAGCTTCGTTCTGGAAGCGCGCCTACGTAGGGCGAGTAGAAAGTGGGCTCGTGACGGCACCCGATCTCCGCAGTGGCGACCGCGAGCTCTCTCCTCTCTGGTCGGCAACCTTGGGGCCAGGGATCCGATGGGGTCTCGGCGACGTGGAACCGCGAGATCGCTCGCTCGTTCTCGAGCTGGAGGCGACCCGCACGCGGTACTCCGATGCGCTCTATGTCCGGCAGCGCTGGGCAGGATTTGCCGTCGTGCAATTCGAAGCGAGGTTTCCATGAGGCGAATCGCGTTTCTGGCGCTGCTTCTCGCTGTCGGCTGTCAGGATCCGGTGCATGACGACAAAGTCTCCGCATTGGGACCGGAGCCGGGGCCATACGAACGAGGACCGCTGCATCGGCCCGGCCAGCCTTGCACGGTGTGTCACGGCGGAAAGGGACCGTCGCACAACGCATTCGATCTAGCTGGCACCACGTTCTATTCCAAAAACAGCCTGGACCCCCTCGCGTTTGCCACCGTGGTGCTCTACGACGCGGACGGAAATACAGAAGCCTACGGAACCAACGACGTCGGGAATTTCTTCATCAAGGAGGGCGAGCTCACCCTTCAGTATCCACTTTGGGTCGCCATCGAATCGAGCGGGGTTCGAGTCCGCATGGAGACTCCCATCTTCCGCGCTCGATCGTGTGCTCAGTGTCATTTCGATCCGGTGGGCACGGATTCGGTGGGACACGTATTTCTGGTGGACACACCATGAAGCGTTGGCTCGTGCTGCTACTCGTGGCGCTCCTGGCGCTGACCGCTTGCGACGGGCCTCAGAGCTCGTCAGCGAAATTCGAGGTTCCGTCCCGCGCAGAGTTCGCGCCCGTGAGCGACCTCCTTCACGCCCGGTGCGGATCCCTCGACTGTCATGGACAGGTCGGACGAAGCCTGCGGATCTACGGAACGAATGGTCTTCGGCTCGCGACCGGGGACGTTCCGGGGCTCGACGGAGGCGTCACGAGCGACGCGGAGCACGACGCCAACTATGCCTCGGTCGTCGAGCTCGAGCCGGAGCTGCTTGCCCAAGTGACCCGCGAGCACGGTAAGGATCCCGAACGACTCACGCTCGTGCGAAAGGCCCACGGCGCCGAACATCACAAGGGAGGCGCTCCCATCAAGGCGGGTGGGCTCGCAGATCAGTGCCTCCTTGGCTGGCTCGAAGGAACCGTCGACGCAAACCTGTGTGAAGAACAAGCGCGCGTCGCGCAGCCGCCGGGATTTTGACGCCGCCGCCGCTAGGCGCTCTCGAGCACGGTCTTTGGACCATGCTCGAGCTTCAAGGTCACCTTCTTGCGCAAGACACGCTCCAGCAAGCGAGACTTTCGGCGCGCTCCCCATACTTCCAGCTCGGCGTCACCGTTCGTCGTGACCGTGATCACGACCTCGCCATTTTGGAGCTCGCAGCGAAGGCCCGTCACGAGCTGGTGGTGGCTGCGATCGAGCCCATCCGCGAGACGCAGGATCGCTGACGAGATCCGGACCGCGAGGCGTCGCTTTGCGGGGAGGGCGGCGTAGTCGTCGTGCTGGCGCTTGGGCCGCGATTTGCGGTGGTAGCGCGAGAGGAGCGCAATGACTTCTCGCTCTTCGTTGCTGAAGCCCCGGAGGTCGCCGTTGCGGATGATGTAGGCGGCGTGGTGCTCGTGGCGTTCGTAGCCGATGTGCTGGCCAACATCGTGGAGGATGCTCGCGTATTCGAGCAAGCGTCGGTCTTCGTCGCCCAGCCGGTGGAGCTCTCGAGTCTGATCGAACAGAGCGAGCGCCAGGCCCGCGACGTGCTCGGGATGCGGACCGGTCTGACCGCAGCGGCGCGCGAGCTCCATCACGCTGTGACGGCGAATGTCCTTCACGACCTCGAATTCTCGGATGCTGTCTGCGCGATTTTCGAGGTAGTCGAGCACGAGCCCTTCGCGAAGCGCCGCTTCGGAAAGCGTGATGCGATCGGCGCGGCTGAGCTCCAAGAGTGTGCACAGGAGCACCGCCCCCACGTGGATCGAGTCGGCCCGCATCGCGTCGATGCCCAAAGCGGTGCGCTCGTTCGGCGGGATGGAAACCAACCGATCCGAGAGTGCTCGGAGGTCGTCGAGGCGAACGCTCTGGCCGGTGACGCTGGTCCAGGCTTCTCCACCCTTCAAGCGGTGCGCCGCCTGACCCAGGGCCAGAATGGTGCCCGAGGTGCCGATCACCAGCTCGAACTTCGCGCTCTTGGCTTCGTCGATGGACTTTTCTGCGAGCTTCCGAACGTGATCTTCCAGGTCTTTCTTTTCACGCTTGCTGAGAGCCACTCCGCCACCGAACTTCGCCCGCAGCCGCTGAACGCCGAGCTTGAGGCTACGCCCGAGGCGCATGGAGTCCGCATTGCCGACGATTGCTTCCACGCTGCCGCCGCCGATATCGAGGATCAGCGCGCTGCGCTCCGCTAGGTCGATCGAATTGCGAACCGAGAGGTAAATGTAGCGAGCCTCTTCCGATCCCGAGATGACCTGAGGAACGATGCCGGTCCGCTCGGCCACCGTGTACAAGAACTCACCACCGTTGTCGGCTTCACGCACTGCGGCAGTCGCCACCGCGCGGATGTCGTTCACGCCGTGTCGTTGTGCAAGCTTGTGAAACTTGCCGATGGCTTCGAGCCCGGCGCGCAGGGCTTCGTCCGTCAGACGACCATGATCGAAGACGCTCTTTCCGAGGAAGACCATCTCCTTTTCGCGATCGATCACCTCGAACGAACGACTCGTCGTTCCCGTGCCGACGATGATCATGTGGACGGAATTGGAACCGATGTCGATCGCGGCGAGCTTCATCTTCCTCCCGCTCCGGAGCGGACGGACGTTGGAGGTTTGGAGAGCACCCATCTTCGGCGGCCGGACGTTGCCTGTCGCGGGTGACGCGCAGGTGACACCCGGGTGACTACTACGAGTCTGTTCAGGTGGCGACGTTTTTCCCGCTCTGAAGTCCGGTTTTGTCATCCAGCGGCCAGAATCGCGCGTTCAGTATCACGCCGCGGGCGGCCGGCGGCTTTGGGTCAAATATGCGTGGCGGCTCCGGCGTGGGTCGATGGCACCGAGGATCGCCGACTGGATCAAGAGTCGCCGCTCCCGATTGATGGGAGCGCCATCCAGCTCGACGAGCGCCAGTCGCTCGATACGCGACGTGTGTGTGACGCGGGACTCGGCGCGGACTATCTGCACCCGGAGGGCGAAGAGCGCCTCGGTGATCCTGGAGAAGAGTGCTCGCTTCCGGCTGGTCTCGATTTCCAGCAGGGAAAGGACGCCGAAGCGCGACTCGACGAAGCGAACTTTGGTCGACGACATGCTCGTAGACTAGCCGCGTCGAGCGGAGCGGAGGTGACTGTGGCGTAGACTCTGCGTGACTGATCTCGGGCGCCCCGATCTAGGGACACAGCTCGAGACGCAGCGGAGGTCGCGTCCGCTGGTGATGACGCGTCGAGTATGCCAGCCTCGCCGGGCAGCGAGCTACGCCCGGATCCGCTTTGCGATGCGTCCCTCGCGAAGCACGAGGATCTCGCCTTCATCGAGCTCCTCCCAGCTCTCGCTGCTCAAGGGAACGCTGGCCACGAGAACGACCTCTTGGCGCTCCACGGGATCGATCGCCACTCCAGCCAGCGGCGCCGTGTCCGGTAGTGCTGCGCACGTTCGGCACAGTAGGTGAAGCCCCGGCGGGCGGATCGGCCCGGCTGCGCTCTTGCGCCGGTGGCCGTGGGCGATGATCACGTCACCGTCCGTGTAGAGAAAGTTGGCCGGCCCGAGCACTCGGATCTCGCTGGCCAACTTCCCGATCTCGCGCAGTCGATCGTCCAGAGGCGGCAGACCGTTTTCCCAGAGCGGAGCCAAACGCTCGAGCAGAGCGCAGAACGCTTGTTCCGAGTCGGTGTCACCAATGCGCCGAAAACGGTGCGACGCGAGGCTCGGGACATCCTCGATGCCGGGAAGCATCCCGTTGTGTGCGAAAACGTGCATGCGCCCTCCGAGCTCCCGTGAGAACGGTTGGGTGTTGGACAGGCAGCGAGCTCCTTGGGTGGCTTTCCGCACGTGTGCAATGGCAATCGATGTTCGCGGTTCACGCTCCTGGACGAATTCGACCCAGCGACTTTCGCTCGCGGATTCGGGTTCGCGAATCACGAACGCGTCTCCGTCCTGCCAGAACGCGATGCCCCAGCCATCGCGGTGGGGGCCGGTGCCGCCGCCGTGCCGCGCCAGCTCGTCGAGCGAAAGGCGCACCGTCGTCGGGAATCGTGCCGACATCGCGAAGAGCTCGCACATTCCCTCTCGCTCCGGAAACGCTAGAGCCCGAGGCCCTTCGCGATGATTTCGTTCATGATTTCACTGGTGCCGCCACCGATGGGCAGGATGCGCGCGTCGCGCGACAGTCGCTCGACTCGAGTTTCGCGCATGTAGCCCATGCCCCCGAGGATCTGCACCGCTTCGTAGCAAACCTCTTGCGCGACCTGCGCGGAGAAGTTTTTCGCCATGCTCGTTTCTTTGACCAGATATTCGCCGTCCCGCACCCGAAGGGCGACGCTGTAGTCGAGCGCGCGTGCAGCTTCGACCTTGGTGGCCATTTGCGCCAGTTTGTGACGCGTCACTTGAAAGCCCGCCAGCGGCCTGCCGAACGCATGGCGTTCCTTGGCGTACGCGATGGCATCCTCGAGAACGATCTGCGCGGTGCCGTGGCCGTAGAAGGCCAGGGCAAGCCGCTCTTGCTGAAAGTTTCGCATCAGCGAGGTGAAGCCGGAGCCTTCCTCTCCGATGCGGTTTTCTTCTGGAACGCGTACGCCGTCGAAGGCGAGCTCGGCCGTATCGCTGGCCCACCAGCCCGTCTTCTTGAGAGCGCGCGAGACGCTGAAGCCCTTCATTCCCCGCTCGACCACGAAGAAGGTGAGCCCGCCGTGCTTGTCCGGGCCGGTGCGGGCAAGCACCGTCACGAAATCCGCGCGCACCCCGCTCGTAATGAAGAGCTTGGATCCATGGAGAACGTAGTCCTTGCCGTCCTTTTCCCCGCGAGTCTTGATCCCCGCCACGTCGCTTCCGGTACCTGGCTCGGTGATGCCCAGCGCCCAGATGGTTTCTCCCGCCAGCGCGGGGGGAACGAAGCGCTGCTTCTGCTCCGGCGTGCCGAGAAACATGATCGGGGGCAGCGCAATGCCCAAGGAACCAACGCTGGCCACGACCCCGCTGGAACCCCCGGTGAGCATCGCCTCGGTCATGATGAGCGAATGCAAGAGATCGCCGCCGCCCCCGCCGAGCTCGGTAGGGTAGGACACACCCAGCACCCCGGCGGCTGCGGCTTCCTTGTAGAGCTCTCGAGGAAAGGTCCCCGCTTCTTCCCACTCGTGGGCGAACGGCGCGATCTTCTCCTTGGCGAAACGCAGGACCGTCTGGCGAAAAAGCTCGTGGGATTCTTCGAGCGGCATGGCTAGTGGCAGCTCTCGAACGTCGCGGTTGCGACGATGGTGTGACCACTCCCCGTACAGTTGGCGCTGACGGAACCTTGCACGTTCTTCACACCGTTGACTTCGCTGTTCTGGCGAGTGAGCGACATCGTCCCGCAGCCCTCTCCGATGTACTCCCCAGTCGCAGCGCCGGGTGCGAAGAGGAACGTTCTCACGCTCCCACTCGTGTCCGTCAAGAAACGAAGTCGGCGGCCGCCGCTATCCAGAAAGTCGACGCCTTCGAAGGCCGGTACATTGGCCTGTCCAGAGCGGCACTCGTTGATCTTGAACGCTGCACCGTCGACGCTGATGTTGCCCGAAGTCTTGGACTTGCAGGCGAGAAGTGCCAACAGCACGACGGCGGAGAAGGCGAGGCTTTTTCGCATCCTCGTCCGCTATCATTGGGCTGACGCAGGCTCAAGCCAGAGCGCGGAGGAGCAGGTCGTTCACCTCGTCGGCTGATTCCTGGTGCACGAAGTGCCCAGCGTCGGAGACGACCCTAATTTCGAGATCTTCCACGAAGCGTTCGGTGCCGTCCATGAGCTCCATCCCGAGACAGCTGTCCGCTTCGCCCCAGATCAACGTGAGGGGAGCTTCGATCTTCGGGTAGGCGGCGGCAGTCGGCGGCCGCCTGGCTCCGGATCGAAACGCGCTGCGGTAGTAGGCGAGGGGTCCGCGCAGCGCTTCACTCGAGGCGAGGCTCGTCCGGGCCGCTTCGACGATCTCTTTCGGAGCGCGTCCTCGCCCGGGCGATCCTTCGCGGAACATCTTCGCCAGCTTCTCGCCGCCGTTCTTCGTGAGCCAGCGCTCCGGCAGGCGGGGTAGTTGAAAGAATGCGATGTACCAGCTTCTCCGCATCTGCCGGCGATTGGTGCGAAGCGCCTTGGCAAAGAGGACCGGATGCGGGCAGGCCAGGACGCAGATGCGTTCGACGAGCTCCGGAAAGCGCGTCGCAACTTCCCACGTGATGCCGCCACCCCAGTCGTGACCGGCGAGTCGCACCGGAGCGAGACCGAGCTTCTGGATCAACTCCGCAACGTCGCCGGCGAGAGTTCCAAGGTCGTAGCCCGTTTCGGGGCGCGCGCTCCGGCCATAGCCGCGGAGATCGGGCCTCAGCACCGAGTATCCGTGCTGAACGAGGAAGGGCACCTGCAGGTCCCAGGAGCGATGCGTTTCTGGAAAGCCGTGCAACAGCAGCACGGGGGGGCCCTCACCTTCGCGCTCGACCCACAGACGCGTGCCGTTGACGGCCAGGTCCATCTCAGCGGTCCGCGAAGTGAGGCAAGACCTTCTCGCCGAACGTCCGGATCGACTCCATCACGAGCTCGTGAGGCACGGTGCCGATCTGCATGACCATGATGAGCTCGTCGACGCCGATCTCCTGAAAGCGCTGGATGAACTCCCGGGCGAACGAGGGATCGCCGCACATTGCGTTGAGCTGATCATCGGGGGTGTTGCGCACGCCCATCGCGCCGGTCAGATCGTCGTCTGGCAAGAATTCTCGGGAAACCGGCAGGCGCCCCGTGGGGCGGTCGCCGCCGAGGTAATAGCGGGACAGCGACTCGGAAAAAAAGCGGGCGCCTCGGAAGCCAAAGCGACACGCTTTCCGATCGTCGTCGAGAATCAGTGTGGGTGGAGTGCAGGCAAAGTGGTTCGTGACGAGCTTGCCGACGGGCTCGGCGTTGGCGACGGCCTTCCGGTATTCGCTGACTTTTTGTGCCAGGTAGTCGTCGCTGCCGATGGCGAAGTTCAGCGCGCCCATCCCGAGGCGTCCGACGCTGGCGGCGGACTCGGGCTTGGTGCACGCAGCGAACATCGGTGGATGGGGCTTTTGCACGGGCTTGGGTACGACCTGCGTCGGAGGAATGTCGAAGAAGCGTCCCTTGAACTCGAACACGTCCTTTTCCCACATCGCCGGGATCATCTTGACCGCTTCGAGCCACTGGTCATGCAGCGTGCTCTTGTCGTTTTGGAAAGCGTCCTGTTCCACGAGTGAAGAGCTTTTGCCGGATCCCCAATTCACTCGACCCTCGGACAGGATGTCGAGCGTCGCAATCCGTTCTGCGATCCGGATCGGATGATTGTAGCGAAACGGGAGCAGAGTGACGCCGTGCCCAACGCGCACGTGCTTGGTCTTTGCCGCGACGAAGGAGAGGAAAATCTCCGGCGCACTCGAGTGCGAATACTCGTACAGGCCATGATGCTCGACTTCCCAGATCGCGTGATAGCCGAGGGAGTCCGCCAAAACGGCCTGCTCGAGGCAGTCGCGAAACATCTTTGCCTCGCTCTCTCGATTCGGGTCGGAGATCTGCATCTCGTAGAACAGCGAAAACTTCATGGCCTCTCTCCTGTTTCGAACCAGCGCGAAAGCCGCCGCGTCGACCAACCCAAAAATCCCTGCTTCTCGAGGGCCGCGCGGAAGGTGGTGACGAAGCCGGCCATCAAATACCCCGCGCTGGGCTCGCCGCGGATTTGCATGCGCCCGGTCATGCGTGCCCGGGAAAGATCATCACTACCGCAAAGGAGTGCGAGGAGGGTTTCGGACGAAAGGGTCACCGTCGCGTCAGGAGGTCGGGGGATCCCGAGCGTGAGCGAAACCTCGCCCGCTTGGAAGGAGAGCGTGTAGTCGCCGCCGCGGGGACCGGTGATGTCCATGTGGATGGTCAGATGAAGGCGCTTCGCTTCTTCGGGGATCTCGCTCTCCGGCCGGTGCTTCGCAGCGAAGTTCACGAGCCGAAAATAGACAGCGAGCCGCCGGTCGAGGGCTCGCGGAGCGATGCGGTCGTAGTGCAGGAGGACATCGGTGGCGGTCGGGCAACGCGGCTTCCAGCCAAGCTCCTGCTTGGCGCGCTCACAGGAGGGAATGAGCTCGATGTCGGCGTGGCTCACCCAGTCGGGATCCGCGTCGAGGCCGACCCGGGACAAGAGCGGGGCTGCACGAACCATGGTCTTGAACGGTAAGCGGATCACGCGAAAGCCCGTGCGGCGGCCGAGCTCGCCGGCCTCGAGCTGGTTGTCGGCGCACAAGTTGAATGCGCCCCGCACGTCCGACAGGAGCGCGAGAAGCACCGCGTCGGCCACGTCTTCGTCCCACACCAGCGGCAGACGTGCGTTGGTGAGACGAACCAGCGTTCGCTTTCGCAGCAGCCCATCCTGCCCGTGGGCATTGCGCTTACCGACGAGCACGCCCGGTCTCAGGCGCACGACCCGGAGCTTCGGATGCGCCACCTCGAGACCGTCGAGGATCTCTTCCACGTCGTACTTGTTCCTCGAATACGTGAGCTGGCTACTTCCTTGGCGGGGCGTGTCTTCGAGTATCGGCTCGGGCTGTCCGGGCACGACGCCGTATGCCGCGACGGAAGAGCTGTACACGATGCTGGACGCTCCAGCTTCGATTGCGTAGCGGAACATGCGACGGCTGCCCTCGACATTGACCGCTTGCATCAAGTCGGGACTGGCCCGCTTGGTCACGATGAACGCCAGGTGAATCAACGCGTCGGCGCCCTCGAAATGCCGATCGAGCCCGGGGTCTCGTACGTCCGCCAACGTCCACGAGACCTTCGCGCTCGGTACCGAAGGCGGAACGACGTTCGAGCGCCACGACGGCCTTCACCCTCCGATTCTGAGCGAGCCGAGCGAGGACGAGCGACCCGAGCTGTCCGCCTGCGCCGGTAACGACGACCTTCATCGATGCTCGCGCAGTCTAGCGGAAAGCTCCGAGCTCAGGGCATCGGATGCGCGTCGAAGAAGTCGAGCATCGTCGTCGTCGCACTGATGTCGGTGGAGGTCTTGCCGGCGGGGATCGGAACGCCTCCAGGCCAGGTATGGCCGCCGTCGGCGATCTTGCAGTGGACGGTGTCGGCTCCGCCCGCGCAGCTCGGCCAGCGAATGCAGGTTGCGTCGCCATTTTGGAAGAAGGTTTCCTCGAAAGCGCTGCACTGGTTGTGCTTTCGCCAAAAATCCAGCGTCTCGCCCACCGATCGGAACACCAACCCGACACCCAGCTGTGGGATGAGCGGAGTGCCTCCGTCGTAGGGCACCATGGGATCGGCGGTGCCGTGAAAGTGAAGCACCGGAACCGGGCGCGGCGGATTGCAAGACTCCGGCGGGATCCCCAGCACACCCGCGACCGGGGCGATTGCGGCGATGCGGTCACTCACTTCGCAGGCGAGCCGGTGGCTGAAGAACCCGCCGTTGGACATGCCGGTAGCGAACACTCGCTTGGGATCGATGCACCAATCCTTTTCGATTGCGTCCAGGAGGTCGCGCACGAACTTCACGTCGTCCACGCTGTCCGTCCAGGCGGTGCCGCAGCAATCTCCTGCGTTCCAGCTCGCTCCCACACCTTCGGGATACGCCACGATGAATCCACGCTGATCGCTCTCGGTGCTCATGCGCGACAAAAGCGACTCCTGCCATCCCGCCGACAGGAAGCCGTGAAAGTTCAGCACCAACATGGTCCCGGAGCTCGGATCGTATTTTTCCGGAACGTGCACGATGGATGTGCGGCTCTGCCCACTCTCCGACACCCCGATCGTGATGCTGCCTTTCTCGCCGGACTTTCCGCTGCAAGTTACCGGCGGCGTCCCGCCGGCATCCTCGCCCGCGTCGAAGCCGGGGCTCGGGCCGGGCCCGGCGTCGGCATGCAGATCGGCGTCGGGCCAGGAAAACGCGTCGCTGCCGAAGAACGCGTCGATGCTGGCGTCGTTGCCGCCTTTGAACCCCGGGGAGTCCTCGCTCGACGCGCCACAAGCGTGGAGTGCCAAGGCGGACGAGCCGAGGCCCACGACAACGGGAACGAACCAGCCGCGGCGCACCCCAGATAGACTATCAGCTCCCGTCGGCCTTGCGCGTATCACAAGCCATGGCGCTCGGATCCGCTTTTGCAAAGAAGATCGGATTGACGAAGCCTGCGTCATTGTCCGTGGAGAGCGTCTTGTTCTCGCGTACTTGCACCATCACGTAACCGAATGCCGCCCCGGCCGGCAGATCCTGGACGCGATCGACGGTCGTCGTGCCGCTCCATACGACTCCGGCGTCGAGCTTCGTATCCTGGAGGATCTTCGTCTCGACGCCGTTTCGCCAGATGCTCACGTTGTAGTTGTGCGTCTGCACCGGCTTCATCAAGACCTTGACGTCGAAGCTCGTTCGCGTCGGTTGCTCGCAAGCCGGTAGCGTCGAGCCGCCCCAGAAGTCGTACTGCCCGTCCCCGTTGGCATCGATGGTCACGTCGGCGATCACCGCCGGGTCGATGTCCTGAACCACCGTCACGCGTCCTTCGCGAAGCGCCGCAATCACGAGATCGGGAGCGTTGTTGGCGGGCGCCGACGTCGAGGTGAGAGGCTTCATCCACATGTATGGCGCGTCCATGTGGGAAAGGTTCACGAGCCCATGAAAGCTGTTGCAGCCAGTGTTGCCGTTGTACGGCGGTCCGTTCACGTGGCAGTCCGTGCCCGCGATCCCGATCCAGCGGCGTCCGGCCTGCAGGCCCTGATTGCGCCACCACTCCGGCGCATTTTGGTTCGTGAGCGTCGGATCGGGCGTGTTTGCTTCCACCCCGTCGACCAGATCGAGATTGCCGAGCTGCCACTTCATCGGCGGCTCCAGCACGGCGTTCTGAGTCGGATGGTTGATGAAGACGAGAGCTCCGGCTTGCTTCAACGCGAGGATGCTGTTCTTCGTTTCATCGATGGTCGGCGGCTCGTCGCCGTGTCCCCGGTGGTCGGCGCGCTTGCAGGGCGCGTCGGGTCCGTCGAACGCCGGACTGTTGACGTTGTGGTTCTCGTCGGTGTCGTCGCAAATGTCCGGAGGCAGGGGCGCGCCTTCTTGCACCTGCTTGGCGGTCTGCAGATCGGTGATGTTGGCGGTCGTCGGGATTCTGCGGGAGGAAGTTCCCGACGATGGTGAGGTGGCCGAGGGCGCTGGTCCATTCCATGCCCCGAATCACGCTGGGGCCGCTGGCGTTCGGTTGGTCGTACTTGCGGAAGGTGTCCGTGTACCAAAGCCCCACGTTGTCGTGATCGGTGACGATGACCGCGCCGATGCCCTTGTCTTTGGCCGCTGCCATGAGCCATTCGAGGCCCGACTCGGAAAAGCTTCGGAGCAGGAGCTCGTGGCATGCCGCATCGTTCTTGAGCATCTGGAAGCAACCGTTGAACCAGTTGATCCGGTTTGCGTACACCGGTCCTCCGACGTTCGCCTTGATGTCGGCAATCGAATGGGTGTGGCTGACGACGCGGATCCAACCGTCTTGCCAGGTCGAGGGATTGGCGTAGTCCGGCTTTGCCAGTCGTACCGGCGGCGACTCCACGCGACACGTTCCCCCCTTGGTTGCAACGAGTCGGAGAAAGATGTCGGGTGTGGTCTTGGCCACGGACGCGGTTCCACTTCCCTGCACCGCATCGACGGGAGCCATCACGGCCACATAGGCGCCAGCGCTTTCGGGGGAGACCTCGGCAAACATCTCGGTGCCCGGGGTGCCGTTCTTCCAGGTGAGCTCGACTTGGTAAGTATCCTGTCCTGCGCTCAGATCGATCTTGGCGAGCTCGAGGGTAGGAGCCGCAACGTCGTTGCACATGCCTGCATCTGCGGGAGGAATGCCGCCCGTCCCGGCGAACGCGCCGCTCCCGGCAGTGCCGCCGAGGTTGCCTCCATTGCCTCCGCTCCCGCCGTCGCCACCAGCAACACCACCCCCGCTCGAACCGCAGGCCACCGCTATCGCGACCGCGCTCCCATACCCCGCTGCTCGAAAATCGACATCTCGCCCCGTCTCGTCACCACGACCTCCCACACTACCACCGTAGGATTGCGCCGGCCCCGAAACGCCGTTTCTTGCGCTCTCCTTCGTTGACCCCCGGGGCCGGCGGTTCCAAGATCTCGACATGCGCGGGTTCGTTCTGATCTCGGTTTTCTGTTTGGCGAGCTGTGGTGGTTCGAGCGATTCCGATGGTAGCGGCGGCAAGTCCGGAGCTGGCGGAAGCGCAGGGAGCGCAACCGGAGGAGCTGCCGGCTCGGGGCAAGGCGGAGCTTTTGGCGGTGTGTCGGGGGGCGGCTCGGGCGGCGCAGCGGGGAGCGGAGGAACGGGCGGAGCGTTTCCTCCCCCAGTTGTCGACGACTGCATCACCGACGTCACGGCCAGCGCCCAGCATGTCTATCAATGCAGCGGGCTCGACTGGAACGTTTCAGTGCCGGCCGTTTGCCTCACCCAGGCGTGCGGTCTCATCTTCGACGTCCATGGATTTTCCATGAGCGGACAGATGGAGGAAGCCAACACGCAGCTCAAAGTGCTCGGTGCGTCCCACGGATTCATCGTCGTGCAGCCGAACGCTGATCCCGCGCCGCCCCTTGCCGGATGGATCGCGGCCGAGGACGATCCGAAGATCATCGACTTCATGCAGCGCACCATCAACGCCTTTCACGTGGACAAAAAGCGCGTCCACTTCACTGGATTTTCCCAGGGGGGTGACATGACGTGGCGCTTTCTTTGCGCCCACGCCGACATCATCGCCAGCGCAGCACCGGCGGCCTTCGGCCAATCAGCGGACGAGCAATGTTTCTCCAAAGGGCTCCCGCCCGTGCGAGAAATCCCGATCCTCTACATGCACGGAACGAAGGACAATCTCGTCGCGTTTGCCAGCGCGCAGGCATCCCGGGACGCCGTCCTCTCCGTCATGAAGATGAGCGAAGCGGGAAAGGTCGAGAGCGACACGAACCACATCTGGACCCGCTACCAGAACGCGAACGGTACGGTGTTCGAGTTCATCCAGCACGATTACACCGGCGCCGCGTTGATTGGCGGTCATTGCTATCCGGGCAGCACCGATCCTGGCGGCGCGCCCGGGCAGGTGTTCTCGTTCAAATGCGATCAGCCGGCGCCGTTCGTGTGGGGCGAAGCCGTGATGGCATTTTTCGAAGCCCACCCGCTTCCGTGATCTCGCGGAGCGCTACGGGTAGCAGCAGCGGAAGCCGACGTCCTCTGCGCTGCCACTTCGAGGCAGGGTCTTGTTTGCCGAACACGCGACGTTCGACCCCGACTCCTTGTACGAGCCTCCTCGTACGTGACAATTGTCGCTAGCGCCCGTGGTGCCGTCGCAGGAGTCTTCCCACTCTGCCGCGTTGGCGCTCATGTCGAAGAGAAGTGGCGCTGCCCCCTGACAGAATTGAGGTGCCATCTTGTTGGGATCGGTCGCCTTCAATACTCGCGTTCCGGGAAGCGGTTGCAGCACGTCGAACGGACCGCCGTCCGGCAGGGGGGCGCCGTTGTAGTCACTACCGATGCACAGCGTCGAGTTGTAGAGAGACCCATAGCAATAGGTGTTCGCCCCAGCAGAACACCCATTCATCCACTGACTTTGAGTGTAATCGTTGTAGCTGTTGAACGGCACCGAACCGCCGCCCTGCTTCCCGCACAGGCGCTTCCCGACGTAGTTGCAGTAGGCGTGGGCGTCGCACCAGTCCACGGACCGCACGGGATACTTCGTGTAACCCAACGCAGCCGGCCAGTGCTGGGGCGGAGTGTAGCTGTTGTTCCACGTGCATTCAGTGATCTGCGCCGGCGGATTGGCCTGCCAGAACACTGCATATTGCTCGTACGACACCTCGTACTGGTCGATGCAGTACGCCCCGCCGCCGGTCGCGGGCGCTAGCACCATTCCCGTCGGGCACTTGCACTGATTGGTCTGACAGTTCGCGCTCGCACAGTCCGTCGTGCCCTTGCAGCTCTGACCCAGGCCGCACTTTTGTGGACAGTTGACGCCGCAGTCCTTGTCACCCTCGGTGCCGTTCTTGACGCCATCGGTGCACGTGGGCGCCTGGCAAAGCGGAGGTGTTCCCGAGCAAACTCCGTTCGTGCAGTCGGTTGCGCCCGCGCACACCTTTCCGTCCCCGCACTTGGGACAGTTCGGGCCGCCACAATCCTTGTCTGTTTCCGAGCCGTTCTTCACACCGTCCGTGCAGAGCGAGACGTTGCAGGTGTTGGTAGCGCTGTTGCACTTCAGGCTGGCGCAATCCGAGTCCCCGCCGCACGTTTGGCCGGTGTCGCAACCGGGGCAGGCAATGCCGCCGCAGTCCACGTCGGATTCATCCTCGTCCTTCGTGGCGTTGCCGCAGTGGACTGCGTCCACGTTCGGGTTCGCGTCGGCACCCGCCTCCTTGCCGCCCGTGCCGGCTTCCTTGTTTCCGCCGAAGCCGCCGAAGCCGCCCGATCCGCCGCCGCCCAAGCTCGCATCGGCGCCGGCGCTCCCGCCAGTGCCTCCGTTGCTCGAGCCGCCGTTGGACGACAGATTCTTTGGGTGGCTGTCGCCGCCGCAGGCGCCCATCAGCTGTGCGACGCTCGCGCACAGGACGAGAGACAAGAACAAGGTTTTTCGCTGGGTCATGACGAAGCTCCCCGAATCTCCAGAATACCCGAAAAGCGCCGCGCTCGCGCGCTATTGTCCCGACGTGGCAGAGGCAAAGATTGCGTTTCTCGGTCTGGGCACGATGGGGGCGCCGATGGCGAACAACCTGGAGCGCTCGGGGTTTTCGGTCGCCCGCTGGAATCGCACGGCCCAGCTGGACCACGCGCTGGCCGACTCGCCGCAAGCTGCGGCGGAGAGCGCCGACATCATCATCACCATGCTGACCGGCGGTGACGCCGTCGAAGAGGTGCTGTTCGGACAGCGCGGCGCCGCCACCGGCAACGTGAGCGGCAAGCTCTTCGTGGACATGTCCACCTCGGGACCCCGCAGCGCCCATCGTGTCGCCGAAGAGCTCCGAGCCCGAGGGGCGCGCTTCGTCGATGCTCCGGTGAGCGGAACGCGCGGCCCGGCGGAGCGCGGCGAGCTCGTGGTCTTGGCCGGTCGATCGTCCGCGGACCTGGCAGCGCTCGAAGGAGTCTTTGGAGTGCTTGGTCGTCGAGTGATTCATGCCGGCCCCGCCGGCGCCGGTCAGACGCTGAAGATCGTGCTCAACGGTATGGGCTGTCAGCATCTGATGGCCTTCACGAGCATGTTGCGCCTGGGGCAAGCTGCGGGGCTCGCGCGCGGGGTGGTCGTCGATGCTTTCACCAACGGCGCCTTTGCGACTCCCGCCTACGTCGGTAAGCGAGAGCGGGTCCTCAGAGAGGACTATGACGGTGCCGACTACCCCCTCGAGCTCGTATTGCGAGACGCCGATCTCTGCCAGGAGCTTCAGCACGATGTGGGGCTTGCGATCCCCACCCACGGTGTGGCGCGCTCGGAGGTGGAAAAGGCGGTGCGTGCCGGCCTCGGTGAAAAGGATCTGTTCGTCGTCGAACAGCTCTACACGCCGTCGGCAACGAGGAAACGAGGTGCGTCGTGACCGAAAGCTTGAGAATTGCCACGCTCAACATCTGGAACAAGCAAGGTCCCTGGGACGAACGGCTGCCACTCATCCGGGGTGAGCTCGAGTCACTCGCCCCGGACGTTCTCGGTCTGCAGGAGGTCCTGCGCATGGTCGACGAAGGAGTCGACCCGACTCCCGCACGTGACCAGGCCACGGAGATTGCGGACGGGTTCGGCTACGAGATCGCGTACGGCAGTGCCATGCACTATGGCAGCGGTCTTCATCTGGGAAATGCGATCCTGAGTCGGCATCCCATCAAAGAGTCGAAGGTCTTCGCGCTGCCTGGAAAGGAAAGCGGGGAAACGCGCAGTTTCGTGTACGCGCTGATTGATACGCCCCACGGCGAGCTCCCCGTTTACGTCACGCATCTCAACTGGAAGCTGCATCACGGATCGGTCCGCCTGCGGCAGGTGCGGTTTCTTCTCGAGCGCATGTTCGAGCTTTCGCCGATCGACGAAAGCCGGCTTCCGCCAGTTCTCATGGGGGACTTCAATGCGGAGCCGGACTCCGACGAGATCCGTCATCTGCGCGGTCTCGCGGCCGTCGATGGAGAGACCGTTTACTTTGCGGACGCCTGGATTTGCGCCGGAGACGGAAGTCCGGGGGCCACGTTCGATCGGCGAAACCATTTTGCGGCGCTCGCTCACGAACCTCCCCGCCGCATCGACTACATTTTCGCCCGGGGCCCGGATCGAAAGTTTCGCGGGGAGCCCCTCTCGACGCGTCTGGCCTTCGCCACCGTCGGCGAAAACGAGATCTGGCCCTCGGATCACTTTGGTCTCGTAACCGACATTGCAGCATCGCCTCGAGACAAGTGATGCGTGCCCTCGTCGATCACCTGCTGCGCTCGCCTGCGACGCCCCGAGCCGCCAACGACATAGAAGGTTTCTGGGCCGGTTGGCAGCCAGAGCTCTGCCGTTGGCAGCGCACGGCTCATCGCGCAACGGCCGGAGGATTTTCCGCCGATCGATTGGGCTTTGCATTCGCGGCTGGCTACCAGTCCGCGCTCGTGGCGCTGGTTCCGGACTTGCCCGAGTCGTATCTCACCGGTCTGTGCGCCACGGAAGAGGAGGGCAACCATCCGCGCGCCATCCACACGCGGCTCGAGCCGGACGCGGGCGGTCATCTCCTCAGCGGGGAAAAGCGCTGGGCCACCCTCGCTCCCTTGGCACGGGAGCTCTTGGTGGTGGCTTCCGATCGGACCTGATCCGGAAGGGCGAAACCGGCTGCGAGTCGTGCGGGTGAGCACCACCGAACCAGGGCTCTCGATTGAGCCACTCTCCCAGACGCCATTCGTTCCCGAAATTCCCCACGCCGTGGTGCGCTTCGAGCGCGTCCCAGTCCCCGCGTCAGCCGTGCTCGAAGGGGACGGCTACGAGCGGTACCTGAAACCGTTCCGCACCGTTGAGGACATCCATGTGCATCTCGCGATGCTCGGTTATCTCATCGGCGTCGCTCGTCGCTCCGGGTGGCCCGAGGACATCCTCGAACGTGCCATCAGCCTCACGCTCGCCGGTTCGGCCACCGCCGAGATCGATCCGCTGGCGCCGGCCACCCACGTCGCGCTGGCCGGCCTGATCGGCGAGTCGCGACTTTTGCTGCAAGACTGCGAGAGCCAGTGGGCGAGTGCCCCCGAACCGGAGCGTGAGCGGTGGCTGCGGGATCGCCCGCTCTTGCAGGTGGCACAGCGAGCCCGAAGCGCCCGTCGAGACCGAGCATGGGCTCGCCTCGCCGAGTAGGGCGACTTTGCAATTTCTCGCAGCCTGGGTTACGCGAGTGGCCAGAAAAAATGAAACATGTTGTCCATCACGGTCTCGGCTTGGATACCGCTCGCAAGGTAGCCGACGCGGCATTCGGGTCGTACAAGGAGCGGTTCGCGAAATACGATCCGCGCGTCAATTGGACGAGTGACCGTCGCGCACAGATCACCTTCACCGTGAAAGGCATTTCGCTGGAGGGAGTGCTCGAGGTCGACGAAAAGGACATCCAGATGGATCTCGACGTGCCGTTCTTGCTCCGTCCGTTCAAGGGCAAGGCCATTGGCGTGATCGAAGAAGAGATCAACAAGTGGGTGGCCAAGGCGAAGGCCGGGGAAATCTGATGCGACGCTTCGCCCTGGCGGCATGCCTGCTCTTGACACTCTCGAGTTGCGGCGGGGACGACGAGTCGAGCTCCGGTAACGGTGGGAGTGGCGGAACCGGCGCGGTGTCCTCGGGCGGAGCCGGCGGTAACACCGGCGGTGCCGCGGGTGGCGGCGGAAGTCCCGGAGGGACCGGTGGCGTTGCCGGCGGAAGCACCGGCGGCGCAGCGGGCGGAGGCGGAACGGCGGGTACGGGCGCATTCGCACTCACGAGCTCCGCGTACGGCGAGGGTGAGACCATTCCCCAGAAGTACGAATGCACGAGTGGTGGCGGGCAGAGCGTTTCCCCACCCCTCGCCTGGACTGCGGGCCCGGCCGGCACCCAGAGCTACGCGATCGTGATGCGCGACCTCGACTTCAACAGTTTCGTGCACTGGGCGATGTGGGACATCCCTGCGACGACCCTCTCCCTGCCCGAGGGCGTGGAGCAGGTCTATCAACCGTCGGTTCCCGCTGGCGCCAAGCAGGCGCCGTTCAACGGAAGCGTCGTCGGCTACTACGGCCCCTGCTCCCCGAGCACGGTGAATACCTACGAGATCACGGTGTACGCGCTTCCGGAAGCGACGCTGAGCGGCATCGATCAAACGAGCACCAAGACGGACGCCGAGGCCGCCATCGTCGCCGGCGCGTTGGCCTCGGCAGCGCTCTCTGGCGAATCCTGATCGCCGCGGAACAAGCTCCCCCGTCGCGAGCGTTCCCATGCGAATGGTGTCGCGCACCGCGCTTACTGCGATCTGTCTCGGGCTCGCGAGCCTCGCCCTTTCGGGAAGCGACTTTCGAGCGCAGAGGACCCAATCGACGTCCTCGATCACGCGACCGACCCGCGCCCCGGGCATGTGGATCTGGACCCGGGCGGACGTGGAGCGCTTCGGACGCCAACGGGATCCGCACCTGTTGCCCGGGGTTCTGATCGCCACTCTCGTCGCCAGCCCGAGCGGCTCCTTGGAACGGCGGCGTGGTCTCTCGCCCGCGCGAGTCTCGAGCTCGAAGGTCGCGGTCGTGGTGCGACTCGACGATTCGATTCACCGGCTCTGGGATCGCGGCGATCCCTTCGACGCCATCGATCACGCGCTCCGTCTCGCGCTCGCTGAGGCCCGCGCGACCGGCGTCACGATCGACGAGATCCAACTCGACTACGACGCGCCTTCCCGTCGACTTCGCGATTGGGCGAAGCTCGTTCGGCGGCTCGCGAAGAGCTCCCTCGCCGAGATCCCCGTTTGGATCACCAGCGTGCCGGCCCATCTCGAGGACCCAGATTACGCTCGGCTGTTCGCCGGTGCGGTGGTCGGCCACGAGCTCCAGCTGTTCGATACCGGCCTCGGCTGTGATCCGGCAACCCTCGGCACGATTCGAGCGCGCCTGGCCAATCGACCCCTCGCGTTTCGTGTCGGTGTCGCGTCGTTCGAGCGCAGTCGCAATGGTCGCCGAACCACCGCGCACGAATGCTGGTCTCGGGCTGCAAAGGAGCTGGCCGAGCTACCGACCTACGCGGGTACCTGGACGTTCCCTGCGTCCCAGGAGGGATCGTGAAGCTCCGATTGCTGGCGAGCGTCGTCGTCGCTCTTTTGTTCGTCCTCGATGCGCCCCGTCCGGCGTCGGGATGCGGCGGTCCCGGAGATTGCCGATCTCGGACCCCTCGAGCCCGTCACGGTCACCCTCGAGGCGATGCAGAACCCGGACGCCGATTGGGCCGCGTGGGGTCAGAGCTCAGCGCGAAGAGTTTCGATTCTTGTATCCGTTCGTGAAGGAGCATGACAAAGAGCTCGAGGTGTTGTCGGGTTCTCCTACGAAGGGGAGCGAGCGCTCCGGCTCCGAGTCTTCTCCGCTTTCGAGGCAGCCCTCGCTGCCGGCGACTCCAAGCTCGGCAAAACCGAAGCGCGGAAATTGATCGACGCGCTGTTTGGGCTTCCGCCCGTTCTCGCCGCCGAGCACGGTGCGCTGCTCTGGAAAGCGTGTCGAGTACCTCGAGCTTTCGATCCCACCTCGACGAGCTCGCCAAGGACGACGTGGTCGCCTACTTTTCTTCTGCGCCCCCGGCCCGCGACAAGCTTCCGGCCGCCCTCCGCGCAGCTTCGACATCGGGCGGCCAGCCCGCGGGATGTCTCGTGCGCTGCCGAAGCTCTCCGCCGCGCATCCTGCGCCCCGCTCCGTGGAGCTCTGGGCCCTGGAGCGAGCGTTTCGGGAGAAAGTTCCGGACGGTTTTCGCGACGGGATCCGAAGCAAGTCGCGGCGAAAACGTGGAAAGAGCTCGAGCAGGCCGGCAATCGCTGGCTGAAGGCGCACGCGAAGCATCCGCTGGCGGATCGCGTCGTCCTCTTCGGGGTTCGCATCCGTTACTTCTCGGGCGACGTCGATGGCGCCTGGCAAATTCTGTTCGACTTGCTATCCGCGGCGACGGACGCGCGTGCTCGCCGAGATGCGATATCTCTTGCTTCAGGATCAGATGCCGAGACAAAGCAGATCGATGCGCTCAAAGATGGTGAGCTCGTCGCCGGCTCTGGACTGAATGCAGATCAACGCTCCCGTTGGGATAAGTGGTGGGCGTTTCCGAGGCGCATCCGAAATCCGCATGGGCCGTGAGCCTTCAAGAGCGATTGCTTTTCTGGGCGGCGGTTCGTGCGTCCAAGGATCCCTTGCCGACGTCGTTTCCTTCCGACGCGAACAACCCGACGCCCCTCTGGGGAAAGCTCCGACTCGCTGCGCTCATCGGGGCAAAGCACTGGGAGTCGGCGAGGAAAGCCATCAGGGCCCTCAAACCCGATCCCGAAGGAGCGCGACTGTCCGCTCAATACTTTCTGGCTCGCAAGCGCCCCGACCTCGCCGTCGAGGTCCCCGAGCTTCCATCCGCAACGAAGGAATACTTGCTTCGCGTTTCAGTGAGTGACAGCGCCCTCGTCCGCCTCGAGCGCTCGAGGTCGAAGTCCCTCCGCAAGAAAGCCCGCTTCGAGCGCGCCGTTCGACTGGCGGCTCGGGGGAAATGGCGACAGGGGGCGAAGCTTCTGAAGAAGAGCGATCCGGCTCGGATGAAGCTCTGGACGAAGGCCGCAGTCCTTGCCGAAGGCGGCGACGCCAAGCGCCTCGCGTACGCACGCTTTCTGCGAGATCACCACGGCCAGCTTCTGTATCCGGCGGACCGAGGCTTCTATCGCGGAGTGAGTTTTCGTCACCAACGCCTCGCGCCGAGCGCGAAAGAAGCCGAGGCCGTCGAACGGGCCCTCGAGCGATCGAGCGAGCGTTGGCTCGCCCTCGAGACGTACACGCGCTGGCTCGGCAAACACACGAGCGAACCAGGCGCTCGGGGCGTCCTGTCCGAGGCTGACGGCGTCTACAACTTGCTCGTGAACTGGGCGGGCGGTGACTACTACTTCTGGGGGCGGTACGCGAAGAAGACTGCCGAGGTCGCCGAGCTCAGGAAGCTCGGCAAAGCGATCCGAAGCGCGCATCCCTGAAGGATCAGGCTGCCGCTGTCTTTTTCGCGTGTCGATCAGCGACGCCCTTGACCAGTGCCTTGATCGTCAGCCCCTGCACCAGGATCGAAAAGACCACCACCGAATACGTGGCCGCGACGATGGTCTCGCGGTGCGGCCCCGGCGGCAGCGTCAGCGCCAGGGCGACGGAAATCCCGCCCCGCAGGCCGCCCCACGTCAAGATGCGCACGGTGCCCGGGTCCATGCTGCGCGTTCGCCGGATGAGCGCCAAGGGGATCCCCACGGAGATGAAGCGCGCCGCGACGGCGATGCCGATGGAGCAGAGCCCTGCGTACAGCAGATTCATCGACAGCTCCACCAGGAACACTTCGAGCCCAATCAGCACGAACAGGATGGCATTCAGGATCTCGTCCACCAGCTCCCAGAACTTGTCGATGTTCTCCCGGGTCGTGTCACTCATTGCGAACGACCGCCCGTGGTTGCCGATGAAGAGGCCGGCCACGACGACCGCGATGGGCCCGGACACGTGGAGCCGCCGAGAAATCGCCGTGCTACCCAGCACGAGCGCCAGAGTGAGCAGGATCTCGACCTGATAGTCGTCGACGCGCTTGAGCAAGAGGTAGGTGACGAGCCCGGTGATGCCGCCGATCAGGAGGCCCCCGCCGACCTCGCGTACCAGCAGCGTTCCCACATCCAGGACCGTCAGGTGAGGATCCTTCGAGAAACGCAGAATTGCGACGAACACGACCACGGCAAAGCCGTCGTTGAACAGCGACTCTCCGGCGATCTGCGTCGACAGGTCTCGCGGCGCATTGGCCGTCCTCAGGATCGCCAGGACAGCGATGGGATCCGTGGGCGATATCAGAGCGCCAAACAGCAGGCAGAGCACGAAGGGCATGCCGAGGCCGAACAGTCCGAAAGAAAAATAACTCGCCCCACCCACGAGGGCCGTCGACGCGACGACTCCGAGCGTGGCGAGGATGCCGATCACCAGCTTGTGTTTCTTCAGGTCATCGATATCGATGTGGAGCGAGCCGGCAAACAACAGGAACGACAGCATTCCCTCGAGGAGCGCCGCACTGAAATCGACGCGATGGAGTAGCTGCCGGACCCACGGGCGCACGTTCAATCCGTAATGATTGGCCACGATCAGCGCGAGGGAGAGGCAAAGAGCGATCAGCATGAGCCCGATCGTCATCGGCATCTTGAGATAGAGCGTGTTCACGTAGCTCAAGACCGCGGCCAGCGTGATCAGGACGGCGACGACGTCGAACCAGCTCATCGCTTGTCCCACAGGTAGTGAGCCACCTTCCACTCACTGCCGGAGCGAAATCCCCACAGCTCTTCACAGGACACGAAAAAAATTCGCCAGCGCGAAAGCCAGCGCTCGGCTTCCGCATCACCGTACGTCGCTCGAAACAGCTCGAGTACGCGCTCTCGATTCGCATCGAGATTCCCGAGCCATGCTCGGGCAGTGCGCGCGTAGTGTCGACCGTCGAACGACCATTGGTCACGAAGACAGAGGTCGTCCTGAAAGTGCAGTAGCCAGTCCTCCGACGGCATCATCCCGCCGGTGAAGAAGTGACGCCCCATCCAGTTGTCCTCGCCCTCCGTTTCAAAACGGATACGCGCAGGTCCGATGGCAGAACACGTGCACGAACAGCTTGCCGCTCCGGCGCCAGCCAACTCGCGATCTTGCGCATGCAGCTACCGATGATTGCCAACGTGCTCGAACATCTCGATGGACACGACGCGGTCGAATCGCTCGCTCGGATCGAAGTCGTTCACGTCCCTGGTCACGACCTCGAGATTGGAAGGGGCTCGTTCCCGCACGAAGCTGGCTTGCGACTGGGAGCCCGAGACCGCGACGATTCGCGAATTTGGATGCCGCTCTGCGAGCCAGAGCGACAAGGAACCCCATCCGGAGCCGAGATCCAGGACGCGCATGCCGTCTTCGAGCGAGGCCCGTTCGAGGTAGAGCTCGAGCATCGCCTGCTCCGCTTCGTCGAGGATGGTCACTCCTCGAGGCCAGTAGCCGGCGCTGTATTTCAGGTGACGACCGAGCGTGATTGCGAAGAATTCTGCCGGCACTTCGTAGTGCTCTCGATTCGCCGCCGCCGTCTCTACGGCGATCGGCGCTTTGGAAAGCTCGGCGCGGAGACGCCTCTTCTTCTCGCTCCGCTGGTCGCCGTCCCCCCGCGACTCGTCGTTCAATCGTTGCGCCAGGAGTCGGCGGATCCCGAGTCGGATGGCCGCATCCGGCAAGAGACCACGCTCCGCGAGATCGATGCCGGCGACGAGAGGCAGAGGGCTCACCCAACCAGCGCGTAGCCCGATGTGCTGGTTGGATCAACGATCTCCGGCCCTCCCGATGGCTACTCAGCTTTGGATCGCCCAGCGAACCCTCACTTCGACAGCAATCGTCCCGGTGCCTCGCTCGACGGGCATTCGCGTGAAATCGGCACCTTCCTCGGTCGGCATAGTGACCGGAAAGCTGCTTTGCGAGTTGACTTCCTCGATCGCAATTGGCGCACCGAGCTTCACACCGGCCAAACGCGCGAGTTCCTCGGCTCGGCTACGGGCGTCGCGAACTGCCCTTTCCCGCGCGTGGGCCCGAAGGCCTTCAGCGTCCTCGATACCGAACCGGATGCCATTGATGCGAGTGGCGTTGCCGCCGGCGGCGGTTGCGGAGTCGATCAGGCGCCCCATGTCGTCCAGCTTGCGAACTTTGACGCTGACGCTGGTCGAGACCGTATATCCGGTCACGCGTCCATCGGGTGAGTAGTTGGGCCCGACGGCGAGTGAGCTCGTCTGCAAATCCTTCTTGTCGATGCCAGCGTTTTCCAATGCGGAAATCACCCGCGCTGCGCCTTCCGCGGCTCCCTGACGGGCTTTCGCAACGGTGTTTGCACTGACTTCCACGCCCACGTCGAAGTATCCGGTGTCCGTGGCCTTGGAGGTTTCGCCTCGGCCCAGCACGAGAATGCTGGAGTCTTCGGCTTTGGCGAGGAGCACGGTTTGTGGAGCTCCCGCAGCGGCGGGCGCTGCGGCCTGTCCACATGCTGGAACGAACGCGAGCAATGCGCACGCGGCGAAAGACTTTCGAATTGAAATTCTGGTGTTCATTTTCAAGCTCCCTGTTGGGTCATCGCTAGAGACGCACACCAAGTACGAAAGTTCCACACACTCCCCTACGCGATCACGGCCGTTTCGAAGGCTGGATCGGCCCGTACCAAAACGCCTCACCGAGTACTTGGCTTACACTGGTGTCTTGGCTTCCTTCCGAGGAAACCAAGGTACGAAGACACTCGTGGACTGTTGATACCGGCGGTAATCATCGCCGCGACTTCGCAGCGCTTGGGCCTCCGTGGCCGGAATGCCGGTGACCTTGAACAAAAAGGAGAAGAAGAACCACCGGTCCGATGAGGGAAACAAAGAACCAGCCGCTCCCCACGCTGGCCGCGACGTAGGCCCACCAGCCGAGCCATTCGAAAAAGTAATTCGGGTGCCGTGAGTAGCGCCACAGTCCGTCCCGACAAGTTCGTCCGCGAACGTCCGGTCGAGCCCGAAAGCGAGCGAGCTGTCGGTCAGCCAGGGTCTCTCCGAGGATGGCGATCAGCCACACCAAGAGAGCCAATCCTTCCCAAAAGCGTAGCGGCTCCGGGTTTCGGAGCGCAGCGAGGATCGGCAAGCTGAAGATCCACGCGAGCAGGGCCTGGGCCTGAAAGAACACGAAGAAGTACCCATGAGCCCGGGCTCCCCAGCTCCGGCGAAGCTCTCGATAGCGTCCGTCTTCCTCCGTTCTGCCCAGCACTCGCGTCCGGAGAAGGTAGCCGCCGAGTCGGAGCGACCAGACCAGCGCCAAGCTCGCGACGAAGACCCGCCGCAGCGGAGTCGTCGGAGAGCCGATGGCGTACACGAGCCCGAGCGCTCCGATCAAGAAGGACCAGGCGACGTCCACGTGCGTGGCGTCAGAGCGAACGCGCTCGACGATCCACAAAAGACTCATCACGAAAAAGACGGCGACCGCACCCGTGGCGAGCTGTGCCGTCGCGGTCATCTCGTTCATTCGAGGGGAGTCTTCGGTTTTGCGAAAAGGAGCTGGGCGTCACCGATGTAGCGCTCTCGAAACGCGCCCTCGGAGAGCGCGAGGTAGAATTCCCAGCCCCTGAGGAATCGCTCGTCGTGACCCAGGGCCAGAGCTTTGTGGCGGTTCATCAGGAAGCGCTCACGCCACGCTCGCAGGGTCGGGGCGTAATGGGGCCCGAGCTCCCTCAGCTGGGTCAATCGAAGATCGCTCGACTTGGTCACTGAGCTCATCAAGCGAGCGATCGACGGCAGACAGCTCCCGGGAAATACGTGACGCTTGATGAAGTCGACCTCGTCTTTGGTCTTCTCGAACAGCTGGTCCGGGATGGTGATGGTTTGGATCAGGGCGCGGCCCCGAGGAGTGAGCCGTTCACTGATCCGCCGGAAGAACTCGTCGTAGTATTCGTGCCCGACAGCCTCGAGCATCTCGACGCTGACCAACTTGTCGTAGCTCCCCGAAAGCTCCCGATAGTCAGCCAAGAGCACCGTGATTCGGTCCTCGAGTCCCAGACAGCGCACGCGATCCCGGACGAATCGAGCCTGTTCCATGCTGATCGTGGCCGTCGTGACGGAGGCTCCTCGGCCAGCCGCACGGATTGCGAGAGCGCCCCACCCGCTGCCGATCTCCAGCAGCCGCTCGCCGGGCTGGAGGGCGAGGTCGTCGAGGATGCGATCGATCTTCGCGAGCTGGGCCTGCTCGAGCGTGGCATTGGGATCTTGGAAAACGGCGCACGAGTAACTCATGCTGTCGTCGAGAAACAAGCGGTAGAAATCGTTGCCGAGATCGTAGTGCGCCCTCACGTTCTTCTTGCTGCCCGGCCGCGTGTTCTTGCGAAGCAATCGCTCGAGCTTCCACCACGGGGCGACGAGTCGCGTGAGCCTCGCGTCGAGCTCCGCGAGAATCGCCCGGTTCTTCGCGAAGACGCGAACGAACCCCACTCAGATCATCCACCGTGTACTGTCCCGCCATGTAGCTTTCGCCGGCGCCGATCGTGCCGCCGAAGAGCAGGCGCCGGTAGAATGCGGTGTCGTGCACGTGGAGAGTGACGCGGAGAGGTAGCTCGTTGGTCTCTTTGCCGAAGCGCGTCGAGCCGAGCTCGTCGTGGACATCGAGCATCCCGTGCTCCAGGCGCGCTGCCAGCTCGAACATCGAGCGTCGCGCCAGCCGGTCGGAGACGGGGATCCGTCGCGAGAGCGGGACAGTGCGGAGCGAGCTGCCGATGGTCACGTGCGGGCCTCGGGTCTTGGATGGGCGAAGAAGGGTGCCCCCTTCCACCACAACCGGGCCGCCTGCCAATAGATGGCGCCGACCACGCGGGCTGTCATGGCGGGGTAACGCACGAGCGCGCGAGTCAGCTGGAGTCGATCCAGGGGCTTTCGCCGAAGGACCATCTTCGCCTCGAATACACGCGTCTTTCCCTCTTCGCTCGTCATGTCGACGCGCAACCGCTCCCCGGGAACGCTGAACCGCCAGTCGTACAGTTGCTGCATACCCATGAACGGCGAGACGTGGAAGGCCTTCGGGAAACGGAACTGCAACGGCTCCGGCTCCACGCTCTCGCGTTTCGGAAGCACGTACAAGTGGCGCTCGCCCCAGGGAGTATTGTCCACCTCCGCAACGACCACTTCAACGTCACGCCCAGTTGGCTCGAAGCAATAATAGAAGCTCACTGGATTGAACACGTATCCGAAGTAACGAAGGTGGGTGAGCAGCCGGATCGGCCCCGTTGGGCGCTGTCCGGTTCGCGCCTCGACCAGATCGCGCACCGCGTCGGCGAGGGAGGACTTCGGGTCGCCGAAATGATCACCCCGGCGAAACCATGCGAGAGCCGGCCGCCGTGCGGAGGCGAGGGGAGGCAGGGCCAGCGCGTCCGGCAGTTCGTCGAGATCGAGATACAAGAGGAAGACGCGATACTCGAAAGCGTGCTCCATCGGGCGTAGGCGCCGGTGCAGGACCACGCCCTCGTAGACAGCGCTCGAGCTCAGGCGAGCCTCCCGCCGAACCGCTCCGCAACTCGAAGAGCGCTCAGCACGCCGTCCTCGTGAAAACCGTAGCGCCAGTACGCTCCTGCGTAGTGCGTACGATCGATTCCGCTGATGCGCGCATGCTCTTGTTGAGCCGAGACCGCCTCTCGGCTGTAAACGGGATGCTCGTAGCGAATACGCCGGAGAATCGTTTTGGTTTCGATGTCGGAGCTTCGCCCGAGCGTGACGAGGTAGTGCATGTCGCTCTCCAAGTGTTGGAGAAGATTCATATAATAGGTAACCGCCACGGGACGCTCGGGATCGCAAAAGCGACTCAGGTTCCAGGCTGCACGGGCTCGCGGGTTTTTCGGCAAGAGGCTCGCATCGGTGTGTAGGACCGCTTCGTTCGTCTGGTACCCAATCGCGCCAAGGATTGATCGCTCGGAGTCACTCGGGTCCGAAAGGAGGGCGAGGGCCTGGTCGCTATGGCATGCGAGCACTAGGTGATCGAAGCGCTCGGGCTCCGAGCCGAGCGACGCGACTTCGACGTGAGTCGGCGTGCGACGCACGCGAGACACGGGTGCGTGAAGTCGAATGCGATCCCGGAAGGAGCGGGTGAGCGCCTCGACGTAGACCCGCGAGCCTCCGGAGACGACGCGCCAGGTGGGTTGATCGAACGCGTTCAGCATGCCGTGGTTCATGAGGAAGCGCAGGAAGAAGGAAAGGGGAAATCCGAGAATTGTCTTTTCCGGTGCCGACCAGATCGCTCCGCCCATCGGCACGATGAAGCAATCGGCGAACATTCGCCCATAGCGCTCCCGCTCCAGGTAATCGCCGAGAGTCACGTCTTCGTCGCGTTCGAGGATCTCGGCGGCTGCGCGTCGAAAGCGCAAGATCTCCAGCAACATCCGGTGAAAGCCCAGGGAGAGTAGGTTTTTCGGTTGGGCGAAAAACCCACGCGGGGTCGTGGCCGCGTACTCCACGCCGCTGACCTCGTCTCGAAACCCGAAGTTCATGCGGGTCGGTCGTGACGCCACTCCCAATCGCCGGAGCAGGCGCTGAAAGTTCGGATAGGTCCAGTCGTTGAACACGATGAAGCCGGTGTCGACGGCGAGAGTGCGATCGCCCTCCGTCACGTCGACGGTGTTCGAATGGCCGCCAGCGTGCTCGTTTTGCTCGAACACCGTCACGTCGTGCTCGGGCGCGAGCAGGTAGGCGACGACCAGACCGGAAATTCCGGCGCCGACGACGGCAATCTTCATTCGTCAGCGTTCCAAGAGGTCGACGGCGGAGCTCGGCCGCTTCGTGCACGCAGCGCCGGTTCGCTCGAGGTGCGCCAGGACTTGTAGAACCGCCGCCTCGTCCCAGGAGTCGCCGACAATCTGAAGGCCGATGGGGACACCATCCGCATCCATGCCCACCGGAGCCGAGCCGGCCGGTACACCGGTCAGATTGCCGATGAAGGCGAAGCGGCAGGATGCGTCCAGCGCCGCCGGATCGAGGAACCCGTCGATTTCGTCGGCCTCGCTGACGTGGGCGGCCGGGGCTGCCGTAGTGGGCAGTGCCAGAACGTCGACTCTCTGGAGAGTTGCTTGAACTTGGCGCCGGAGCTCGGCGCGCAGGCGTTGGGCGTCGAGGTAGTCGTCGGGTGCAAACGTACCGATGTTGACCAGGAGCATTTGCAGGTCGAGGCCGAGCTCGTCCATGTGCTGTTTACGAACTTCCGCGAGATTCGTGAAAAACTCGAGCCCGATGGTCAAGTAACCGATGGCGGCGGAGTACCTGGCCAGGTGGATGCTGACGGGAACGATTTCGGCGCCGTCCTTCACGAGGGACTCCAGGGCGTCTCGCGTGAGCTTTTGAACCGCGGGATCTGCCGCAGCAAATTCCTCCTCGTCCATTCCGATCTTGAGCCCGCGCACACCACGGCCGAGGGCTTCGACCAGCGCACCCGGCTCGAGCGGTGGTTGGGCGAGAGACGACGGATCGCCCGCGTCGGGTCCCGCCGCCGACTCCAGAAAGAGCGCGAGATCGAAGGTCGATGCCCCGATGGGGCCCAGATGAACCACGCTGCTTCCGCCCGCGACTCCATGGCCTGTCACGGGAACCCGGCCGAAGGTCGGCTTGATGCCGAACACGCCATTGTGAGCGGCGGGAATCCGGATCGATCCTCCGCCGTCGGCGCCGAGCGCAACCGGAACGATGCCCGTGGCAACCGCAACCGCCGAACCGGTCGAGCTACCGCCCGGCAAGCGATCGGGGCAGTGCGCGTTGCGGGGCATCTTACGATGAACGTTCCCACCGAGCGGCGACATGCCGTATTCGGTCATCGGCGTCGTTCCGATGATGATGGCGCCGCTCTGCCGGAGGCGGGCAACGGCGCAAGCATCGGAAGAAGCCGGATCGCTACTCATCCATCCCGTCCCCACACGCACTGGCAATCCCGAAACCCGCACTTCTTCCTTGATGGCGATGGGGATCCCGTCCAAAGAGCCCCGTGGGTGACCCGATGCAATGCGCTGTCCCGCGGATCGCGCCGCTTCGAGCGCACCCTTCTCGTCGATGTCGAGCAAGGGCCCGAGACTCGGAGTGAGAGCGCGGAGCACGTGCGCATGTGCGATGGCGCGCTCGGTGAGCTCGACGCTCGTCACGGTTCCCTCCCGGAGGGCCTTCGCGAGAACGCTCGTGGATCGCGGCCAAGCGCTCGGCTCAGGCGCTCCGAGTCCGGCGCTCGCCCGCTCGTGACTGGCACGCGCGACCAATGGCGCGTGGGAAAATGGCTGATCGCCGCGCGCCTCCCCGCCGAGGGCTCGCACGGCCTCGATGCCGAGTTGCTTCCTCAAGACTCGCGCAATGAGGTGCCGAGCCGGTGTCTTACGGACTGCGCCGACCACGGCTCGGAGTGTTCTTCCCCGAATTCTTCCCGGCGGGAGCTCGATCATGGGGCGGATGCTACCCGGACGCGCGCCAATCGGCGAGGACAGCGGTGGATGTCCGCGTGAAGGTCATCTATCGTCTAAAAATGGCTGAGGACGTCTTCGGCATCGTCGGCACGACGCAGGCCGGAGCGTATCGTGTCGAAGAGGTGGTCGCCGAGGGTGGCTTCGCTGTGGTCTACCGGGCGCATCACGAAGCGTTCCGGGCCAAAGTGGCGCTCAAGTGCCTGAAGGTACCCGACGCCCTGGGTGCAACCCACCAGGAGGAGTTCCTGGAACGCTTTCGGGAAGAGGGCGAGCTCTTGTTCCGCTTGTCGAGCGGCACGCCCGCCGTGGTTCGCCCTCTGCACGTTGGGATCCTGGAAACCAAGAGCAAGGCGTTCGTGCCGTTCATCGCGCTCGAGTGGCTCGATGGTCAGACGCTCGAGGAGGTCGTCCAGGAGCGCATGAAGCGGGGAAAGAATCCGCCGTTCGAAATTCGAGAAGCGCTGCGCCTTCTCACGCCGGTCGCGCGCGCACTCGAGCGGGCACATCGCTTTCCCGGCCCGACCGGCGAGATCTCGATCCTGCACCGTGATCTCAAACCCGAAAACTTCTTCGTGGCCGAGATCCATGGCGAGAAAACCTGCAAGATCCTCGATTTCGGTATCGGGAAAGTGAAGAGCGTTGCCACCCAGATCGTTGGCCACCAATCGACCCACGGTGATTCGCTCAACGCGTTCACACCGGCCTATGGGGCCCCCGAACAGTGGCTTCCAAAGCGCTTCGGCCAAACGGGTGCCTGGACCGACGTATGGGGGCTCGCCCTCACCTTGCTCTACTCGCTCATCGGGCGATCTCCCCTCGAAGGCGATCAAGCAGCGCTTCTGGGTTCGGCGATCGATCCCGTACGTCGGCCAACGCCTCGCAGCGAAGGGCTGGACGTCCCGGAAGCCTTCGAGCGCGCGTTCTTGAAGGCGGTGGCTGTCGATCCCCGGGAGCGATACGGTGACGTAGGCGCGTTCTGGACGGATCTTCACCGAGCCGCAAACCTGAAAGAAGGATCGATCTCGATGCCCCCGCCGTCGGGACTCGAACCCAAGGCACTGAAGGTCAGCATCGCTCCGGATCCGAACGCCATGACAAGCCCGTTCGCTACGGGAGCACCTTCCCCGAGTCCGAGTGCAGCGCCCGAGGTGCCCGATCTCGATATCGGTCTCCCCGTCTCCAAGCCCGCGCCACCCCCCGCACGCGCCGAAGCAGCGGAAGCGAAGATCACCCTGAGCCGAGATGACTCGCCGCTCCCCGCGCGCCCCCCACCCCCGACGCAGCCATCGCGCCGCGCCGCGGTGGTTGGGCCGATCGATCTCGAGGACGACTTCGAGCGAATGATCCCCTCGTCTCCCGTGGGTCACTCCGGCGGCAGTAGCTTCGAGCTCGACGGAGTCGGCGTCTCTCCGCGAGCTCAGCCCCGACGTGCTCCCGTCGCCCGCTACGAGCCGAACTTCGACGCATCCCCCCACACCACGACCCGCGAGCTTCGAGAAAAGCTCCGCGGACCGATGAAGTTGGTCTTCCTCGGCATGGCAGTGATGGTGGCGGACTTCGCTTACAACCAGGTCAGCGGCGAGCAGGCAGAGTTCGGTCCCGTTCGCCCCCTCTTCATCGCCGGACCGCTCGTGATCCTCGGGATTGGGATGGGCGTGTTCCGATTGATTCGCGAAGCTCGCTGAGCCTCTCCCCCGCCTCTCGCTGCGATTTCCTCGTTCTATGATCGTGGGATTCGGGGCGGGAACGACAGTTCGACTCGCTTTTAGTCTGCGATGAGGCGCGGCTCGCTCTTGCTTCGGCGCCCTGCCAATGGGGTTGGGAAGGAGGGCGGGTGCAGAGGGCAGGGGGCAAAGCGTGAGTGTCGGGGAGTGGGCGTGGTGCGGGGGCGGTGGGGGGGCGGGGTGCGGGGGGCGAGTGTGGGGGCGGGGGGCGAGTTGCGCGCTCGTCAGGCGAGGTCATCCGGCTGAGGATCTTCTTTCGGTGCGCGCAGGAACAGGACGAGGGCGACGACTGTCGGGACGAGAAAGCCCAAGACACCAAAGACCAGGGAATTCATCGCCAGGGAAATTCCCCCGGCGAGCAGCCGGGCCTTCTGGGACGGGTCAACGTCCTCGCCCCCCACGGCGCTGAACGCCCCGTACAGTCCGAGACCCACGCCGAGCGGAGGCGACACGAAGAAGAGGACGAGGCACGAGTAGAGCACTCGGCGGAGGCTTCGCTTGGGTCGTTTCGACCGGCGAGCGACCACCGACGCCACGATCGCTGCCGTGTTGACGACAGCGATCAGGATCCACCAGCGCATCGACATGGTTCACCGGCTCGAGGCAGCACAGCCACGACACTGAAACCAATACCATGCGTTAAGCGGGCCGTCGCCGTGGCAGGTCAGCAGCGCGTCGTTCGGGTGCTATTCTCCGGGTATGGCACTGGGGCCCTATCGGGAGGCGGCGTTCGTGCCCGCCGAAACTGTCGAGCAGATAGTCGTCGCGGAAATCGACGACGAAATCCCGCCGCACGTCGTTCGTGTGGGTGACGAAGTCGTCACGGGCTACTCGAGGATGCCCGCGAGCCATCGAATCGCTGCGATGGGCGCAGCCATCGTCGTTGGAATGATGCTCGGGATGGTCGCGTTCGCGCAGTAGCGAGCTCTGCGGCGTGAGAGCGGAGAGTGGCGGGGCCGTCCGCGATCCCGTCGAAGCTCGCGCGACAGCGATTGGCTGCTTCACCCCTGGCTAGCCGGCGCCGCCCGTTCGAGCTGCGTGGGACAGGTCGAGCTCCATGGCGTGGACGTATCGACGATCCGGACGCGGCCCGAGGTCTCGCCACCCGTGCTTTGCATAGAATCGAACGGCTCGAGTGTTGGTGGGAGACACGGACAGGCGCGCCTTCGTGACACCGTGGCGTCGAAGAACGTCGACTGCGTAGCGCTGAAGCGCGCCACCGCATCCGGAACCACGCTCCTCTGGGATCAAGTAGAAGAGGTTGACGATCCCGACGCCCGAATCGGCGCTTACGCGCATCTCGACTTGTCCAACGACGACGTTCTCGCGCCACACATGGACAGCCCCATCTGGAAACGTCGATAGCAAGTCGCGGAGGGCGCGCTCGTACTCGTCGGGGCCACCCATCCTTGCCAGGTGGTCGGCGTTCCCGTAGCTGCAGACGAAGGCGTCGCACAGGAACTGCACGCAGAGATCGAAATGCTCATTGATGTCGATTGGCAAGAATCGTAGGTCGCGCATCTGTCGGGTTACTGTAGGTACCCATATCAAATTGCGAAGACACGGACGCGACCGAAGCGTGCGGCGAGGCGGCGGATATCTGTGGGATCGCCAGTTGCGATCACAGCGACATCGAACTCCAGCGCAGTGGAGACGACGAACGCGTCGACGGCATGTTCGGATGAAAGCTTGGCTTTTGCGAGCAGGTGGCCGGCCCGCTGGGCGATGACGCGGGTCAAGTCGTGAATCCCGATACCGCGCGCTGCGACGAGGTGTTCGATGGCGGAGTCGAAGCGGGGCCCACGGCACACCTCCGCGAGCACGGGCACCGGGATACGCACGAGAGCGCGCTTCTCGTGAGCGACGGTAAGAACTGCACGAGCACGCTCAGCAAGCACACCGCGGGAAGCGGCGTGGGCGAGAGCGTTGACCGCTTCGGAATCGAGGATCAGCGCTTCGGCCATGCCCTACGAGCGGAGGCGAGGGACGCTTTGGAGACCGGTCCTTGCTGACGGTCGAGATCCGCAAGGAAGGCACCGAGTTGCTCGCGTTCGAGCTCGTGGGCGATGGCACGAGCGACGAATCCGGAGACTCCGCGAGCGCCAACCCGTCGACGGAGAGCAGCCGCCAGCGCACTCGGAACGCTGATCGAAAGCTTTTCGGCGGGCCGACCCATGACTAATTCCTACCAGAGTAGGAATTACCCGGCAAGCACCCCAGCGGCCCGCGGGAACCTCGCCCAGCGCCACCCCCGCTGGCGCCAGGCAAAAGCCCACAGCACTTACAGCGTCTTTCCATGGCCTGGAACATCTCGCCAGCCGACGGCGAACGTTCGAGAGACCCGAAAAATTCGGAGGTCTCACGGGAAGGCGGAAGGGCGGAAGAATCACGAATTCAAAAAAGGGGCTTCAGGCTTTCGTGTGGTTCGGAAGCTGGGAGCACGCTCTGCGATCTCGGTCATCTTCCGGAGCACGTGAGCCGACGCACACAACCAGGGCGAGGCGGAGCGGGTATTTGGGAAAACTACGTGGAGAGACGCGGCGTGAGTGCGTACCTCCGCTTCCTCATTACTGAAGGCGATGATTCACTCGCGGCTGTCGCGGATCGCCTCCGCGTCGGTCGTACAGCGCCAACCGAATTCACCCGCGACTGTCGCGGATCGCGCACGACTCCCACCCATCGTCCGCCCGAGCTGACCGAGCGACGCCGCGGGCTGTTCGCAGTGCTGAAAAAAGACGCGAGACCAGTGTCGGACCGTCGAATTTTCGTGACAGGATTTTCGACGCTTGCGAGCTCGTTGGGACGACGGGCGTCAGACAGCCAGCTGTCACGAAGCGCGTCGCGCTTCCTGTGAATCCTGATTTCGTTCCATGTCTCTGAAAGCCGCTGTAGGCCGGGCGCGTCCTTTTACGGCCTTCGTCGACGTGGAGTCGTCGCACCGTGTGGGTTCCGGAACCCTCACACCGACAAGATGACTCCGCGCTCGAAGCTGGATCCGGTCGACCCATTGACCCATTGGCACTCGATCGATGGCGCCGTGGGCGGTCCTCCGCTTCCTCATTACTGAAGGCGATGATTCACCCGCGGCTGTCGCGGATCGCCTCCGCGTCGGTCGTACAGCGCCAACCGAATTCACCCGCGACTGTCGCGGATCGCCTCCGCGTCGGTCGTACAGCGCCAACCGAATTCACCCGCGACTGTCGCGGATCGCGCACGATCCCACCCATCGTCCGCCAGAGCTGACCGAGCGACGCCGCGGGCTGTTCGCGGCTGTCGCGGATCGCCTCCGCGTCGGTCGTACAGCGCCAACCGAATTCACCCGCGACAGTCGCGGATCGCGCACGACTCCACCCATCGTCCGCCCGAGCTGGGCGAGCGCCGCCGCGGGCTGTTCGCAGTGCTGATTATCTGGCCAATCTTTCCTGGTATCCGGTCAATCGCGCACCGAGGGGATTGGCCGGATAAGTAAAAAAAACGCAGACCAGTGTCGAATTTTCGTGACAGGATTTTCGACGCTGGCGAGCTCGTTGGGACGACGGGCGCCAGAAGCGTTCGTTCCTCGCACGCAGGCGGCGCGTGACGGGCGCGCGGGGGAAAAATGATTTGCGTGCTGGGTCGTTCGCCCGAAACGCGTCCTCGGGCGATTGTGGGGCATGGAAATCCCCGTGGTAGGACGTTGGGAATGAAGAGTGCTGATTTCAGTTCGTTGGGGAAGCTCACCGACGGCGCGCTTCTCTCGGAGCTTCATCGGGTGATTCGGGCACACCGGGGATTGACCGCGGAGCTCGTGGCGCACCTCGCCGAGATGGAGGCGCGCAAGCTTCATCTTCGGGAGGCGTGCTCGTCCCTCTTTGCGTATTGCACCGAGCGGCTCGGATTCAGTGAGGATGAAGCGTGTCGGCGGATCGAAGCGGCGCGCTTGGCTCGCCGGTTTCCGTGCATCTACGACAGGCTCGAGAGGGGTCGAGTTTCGCTTTCGGTGCTCGGGCGTCTGAAGAGCGTTTTGACCGAAGAAAACGCACAAGAACTGCTCGACGCGGTGAGTGGGAAGAGCGTCCGCGAGGCGGAACGAGTGCTCGCGGCGCGATTTCCGAAGCCCGATGTGGCGGACAGCATTCGTAAGTTGCCCGATCGACTGGCGGTACCGACTCCGCACGCGCTGACAGTCGAAACGAACGCGCCGCCCGAGTTGACGCAGGCGCCCGTTCCGGCTGTTCCGGCTGCTCCGCCCGCGAAACACGAAGCTCCGCCACGCCCAGCAGATCGCGGTCGCGTCTCACCGCTGTCTGCGGAACGCGTGCTCGTGAAATTCACCGCGTCTCGAACGCTGGAAGAAAAACTCAGGCTCGCGCGGGATCTCATGAGTCACAAGAATCCCAGCGGCGACCTGGCGACCATCGTCGAAGCTGCGGTGGATCTCCTGATTGCCGAGCGGATGAAACGGAAGTTCGGACAGACCGAGCGCGCTCGCAGACCGCGGGCCGCCAAACCATCGCGGGTCACCAATGCGACCAAGCGCGAAGTGGCCCGGCGCGACGGACTCCGCTGCGCGTTCGTCGATGCCCGAGGTCGGCGCTGCTCGGCGCGCGGGTTTCTGGAGCTCGATCACGAGCAGGCCAAGGCTCGGGGTGGAAACTCCGGGGCGGAGAACGTTCGCGTCCTGTGTCGCGCCCACAATCAGGGCGAAGCAGAGCGGGTGTTCGGGCGGAGGTACATGGAGCGTTGTCGGAGAAGCGGGACTTCACCGTTCGCGATGGGGCACGAGCGACGTACGTTCGACGAAGACCGGAAGCGATGACCTGGTTCGCGGACTCCCACCGCGCCAAAATGGCGGCGCCGACCGAAAACTCAAGCCCCCCGATTCTTCTCGTCGAGGCGCCGCATTCCCTCCAGCATCACCATCTCCGGATTCGCGTGAATCGAAACGGTGGTGGGAACGAACGCCGGATCGAGCGCGAACGTCCCCTCGTCGAAGGCCAGCATCTCGTAAACGGCTTCTTCGCCCGTGATCTCGCCGATCAACGCGTGGGCGATTTTCCCGTCCTGGAAATGGAGCTCGCCTTCGCGCCCCGCGGATTTGACGATGAGCCGACCGCTCTTTCGCCCGTGAAACAGGATCTGAACCAGATCGGGCAGACCCAGATCTCGGAGCGACCCGGCGACGCCGGCGTTCACGTCGCTGGATGCTTTGGGCTTTTGCATACCGATGCGGCGCAGCTTGCCGGCAAGGACGTCGCCAGTGGTCGGTTTCACGACGTAGTCCTGGGCGCCCATGCTGAATGCCCGATCGACCGCAGCGGCGTCGGAGGCTCTCGCTACGAACAAGAACGGAATGTCCTTGGTGGCGTCGTTGCGGCGGAGCTTGTTCAAGAGCTCGAAGCCATCGAACGGCTTGAGGTCGACCTCCGACAAGATGTAGCGAACGTTTCCGCTCTGAGCGTGCTTCATCGCCTGCTCGGCGGCGCGAGCGATCTTGACCTCGAAACCCTGGGCCACCATTCGGAGCTCCAAGATCGTCGCTTCCTCGGGATCGGGCTCGACGATCAGCACCAGCGGCTTGTCATCGCTCAAGCGACGGCGGAGATCTTCCCCGACCACGAGCTGCGCCAGGAGCTCGACGAGATCCGGGTCGAATAGCTGGCCCGCGTATTTCGTGAGCACGCCCTGGGCTTCGTCGTGGCTGAGCTCCTTCCGGAACATGTTCCGGGGATTCATCGTGAGATCCGAGTAGGTGTCGCACAGAGAAAGAACCCGCGCGCCGAGCGTAATGTTCTTGCCGGCAATGCGTCCTGGAAACCCATTGCCATCGAAGCGTTCGTACATACCGGACACGGCGCTGGTCGACTCCGTCGGAAAGCCCACGGTTTCCACGAGGCGCTGCGGCGTGTAGACGAGCTTGTGGGCGGCGCGGCGGTGAGTGTCGTACTGGGCCGTATTGAGCAAAGTCAGGTGATACGACACGGGCTTGCCGAGGTCGTGGAGGTTGGCCGCGATCTGAGTGTGGAGCTGGGCCTTCTCGTCGAGCCCCATGCGCTCCATCAGCAGCTTGGAGAGCTTGGCCACGGAAGCGGAGTGGCCGCGGAACTCGTCGCGGGAATTCTCGTTGAGCGTCACGAGCACGTTGAGGAGCTCGGCGATGTCTCTCAGCCGTTTCTCCGTCTCCATCGATGTCGGAGGGATCGACTGCGAGACGCGAAACCCCGGAGCGGAGGGCTTGCGGATTCGAGCGATCGAAGCCGGATCGAGATCGGTTGCTGGTGCCGTGGGGGAGCGTGAGACCTCGACGGCCGCCACCCGGTCGAGCTGCACGGGAACGGCTTGAGCCGGTGGCGGAGTGGGCAAACGGCCGGAGCGTTCCAGCGGCGGGGGAGGCGGCGGTGCTTCGATGATGGGCGGAGCGGGTACCGGAGCCTGGGGGATGGGCAAGGGGGACGACGGCTCCCGCATGACGGGTGCCGGTGTCTGGAAAAATTCCGGTGCCTGGGGCAAGGACGCAGCGGGCTCGCGGCGCGGTGCGAATCCCGGGGCGGGCGCCGCTGCGGGGCCGTCGAGCTGGGGGCCGGGCTGGGCCGTGGTCCTGGAGCCGTCTGCTTCGAGGGATGTGCCGAACTGAAACGCGGCGTCGGGTGTGATGGCGGCGAAGGCCTGGATCTCACCCTTGTACCACTTGTGGATCGCGGCCTTCACTGCCGCCGGGCGCGCGACGTAGGCCTTCACCTGGCGCGCGCGTATGGCGATCGTGAGTTGCTTTCGGTATTCGGGATCCCCAGCGTCCGGCGAAACGATGCTCAGCGTGTCGCTGTCGGCCTCGTAGCGCACGGGAAACGCCATGAGCTTTTCAGCAGTACGTTCGGGCAAGAGGCGCATCGCGTCATCGGTGACGACAAGTCGCGAAAGCTTTGCTGTCGACACGAACTGAGTTCGGCAGCGCTCCGCGATGAAGCGAAGCAGGCGTGCCTCGTCGATGACGCCAATGCGGATCAACGCCTCTTCCAGACGCTCGTTGTAGACCTGCATGGCCTGGGCAGCCGATGCGAGCTGAGCTTGGGAGATCACTCCCTCCGCCCGCAGGCGCTCGCCGATCCAGCTAGAAGACCACATGAAAGGGTCATTTTTGGCTTGGTGGGACGTGTCGTCAATCAAAGGGAAAAAGGGGACGATCGGCGCGAGAATCCCGGGTCACCAATAGCGAGTGGGAAAAACTTGCCCGATATGCCCGCTTCGTGTCATCCGATGTGCGGCCCGGAATTGTCCTGACGCGCGGCCTTTGGGAGTGCGCGACTCGGGACGCCCGAGTGCCCCTTCCGCCCAGGAGCCACGTGGGATGCGTGTGCTTTCTGCCGTCCGTCCACAGCCAGGGAGCAACACATGACGATCACGATCGAAGAGTTGGAGCGCCCTACCGAATGGCTTCGGCGCCTCCGGGAGAACCGCGGACTGTATGGACAGCTACTGGACACCGCGGGAAACCTCGCGTTGGCCGCTCACCGCCTGGCACTGGCGCGCTGCCGGGTTCAGCCCGTGCCGACCACCGTGCCCACCCTCGCTGAGCTTCGGGTCGCTGCCGCAGAGATTGCGCGACACGTCGGGCTCGCGACGGCCGCGCACGTCGGGCAGTTGGTGGCCGATTGCGAGATGGCAGGCCTTCAGGTCATCGTGCCGCTCAGCGCGTCGGCGGCCTGAAATCAGCCTTCGCCAAACTCGGTACGGCGCCCGTGCTCCTTCATGAGCTCGTCGTACTCCTCGAAGGGCGTTCGCCCCGAGGGCAGCTTGTCGAGCTCGATCCCGAGCACTCGGGCCGTCAAGAGACCCGCCAGCGCCACGACTCGATTCTTCTCGGTGTAGCGCCCAACAGAACGCAGATCGAAGAGGCAGCGCTTGATGGTTTTGTCGAGCCGTTCTTCGATGCGTGACGGAACGCCAGGGATCTCGTAACTCTCTTCGATGTCGACGGCGTAGCGAGCCAGTGGTGGTGAGAAATCCGCATCCGCCTGTTTCTTGCGGAGCTCTTCCCGCGCCCGAGCCGCTTCGAGGTAGTCGTCGATGACGCCGCGGATCTCGCTCACGTCGAACGGCTTCTTGATGAAGGTGATCGAGAGGTCGCGGGACTTCTTGGGCAGTCGGGGATCTTCTTCGCCCGTGACGAGCGCGATCACCATGTCGGGATTGTTGCGCCGGAGATACTCTCCGAGCACGAGGCCCTCCATGCCGGGCAATCGTTGATCGATGAAGGCGACCTGGAACGTCCAGTACGGCAAGAGCTCCAACCCCTGCTCGGCAGAGCTCGCGGGCACAGCGACGTGACCGGCCTTTTGCACGATGTCCGAGAGCAGCGCCCTCAGCGCGTCGTCGTCGTCGATCACGAGGATGTTGAGCTCGTCCTCCACGGGTCCCCGCTCGGAGAGTAGCGTGCCGGTCAGCCGGCGTCGTCCCCCGCATCGCTGCCCGCTTCGTCCCCCGCATCGCTGCCGCAGGCCGAGGGCTTGGGGGTGGGAGTCGCGAAGAACTGGGAAGCTTTCGCCGGGATCCACTCGAATGCGAAGCCCATGGAGAGCGAGCCGCACGCCTGCCCGGGGGTCTTGAAGGTGGGGGGCGCGTCTCCGAGATCCCGGGCGGGGAGGAGGAACTGCGACATGAACAGGCCCGAGACCAGGGGAATGCAGTTCGTGATCTCATCGGCAATCGGCTTGAACTCCGTCTGAAGCGCGGAGCCGCTGACGACTGCGCTGAGGATCGAGCTCACGGCGTTGTCGTGGGTGGGGGTGAGCTCCACGACCAAGGTGACGGTCGACGAATGGATGATCTGGATGTCGTTGAACACGAACAGCGGCAGCTCCCGCGGATCTTGCTTGAAGTCACCGCTGACCCAGATGTCGTCCTTGAGGTAGCCCTTGTCGAACACGAACCGCGGAGCTTCGATGTTCGTGGGCGGGATCCCAGCGTCCGGATTGGATGCGAGCGAGCGGGTGTCGATGACGAACTCGTCGCCGCCATCCCAGCTCGGCGGTGGGGTCGTGTTCGGATCTCGCGGCACGGTCACGTACAGGGAGCCACGAACGTAGGGATCGTCGCTTCCGCTATCGAGATCGTCCAGACGCAGAAGGAACGTGGCGGATTCGGCGGTGAATAGCTTCGCGTGCAGGCTCTTCTCGAAATCCTTGGCCAGATAGTCGGCTCCCGTCTCGAACAGCCGTCCGCCGGCGTTGTCCCGGCAGTCGTCGCCGTCCACGAGGGAATCGTCCTTCGCAGCGGCGGCGCGTTTGCAGGAGCTCGAGCTGTCCGAGGTGGAGATGTCGGTCGTGGTGCACTCGCCGTCGATGTCGTGCCCGATCTTCTCCCAGGCGGTCGAGCTACCTTGCTTCGTGAATGGGTCGACGCTACCGAGGAAGATCGTCCGCGCGACGAACCAACGAGTGCTTCCGTTTCCCGACGGTGACGGATCCCCGGGCGGTCTTGCTGGCGGCGTGGGAGAAAAACCCGCTGGCAGTCCGGCTTCGGTCGGCGCGTCGTTCGCTGCGGCGTCCTTTTGCCCGTAGCTCGGATCGAGCTGCTTGTCGTCGATCCCCACCAGGGCCTGACAGCCTCCGACCAAGATCGCCGAGAGAGCCGCGATGCGTCCCATGCCGAGCTTCATCAAAAGCTCCTCGTCACGAGCAGGTTGGCGCTGCGGAGGCCGAGCGAGGGCACGACGTGGAACGCGGTGTCCGATTCCGCGGGTTTCGTTTTGCCATCCGGCATCGAGCTCAAGAAGAAGTACGTTCCCACTCCGAGCCCGAGGATCCCGACACCGAACGAGACGTTCGAGATGGTGGCTGCTCGGTCTGCCTGGTCGTTGAGCTCGAGGCCGTCGGGATCGCACAGCTTGCCGTCGCAGTGCTTCTCGCTCGCCGAGTTCTTCGAAACGGCGCGAAGCCCGAAGTAGGTTCCGAGCCCGACTCCGATCACGCCGACGCCCCCGGCCACATAGGCAACCAAGCGCCTGGTCTTTCGACCAGAATCGCGATCGTCTCGCGAGTGATCGACGGGCGCCTTGGCTTTTGGTGGGGGAGCTTCCGGCGGAAGCTTTTCGAGCTTGGGGATCACGATGGTTTTTTGCTCGGCCTTGGAGGCGCTGACCGTCGTCCGGTACTCGCGGTAGCCCTCGGCAGAAGCGACGAGGTCGATCTCCAGGTCCGGGTCGATGGGCACCGGCGTTCCCCACGCGCCCTGGCCCACGGCTTCGCCCCCGCGCTCGATCCGCAGACCCGGAACGCGAGCGCTCTCGGGTACTTCGATGGTCAGACGCGACAGCGAATTCTCGAGAGCTTTGAGCTCCCGCGTTGCGAGGCGCATTCGATCTCGCCGTTTCTGTTCCCGAGCGAGAGTCGCGGCTTCCTGAAACTCCACCCACGCGCTCGCCGTGCGACCTTCGCGGGCATGACACACGGCCAGGTTCAGCAGGGTGCCGCCTTGGGGGTCGAGCCGTTGGCTCTCCTCCAACTTTCGGCACGCGTCGGGCCAGCTCTTCTTTCCCATCAGGCGCTTGGCGTCGCGGAACAGAGCTTCGGCGGCTGCGCGATCCGCCGGGTTGGGCTCGGCGTGGGCGACCCGGGGCAGAGCCAGGAGAGTCGCCAACGCGAGCGAGCTCGTCCACCGAAGCCAGGTCATCCCCGGAGTCTACCCGCATCCGCGGTCAAATCCTCGCTTCTGCCGAATCAGTGTCGATCGTCGAGCGGTCCTCCGGCGCCCGAGCGGGGTCGTCCCCAGCGGGGGCGCGGGGCCGCTTCAGGCGTCGTGGAAGCCTCGACAGCCGCGTCGACGCTCTCCGTCACGGGGAGCGGGGTGGGTGGGACTGCCACTGCCGCGGGAGGGGGCAGGACGGTCGGCGAGGGCGATGGCGCCGGGGCGTCTGCAATGCTCGCAACGTCCGGCTCCACCACTGGCTCCGGTACCCGCTTCACACGCGAAGCGATCAAGAAGCCGCTGAGCAGCGTCATGAACAGCACCACGCCGGCGCCAATGCCCCACTTGATTCCTCGCGACGTGAGGCGTCGCCGCTGCTGGGTCGTTCCCCAAGCGTTCGCGGTTTCGCGCAAGGAGCGGAAGGCCCCGGAGCTGGCCATGACCGGCGCCTTCCCATCGCTGCTCCCGATCGCGAGGACTCGTTCGACGTGTCGCGCCGACGTCGGATCGGCAAACGGTGCGAGGCCAGTCGCGAGATCTTGCACGGTTTGGGGCCGATCCTCGGGGCGCTTCCCGAGACACATCATCACGATCCGTTCGACTTCCGCTGGCATGTCCGGTCGGATTTGCGACGGAGGCATGGGCTCGTCGCTCACGATGGCCGCGGAGAGCGCGGGAACGGATTCGGCGAGAAATGGCGGTCGTCCCGTGAACACTTCGTACAGGATCACTCCGAGCGCCCAGATGTCGGAACGACGGTCGACGAGCTTCGAGCTCCGCACCTGTTCCGGTGACATGTGTGTCGGTGTTCCGAACACGTCGAACGTCGTCGTGAGGCGAGGAGTGTGCTCGGCCTCGAACCAGTCGGCCTTGGAGATCCCGAAATCGAGGACCTTCACCAGTCCGCGTTGGCCCGGGCTCTCGAGCACCATGATGTTCTCTGGCTTGAGATCTCGGTGCACGATTCCGGCGGCGTGGCACTGCGCAACCGCCACCAGGGTCTGAAGCACGTAGTCGAGGGCTTCGGAGAGGGGCAGCGGCCCCCGGGTATCCACGAGTCGCGCGAGCGTGGAACCGACCAGAAGCTCCATCACCATGAACGGAGTCCCGTTATCGAGCTTACCGACATCGAAGACCTTGACGACGTGATCGCTCTCGATGGCGCTGGCAGCGCGCGCTTCGCGCAAGAACCGCTCGACGGCCATCGGGGACTGAGCCGCTCGGGGCGGCATCAGCTTGATGGCAACCCGTCGCCCCAAGTCGAGCTGAACCGCCGAAATGAGCGCTGCCATGCCCCCACGACCGATCCACCCGTCGACGCGGTAGCGTCCCGCCGCGATCACTTCACCCGGTTGCGGGATCCAGAGACCGTCTCCACGAGACGAAGGGGGTGAGTCGGGAAAATCCACGCTATCGGGGATTTTATCCGTTACCGGGCGATTTGCACAGCGATGCCGTTTATCCCGCCATACCCCCCTCCCGCACCCGCGGGGCGGCGCAAAAGAAAATGAACAGGAAGGCAGAAGGTCGGAAGACGTTTTTTGGCTTCCACCCCGTCGGGTATCGCGAAGCGCGTCGCCTGCCCGTGAAATTTCTTTCGGGGTTTGCGCTCTGCGGTGCAGCTTGCGGTGGGTGTGTTCCCTGGTCTATGGCAGGCCGCCATGAACGACGAGGAGCTTCCGCCGCTCGACGCGGAGTCCGCAAAGAAGCGCTTCGTCGACCACGTGCGTCATACCCAGGGCAAGGACCCGTCGGTCGCGACCCAACGCGATCATCTGGTGGCCGTGGCCCACATGGCGCGCGACCGGATGACGGATCAGTGGACACGAACTTCGCTCACCTACGCCCGAGAGCGCCCCAAGCGCGTCTACTACCTGTCGATGGAGTTCTTGCTCGGGCGCCTGCTCGAAGACGCACTCCTGAACCTGGGCATGTACTCCGCGGCTCACGATGGCCTGGCGGCCGCCGGGGTGGATCTCTCGGAGGTGGCGCGGGAGGAAAACGATGCCGGCCTCGGCAATGGAGGGCTCGGTCGGCTCGCCGCCTGCTTCCTGGATTCCATGGCGACGCTGGGCATCCCCGGAATCGGCTACGGCATCCGTTATGAATACGGGATCTTCTCCCAGGACATCGTGCGAGGTGAGCAGATCGAGCGGCCCGACAACTGGCTGATCTACGGCAACCCCTGGGAGTTCGAGCGACCCGAGCGACGTTACGCAATCCATTTCGGGGGCCGAGTGATCCACTACACCGGTGCTCGCGGTCGCGCCGTTCACGAATGGGTCGACACCGAGCAAGTGCTCGCCGTTGCGTACGACACCCCTGTGCCCGGGTACGGCAATGACGTCGTCAACACGCTTCGCCTGTGGAGCGCGAAGGCGACGCGCGCGTTCGACATCTCGTACTTCAATCAGGGCGATTACGTGAAGGCTGTGGAGCAGAAGGCGGCGAGCGAGAGCATCTCGCGGGTGCTCTACCCCAACGACTCCCAGCTCGCGGGCAAGGAGCTGAGGCTCAAGCAGGAGTATTTCCTGGTGAGCGCAACGCTTCAGGATGCGATCACGCGCCACCTCGCCGGCCACGAGGATCTCCGGGACTTCCACCGTTACGCGATATTCCAGCTGAACGACACGCACCCGGCGCTGGCCGTCGCGGAGCTCATGCGTCTGCTCGTCGATCGACATCAGCTCGAGTGGGACGATGCGTGGGCCGTCACGCGCGAGTCTTTCGCTTACACCAACCACACCATCTTGCCCGAGGCGCTCGAGCGCTGGCCGGTGTGGTTGATGGAACGCCTGCTCCCGCGCCACGTGCAGATCATCTACGAGATCAACGGGCGCTTTTTGGAAGAGGTCCGTCGCCGACACCCAGGAGACGAGACCCGAGTTCAACGCATGAGTCTCATCGACGAGAGCGGGGAAAAGCACGTGCGCATGGCCCACCTCGCCATCGTAGGGAGCCGAAAGGTGAACGGCGTTTCCGAGCTCCACTCCCGCCTGATTCGCGAACGGCTCTTCCGGGATTTCGCCGATGACTATCCCGGAAAATTCTTGAATCAGACCAACGGCGTCACGCCTCGGCGCTGGCTCAAGAAGTGCAACCCCGATCTCGCCGACATCATCACTCGGCGCATCGGTCCCGGTTGGGAGCGCGATCTCGATCGACTCGCAGCGCTCGCTGCCGATGCTGGCGACCCGGAGCTTCAGCGAGAGTGGCGGGACGCCAAGCGGCGGAACAAGGAACGGCTGTCGCGCTGGCTGAAGAAGGTGCACGGGATGGAGCTCGATCCGACTCATTTGGTCGACTCCCATGTGAAGCGAATTCACGAGTACAAACGCCAGCTTCTGAATGTGCTCCACGTGGTATCGCTCTACCTTCGATATCGGCGGGATGGTGGACGCGACGCCGTCCCGCGCACGTTCGTTTTCAGCGGCAAGGCGGCGCCGGGCTACGCCATGGCCAAGCGCATCGTGCACCTCATCAACTCGGTGGCGGCTCGCATCAACCGTGACGAGAGCGTGCGCCACGTCCTGCGGGTGCTGTTCGTACCCAACTACGGCGTGACCCAGGCCGAGCTCATCATTCCGGCCAGCGACGTCTCCGAGCAGATTTCGACCGCTGGTATGGAAGCGTCCGGTACGGGATGCATGAAGTTCGCCCTCAACGGCGCGCTCACCATAGGTACGCTGGACGGCGCAAACATCGAGATCAAGCAGGCGGTGGGCGACGAAAACATCTTCATGTTCGGGCTCACCGCAGAGGAGGTCGATTCGGCACTACGTGGTGGCTACGATCCCTCTCGCATCTACCACTCCGATCCCGAGCTGAAAGAAGCCATCGACGCGATCTCGAGCGGTGTCTTTTCGCAGGAAGATCCCCTGTGCTTTCGTCCCATCATGGATTCCCTGCTCGAGGACGATCGCTACTTCGTGCTGGCCGACTTCAAGAGCTACGCCCGCGCGCAGCAGGCGCTCGAAGCGACCTACGCCGACGCAGGAGAGTGGACGCGAAAGAGCATTGTCAATGTGGCGCGCATGGGGTGGTTCTCGAGCGATCGCACGCTTCGGGGCTATGCCCGGGACATCTGGGACGTACCCGTTCCCTCGGCGAAAGCCGTCGGATCCCAGCGCTGATCGACACCAGTTTCGGGATTGCGGGCGATGATCTCTTGCTTGGAGTCACCCACGAGGTTCCCAACGCACGACACGGCACCTTGCCCGTTCGTCCCCGAGTTGAGGTTGCCCTCGAAGCGATCGAGTATCTTCAGGTTGCCCGCGGTGTCTTTCTCGAGCGTGAAGACGTTCCGCCCGATGACGATCTCCGCGTACCCGGCGTTGTCGACGTTCGCGATGGCCGGCGCAGGGTTTGCATCGACCAGGCTGAAATTCGCGCTCGTCGACAGCGGCTTGCCGGTGTTGTCGTAGATCTTGATGCCATCCGTCTCGCAGCCCACGCGAGCTGCCGCATGCCGGCAGACTAGAGGTTTTTCACCGGGCGAGGTAGGTCGAAGCTCGCGCTGAACGCGAGCGTCTCGGTCGGGATGTTGTCGAGAGTCCCGTCGCGCTGGGGGGACGCCCATTGAAACCGCACGCCCTCGGCACCGGCTAGCTCGAGGCATGCCCCCACGAAACCATTGGTGGAAAAGACGTAGAGTCCGTTCATCGGCTCCGGCACTATCGAGAGCTCACCGCGAAATCCCTTGGGTCCTACGTCGAACACTCGGGCACGGCACGGCGAGTAGTAGCGATTGAACGCTACGGGGAGCCGCTCGATCATCTGGTCCAGCGATTTGGCTGAGAGAAGAGGCTTCCACATTCCAGCGGCGTCGACCTTCGCCGACCCGCGGGAGCGCCGCTCGATGAACGAGCTCGGCGCGGCGCTTTCGATGCCCCCCACGGTCAGAAACAGTTGCAGCAGCGGCGCCGCGTCGTAGTCGCCAAAAGGTACGAAGATCTGGTCGAAATACCCGGCGAACGGCAGGTGTTGGAGTCGCTCGCTTACCGCGGCGAGGCCCCCCGGCGTCCGTCGCTTCACGTAGTCGAGGACGGTGACGTAGGCGAGGCCCCGCACGCGGAATGGGCTTTTTCCGACCGGATACCCGCTCGGTACGATCGGTTCGAATCGCCAGATGCCCGCCACGCAGGCGAGCTTATCAGCTCACTTGGTTTCCGTGCCTTCCGTCTCGACGCTATCGTCGCGGTCCGGGTGTTGGATGGCTTCCGCGAGGTTTCCCAGGGCTCGGGCCGTCGAGTCGAGGGTGCGCGAGCTCGCCTTCAGGCTGGCTTCGGCGACGGTCAGGCCATAGCGAGCCCAGGCTGCGCCCACGTCGCTCAGGTTTCGAACGAGCTCTCGCGTGTCTTGTCCATGCGGTCGGTTGGATTGGGGGTTCATGATGATGCTCCTCTAGCGATGCGATCCCAAAGGCGATCGCAGGTGGACTCCACCGGTGCGCGGAATGCGCGCCGGATCAGGTGTCATCGAGTTTTTGGATCAGGTCTTGGCGCGTTTCGGCAAACAATCACTACACACGAACAAATTCGGTCCGGGGCGATCACGGATCGCCATCTTTGCTTCGGTACCGGCTTCCAGCACCTTTTCGCACTGGGCGCAGCGACCATCCGTGGCGACGGTCACGCTCTGAAAGGCGACGACATTTGCCAACGGGTCGCGCTTCTGAAAGCGGGTCTTCATGCGAGCCCGCTCCGAGCCCACCGAGCGAGCCGCGCGTTCCAACCGCTCCTCGACTTGACCCGTCGCGCGATCGGCGACGGCGACGGCGTCCTCGAGAATCGTACGAACCAGGTTGGAGACCGGCACGCGAAGCGCCGCAGCAGCCAGCTTGAGCTCGGTTTCGAGTACTGCCGGGATCCGAGTGTGGAGCACGCGCTCCTTCTTGTCGGCCTTGTCGTCGCTCTCGTCGTCCCGCGGGTCCGCGTCGTTCTGTGTCACGCCGTGATACATGTGTCACATTGTGATTCATGTCAAGGGCGTTCGGGCCGTTCATTCATAACTATTGAATAATAAACGATAAAAATGTAGGACTCGAGTTGTGATAGTCCGGGGCCACGATGGCCCGAGATGTCGCCCTCACGTTTGCCGGAGGCGGGAACCGTGCGTTTTACCAGTTGGGCCTGCTCTCCCGACTCCCGCTTCTTCACCGCGTTGCCGCCGTTGCGGCGGCGAGTGCGGGCGCCTGCGTCGCGATCGTTCTGCTCTCGGGCCGCCAAGAACCGACCTTCGAGCTCTGGAAGAGACGACGCGCCGGCGTGACCAAGAACCTCGACTTCGGGAGGGTTCTGCGGGGACAGAATCCTGCGCCCCATGGTCCGATCTATCGCGACACGCTTTTGTGTGCCGCGGCCGAAGGCGGACTGGAACGCATTCGCGCACTCCCGTTTCCGGTGCTGATCACCACCACCAGGTTTCCTCGACTGCTCCCGGCGCCCATTGTGCAGCTCGGTATCGCGCTGTACTCCCTCGAACGAAAGCTTCGCCCCGACGAGATCCACCCGTCGCTTCCCACCCGGCTCGGACTGTCGCCCGTGGCATTCGACGCCCGCGATTGTGAAACCCGGACGACTTCGCCGATCTGGTGATTGCGTTGAGCTCCACCCCGCCGTTCACTCGGATCGGTAACTATCGTCGCCGACCGCTGCTGGATGGCGGTTTGGTCGACAACGTTCCTGCATCGCTCGCGGAATGGTACCCGGAGTCGACAAGAACGTCGTCTTGCTCACGCGGCCCCTGCGGGAAAGCTCCCTCGCTTCGGCGTGGACAGCGGCTCTATCTCGCGCCGAGCACGCCGGTGCCCGTGGAGCGCTGGGACTATACGCGCCCTCATCTGGTGGCGGAGACGATCGCCATGGGCGAGCGCGAGAGCGAGCTACATCGCGGCGCGATTGACGCGCTTCTCGGTGGCTCCTTCGACTATCCTGGGTCGCGTTGAGCTTCGTCGCGCTGGAACAGCAGCTCGTGATGCTGTTTCACTCGGCGAGCCGCAAGAAGCCAACGACGCGGGCTGGCGGCGCGTCATCCAGCGCCTCGCGGATGTCACTGACACGTCAGACCGGATCGCGGCGCTTCAGGATGATCAGGATCCACGATCGAGCAGCGCCACCATCATCGCCGCCGAGCACGGCGGGCGGCAGCCAGACGACGTCGTAGTTGGTGAAGCCCCAGGCGCCGTTGAAGTCGATGCTCGCGATCTGCGCTTCGGCGCACTTGAACTTGCCCTGGAACACGAAGTTGGCGGCGCTCGTGGTGTCGGGCTTCTTCAGATCGATGACCCAGGCCGGGTCGTCGGCGATCGCCATGCGCTCCTGGGCGACGACGCCCTGGAAGCCCCAGCGCGCCGGCATCACGTACATCGGCCATCTCGAGCAGCGGGTTGGTGGTCATCGGCACCATCAGGCCGCCGAGCACGACCTGCGGGATGAGCGCGATCGGCGTGAGCGCCATCGCGGCCTCGCTCGCTCGTCACCAGCGTGCTCGACGAGCAGCCCGAGCGCGACCGAGTTCATCGCCGTGATGATCATCGTCGCGAGCTCGATGCCGAACGCCTGCAGCCCGCCGTGGAAGCCGAGCGCGAAGAACACGATGGCGAGCAGCACCGTGCACTGGATCGACGCAGAAGAGGCTGAGCAGGATGAACTTGGAGAACACGTAGTTGAAGAGCCTCAGGTTCACCATGCGCTCGCGCATGTAGATCGCGCGCTCGCTGACGATCTCGCGGGCGGCGTTGCTGGTGCCGAACCACACCGCGGCGACGACCAGGAAGAAGATCGGCGCCGGGTTGTCGCTGCGTCGACCTGCATGTTGCTGAAGCAGGTCGTTCGAGTTGCCGTCGCCGAGCCCGCCCGAGCGCTTGCCGAGCTCCTGCAGCGCGCCCAGGCACCAGTACGGGATGGCGTCCTTCTGGCCGCCGAACACCAGCGCCAGCAGCACGCCGATGATCGGCGCCTGCGCAGCATGATCAGCGGTGCCGCCGACGTCGCGCACCTTGACCTTGAAGTAGCGCGAAGAGCAGCCCGAACTGCCCGCTCGTGCGCCGTGGCCGCGCTGGGCACGCCTTGCTGCGCGAGCCCGCGCCCACCGCGCGCGGCCCGAGTACATCTTCTGGAAGATCGGGTTCTGCGGATTGAAGAACTCCGCGTTCCACTCGCGCGCCGCCGCCTGCGCGCGACGATGCGCGGCGCGTTCGGGTTCTGCGCGCGCATGGCCTCGAAGATCGGCCGCTCGCGCTGGTTGAGCATGTCGAACATGTCGCGCGGGTTGTCGATCGTCGTTCGTCTTGCCCTGGCGCTCGAGCCACGATGCCGAAGAAGCGGTAGCCGTCCTTGCGTGGGCCCGAAGTAGATCGGGATGCCGCCGTGGCCCGAGGATCAGCGCCAGGTTGAACTTCTCGAACTCGTCCTTCGCCGGCTGGTGGATGGTCCAGATGATCGTCTTGCCGGTCTGTCTTGGCCAGCTCGGCCAAGAGCTGCGACCAGCGCCGTCGTGTCGTCCGCGGCCAGACCGCTGGTCGGCTCGTCGAGGAACATGATCACCGGATCGGTCACGAGCTCCATCGCGATGTTGACGCGCTTGCGCTGGCCGCCCGAGAGGATCTTCTTCTCGGGCTTGCCGATCTGCAGGTGCGCGACGCTCTCGAGGCCGAGCTGCGCCAGCGTGGTCTGCACGCGCCGATCGATCTCGTCGTTCGGAGTAGTCGGGCGGCAGGCGGAATTGCGCGCTGTAGCGCACGGCCTCGAACACCGTGAGCTCGGGGTGGACGATGTCGTCCTGCGGCACGTAGCCGATCGAGCCGCGCAGCGCGTCGTAGATGGCGTAGAGATCCTCGCCGTTGATGCGCACCTGGCCGCCGCGTCGGCGGCAGGTAGCCGTTCAGCGCGAGCAAGAGCGTGGTCTTGCCGGCGCCGCTCGGGCCCATCAGCGCGATCAAGTCGCCCGGCAGCGCCTTGAAGCTGACGTGGTCGAGCAGCGTCTTCATCTCGCCGGGGTTGTCGCGGTCGGGCACCTGCAACGACCAGGTCCCACGCCTCGATCTCGTAGAGCGGCCGGCCCGCCCACTGCGCCACGATCCTCGACGACGACGGCGACTTCCTGCCGCGTCCACCTGGATCAGGAGCGGCATCGGGCCGATGAAGATCTTCTCGCCGTTCTCGACCGGGATCGCTGGCCCGCGCGGAACGCGCTGGCCGCGCACGTAGGTGCCGTTGGCGCTGCCGCGGTCCTCGACGAAGAGCTGGTCGCCCATCTTGTGCGAGCAGCGCGTGCTTGCTCGACACCTGCGGGTGCTCGATGACGATGTCGTTGTCCGGCGTGCGACCGATGCTCTTGAAGGTCGGCTGCCCGGGACCGCCAATCGCGACCTGTCCGATGACCGTCTTGTGCTTCGGTCGTGCGGGAGCCGCCGCCCGCGGCGGCGGCAGCGATGGCGGCGCCCGCGGCCGCGGATGCCGCAGCCGCCGTGGCCATCGGCGCGCCTGGGGGAGCGGCGCTGGTTGCGAGCTGCAGCGCGCAGGGACATCGGGATCGGGATCGGTCCGAGCGCGACGAGCTGCGTTGGCGTCGAGTGGGTGTCGGTTGATTCGCCGGGAGGCGCTTGCCAGCCGAGCCAGGTTCCGCTGGTCGAGCCGTGATCGGTGACGGTGAGGGGTTGCGTCGAGACCGTGGCGTGCTGGCTCGAGACGTTGGGATGCTGGATGACGATGTTGCGCGCGACCCGGATCGCGCCCGAAGATGACCGTGCCCGGCGTCTTGGGCGCGTGCCCCGCCTGCATCAGCATCAGCGCCATCGCCGGGTGTGCGTTCGGCACCGGCGTCTGCCCGACGCATGAATTGCGTGCGGAAGTCGAACGGCTGACTCGAGCCGGGAGCCATCGGCTGACCATTCGCGCCCGTCTGACCCGTGCCGGCGTCCACGAACACGAGCTGCCCGCCGCCCTGGTGCACGATGCGCGCATGCTCCGGCGCCACGCCGGGGCCGCCGAGCTGGATCTCGCAGTGCGGCGCACTGCCGAGGGTGATCGTCTGTTTGCCGAAGCCCGGAATCATCTCGACACAGCCGTCGACGTTTCTAATCGGGCCCGCGCGGTGCGGCAATCATCGAATCGATCGCAGAGATCACTGGTCCGCATCCGACGCATCTTCCTCGCCCGCATCCTCGATGGCGGCAGCGTCCGGCTTCTCGGTCGGCACGACCAGCGGTTCGATGGCGTGCGATGCGATCTGCTTCGGTGTGGGTGCGGGCGGCGGGAGCACTTCGTTCTCCGTCTCGACCTGGCGAGCACGGCTCCGCTTGTAGGCAAACAGGCCCGCGGAAAGCGCGACCACCAGCAGGCACGCAATGGCGGCGAGCGCCAACGTCCGCCCCGGTCGTGCACGCCAGCCGCCGCTCGGGATCGGCAACGGGTGATCCTCGGTGAAGCGCCGCTGGCCGATGGCTGCGGGCTCGAGGCCGGGCTCCGTGGTTCGGTCGTAACGCGTGTCGTCGAACAACGTCGGAGCGGTGCCCGATCGCGTGGGTCCTGACGGTCCAATCAAGGTGTCCGGAGCAGCGTCGAGGACGGTGGCACTCGGCTCGAGTACCGTGTCGCCGGGCTGGACGACCGTGCCCCCCGCACTGCGGCGGGCCCCGGAGTCGACGACCGCGAGCAAGAGCACCGTGATGTTGTCGTGCCCACCCCGGGAATTGGCCAGGGCGACGAGCTCCTGACACACCACGGCCGTGCCGTTCGGGCCCCGCTGAGTGACGATTGAAGCGATCTCGGGGTCCATCACCAGATCGGTGAGCCCGTCAGTCGCCAGGAGCAGCGCGTCGCCCGACTCGAGCACGACCGGTTCGGCCAGCTCCACGTCGACACTGTCTGCAATGCCGAGCGCACGGGTGATCTTGTTCGCGTCCGGATGCGAGAGGGCTTGCTCGGGGGTGAGCATCCCTTGATCGATGAGCTGCTGGACCATCGAGTGGTCGCGGGTGACACGACGGATCTCGCCGCGGCGCACCAAATACACCCGGGAATCGCCCACATGCGCGACTTCGGCAAAGCCGTCGTGAAGCAGCGCCGCCACGCATGTCGAGCCCGGACGAAGCTCCGGAGGAGAGTGGCCGCCGATGCGATACACGGCTTGCGCCGCTTCTTCGATGCTCTTCTTCAGCGCGGCTCCGGCTGGGGTCTCGCCCGGCTCCTTCCCGAAGTACGCCAGGATGGTGCTCACTGCAGCCTGACTCGCCTCCCGTCCCGCGGAGTGGCCGCCCATGCCATCGCAGACCACTGCCAGGTGACCGAGAGGCGTCTCGGCGTACCCCGACGAGTCTTCGTTGACCTGTTTGGCCGGATCGCGCCCGGCGTCGGAAAGCTCCGCCAGGTCGATGACGACGCTGCGTGCAGTGCGCAGCACTCGTGCCTCCGACTACTCGAGACGAACGCTGAACTCCACCGGACCGAACCTCACGAGGGATCCGTTCGGAGCGGGAGTCCAAGCGCCCGGCGCAAGCCGATTGCCGTTGACCATGGTGCCGTTGTTGCTTTGTTCGTCGCGGACCAGGAGGCCACCGTTTTCCAGTTTGAGCGTCGCGTGCACACCCGAGACTCTTGGCTCGGTGAGCAAAATGCCGCACTGCGAGCCGTCACGGCCGGCACGCATCTCGACACCTGGCACGATTGTGAACACCCCGGCCGCGCCCTGCAGCGTCGCTCGACTCGCCGAACCCCCCCTCCATAAGGGTTTGGCGGGGGTGCCTGGGGAACCGCGGAAGGTGCGACGTTCGGCGTCGGGCCGGAGCCATACAAGAACTCGGGACTCACCGCGGCCGGAGCCGGAGCCGGAGCGGGAGCCGGAGCGGCGCCGGCTTGGGCACCGTACCCACCACCGCCGCCGCCATAACCACCACCCGGTGGCGGATAGCCACCACCACCAGGGGGAGGTCCGTATCCGCCGCCGCCGGCGGGAGGCCCTCCGTATCCACCACCCGGAGGTGGATAACCACCACCGCCGCCGGGGGGCGGATAGCCGCCTCCTGGCGGCGGCGCGCCATATCCACCGCCGTAGGGATTTCCAACCGGCGCGGCAGGAGGCGGTCCGCCGCGGCGTTTCCCGCCGCCACGGAAGATGATCACGACCAGCATCAGCAGAATGACGACGCCGAACAGCGCGCCGAGCACCCAGATGATCGGGAACGGCTGGGTCGAGCCCTTGAGCTGAACGATCGAGTCAGAGGTAACTCCGCTCGTGCGATGTGCCTTGTTGTCGTAGAGCACGATGCGCACGACCGCTTGCTCGCCGGAGCCGTGGAGGATCTTGTCTTTGTCCGGCGCTTCGTACTCGACGTACGTGTCGCTCGCCTCGACCGAGGTGCCCTTCATGCCCATCGCGATCAGCTGTTGTTGAGTGCGCTTGGCTTTCTCGACGTCCGCGCCCGAGAGCGCAGCAGGGACCTGTTGTCCTGCCGGCAAGAAGTAGACTTCCGCCCTGTTCTTTTCGCCGCCCCAGCAGAAGTTCCCGTAGACCTTGAACTTGCCGCCCGGGTACACGCCGCTCCCCCGCTTGGCCATGTCTTGGGAGTACTGGATGTTGACGTCGAGAGGCCACGTCGTCGGATCGATGCCGACGGGAACGTCCTTGAACGAGTTGTCACCGAGGATCGGCGGCTTCACGTTGTTGAACACCAAGCTGAACGTCTGCGTGACACTCGATTCGATGCACGAGACGCGCCACTTGACGATGTACATCTTCGCGAAACGCCCGCGTACCGAGTTCACGATGTTGGTGCCGCGACCGCCTTCGCCACTCTGCACCGCCGTGAAAAAGCCGCCGATTTCGGTGTTAGCCAAGCCGCGCATGAACTCGAGGGCGTTCTGCCGGTACTCATCGTAGGTCTTGGGAGGTACCCAGATGCTGATCACCGGCACCGGGGCTTTGGGCAGCGCGGTGTTGTCTTCCGGGAAGCGCCCGCCACTCATGTACTTGGACAGCTGCAGACCGCCCGGGCCGGTGGTGAGCGCGTCCGCACCGCCGAAGCCGGTGGAGATCACCACCATCGCCTGATGGAGTGGCACGCGGACGTCTTCACCGACGTTGCCCAGGGACTTCCAACCGTCGGTAGCGCCGTCCTTGATGATCGTGAACAGGGATCGATTGCGCCCAGTCGACGCCCACGTGCCGCCCACGGAATTGACGAAAGCTTGGGCGGCGCTCTTTTTGGAGGCGTTCATCCACTTGCTGTCCTTCACGATCTGGCGATCGTTGAAGAACATCACGTTGACGATGTCGTTGGGCCCCATGCTGCCGATGAACGTGTTGGCAACCTGCTTTGCGTCGTCGAAGGCGTGTTTGATCCGTCCGTCGGCATCGACCATGATGAGCCAGGCCGTGCCGACGCCCGGCTGCTGCATGCTGTCGCCCCATTTCGTGTCGCTCACGTAGCTCGCGGGCTGATCCGAACCGTCGACCTTCACCGTGAAGATCGCGTTCTCGTGGGGGAACGGGAACGGCTGGTAGAGCGCGTACGGTTTCTCCATCGAATCGGCGAGACAGCGGTAAAACCCGCTGCCCTTGTCGTCGATGCAACCAGCCGTCGCGTCGGTTGCGCGCTTGGTCTGAACGACCTCGATCACGGTCGTGAGGATGGGCGTTCCATTCTCCTGAGCCGCGCGGGGATCGATGCGCATGATGTGGGCTTCCGGCGCGGCGAGTGCCGGAAGCGTGCCGAAGAGCACCGTCAAAGCCGTCGCAAATGCGACGAGCAGTGTTCGGGCCCGACCCTGATTTTCAAAAGCTCGCATGTTCTCAGACGATCTTCACGCTGACTGTGTACCCGCCGAAGCGAATGTTGTCGCCATCGCGCACTTCCAAAGGGGAGTTCTTTTGCATGCGTTCCTCGTTGAGGAACGTACCGTTCGTGCTGCCCGCGTCTTCGATCTTGAACGCGCCCGGTCGTGCCGCGGCGTGCACGATGGCATGACGCGACGAGGTCGTTGGGTGATCGACTTCGATGTCTAGTCCGTCGGCCGCGCCTTTTCGCCCGACGATGTTTTTGCCCTGATAGATGGGCCAGAACGTGCCGAGGTCGTTGCCTTCGTAGGTCACGAGAAAGCCAGCCAACGCTCGAGGAGCGTCGGGCGGCACGGTCAGTGGATCGCGGCTCACCTGCGCCTCGGTACGGGAAACGCCCGTGGGTGGTGAAGGCTCAGCCGGTGGCGCGGACGGTGCGCGAGGTGGGGGTGGCGCCGATGGTGCGCGCTGAGCGGGCATCTGCGGCGCGGAAGCCGATGCACTCGGCTGCTGGGAAGGCCCGGGAGGAACCCCTACCGCGCGGCGAGTGGTCTCGTGGTCGTCGTGAACCGACGGGGGTGCGGTGGCGGCAAACGCAGATGGATCGTTCCACTTGGGTGCGCCACCGATTGGTGCTCCTTGGGGAGCGGGTGCCGGCGGCCCGGGAGGCGGGCCTGCTGGTGGACCCTGTTGGGGACCACCTGGTGGTGGGTGCGCGATCCCGGCCAGATCGGGACTCATCGTCGCGCCGAACGGATTGAGTCCTTGCTCCGGAGATCCAACGCGAACCGCACCTCCCGGACCCCAACCAGGAGCACCGCCAGGAACTCCGGGCGGCGCACCGGGAGGCGGACCCGGTGGCGGGCCGTAGGGCGAGGCGCCCGGCGCACCGGGCGGCGGATACCCGGGCGGAGGCGCGCCCCAACCCGGTGGAGGTCCATAGCCACCTTGCTGCGGCGGCGGTCCCGGAGGGGGTCCGTAGCCACCCTGTTGAGCAGGAGGTTGGGGCGGCGGTTGCTGCTGGGGCGGACCCCATGCGGGCGGACCAGCCGGCGGTGGAGCCTGCGGCCCGGGGAACGTCCCTGGATGGGGGACTCCCGAAGCCGGAAGCGGAGCGCCACACGAAGCGCAGAACTTGCTCGTGGGCTTGTTCGAGATGCCGCAACGCGGGCACGCGATCATTCAGCGACCTCCGAAAGGGGCGAAAAACCAAGCGGGCTATGCCTGGTTTCGAAGCGCGGCCAGCATACCCGTTCCGTCCCGGACCGAATAGTCCGTCGTCGGGTCCGCTCAGACGTCTTTTTCGTCGCGGATGCGAGCGGCCTTGCCAGCCAGGTTCCGGAGGTAGCCGAGGCGAGCCTGGCGAACCACGCCACGACTGACCACGTCGATCCGCTCGATTCGCGGGGAATGCAGCATGAAAATGCGCTCCACTCCGACGTTGAAGCTCACTTTTCGGACAGTAAAGGTGCTGCGAGCTCCGGCGCGGTGCCGCTTGATGACCGTTCCGCGGAAAACCTGGGTCCGGAGCTTGTCCCCCTCCACGATCTTGTAGTGGACCGCGACGGTGTCCCCGACGCGAAATTCCGGGAGGTCCTTGCGCAAAAAGTTCGACTCGTGCGCCAGAATCTTGGGGTGGCTGGTGGACATCTTCTTTCCCTCGGGCGGGCTCGGGCCGCAAAAACCGCCCCCGAGGCCGACCTATGCAGGCACTCGAGGGGACGGGGCGCGGCATTATGCATTGGTATTTCCTGCCGTCAATGCCTCGCGCGCCTTCTTGACCGGCCCCCTTGAAGGCGCTATTCCGGCCGCCCGTTTTTTGCCGGGCTGCCGCGCACCCCGGTCCCAGAGGAAACCATGAATCAGTATCCCGGCGTCATCGGGCGCAAGCTCGGAATGACACAGCTCTTCACCGAGGACGGCGCTGTCGTTCCGTGCACCGTGGTGGAGGCGCGCACCGTCGTCGTCGGCAAGCGCACCCAAGAGAAAGATGGATACGACGCCCTGGTCCTCGGCATGGAGGAACGGAAAGAGAAGCACATGTCGAAAGCCGTCGCGGGCTTCTTCAAGAAGGCGGGCGTCGCACCCAAGCGCCAGCTTCGCGAGCTGCGTTGCTCGGCCGAACACGCGGCAGGCGTCGAGGTGGGTCAGGAGCTCAAGCTCGACAGCGTGTTCAGCGAAGGCCAGTTCGTCGACGTACAAGGCTTCACGCGCGGCCGCGGCTTTACCGGCGTCATGCGCCGCTACAACTTTGCTGGTGCCGTCACGTCGCATGGCTCGCACGAGTACAAGCGCCATGGCGGCTCGATCGGTACGAACATGACTCCCGGTCGCGTCATGCCCGGGCGAAAAATGCCCGGTCAGCACGGCAACAAAAAGCTCAGCGTCCTGAACCAGCGCGTCGTCAAGGTCATGCCGGAAGAGAACCTGCTCTTCATCTACGGCGGGGTGCCTGGCGCAAAGAACGCCCTCGTCGTCGTGCGTGGCGCTGTGAAACGTCGCGGCGGCAAGCCCGACGCACAGTGACCCGAAGCGGCAGCCGCGCGCTCGTCGAGTGAGCGATGGCGTTCGAGCGCATCCGAGCTCCTTGGCCACCCGCGCGGGTGCTGGAGTCCGACGACGACTTTTTGGTCGTCGACAAGCCACCCGGCATCGTCGTTCACGGTGGTGACGAGACCCTCGCCGACGACGTCGTCAGTCGACTCAAGGCCGAGCTTCGTTCCCAGGGAAAGGAGCCGTATCTCGGCGTTCACCAGCGCCTCGACAAGGACGCGAGTGGCGTCCTCATGTTCACGAGGCGTCGTGAGGTGAACGCGCCAGTCGCGCGGGACATGGAAGGACGTCAGGCGAAGAAGCGATACGTCGCGGCGGTGACCGACCGAGGCCTCTCCTCGGCTGGCGTGCTCGAGCATCGCATTCTGTTCGAGAAAGGGCGGGGCGCGAAGATCGTCACCCATGGGGGGCAACCCGCCAAAGCGCGCTATCGGGTGCTCGAGCGATCGGGAGGGCGTGCGCTCGTCGAGCTCGAGCCCGAGACGGGCCGCACACATCAACTGCGAGTGCAGCTCGCGAGCTTGGGCGCACCCATCGGCGGCGATGCGCTGTACGGCGGCGAGTCGGCTTCGCGACTCCTGCTCCACGCTACTTTGCTCGAGCTTCCGTCGGTCGAGAGAGCTTTTTCGAGTCCGGTGCCGGAGGAATTCTCGACCTGGCTCGCGCGCCGCGAGCTCGAACCGAGTGTCGAACGCTTCGTGGATGCAGCAGCGCTTCGCTATGCGCTCTTTTCCCGCGCCGACGCGTTCTGTCTGTTCCACGGAGCGGCCGATGGTCTACCCGGAGCGCGAGTCGTTCGTTACGGCGACTGGGTCGTCGTCGAGCTCGAGAGCGAACGGAGTGCTTGGAGCGAGGAGATCGCTCGACTGCTTCTCGAGCTCGGTGCGCGGGGCGTGTACATCAAGCTCCGAGAAAAGGGGGATCTGCGCCGCGCCGATCACGAAGCGCTGGCACCCGCGGCACCCATCGCCGGGGCTCCGGCGCCGGATCGAATCGAGGTGCACGAGGGGGAGCTCGGGTTCTGGGTCGAGCTCGCCAGCGGTCTTCAGACCGGGCTGTTCGTGGACCAGCGGGCCAACAGGGATCTCGTTCGGGCGAGCGCCCGGGATGCACGCGTGCTGAACCTCTTCAGCTACACGTGCACGTTCAGCGTGGCCGCGGCCGTGGGCGGTGCCCGGGCCGTGACGAGCGTGGATCTGTCCGCGCGGGTGCTGGACTTCGGTCGGGAAAACTTCGCGCTCAACGGCATCGATCCGGCGAAGCATCGCTTCATTCAAGACGACGTGAGCGACTGGCTCGGGTGGGCGGAAGAGAAGCGGGAGCGCTTCGACCTCGCGGTGCTCGATCCCCCGAGTTTCGGCAGCGCCGGGCGCTCCACGTTCGAGGTCGCGAGCGATTACGAACGGGTCGCGGCCCGAGTCTTTCGACTGCTGGAGCCCGGCGGGCGCATGCTGGCCGTCACCAATCACCGGGGCACGAGCCGGGATCGATTGCGGAAGAAGCTTCACCAAGCGGCGCGGGATGCCCAGAGGACCATCGTCAAATTGAAGGATCTCGCGTCGCCGCTCGACTGCCCCGATGCCTTCGAGGGGCCAACCGGGGCGAAGGCGGCCTGGGTTACGTTGGACTGAAGCACGATGACCAGGAAGCGGAATCCTTATGCGGGGGCCGACGCGCGGACCAAGGAGGCGAAGGCGAGGGGGTATCCGGCGCGCAGTGTGTTCAAGCTGGAGGAGATCGATCGGCGGGTGAGGCTCTTGTCTCGCGGGCAGCACGTGCTCGATCTCGGGGCGGCCCCCGGCTCGTGGTCCCTGTATGCGAGCGAGCGCGTCGGCGCGAGCGGGCAGGTCGTCGCCGTGGATTTGAAGCCCATCGAGCAGAGCTTCGAGGAAAACGTGATCGTGATCGAAGGCGATGCGCTCAGCCTCGAAAATGAACAGCTCGTGGTCGGCGCGCCATACGACGTGGTGCTGAGTGACATGGCACCGAACACCAGCGGCAACAAGGTCAGGGATCAGGCTCAGAGCTTCGAGCTCTTCATGCGCGGCCTCGAGGTTGCTGCGGCCCTCGGAAAGCAAGGCTCGTCGTTCGTGGGCAAGCTCTTCATGAGTGCCGACTTCACTGCGGCACGCCAGGCGGTTCGAGATCGCTACGACAAGGAGCAGACGATCCGTCCCGAGAGCACGAGGAGCCAGAGCTCGGAAGTGTTTCTCGTGGGGCGGGGGCTTCGGCGTGCGTGAGAAATTCACACAAGGTGGACGGCTCGTGGGATCGGTCCTAGGATCGCTATCGGGATGAAATTCGGCTTGCCCGCGCTGAGCGTCCTGATTGGCGCTCTGGCCCTGAGCTCCTGCGCTTTCCTTTTGAACTTCGACGAGCTCCAGTCGGGCACCGACGCGGGCGTCACCGGTGGCAGCGGCGGATCTGCGGGAAGCGGCGGCGGCAGCGCCGGCACGGGAGTGGGGGGCAGCTCCGGTTCGGGCGGCAGCGGGGGTATCGCGGGCGCCGCGGGTGCCGGCGGAAGTACCATGACCTGCACGACGGCCGCGCAGTGCGACGACAATGATCCGTGCACCGTCGACAGCTGCGAGGGTGCGGATGATGCGGGGCTTGGGACGTGCTTGAGCTTCGGAGAGCTCGAGCAGGATGACACTGAGTTTGCGATTCCCGCCGTGGGTCTCCAGGCAGTCACTGCAACCGCAGGGAACGGCCGCTTTTACGTTTCGGTCTACAATTTCGCCAACTCTGTCGGTGCCGCAACGATCAACATCGTCTCGCCGACCGGACCGGTGATGCCCACGAAGAACGTGAGCTATGGGTCTTACACGGTGGAAGAACCCCGCAGCGCGGCCGCCATGTTGGCGAGCGGTAACAACGTGCTCACGTTCGTCGCGACGGCGGAGAACGCGGTGGCTTGGAAAGTGAAACAGGCCGCCTTCGACGCGGATCTGACCGAGCCTCCGGCAGTGGCCGACGTTTGCGACGGCGGCCAGTATCTCCTCACGGTGGACTCGACCCGCCATCCTTGGGTGACGAAACTCCCGAACGGCAACCCCGGAGCCATGTGGATCGGACCGAGCGGAATTTGGATCGGGAACGCCACGAACAAGCCGACCAAGAACAGCATCCCCGGCAGTCCGTCGAACATCGCGCCCCTCGCCAGCGACAGCTCGACGAGCGTCGTGTGGTGGGACGATAGCTCTAAGCAGCTCTACACGTCGGTGCTCAATGGCGTCGGGCAGCTCACGGTCCCACAGTGCGATTCGAGCTCGTATTTCGGCGGCGTCACCAGTGCCGGCGTGGGCAAGATCTGGCTTGGCGCAGCGCAGCGGTTCTCCCTGGTGCCCGTATCGAGCTCCGTGGAGTACACGCTCCTTTATTGCGATGGCACCGTCTGCGCACCCCAACTTCCCTGCAGCGCGCCCGGGCAGGTCGTCACCGATCGCACACTGCCAGCCGTGCTTGCGTTCACTCGAGCGCTGGCTGCACCCGGCTACGACCGAGTTTACTTCGTCTCGGCGCTTCCGGGGCCGAATGACATGCAGCTCAGCGCCAGCTACACCGACATTGCGCAGGTGGGCGACTCCACGAAGTTCACTGGCTACTACGTCTCGCCCTCGATCCCGAAGCTTTCGACGAGCGGAAGCGTCAAGAGCTCACCGGCACTCGCCTTCCTGAACGACACCATCCTTCTGGCTTGGATCGAGCCGGCAGCAAAAGCAGCGGACCCGGACGCGCTGCGCATGCGACGCTACCGTTTCAAGTGTCCATGAAGCGTCGCTAGAACGCGTTCAACCCCGTGAACGCCTGGCCCAGGACCAGCGTGTGGACCTCGTGCGTGCCCTCGTAGGTGTAGACGCTCTCGAGGTTCAGCATGTGACGGATGACGGGGTACTCGAGCAGGATCCCGTTGCCGCCCAGGATGCTGCGGCAGGTGCGCGCGACCTCGAGCGCTACGCCCACGTTGTTGCGCTTGCAGAGCGAGACCTGCTCGGGTGCGAGCTTGCCGTTCTGCGGTCCTTCATGCGCGCGAAGTGCAGGCCCACGATGTCGCCCTTGACGATCGCGCTGCCCATGTCCGCGAATTTCTCTTGGATGAGCTGCTTGCTCGCGATGGGCACGCCGAACTGCACGCGGTTCGTCGCGTAGGCGACGGTGGCATCGAAGCAGGCCTTGGCGGCGCCGAGCGCGCCCCAGGAGATCCCGAAGCGCGCCTGCGTCAGGCAACCGAGCGGGGCCTTGAGCCCTCGCCGTTCGGCAACATGTTGTCCGCCGGAACGCGGCACTCGTCGAGGACGATTTCGCCGGTTTCGCTCGACCGCAGGCTCATCTTGCCGTGGATGCGCGGCGTCTCGAAGCCCTTCGTGCCGCGCTCGACGATGAAGCCGCGGATCGATTCCGGCGCCGCCGTCGTCCACCTTCGCCCACACCACGGCGAGGTGAGCGAGCGGCGAGTTCGTGATCCACATCTTCGTGCCGCTGAGCACGCACTCGTTGCCGTCGCGCCGCGCGCGGGTCTTCATCGAGCCCGGATCGGATCCGCTGTCGGGCTCGGTCAGCCCGAAGCAGCCGATGAGCTCCGCCTTGGCCATCTCCGGCAGGTACTTCTTCTTCTGCTCTTCGCTGCCGTAAGCGTAGATGGCGTACATCGCGAGCGAGCCCTGCACGCTGACGAAGCTCCGGAGGCCGCTGTCGCCGTACTCGAGCTCCTGGAGGATGAGCCCGTACTGCACGGCGCTCATCCCCGCGCAGCCGTAGCCCTTGATGGCGGCGCCGAGCAGTCCCATCTCCGCGATCTCCGGGATGAGATCCGTCGGAAACTCCTCCTTTTCGTAGAGCTCGCCGGCGCGCGGCAGATAGCGCTCGCGGACGAAGCGCCGCACGGTATCGCGGATCATTCGCTCTTCTTCGCTGAGGTGTGCGTCGATCGCGGAGACGGCGTCGAGGCTCTTGGGTTCCATGGCCGCCCTCTAGCACGTGCGGCCGGAAACTGGGCCAGTGGCCGACGTTTCCCGTAGCCCAAGGGGCAATCATGGCGTCTCGTCGCCCCCTCTCCCTGGTCGCGCTCGCCGCGCTCTCCCTGGCCAGTTGCCTGGGACAAAACGCGGTGCTCTCCCCACCGCGCCCGGGCTCGATCCGCCACGCGCTGTTTGCGGCTGCGCCTGCGTTCGAGCACGCGGGCTTCTTGTCCGACGCCCTCGCCCGCGCTCTGCCCGAGCCGAGCGTGGAGCCAGGTGACTCCAAGGAGGAGGGTGAAACCGAAGGCGCCTCGTTCGACGGCGACGCGGAGTCGTCGACCGAGCCCGCGCTCGAGACCGTCGACGGCGTGCGCGTGGATGCGGACAGGGCGCTCGCGGCGATTGCTCAGGAAACGTTCGTGTACGCCGCGCCGAGCTATCGCTCCAAGAAGATCGGGTACCTCAGGGGCGGTGCCATCGTGCGCCGCTCTGCCGAGCCGGCAGGCTACGGCGCTTGCCACGACGGTTGGTACCGCGTCGCCCCGGAGGGCTACGTCTGCGTCGGAAAGCGGGCGACCCTCGACGTGCATCACCCGCTGGTCGAAGCTGCATCCCGGCGTCCCGATCGTCTCGCGTCGCTGCCATATGCCTACGGCATGTCGCGCTTTCCGACGCCGCCGTTCTACACCAAGGTGCCCTCCGTTCGAGAGCAGCACCGGGTCGAGCTCGAGCTGCCCGTTCGAGGCGACATCCCGGCGCCGGGATTCGAAGACGTCACGTTCGGGACCGATCCCCGAGATGCTCGCGGAGGAGAGCCAGCGCTCACCTGGAACGGAACGCGACACTCGCCGGGCTCGACTCACACGGGAAGAGCCCTGGTAAAGAGCGGCTTCGCCTTTCTCTCGTTCTTCGAGTCGGAGGGCCGGCGATTCGGGCTCACCGTGGATCTGGACATCGTTCCCCTCGACCGGATGCGCCGGGTCGAACCCTCGAGCTTCAAGGGGATCGAGCTCCTCGGCGATACGACATTGCCGGTCGTGTTCACACTCTCTCGATTCTCCAAGCTTTTCCGAGGCGAGCCCGGCAAGAGCTCGCTGGCGGTCGAGCGCGACCTTGGGTACCGCGAAGCCGTTCCCATCACGGGACGCTTGGTTGCCATTTCGGGCGTTGGCTATCTCGAGGTGCGAGGCGGCGGCTGGATTCGCAACGAAAACCTCACGCGGGTCAATCCCATGAAGAATCGTCCGGGTTGGGCCACGCCGGGACGAACTTGGATCGATGTCTCGATCCTCAAGCAGACATTGATTGCCTACGAGGGAATCAGCCCCGTGTACGCCACGCTGGTTTCCACCGGAGCGGACGGGCTCGGCGATCCCAAGGACACTCACTCCACGGTACGGGGACAGTTCTTGATTCACACCAAGCACGTCACGGCCACGATGAGTGGCGACGAGCTCGGCGACGAGTTCGACCTGCGCGATGTTCCCTACGTGCAGTACTTCCGGGAAGGCTACGCGCTTCACGCAGCGTACTGGCACGATTCGTTCGGTCGGCCGCGGAGCCACGGCTGTATCAACTTGTCGCCCGCCGACGCTCGCTGGCTCTTCCAGTGGACCGATCCGCCAGTGCCGTCAGCTTGGCACGGGGCGATGAGCCTGAAAAACGGCACGCTAGTTTACGTGCATCCCTGATCGACTACTCGCTGGCCCGCGTGAGCACTGCGTCGAGCCACTCGCCCAGGGGTGCGGCCTGTGCGGTGAGGCGAGCCCAGGTATAGGCGACCGGGGCGGCAATGCTTTCACCATTGCGCGCCAATCGAAAGCGCTCGGGCCCGAGTGCGAGGCTGTCGTCTTGGATCCAGTGTCCATTCGTTGCGCGTGCGATGACCTCACCCAGGTACGCGCCGACCAGCAGAGCCGGGCGACGCGCCCAACGTGGATCGATCAGTCGCGGCAAATCGGCGGGCGCTGCGAGCTCCAAGTAAGCGTCCAGCTCGACCACGCTCTGTGCCCCGAAGTCGAGGACCGAACCATGCTTCTTGCAGAAGGCGCCAATGGCAGAGTCGGCAAGCAACAGCCCGTAGTCAGCTATGCGGGAAGGAGCGGGCCACGCCGCAGGATCCCACGGGCAAGGCGCAGTCACCGGCGGCGGGGTGGACACGTGCCGGTCGATCATGGATTCCTCAATGAGCGCATCGGAGTTCAAGTGGTGCCCACCCCAGGCGCGCTCGCACACCATGCTGACCGGATTCCACTCAGCCACCGTTCCGGTGACCCAGGCCCGCGCGGGATCATCGAGCCCACCACGCCATCGGAGACCGAACGCGTGTCGCAAGGTCTCTCCAACGTAGGCGCCGAGCAGGAGCGCGAGGGGTTGCTCTTCCCGGATGCTCTCGCTGGCCCCCTCGAACAAAGAAAGTACGGCGTCCAAACGTGCGAGGCTCGCGAGGGAAAGATCGTAGGGGGAAAAGTCCCGGGTGATCGGTCCCCGGGTGAGGAAGTTGGCGGCGACGGCAGCCAGGGCGGGGGCCTCCCGACTCGCCCTGCGTGCCACGCCCTCCTCGGTGCGTTCGGCTTGCTCCTCGACGAGCTTCCAGGCGGCCTCGATATCGCCGTGAGCGAGGAGGATTTCCGCCTCGTGCCAGGGGGAGGGCGCATCGGGCTCCGGGCGTGTGCTGGGTCGAATCGGCGTATGGCTGGCGTGTACTTGGGCGACGCGATGTCGGATCGCACGAGCGAAGGCGGGGTCGTCCATGCTTTCCAGACGGCGGAGTGCCGACTCGGCGCGCTCGTTGTCGCCGCAAAGCTTCGACCCGAGAGCGAGTGCTGCCAGCGCATCGAGGGAGGGCTCGAGCGCCAACGATTGCTGCGCCAAGCGGACCGCACGCTCGGGGTGACCCACCTCCGCCTCCAGCGCAGCCTTCAATGCAGAAATCAACGCAGCGTTCGGACCGGCGCCTTCCCCGAGCTCGGCCAGCGCTTCGCCGGCCCGGGCGATGAGCGCGTGAGACCCCTTGGTACCCATCGCCGCATGGCGCAGTGCCGCCCACGCGAAGCTCAAGCGAACCAGGGGCGGATTGGGATTCATCGGAGTACGCGAGCTTTGCTTGGTCCAGAGCGAGATTGAGGTCGCCGAGCTCCAGGGCCAGGCGAGCTACCGTGGCTCGAATTTCCGGCTCCACGAGGGGAGCTTGGGCAAGGCGCTGGATGCGGACGAGGGCTTCTTCGCCGCGCCCGGCTTGGGTGAACACGCGCGCTTCCATGAGCGCTCGATCGGATTCGGAGCCGCCGCCTCGCTCGACTGCGCGGAGCGCCCCATCGATGTCTCCCGCATCGAGGAGCTCGGCAATCTCGAACAAAGAAGGGGCAGCGCTGGCAACGGGCGGTGGCGCGCCCGACACGATGGCGAGCGCTGGATTCCGACGGGGGAGGGGGCGGACGCGATGGTCGCGCCGAACGGACTTCGGCCGGCGGCGGGGACGACGCTCGTCGGGGCGGCGGCATGCTGCTCGGTCGACGCGGCACCGCCACGACTTCGTTCGGCGCCTCGGAGTAGCTGGCTCTGCGTACCGGCTCTTGCGGTGGAGGAGGCTCTTCCCAATTTTCACCGACGTGCGCCGAAAAGCCGGGGGGCGGGCGTGAGCCACCCGCCACCTCGAGGGAGGGGATCCCGCTTTCCCGGTTGCGATCCGGCTTGCGCTGCTCGCGTTTGGGCTCGCGTTTTTCCGGTGGCGTCATGCGCGGCAGAGCCGCCGCCTTTGGGATCTCCGGAAGGTGCTCGACCGACGCGGGCGCAGTCTTCTTCGCCGCGAAGAACGACGGCGCCACCGTGGGTACCGGCGGTTTAGTCTTCAAGCCGCCGGCCTGGGCGGTCTCGAGCAGCGCGTGCGCTTCCGGGAATTCGCCGACCTCCGCAAGCAACGCGCTCAGGCGTTCCGCGACCTCTGCGGGTGAGAGTCGGCCCCGAAGGTAGCGGAGGCGGATCGCCAGATACGTGACCGCGTGCCGAAAGCGGTCGTCTTCGCCGAGCGCCGCGAGAAGATGTTGCGCTTCGTTGAGCTCACCGACGTCCAGCTTGCGCTCGACCGCGAGCACCCTGGGGTGAAATAGGGGGCTCTTTGCCATGTTTGGGCCGAATCAGAGGCCTCAGACTGAGCCTATCAGTCTTTGTCGATGCCCTTGGCGCAACGAAATCCGATGCCTGGACTTCGGGTCGCGGGTTCGGTGGCGTATCGATAAGAGGGCCTGAGCCAGGATTTGTCGGCGCCATTCCAGGCGCCCCCCCGCAGGATCCGCTTTTCGCCGGAGTCGGGTCCGACGGGGTTCTTCTTCTCCCCGGCGGTGTAGGCGCCCTCCCAGTCGCTGACCCACTCCCAGACGTTGCCCACCACGTCGAACGGGCCAAAGCGCGATTTCCCCAATGGGAACTTACCGACCGGGGCGGTGCTGGCGTAGCCGTCGCTCTTGTCCGTAAACAGCACGCGTACCTCCACACCGGCCTTCTTCGCCCAATCGGCGCAGTCCTTGTCGCAGGCATTCAAGTGGGCCGGCGTCGGGTCTTCGTCACCCCATGGAAAGACGCGACCGTCGGGGCCGCGCGTGGCAAATTCCCATTCTGCTTCTGTCGGGAGCCGCTTGTCGTTCTTGCGACAATACGTGTCGGCATCGCTCCACGAGATGCAGTTCATCGGGTGGTCTTGGCGATCTCCCGCCCCGATGTTGCACAGCGGCGCATAGGCGTCGTGTTGCTTGTTCGTGATCTCGTTCCAGCTCACGTCCGCCTTGAGCCGGCGACAGGCGCCCGAATCCGAGCAGCTCTGATACTTCGCGGCGGTGGTTTCGTAGATGTCGAAACAAAACGAATCGAGCATCACGTTGTGTGACGGCTTCTCGTTTTCCCGCGCGTCTTTCGAGTCGGAGCCCATGTAGAACTGGCCTGCGGGTATCTGAACCATGTCCTTCGGACAGGCTGGCCCTGCCGCCACGCTCGCTGAGGGCCTTGCGACGGGTGCGGTCGCCGAAGGGTTGGCGTTCGCATCTCCCGGGGCTGGCTTCGGGCCAGGCCGGAGAGCGAAAAACGCGGCCCCCGCAACCATCATGAGGGCAACGCCTCCGCCAGCGATGAGCGCTATCGGAGGTTTCTTCGCGGGCGCCTGGGCGGCCAGCATCGCGGGGGAAGTGGTCGTCACCGATCGCGCGTCGTGCCCGGGTTGAGTTTTCGCGGTCGCGACGGGCATCGGGACGGGGATCGCACCGGACGGCGTCGCGATCGTGTCCCCGAACGCCATCTGGGTCTTGCCCTTGCCGATACCGGCCGCGGTTTCGAGGTCTGCCCAGAACTCGGAGCAGCGTTGATACCGAGCCACCGGGTTGACGGCGAACGCCTTGCTGAAGACGGCTTCGACGGCGTCCGATACGTTCGCACCCAGAGTGCGCGGCGTGGGCCGGGTTTCTGGATTGCCGCAGGCGAATGCGAGCTGGATCGAGATCGTCGCCCTCGAGGGCCACCCGTCCGATGAGCATTTCCACCGCGACGAGTCCGAGCGCAAACACGTCGGACCAGGGCCCGGTCGCTCCGTAGCTGCGGCTGAACTGCTCGGGTGCGCCGTATTGAGGGGTGAACGAAGTGATGTTCGTGCCGGTTTTCGCCAGCGCGGCCTTCATCTGCGTGTTGTCGGTGATCATCTTCGCGACACCGAAGTCGAGAATCTTGACCGTGACGGCCCCGTTGCGAAGATCGTCTCCGAGTACGAAGATGTTTGGTGGCTTGACGTCGCGATGGGCAATGCGGTGCCCGTGGGCCACGTCGAGCGCAGACGCCACCGGACCGAGGATCTTCATCATCTCCGGGACCGACCAGGTGGGACGCCCCGCCTCGCGCTCCTCCATGAGGATGTCCTCGAGCGAGCGACCTTCGAGCCACTCGAGCACCATGTAGGGCATCCAGCGACCTTGGGGCGTGGTGTACGTCCCGATGTCGCGCGCTTGCACGATGGCGGCCGTCTGGCTGGAGAGCTGAGTCAGGAGGCGCCCTTCTTCGACGAACATGTCGTAGAGCTCGTCCCGTTGATCCGCGGGCGCATTGGACAGCTCGCTGAAGAACTTGATCGCAACGGCGCTCTTCCAGATCGAGTGCTGTGCGCGATACACGACCGCAAAGCCGCCTTCGCCAACGGCTTTTTCGATGACGTATTTTTCGGCGACGGTCTGGCCGATGATGTTCAACGGATCCCGGTCAGCCATCGGTTGCTCCGCCGGTGAGGGCGCCTCGCTCTGCGAGATCCGCCAGGAGTCGAGCGGTCCCGTCCAGCACCGTAGTATCCAGGCTCACACCCATTTCAGCACAAGCATCGCGTACCGACGCCCCCAAGGGCAAACCCGAGAGCAACCGACCCAGAATCTCCGCGGCGAGCGGGGTGAGCTCGAGGTAACGAACCTCGTGATCCGGGCTCCGATACACCAATATCTCCGTCGGTTTCGGTTCTGGCAAGCTGCGATCCTCCGGATCCTCGCTCAGCCGATGGACCGCGTGCTCGTAGCGCATGAGCCGCACGGCTTCGATGAACCGGACCGGCGCCTCGAGCTCGAGCTCGCCCGCCTCTACTTGGGTTCGTCGACAATCCATCGCACCGATCTCGATCTGCACGGCTTCGTGTCGCGCGAGGTCCCAGACGTAGGGCGGCACCCGGGGATCGCTTGCCCACGAGTCCTGACAGAAATCGAGGAGCTCATCGGTCACGTCCCGGAGGTAATGCGTTCGAGCACCGCGCTCCGCCAAGAAGCGATCGAAGTATTCGTCGAAGACTGGCCCCAAGCGGCTCATGCTCCGTCCAATCGCGAGCTCGAGGGCACCCCGGAGATTTTGCCGCACGAGCTTCCGATAGAAGAACAACCGCTCCAGATCCGTTTCGAGAATCGCGTCCGCGTCGGAAGACTGAACGCCGTTTCGCTCGAGCCAGCCGCGTACGGCGTCGGGGCTTCGAGCGTCGACAGCAGGGCCGAACACGAGCTCCGCCATGGCGCGTTCAAGCGGTTCTTGCAAGCTCAGCCTCGTGTCGTGAAGTGGCACGCCGATACACCTTCGAAAAGAGTCTCCACTTCGGCCAACAGCTCGGAGAGCGGAGGAACGAAGTTGTCGCGTTCCAAGAGAACCGGGACCGGTCCCGTTCGTTCGAGCGTCCATTCGAGCAGGGCGACTACCGGATCGATGACGGGAGCGCCGTGGGTGTCGACGATGAGACCCGACTGAGAGCGGGTATGGCCTGCGACGTGGATCTGAATCACGCGCTCGAGGGGAAGCGCGCTGATGAATTTCTTGGGATCGAAGCCATGATTCTGGCCGTTGACCCAAGCGTTGTTCACGTCCAAGAGCAGCCCGCAATCGGCGCGCTCCAGGATTTCCCCGATGAATTCGGCTTCATCGAGCTCCGGCCGTCCTGGGTGGGCGTACCAGCTGATGTTTTCGATCGCCATCGGTAGGCCCAGCCGATCCCGGACGTTCCTCACGCGATCGGCGACGCGCACCACGTTCTCGTTGCAAAACTTCAGCGGCAAGAGCTCGTGCATCACCCGAGTGCCGGCCGTCGAAAAACACAGGTGGTCGGAGTGCCACGGCGTACCGAGCCGCTGGGTTTCCCGCGCGAGCTCATCGAGGTACGAAGCCGCTGGGGGATCGATCGCGCCCAGCGACATGGTGAGCCCGTGGGTCACGATGGGATAGCGCTCGCGGACGCGTTCGAGCGCCGCGGGGTAATACCCTCCGCGGCGCATGTAGTTTTCGGGGCTGACTTCGAAGAACGCGACGTCGAGCTCGGCTGCGTCCAGAACGTCTTCCAGGAAGTCCCAACGCAACCCGAGCCCCACTCCGCAAAGCGCGTGCTTTTGCGGAGCGGGATCGGTCATCGGAGCATCCTCGTGGGGCTCGAGCGTCGTGCGATCAGCCGCACGTGCCGGCGCCGCAGGACGACTTGGCGCCCGCTTTCTTGCCGGTCTTTTTCGTAGCCTTTTTTGCAGCGGGCTTGGCTGCAGGTTTTGCTTCGGCGGTCGTCGCATCAGCCGACTTTTCGCCGTCCTCGGTCGCTGCGGTTGCGGTTGCCGTGTCCGGCTCCGCCATCTTGTCGGCGCTGTCGGTGCTGCTGGCGGCGCTATCCGTGCTGTCGGTCGCTTCCGACGCGGTGTCGGTGGATTCCGTCGCGCTCGGGACTTCCTTCGCGTCGACGGGACTGTCGGCAGGGGTGTTCGATCCCCCGCAGGCAACGAGGCTGACGGCGCCGAGAGCGGCGAGGGTCGCCGCGATGCTGGAAAAAGACAGTTTGTCGGACATTTGTGCTCTCCCTATTGGCGGGGACCACCGCCAAGACCTCTGATTCTTATCGCGGCCCGCCTCGCAAACCAACCGACCCCGGATTGAGGGGAAAAATTGTCCTGCTTCGGCTCTGCCGGAGTGCCTGGTCGCGGCCGCTCAAGCCAGAACTACGACGAAGGACGGATGGAGTTTCGCCTACCCCGCGTTGAGGTAGGTGCTTTCCCGACATCACGGCTTGTCCGGTCGCAGGCTGCACGAGGGAAGAACGCGGGCATCTCGGCCCACTTTCACCCCCAGGAGCTTGGAGTCCTCCGCCACGAACACTCCCTCACTATTGCGAGGGGAGATCGAGTGAGCCGCCAGGGGGACGGAGAGAGAACGCCGGGCCTCGAGGTCGATGCGATCGGGCTTCTGATCGGGCGTGGCGGGTGCGGAGAAGTGGAACCGGGCTTCGATCGGCACGCTCACGTCGACACGGACGCCGTGTAGCTCGAGCTTGCCTTTCGCCGTCAGCTTCACGGTTCTCTGCTCGCCACGTCCGGCGTCGGGATCCTCCGCCGAAACGGGGTCGACCGCGCGTTTGCCATCGCACGCTCGCTCGGCGCTCGCATCTTCGATCGACGTGACCTCGAACGTGGCCCAGCGAAGTCGTTCGCGCTCGGCCTCCGGTCGGCTCGCACCCACGTCGAGCCAATTGTGCGCCGTTCGCGACCACTCGCTGCTGGCCGATCCGGCGTCGTCATCGCCGATCATTTCCAGAGAGGCCACGTCGATGGCGATCTTGCCTCGAGTCTTTTCCAGATCGACGAGATCGACGTCGAGCTCACCACGGCACACGCGAAACGTTCCGCGGGGCGTGGCTTCCTTGGCCTTGAGCTCCACGCGCGTTTCGCAACGCTTCTCGACTCGATAGCGAGTCGTGAGCGTGCTCGGCTCGGTCCTCGCGGAAGGAGTGGCGAGCCAAGGATCTTTCCGCTCCGGGGCCTCCTTCTTCGAGCAGCCGACCGCGAGCAGGAGCCAGAAAGCGTGGGACGCTTTCAATGCCAGACCCCAATGCTCACGCCCCAGGAGAAATAGCGACGCGCGGCATCGAGCGCACCGCTCACTCGCCAGTGCGTCCCGTCGTCGAACAAGCCGAAGACCGTCCACGGAAAGAGTTTGAGATCGAGGCCGGTCGTGCCGTGAAGACGTGCTCGAGCGCCAGCGCGGTCGAAGCGGGTCGGTTCGCCGTAGGTCCCGGCGCGAAGCGTGAGCCAGCCCGGTACCACTTCGCTTTCGACGCCGAGTCGCGGGGAAAACGTCACCTTTTCCCCGGACCGCTGAACCCGACCCTGAAGGAACGACTCCACGCCAACGGCGTTTTCCACCGGTCCGGTGATCAAGAGCGAGCTCGAGATCAGGACGTAGAAGCGCTGGAGCGCCTTGTAGCGATCCTTCAAATGCAATCGGAGGGCGCGCTCTGCGCGGTCCAGGTGGATGGCATCGAGGGTTTCCTCACCTTCGATCTCTGCGTCGACCGCCTGCGTTGCGGCACCTTCGGTGCTTCCCGCCGCCATGGCGCGACGAATCCGCGCTCTACGGTTTCTCGCTCGCTCGCGCTTTCGGTACTCCACGAAGCGGTCCAGTTGCGCCAGCGCTTCGGCGGGATCGATCCAGCGCGGGTTGAAGGGTCGTCCCAGCTGAACTGCGAGCCCGACGTTCACGTCCCATGGCAAGGCGACCTGGCTCGGCAAGTAGAGCGTTTCCGATCCGATCGCGAGGATGCGATCCCCCTGGGCGTTCTGGTCGATGTCGCTCGACAGCGCCGTGGTCAGAACGGCGGAGCGGACTGCGGCTCCGATCCGTAACGGCTCGTCGTTGGGCCGCCAAAGCCCTCCGATTCCTCGAGCGCCGCTCCGCTGATGTCGAACAAAGGCTCGCCGGTCAAAGAAGAGGGGTCTGTTCGCTCGACAACGAGCCCAGTTCCCCGGCTGCCAATCCCGAGGATGAATTGGCCATCGTCGAACGCATGGGCGCCCTGGAAGCGTGCGCCACCGAACTGGGCGGTCAGCCCGAATCCGGCCTGGGTCTGACTCGAGCGAAGCTCGTACCGCTGGTAGTCGAAGGACGCGCCGACGCCCCAGCGCCCGAGCTGTGCGTTGCCAGCGATGTTGAGGAATACGAAGCCCTTCTGGGAGCGGCTCAAGTTCGTGCGCGTCCCGCTGTTGAAGAAATCGTTCCCCGCCAGGGCCGCGGGAAACGTCAAACCAAAACCGAGGTCGTAGTCGAAGTGATCGACGGAGTACGCGGTTCGTACCGCCGGCGCCGCGGGATTTTGGGAGTTGCCGTCGACACCTTCGCTGATGGCAACGTATGCGCCGGCGAGTCCGAGCACGCGGGTTCCGGCGAGCACGGGTCCTTGCGTGAGATCGACTCGGTAATCACTGGTGGTGATGACCGAGTCCTCGGGGCCGAGGGGTCCTGCAGCGAACGCCCTCGCCGTCACCGAGACGGCGGCGACGCCGAGCAGGCCTGCGAGCCGTCGCTTCACGGCGACTCCTGTCGTGCGGCGGCCCGCTCTCGGGCCATGCGACGTTCCGCGGAGAGCACTGCGATGACGATTCCCACGCCTCCGATTGAAAATACAATCAGCATCGGACCGACGAGACCGAGGAGCGCCGCCACGAACGTGAGGAACACGAAGGTGTCGCGCTTGAACAAGGGCTGAATCGCAGAAAATGCCCCTGTTTCTCCACCACCTCCGATCGGGTACTTGAGCAGGTCCCCCGAGCCGATACGCAGCAGATATCGGTACTCGATGCCGCTGGCGACGAGGCCGCACAGCACCGTCACGGCCCCAGCGACGAGGTACGGGCTCCATCCGGTGCTCGAGAACAGGCCCCAGGCGGCTCCGGCAAAGAATCCGTAGTTGGTGAGATCGTCGCCAATGGTGTCGAGCCATTCGCCCAAGACGGATCCCCGGTGGGTGACGCGACTGAGCTCACCGTCGCAACCATCGAGGACGCTCTGCATCTGGAATAGCGTGGCTCCCATCGCCATCGACGCCCAGCTGCCGCGCGAAGCCAGGACGCCCGCGGCGATGCCGATCCCGAGGATCCCGACGGACACCTGATTCGGGCGCAGCGGGGTCTTCACGAGCAGCCGGGAGATCGAAAGCGAGATGTAGCGGTTGAGCCAGCGCGAGGTCCAGCCGTCCTGCGGTTTGCGCAGCGCTCGAAACAGCGCTCGCTCCGCGCGCCGAGCGGTCTCGTCATCGATCACGTCGATGGCATCGAAGCCCCAGGGCACATCGAGGGACACGGGCTCGGTCGAGAGATCGCGCGGCTGACCGCCCAGGGTCTTGAACAGCTGTCGGTGCACGACGAAGCTCGCCGGGACGCGAACGATCGATGCGCCGTCGGGGGGCGAAGGCACGACCGAAAGACGAAGTCGTTCGTCCGCGAGGATCGGTTCGAGCTCCGAAGAAGCCAGGATTGCCTCGGCTCCCGCAGCCTGGGCGTCCAGGCAGAGTCGCAGAGCAATGGGCAACCCGGCGACCGAACGCGCCGCGTTCCCATGCGGCGGTTCGAGCGAAAGCACCCAGCGCTCCGTCATCGGCCCCGCGGTTCTAGACCGTTCTCGGCTGGGTGGTAAGCTCTCGCGAGCGATGCGTGGGCGCTTGTCGGCCGGGCTGCTCTCCGGGCTCTTGGTTCTCGGTTGCGGTGGCAACTCCGACGACGAAGAACCAGCCGGCCCTCACGCGATCTACGTCGTGCCGTCGTCCTGGGACAAGCTCGCCGGCGGGACATTTTTCAACCACCCCTGGCCGAGTGATCTTCGACGCGAGGACGACGATACGATTCGGTTCGCAGGCTACCCGAATCCCCGTGAGACACCGATCATCGACATCTACATCGAGTCGATGGCCCACATCCTGACCGGATTTTCCCCAGCTGCTCCGGGCTACGTGCGCTTTACGGCAGCGATCGATCCATCGACCCTTCCGGAGTCACCCCTCGCCGCCACCGACGCCTCGAGCAGCGTCCAGCTCCTCGACATCGATCCGAGCTCGCCGGAGCACGGAACTCGAAAACCCGTGGCGTTGCAGTTTCGCAAGGAAGTCGGCGTGTACTACGAAACGAACACGCTGGCGTTCATGCCCGCCCTCGGCCGGCCGCTTCGGCCGAGCACTCGCTATGCGCTGATCGTGACCGACTCGATTCGCACCGAGAGCGGAGGGCGCATGGGTCGAAGCTCGGATCTGTCACGGGTGCTCGGACTGTCAGCCGCAAGCGGCCCGACCTCCGCCGCTCGAGACCAGCTGTCTTCTGCGATCGACGACATCGCGGGGCTCGGCATCGAGCCAAAGCACATCATCGAGCTCGCGATCTTCACCACGGATTCGCCCACGAAGCAGACCGAAACGCTCCGGGACTGGGTTCGATTCGAGCTACCCCGCGCCCAACGTCACTACCGGCAGCTGGGTCGCGAAGGATCAGGTCCCGAACGTCATCGACGTTTACGAAGCTGAATACGGTCCATCGCCGCATTTCCAGCAGGGTGAGATCCCTTTCAAGGACTACGGGCAAGGCGGAGCGCTCACGTTCGACTCGTCCGGCACTCCCGTCGTGCAGCGCGAGTTCAACCCGCGCTTCGCCCTCGCGGTTCCCTCGAGCCCGAGCTGCCCCATGCCGCCGGATGGTTACCCCATCGTCTTGTACGCCCACGGTACGGGCGGAAACTATCGCAGCATGCTCGGTGCCGGGGACGAGGCCGAGAGTCTCGGCAAACGCTGCATTGCCACCATCGGCATCGACCAAATTTTCCACGGCACGCGCCCGGGCGCAGATGGCGGCAACGTGGAGCTCTTGTTCTTCAACGTGAACAATCCCGTTGCGGCACGCGCCAACGGTCCACAATCGGCGATCGACGTTGTGCAGCAAGGCCGACTGTTCACGGACACTCACGCCAGCGTGCCGGCAACCGTTTCGCGCACCGGCGCGGAGCTCAAGTTCGACGCGAAAAGAATGGGCTTCATGGGGCATTCCCAGGGCGGTCTGAACGGGCCGATGTTTCTCGCCGTCGACGATCAGGCACTCGGTGGAATGCTGAGCGGCTCGGGAAGCATGATCGAGGTCGCGCTCCTGGAAAAGACCGAGCCGGTGAACGTATCGGGACTCGTCAAGTCGGTGTTTCTCGGGCTGTCCGTCCCGGAATACGAGGAGCTCGATTCATTTCATCCCGCGCTCTCTCTGGCCCAGACGATGGTCGATCCGACCGATCCGCTCAACTACGTGAGCTTCATCGCCACCGAGCCGCGGCCCGGCTTCGCTCCCAAGAGCGTGATGATGACCGAGGGAGTGAACCCCGACGGCGGAGGTGACAGCTACGCGCCACCTCATGGGATCGAGATCCAAGCGGTGGCCATGAGCCTGCCGCCGCAAAATCCCATCATCCACCCCATCGCGGAGCTCGCCTGGAGCGACCTCCAGCCGGTGACCATCCCGCCCGAGGGTCTCAGCGGAAACCTGGCTGGCGGTAAGGTAAGCGGAGTGCTCGCGCAATGGCCCGCGTCCCAGGCCAGCGACGGTCACTATGTGATCTACGACATTCCTGCAGCCATGGACCAGGCCACCGGGTTCGTGCAGAGCTTCCTCGAAAATCCGGTGGGACGAGTTCCGCCGCCCTGATCAATCGTCGCCACACACGGCGGAGTCGATCGAAGAGCTGAGCGACTTCACGTAGAACTGCGTCGGGTCGCCCTGTTCGCCGATGTCCGCGTGGAAGTGGTTGCGGTGCGCGCTGTTGTAGTTGGGCGTCAATATCGTGCCAAAAACCTGGTTTTGGCTGAGCTCGCACACCAGCGAGTAGAGCTCCTGACTGATTCCGGTCTGCTGACCGAGAGCCGTCGTGCAGGTGGGGCTCGTGCTGATCACCCAGTGGGACGGATCGTTCATGTCGTACACGGTGCCGTCGGACTTGTAGAGCCAGCGCACGTCGATCGCGCGCCCCCAGGAGTGGGTCGAAAACCCCTGCCAGGGTGCCTGGCTGCAATCCGGCTCCGGATCATTGGGTCCTCGGCAGAAGTTCTCCGCCGACCAGTAGCAACAGCAGCGATAGCAGTACGAACCCAGAGTGCCGACTTTGACGAAGCCACGCGACTTCAGCACGTCCGCGAACTGCCATAGGCGAAGGATGAAGTCGCACGCGACCGGATCGCCCATGGGCTCGTCGTTCTGCTCGCTCGCGAACAGGACGCCGTTCAGCGTTCCGAGCACGTGCACCGCGTCGACCACGCCTTTGGCGGTCGTGTTCTCGTACGCCACGCCCAGTTGGTCGAGGGTCGGGAGACAATTTGCGCCGCCGGAAAATCCACCGATTGCGCCGCTGCCCCCGAGCCCCGCAGATCCTCCGGTCGAGCTGCCCGCGCTTCCGCCGCCCGAGGGAATTCCTGCCCCGCCACCGAAACCACCCGCGGCCACACCCGCGCTTCCGCCGCTGCCGCCCGGGCCCGGGCTCGTGCCCCCGTCGCTCGAGCTGCAACCGACCATCGACGCCCAGAGACTCGCCACCCAAACCCAACGTGTCATGACGAGCGGCCAATACGAGAAAGTCCGCGGCTCCGCAAGGACGCTATAGTGGGCGCCGGACCGCTGTCATGACGACGAAGTTTTCCGCCGAGTTCCGCTGCATCGCTGGTTGCCAGGGAGCGTGGCCCGTCACGCAGCCGATTTATCGCTGCCCGACCTGCGGTGGCCTGCTCGAAGTCGCCCACGACACCCAGGCTCTCGGCAGCCGGGAGCGCGCCCAGTGGAAGAAGCTCTTCGACGAACGCTACATGCGGAGCGAATGGCCGTACGGCTCCGGCGTCTGGGGCAAGCGCGAGTGGGTGATGCCGGAGGTCCCCGACGATCTGATCGTCTGCATGTACGAGGGCGGGACGAACCTCTTCTGGGCGGAGCGCTACGGCAAAGAGCTCGGGCTCGACGATCTGTGGGTGAAGCTCTGCGGCAACAGCCACTCGGGTCGTTCAAGGATCTCGGCATGACCGTGCTCGTCAGCGTGGTGCGGCTGGCCATGCAGCGCGGGCTCTCGGTCAAGGCCATCGCCTGCGCTTCCACCGGCGACACGAGCGCGGCGCTGGCGGCGTACGGCGCCGCGGCGGGCCTGCCGGTCGTGGTGCTGCTTCCGCGCGGCAAGATCTCCACGGCGCAGCTCGTGCAGCCCTTCGCCCACGGCGCGCTGGTGCTCGGGCTCGACACCGACTTCGACGGCTGCATGGCGATCGTCCAGCAGCTGGCCGAGGAGAGGCGTCATCTATCTGGCCAACTCCATGAACGCCCTGCGCATCGAGGGGCAGAAGACGGTCGCCATCGAGATCGTGCAGCAGTTCGACTGGCAGGTGCCCGACTGGATCGTGCTTGCCGAGCGGCAACCTCGGCAACGCCTGCGGCGCTTTACGCCGGGCTTCGCGATGATGAAGGAGCTCGGCCTCATCGAGCGCTATCCCGCGCCTCGTGCTGGCGCAGGCCGAGAACGCCAATCCGCTCTATCGCGCGTGATCGCCGGCAAGCGGACGAGGTCGAGCCGATCGTGGCGCAAGCCCACGCTCGGCAACCGCGATCCAGATCGGCAACCCGGTGAGCGCCCCGCGCGCGATGCGCGCGCTCGAGGCGATGGACGGCGTCGTCGAGCAAGCCAGCGAGGAAGAGCTCTGCGACGCCGCCGCCCGCGCCGACCGCACCGGGCATGTACACCTGTCCCCACACCGCGGTCGGCGCTCGCCGTGATCGAGAAGCTGGTGGCGCGCGGCATGATCGGCGAAGCGACGACCGCGTGGTCGTGCGTCTCGACCGCGAACGGGCTGAAGTTCACCGAGTTCAAGGTGCGCTATCACGAGGCGCGCATCCCCGAGGTCGAGTCGCATCTCGCCAATCCCCCGGTCAGCCTGCCCGCCGACTACGGGCAGGTGATGGACGCCATCACCCAGCGCTTCGGCTGATCACCCCGGAAAAGACCGTCAGATCCGCGTAACGGATCCAGCGTCTCAGAAGGTGAGGTGCGCGGCCGCGCCACCACCGTGGGGCGACATGTACGGCGCAAAGTGCAGCTTCGCGCGCTTGGGAGCGCTCTTCTTGTGACCTTCTTTGGCGGGCTCCGAGTCGCTGCTCGTGAGCAACACCACCCCGGTCACGCCCAGCGTGATGGCGACGCCGAAAGCCATGTCCGCGATGAGCGCGTTGCGCTCCACGTCGTCCGCCTTGTCCGTGGTCGGATCGTCGTTGAAGTCCTTCTTCGCACCGAGTGCCTTGATGCCGAAGATGGTTCCGACGACGGCGCCAGCGCCGGCAATGCCCAGCGTGACGTATGCAGGAACCTTGCTCCGGGGCTTGGCGGGCGGGGGCGGCTCGGCGGGAGTCTCCGCCGGCTCGGGCGGGGGAGCGGCCACGGGTGCTCCTTCGGAGGACCTGAGCTCGAGGTTCTTCTCCGCGCGCTTGCCGCTGGTGATGTCGACGTCGGCCTCTTCGGTCTCGTAGCCGGGGGAGCTCACCGAAATCTTGTGAGTGCCGGGCGCGAGCTTCAGGATCATGGGCGTTTCCCCAGGCTGAGCCTCTCCGTCCACACTGACGGATGCTCCCGGCGGGTTCGTCATTACGTTGAGCTCACCGGTGGAGGGAGCGGCGCTGCCCTTGAGAGCAGCGAGCCGGTCCTTCGACTCGGTGAGCTTCTCGTCGCCGATCTTGCTGGCGTTGGGGTTGGCCAGGAGGGTCTCGAAAGCCGCCGCCGCGTCCTCGCCCTTGCCCTGTTTGTCGAGGGCCATGGCCATCCAGTAGAGCGCGTGGGGGGAGGGGATGAGCTCGTTCGCCTTCTTGAAGCTCTCGTACGCCTCGTCGTACTTGCCGTCCCCGTAGAGCTTTTCGCCCCCGGAGTAGGCTTTTCGCGCATCCTCGCGGGTCTTTTTGTCCGCCTTGGCCGCCGCAGGAGCCTTGCCCTGGGCCCAGGCATCCGGGGCTGCGCCCAGAGTCATGAGGGAGACCGCTACTAGGAGCACCGCGAGCTTGGGAAACCGGGTAGAAACCAAGAGCTTGACCATCTTTACGCCTCCACCGCCGGGATTTTGCCGTGCGACGAGCTTCGAGGCTAGTCCCAACCACTCACCGGGGACAAGCCCGGTTTGGTTATAGTGTGCCCCTGGTGGGGATTTGCCGGCCTCGGACATGACGACTCGGTCTGACAACGGGGAGAGCTCAGGGAGCAGCGACAAGGCGCATACGACGCTTCCGCCGCCCGAATGGGGAGGGGCCCGGTCTGCTCCGCTTTCGGCGGGAGCGCTCACGCTCGCTCTGACGGAATCGGATTCCAGCGATTTCCCGTCGGACCGGCCCCCGCGCGGAGCTCGCATTCCACGAGGCACGCGTCCGAATTGCCGTCGACCAAGGAGACACGGAGGGCGAGCGGATCGGCGCCACGGTGCTCGCTCGCGCGCTGGTCACACGAGGAACTCGAATGGACGAGGCGACCCGCTTGGCTCGTCGCGCTCTGTTGGTCCAGGAAGATCCCGCACTGCGTGAGGAGCTGTCCGGTTGGTTCGCCGCGCTGGGCGAGCCCGGCATTGCGGCGGCGACGTTGCGACCGCTCACCCACGAGATCGATCGCGTGTCGGCTGCGCGACTGCTCACGCGCATCGGCGTGTTGCTCGGGCGAGCTGGCGACGCCGGTGGTGCAGCGGATGCACTGTTCGACGCTGCGCGCGAAGATCCATCGGATCCGGTAGCACCCGAGCTGCAAGCTGGCATCGGCGCTTGGTCGCCCGAAGCCGTCTCCGCCGAGCGCGCGGCCGAGGGTTACCTCGAAGGCTTTCGGCGACGGGAGGCCCAAAGCGATCGGGCCGCCGCGTTCGAAGATCTGCTGCGCGCGTTCGAAATGGCCCCCGGAGAGCCCCTTCCCGCAGAGCGACTAGCGGGGGCGCTCGCCATGCGGGGTCGCACGGGGGCAGCGGACGAAGTCCTACGGGAACACGCCCGCGCGAGCGGCGATCGTGGCCGAGCCGTTCACCTGCGTCGCATGCGGGAAGCGTCGGCGGCACAGGATTTCACTCGGGCGATCGGCGCGGGATTCGACGCGCGGCTCGACGCGGAATGCGATCGCGAGCAAGTCCTCCCCAACGACAGCGGGCGCGTGCGCTTCGACCAACTTCTCGAGGCCGTTGGGCTTTTCGAGCTGGTCGCAGCCCGTCTCGAGCTGCTCTCCGAAGACCTGACCGGTGCCGAGCAGGCCTACGCTCGCGCAACGCTGGCTCGCGTGTACGCCGGGCCGCTCGCGAGTCCGGCTCGCGCGCTCGAGGCATGGGCCGAGGCGCTGGTCGCCGATCCCGACAATCAGGAAGCGCGTGGCGCGCTGCGCTCCGAGCTGGCGGCGGGGGATCCCACGCCCTTCGTGGATGCGCTTCTTCGAGGCGCCGGTTCCGCTGCGCCCGAGCAGCAACGCTCCCTGCTCGCCGAGCTCGCCGAAGTGGCCGCGCAGCGTTTGAACGATCCCGGTCTCGCTGCCTGGGCAGCGCGTCGAGCGCTCGATATCGAGATGGATGCGAATCTCAACGCTCTCGCGGAGCGCATCGAGCCCTTGGCTCGCGAGCACCGAGCGGGACTCGAAGCCGCGCGCACCGCTTCGGCAAGCGCGCGCACCGACGCCGACCGGCTCGAAGCCCTGCGTCAGCAAGCACGCTTTCTCCATGGCTGTCCGGACGAGGCCGACGAGCACGCCCGGGTGCTGGACGAAATTCTGAAGCTTTCTCCCGATGAGCGCGCCGCCCTCCGATCCCTCGAGCGGCTGCTGGCCAGAACCGGGCGCTACGCCGAGCTCGAGGCACTGACCCGTCGCTTGCTTCCGACGGCTACCGGCGCCGAGCAGGATCGCTTGCTGCTCGCGCTGTCTTTCTCTCGCCGGCGCGCCGGAGATCTCGACGAGGCACTCACGGTCCTCACGCCGCTCGTCGACGATCCCGGCGCCCACCCTGCCGCCTGGGCGTTCACGGTGGTCCTGGCATCTCAGCGCGGAGAGGAGCCCCTCCGCGCTCGTGCCTTGCTGCGCATGTCGGCGACCCTCGGAGCGCCGCTTCGTTCGATGCTCGCGTCGGTGGCTGCCGAGTCGTTCCTCTCCGCCGGTGATGTCGAATCCGCGCGAGCGGCCGCCGAGCAGGCATGCAACACCGATCCGTCCCAGGCGCGTCCCGTGGGGGTTCTGGCTTCAGTCTCCCTTCAGCGCAGCCCCGATCGCTCGGTGGCCGACGCTCTCGAGCGCGCGATGGGTTTCATCGTGCCCCGCGCTCCTCTGTGTGAAGCGCTCGGAGTCGCTCACGAAGCTCTCGGCGAACCGGTGCTCGCCCTGGTGTGGACTCAGCGCTGGCTCTCCCTCCGTCCCGGCGATCCCGGGGCGATCCGCACGCTCCTCGGCCGAGTGACGGAATCCGGGGATGCCACTCGAATCGGTGATGCTCTCTCGTGGCTCTTGTCTCAACCTCAGCCGCTTCACGATCTGGCGCCGGCGCTCGGTGCGGCCCTCTTGCGACTGGCTGAGCTCGACCACACCCGCGGTGCGGCCATGGCGCGGCGCGCGTTGGACGTTCTGGGACCGAAAGCTCCTGAGCTTCGGGACACGGTTCTGTCCGTCGCAGACTCCGTCGGGGAGCCCGGTCTGGGCATTGCGGTGCTCGAACGTGTGCTCGCTGCGGGGGTCGGCGCGGAAGAGCGCGTCGAGCTTCTCCTCGACGTGGCTGCACGCCGCAGGTCGGTCGGGGATGCCGATGGAGCGGCTCGGGCGCTTTCCCGAGCCATCCTCGAGGGTGCAGCGCCCCGTCGCATTCTCGAAGAGCTCGCCGAGGCCTTGCCAGCGCGAAGCTCCGACGGCGAGCTCTCGCTCATCGAGGCGCGCGCCGAGGCTCTCGCGCGGTTGCCCGACGCGGGTCCCGAAACCGCAGCGCGGGCATTTCGTGAGCTCGGTGCTGCACGCTGGGACCTCGCCAGCGACCACGAGGGCGCCATCCAGGCGTGGGAACGAGCCGCCATGCTCGATCCGGAGCGTGGCCCGCTGCGTTTCGCTCGAGACATGGTGGCGTTCGCCGGCCACCTCGAAGCGCTGACGCACATCCAAGCCCTCGCCGAGCGGCAGTCGAGCGAGGCCGATTCCGCCCGGGTTCTGGGTTTTGCCGCGAGCGTGGCGCTTTCCGCGGGCGAGGCGCAAACCGCCCTCGAGATCGCAGCTCGATCGCTGGAGCTCGATCCCGCGCATGCTGACGTGCTGGCGGTCGCCGAGCGCGCTGCCACCGCCGACGACTCCGGCTTGCTCGATCGCATCTATCACCGGCTGGCGAATGCCGCGCTCGGTTGCTACGGCGAGCGCGCCGTCCACTATCGCGCGGCCCGCCAGTTCGAGCGTCGTGGTGACGTTGAGCTCGCCCTCGGACACGCGATATCGGCGTTCGAGGCCGTTCCCGCCGAAGGCGTGACCTTCGTGCTCATGGGTCGGCTCGCTGAACGCGCTGGGCGGAGCTCCCAGGTGGTCCGCGCTCTCGAACGAGTGGCAGAGTCCGCAACGGATTCAGCGCTCCGCGCCGCATGGCTCAGCCGCGCGTCGGTGCTCGGCGGACACGACGAAGAGAGCGTGCGGCTTCGAGTCGACGTGCTCCTGCGCGCGATCGCCGTCAAGCCCGACAGCGTCCTGGTCAGATCGCTCGGCACGTCCGATCGCAGCCCTGTCGCGACTGTCCTCCGAGTACAAGGAGATCGCGGAGTTGCGCTTCACGCACGCGATGGAAGCGCTCTTGCCTCGGGTGTCGGGCCCCGATGGCGCGCGGGTGGCCGTCACGCTGGCTCGGGTGGCGCTCGATCTCGAATGCCCCAAGCTCGCCATCGCGGCGGTCTCGCGCGCTCTGCATTGCGACGCCGACGTTGAGTACTACGAGGAGCTCGAGCCCTACCTGTCCGTCCCTTCCAAGGAGCGCGAAGCAGCGCGAAAGTTGGTCGACGAGATCGCCCATACGCTCGAGGAAAAATACAGAAATCCCGGTCGTCACCTTCTCGAGCTCGGCTCCGGTCTGGCCCGCGCACTCGACGATCGGCCCGCATGCCGCGGAGCTCCTGGTGGCCGCCGCCGAGCACGATCCCGACGATCCCGAGCTGGCGCGTCGGGCCTCGCTCGCAGCTCAGCTCTCCGGAGAGGCCGGGCTTCTCGATCGCATCGCCGACGCCGTTCCGTCGGTGGAGCGCATCGGCGGCTTGCTCGATCTCGCCGCGGGTGCGGAACGCGGCGGGGACTACGGACTCGCGGTCGAGGCCCTCGAACGGGTCGATGCCGACCGCGCCGCAGGGGAGGAAGAGCACAAGAAGGCGCGGGTCCGGCTCCGAGAGCTGTACCCGCGCATCGGGCGAAACGATCGTCTGGAAGAGCTCCTGGCCGCCGAGCTCGAGCGGGGCAGCCTCTCGGGTGCCGAATACAGTCGCGCCGCACGGGATCTCGCCGCGCTCTTGGCGACGCGCGCCAAGACCGACCAAGCGCTGGACGTTCTCACCGACGCGCTGCGCTCCCTCCCGAACGATGCGGGCATCCTCGAGGATCTGGCCAGTCTCGCCGGTCACGCGCATCAACCTCGGCGACGCGCGGCAGCGCTCTCCGCCCTCGCCGATCTCGTAGCTGGCGCGCAGAAGATTCAGGTCCTTCGCGAGCTGGCACCACTTCTGGAAGAGGTGGGCGAGGAGGACGCTGCCGCCACTCGTTGGGCGGAGCTCAGTGCACTTCAGCCCGACGACGTCGACACCCTCGCGGCAATGGAGCGGGATGCAGAAAAGCGCGGTGATTACGAGCGAGCCGCATCCCTGCTCGCGCGCAGAGCGACGCTCGCCACGCGCGTCGATGACGTGCGGCGAGTCCGCCTGCGGCGCGCAACGTTGCTCGAAGAACGCCTCGGTCGCGCCGACGAAGCGCGCACTGAGCTCGAGGCCCTTCTGGCGGCCACCGGAGATCACCTCAGTGTCCTCCGGGTCCTGGCGGATCTGCACGAGCGATTGGGCACACCGCTCCGGGCGGCGCCCCTCTGGATGCGCGCCAGCGCGATCACCACCGATCGCAGCGAAGCCGCCGATCTCGCGTACCGAGCCGCCACCGCCTATCTCACCGGTGGTGACGTTGAAGCGTCCCGCCGCGTGACGGAGGGGATGGAGGCCTGGGCCCCATCGCAAAAGCTCAGCCAGCTTCGCGTCGATGTCGAGCGCAAGAGCGGGGACGCCCGCGCTCTCGCATCCGCGCTCGAGGAGTTGTCGGTGGATGCTGGGGCCGATCCCCGCCGTCACGTTGGACTCCTTCTCGAAGCGGCTCGCGCCCACGACGCAGCGGGTGATGGCGCCGACGCCCTGGCTGCCGCGGAACGCGCTGCGGCGCTCGCCCCCAGTGCTGCCGAGCCCCAGATCCTCGCGCGCCACTTGGAATATCGAGTCCGCGGACCCGCATCTCGGGAGCACGCGCGGCTCACGGTGGCAGCGCTCCGCGGCATCGACGAGGCGCTCACTGAAGAGCAAGCAGAGCTCAGAGGCTTTCTGGTTTCCGAGGCACTCGATCGGGCGGTGGGCGCGGGCGCGGGGATGCGCGAGCTTTCCAAGTTGCACACCGAGCTCGGCCCGCGACCACTCATCGCCCTCGGCATTGCGGAACGTTTGGCAGAAGCGGGCGAGTTCGGGCGAGCACTGCCACTTTTCGACATCGCGCTCGCAGGCGATCTGCACGGAGTGCGAATGAGGGGCCGGGTGGCCATCACCGCAGCCGACGCCGCACGACAAGCGGGCGACTTCATTGCTGCGCTCGGGTACGTCGAGGCTGCCGCGGCGGAGCCTGCGACGCGCGACGCCGCGATCTCGCTTCAGACCCAGCTGCGTGCGGAACAACGGGCCATCGAATCCGCTCTCGAGCGCGTTCCCAACGCCGAGCCGCCCCCACCTCCGCGTCGCCACACTCCCGCCGCGACCCCCGCCGCGATTCGCCATCTCACGCCCGATGCAGCGCGCCCGGCCGCTGCCGAACCGCGTCGAACGACACCCCACGCGGGGACCCCGGTCGTCACGGCGGCGCCTCACACGCCGACTCCGGCGCTGGGTGTGATGCGTCCAGCTCCCGCACCGATTGCTCGAATTCGCTCGGATAAACCGTTGCCGATCGTCACCGCTCCGGCTGCAGAAGAGTCGCCGAGCGCCAAGATCCTGGACGAAGATCTTGCCCGGCCCCCGGGACTCGCTTCCGGGCATGCACATCGTGGATCCCACGCCCGTTCCGGCTCGGCCCCAGAAGCAGAGCAGCCGACCGCCGCCGGAGCCGACGCCGAGTGCGCCACCGCCGGAGCGCCCGACCCTCGAGCGGACGACCTATCGATCGACCGCGCCCCCCGAGCACTTGGCGGCTCTGCCCCGACGCCCGTCGTCCAGGCCTCCGCCCCAAGGCCATGTGGAAATCGTCCACATGCCGAGCGATCGGCCCGACGCGCGACCCACTCTGCGTCCGGCCGTGGAGGTGATGCCGCCATCGCTGCGCCGCATGTCCGGCGCGTTCCCGGCGGTGAGCACGATGGAGGTGGAGCTGTTCGAGCAGCTCGGTGCCGGCTCCATGGATGCGGGCCTGGAGCTCATTCAGCAGCTCGAGAACCGCCGTGACCGTGCCCACGATCTGGTTGCCGTCTGTCGTCATATGGTGGCGCTCAAGCCGGGCGATCGCGACCACCTGCGACGCCTGTACGATGCGGCCCTCGCCGACAGGAATCACACGTACGCCCGCAGCATCGAGCACGTGCTCGCGCTGTTCGATCCCAGCATCGAACCCTCGCCGCCCCCCACCCTCGCCGATCAGCCCGAGGATCCCGAGCGCGTTCGCAGCGTGGTGTTTCGCGACGTGCTCGGACCGGCGTCCGAAGCTCTGGGACTGGTTTGGGAGGGCGCTTCCCACGTCTTCCGCCGCGACCCCTCTTCGTATGGCGTCACGGGCCTGGAGCGCGTCCCGCTCGGCGCACCGACGGCGCTCGGTCGTGCTTATGGATCTGCGGCCCGCGTGCTGGGTCTCGGACGCACGCCGCTCTTCCAACGTCGCACCACCGGTCCGGTGTCCCTTGGCGTCGGGCTCTTGAATCCACCGGCGATCATCGTGAGCGGGGAGCAACTGCGCGACACCCCCGAGCTCAGCTACCACCTCGGGGCGATGCTCACTGCGACACTTCCGGAGCACGTCCTTTTGTTTGGCAGCACGGAAGAGCAGGTCGAGTCCATCCTGAGCGCTCTCGTCATCGCGTTCGGGCCTCCGGATGCAGGTCGGGGTGCGCTCGCATCCGTGGCCAACCTGGCCGAGGTGCTCTGGGAGCGCGTTCCGGCTCGCAACCAGCGACGCCTGCGTGAGCTGTGCGAAGATCGCGCGGGCTTCGAGTACCAGAGACGTCGCTTCCGCAGCGCGCCGAGCCGCGCGCCGCGCGGGATTTTTCGTCTGCGGGGATCTGCGCGTCGCCCTTCGGGAGGCATGCCGTCAGGAGCAGATCCCGCTGGACGTGCTCAGCAGTCCGGCAGCGCTTTCCCAGGCTTGTGTCGACTACCTCGTCGTCGCCGATTTGGTGCGCCTGGCGACCGGGGCCGAATACTCTGCCGCTCGCTGGCAGTCGGCTCGGGCGGGCAGCCGGCACGGCGGAGCCGGGTGAGCTAGAATTCCGAGGTCCATGCAGCATTCCGACCCCCCTCCCCAGGCCGTGACACCGCTGTCATGCCTCGGCCCCCAAAGGTCGCGGAGTTTGGGGCGATTTCGGGCTTTGGCACGCCTGTCGCTACATGCTGGTCTGATGGCAAGTGGTTGTGTCCTTTCGGATCCCCCGACGTACGGGACCGTCAAGCAGACACCCCCGTATTTGGACTTCGATAGCGCCATCCCGAGCACCTACGGGGTCACGGACATCGACACCTCGGACACGGGTCAAATCACCATCGACGTGCGCTCCGAGGATGCGGGAGAGGAGCTGACCGCCCAGCTCTTTTTCGACTACGACCCGAGCAAGCCGCCTCCGGGCACGATCCAGACGCGGCGCCTGCCCGCCAACACGATCGATCAAAGCCGGACCATCTCGATGACCTGGCAACCTCAGACAGCGGGGTGTCATCAGGTCACGATGGTGGTCACCCACACCCCCAATCTCAACTTCGCTACCAACCAGCCCATCGATACCAGCGACACGGCCTACGCAACTTGGTGGTTCAACATCGACGACGGATTCGGGCGACAACAAGGTCGCAGATTGCCATCACAACCAAGCGGCGGGTGCGAAGTGATGCGTTCTCTCCTGCTCATCGCCCTGGCCGCCGTCACTTCGGCCTGCTCGCTCACGAGCCTCGAAGAGGACCAGCTACAGCCGGCCAAGAACACTTGCTCGACGAATGACGACTGCAGCGGCGGCGTCTGCAACACCTCACTCGGTGTGTGCGCCAGCACCGACGGACAATTCGCCAACATCTTGCTCGAGGTGACGCCTCCCGCCAGCATCACCGAATACGGCGGCATCGGGTTCTTGAAGGAAGTGAAAGGCCTTCCCCTCGAAGGCGGCGGGCTGTCGGTGGACGTCGACGTGGTTGCGAAAGTGACCGGAAGCGTGGAGCCCACGAAGGGCGGATATTCCCAGTGCATTCTCGGCTACGGAGCCGATCAGGACCGAAACACCGCGCCGGTCAAAGTCACGTTCACCCCGAGCGTGAAGCTCCTGGGCCTGAGCACGCCTCAGTACACGACGACGACCACCTGGAATCAGGACCTCGAAAAGTACGAGTTCGAGGCGTGGATGCCGGCGGACACGTACGATGTCTACATCGAGCCCGACTCGAGCTCGCCGGATTACACCCCGTCCTCCTGCACCGTGGCTCCCGAGCTCGTCCAGCTGGAAGTCTTGGCGGGCGATTTCGACGTGCCCCTCGTGCTCCAGGCGCCCAGCCTTCTGGCCGTGCAGGTTTCCTCTCCCGTGGATCTGGAAGGCTGGAGCGTCGAGATCATTCACCCGCAAAACGGAAAGCTGCTCTCGGCTACCACCGAGCTCAAGAAAAGCCCGGAGCTCCTCGACGAGTACATCGCGGATGTCGAGTACACGAGACTCGAGGATCCCGCCGCCCAGGGCACCGAGGTGGTGCGCATTCGACCGAAGATCTGCCCGGCTGAGCCGGACTCGTCCGCGCCGCCGTGCGTGCAGGCCATCGGCCCGACATTGGTCGTCGAGCGGGCCGCCATCGAAGGCGCGAAGGCAGGCGAGGGCATCGTCAACCAGCTGTCGAACCTGGATGCGGCGAAGAACACGGAGACCGGGGCCAAGGAATTTCCCTGGGTATCGCTCCAAGGCGTGAGCTTGCTCGCGGGATCCGGCTACTACGACGGCTCGGCAACGGTTCGCTTCGTTTCCACCGATCTCGATCTCACCGTCAACGGCAAGAAGGTCCAGGGCGTTCAGGCATTCTTCGATACGACGATCGACACCGACAACGGCGTCCTGGGCGAAGTGAAGCTCCTTCCTGGTGCCTACGATGTCTACGTCGCACCGACGGTTGGCTCCGGATACGCGACGACGCACGCGACACTGCTCGTCTCTGCCGGAACCAAAATACAAAACGGCAAGACGATCGAGCTCGAGCACATCTCCCACGTTGGCGGAATCGTCAGCACCGGGGATTCCAAGCCCGCAGTCGGTGCCGAAGTGCAGGCGGGTGCTTCGCCCCTCACGCCCACTCAGCGAGACATCTGGGTCGGCACCAAGCCGTTCAAACCCCAGGCGCTCTCCAGCAGTGTCGACAAGTCCGGAGGCTTCGTTCTGGAGGCGGATCCCGGGACACTCGACTTCTCGGTTCGCCCAGCGGAAGGGACCGCGTTCCCGTGGCTGGTGAGGCCCAACGTGAACGTACAGAGCGGGGCCCACGAGCTCGGGACCATGCAGATCGGCTGGCCGGTGATCTACGACGGGATGATCACCCTGCCGACCCAGGTCGGAGCGGGTGGAGCCCTCGTTCGTGCCTACATCTACCTAAAGAACGGCGACGGCGGGGACACCGGATACACGGGCTCCCGAGACGGTGCGAACGCCGTTCTGCAGGTCGCCGAGACCCGAGCCGACGAACACGGGGCATTCCAGCTCTTCCTTCCGCCACACATCAACTGATCCCACCCGACGCGGCCCACCCCGACGCGGCGCGTTGCCACCAAAGCAGCATCTGGGGTGGTTCGATGGCCCTTGCTGTAATATTCTTTCCATTGTGAAACAGAGCGAGGCGCGCGCGGCGGGGGACCAGCCGGACGGTCCTTCGTCCGAGCCCACCGATCTGACGGGCACGCTTCACGAAGTCTCGAACGCCCTGACCGTCGTGCTCGGGTGGCTCAGCATCGCGGCAGAGCGCGCCGACGGTCCGGTGCGCGAAGCGATCGAACGAGCCGCGAGCTACGCGAGGCTCGGTCACGGGATTGCACGTGGCGCGATTGGAGCGGGCGGACCCAACGTGGAGAGCGATCGCAGTGCTACCTCGCTCGCACGGGATGCCGTGCTCGCAGTCACTCCCGAAGCCGAGCGCAAGCAAGTGAAGCTTCGTTTCGAGAGCACGGTGCGCGGCAACGACACCGTCGCGGACGCACCCATCGTCTGTCAGATCCTACTGAACCTGCTGCTGAATGCCGTAGCGTTCACTCCCGAAGAGGGAACCGTCACGCTCTCGCTCGTGGAGCGGGACGGCGGGCTTGCGTTCGAAGTCGTCGATCAAGGTCCGGGCATCACCGAAGATCGCGCCGCGACCATTTTCGGCGACGGCGTCACCACCCGTGAGGGAGGAGCGGGGGTCGGCCTGCGCTATTCCCGCGCCCTGGCTCAACGCGCCGGCGGCGCTCTGACACTCTCTCGAACCATGCCCAGCGCCTGCTTCGAGCTCCGTTGGCCCCGCAGCAACATCCGAAGCGGCGCCCGCCACCCGTCCATTCCTCCGCCGGGCCTTGCTGGCAAGCGCATCCTGGTCCTGGAAGACGACTCGGCCGTCGTCGACTTGATTGCCCTCGCTCTCGAGGCGCGGGGCATCGAAGTCGTGGCGATCGCGGATCGCGCGGCGCTCGAAGCGCTGGCGGTCGGACCGTTCGCTGCGGCCCTCCTCGACCTGTCGCCCATCGCCGACGATCCAAGCAGCGCCCTCGCCCAAGTCGAGCGAGTCGCCGGAAACATTCCGGTAGTCCTCATCAGCGGATCGGCGACCGGCATCCCCGACGCCGTGAAAGACGACGTTAAAGCCTGGGTCAGAAAGCCATTCGAGATGGGGGAAGTGATCGAGGTTCTGTCGAGCCTGATCGCTCCACCCTGACGAGACCCCGACCAGCAGCGACTGCATGCTCCGCGTTCGCGATCACGCCGAACGCGACTGCATGAAAGCGTGCAGCGGGTGAAAAACGCCCGCGAAAACCCACTCTTGCCCACCTCCCCCGGGCTCTGCTAAACCACCCGCCCACTCGCGAAGGTGGCGGAACTGGCAGACGCACTAGCTTGAGGTGCTAGCGGGGTAACTCCCATGGAGGTTCAAGTCCTCTCCTTCGCACTGAACGATTCGGGGGGTTGCGCTTTCGCGGCGGAAGAAGCCGGCTCCGCGGTCGGTGCTCCGTCCCCCAAATGTCCCCCAATGACCTGCTCGGCCGAACGGCGTGAAGAGTGGGCGTAGGAGTCGAGCGCCAGCTTGGTGCCCGTGAGGAAACGAATCCCGAGCACGCTCTTCCCGTCGTCGAGCCAGTCGGTCACGCGAGCATGCTTGAGCATGTAGGGTGTGACGAGCTTGCCCCGTGCTTCACCGAGAACAGCCACGGCGGCGGCTCGAAGCTGATCTCGATATTGATGCTGCCCGAAAACCAAAGCCCGAGGTTCGACGGAAGCAGGAGTGATGCGCTGGAGAGCCTTTCGCGCCCGCTCCGAGAGGGGGACCACTCGCTCCCATCGATTCTTGTCCACCTCAGCCCGAATGTGGAGCCCAGCGAGCGTCACGTCCCTGTGCTCGATGAGGTCGAGCGTTCGGGGTCGGAGCGCCGTGTCGTGGGCTACCTCGAATCGAGCCCGAATCGGGAACGGCTCCACGTGAATCGAAGAGCTCCACTCGGGCAACTGCGCGATGATGGCGTGCACCTCGGCGGGTGTGAGCACCATGCTGGGCTTCTGACGGCGGCCGGGTGCAGTCGTACCGAGCGCCTTGCGGGGGAGAGGAGGGAAGTCCGGAAGCTCGGCCAGGATTTCTCGCTCCACCAGCCAGGAGCAGAAGCGCTTGAAAGCAGAGCGCTCTTTCACCACGGTTGACCTCACGACGCTTCCCAGCCGCGCACGCTGATAGTCACCGATGCGCGCCGACGTGATCTCCCCGATCGTCTCGAAGTGCGAAACCCAGTGCCGCCCGTACACCTCGTAGGTGAGATCTGTTCCGCGGCCCAATTCGCTCGCGATGGCTGCAATCCAATCCGCGATCGGTTCCTCGATCGGCGTGGATGGGTGAACGAGAGCGCCGTTCGCCGACTTTTTCACTCGCCCGGTGATGACGTTGGCGTAGATCCTGGCGGCGGCCGCCGAAGCCTTTCGAGGATCGCTTTCGCGCGTGGAGATCTCGTAGCGCCTACCTTCGTGGCGGAAGCGTACCGAGTAGGTTTCGCGGCGGAGAATGAGTGTCCAGCCTTGTTTTCGAGCCATCGATCCAGGTCCTCTTTCTTGAAACGGTAAGCCTTGCCGAGCGCATGCTTCGGCACATCGAGCGAGTCGAACTTTCGGACCGAGCACCCAAGGTGCCGAGCGGCTTGCTTTCGCGTGAGCCACGGTGACTCTACCACCGGACTGCTTGCCGTCGCTGGCATGGTCGTGTTCGACGCGAGCAACGCTGCGACACGGCGGGCGATCGCTTCGTGCTCCTCGTCCCGTTCGATCTCCCACGACGGCCTCGGATCGAGCCGCCCGGCGGCGACCTCGTCGTCGAGCTGGAGGAGCCAGCTGTCGACCTCGACGCTGCTGGCGGCGAAGCTGCACTCTGGAAGATGGAGCGCGTCGCGGAATTCCGCGAGTCCATCGGCGGAGAGCTGGCGTGCGTGGGATGGCGCGGGAAGCTCCGTGTCCGTGGTGGGGGCGACGAGTGGCGCCTGTGTCATCGCGGCGATACCGGGGACGAGCAGGGTGCCACCCCTTTCGCGTGGTGATCCCCGCGCCGCCGTGAGGTCCTGCTTCAGTACGGTCACTTTCACGGCCGGTCTCCGTGCTCGGGGCGTGCTTTATGGAATCGTTTCGCCAATTTGGTTCGCTCCACTCTCAGACTCTCAGCTCCGGCCCGTTGTTGGTCTTCAACACGTGTACACACTCCAGATTTATTCTCAGAAATCTCAAACCGGTCGTCATCTCCCAGTCCCACGGTTGGACAGGTAGCTGAGAGTCTGAGTGTGAGAGCGTTCAACGCATCGTTACTCCTCACGAAAATCTCCTCTCAGATTGGGTGAGAGTTGGCTTTCACTCTCTGAGAGTCGTTCACTCGTACGCTCTCAGCAGCGTTCCAGAGTCGACAGCGAGCCCCCTGTCGATGTCCTCGGTTGTGGCAAAGCCGGTGTTCTCCGCCCAGCTACGGAGGCCTGGGAGGTCGACGGCGTAGAAGTTCACTTGTCGTTTTTGCTGCGACGGGAGGTCCTTGTTTCTCAGGTCTCGCAGCAGCGTCAGCTTCGTCCGCCTGTCGAGGCAGAGCGTCTTCAGCGCTCGAGAGATCTCGCTCACCTCGGGTCGCGCCGAGTCTTTGAGGTAGACGCTCCACCCCTCATAGAGTCCCTTCACGTTGACGAGCAAGCGTCCGAGACTTTCGCCTTGCTTTTTCACGACCAGTACGTAGTCACCGTTCGCCGTGTGCAAGTATTCACCCTGATTCAGAAGGAACGACACGAGCCACTGAGCGCACTCGCCCGCACGGCCGGACTGGCTGGTGATCTTAGAGCGCAACTCCGGGTCGGCGGCGGCGATGATGAACCGCCCTCGCGGCTGCCATCGGTGATTCTGGATCAGCCAGGTCACGTGCTGTGCGATTCGGTCGCCGCTGACCCAGAGCGTTGTGTCCACGCTCCGGAGGTATTCCGCGGCTTCCTCCGGAGCTGCAATCCAGAAGTAGCGCGCGGCAATCGCGTCGACATCGTCTGGCGTGAGGCCCTCGCTCGTTCTCAGAACTGTGTCGTTGTTGGCACCGACGATCGTTCGCGTCGCTCCCCGCACGGAGCACGTGGGTAAAAACTTCCGTTTGAGTTCCCGAACCAGAGCTTGGATGTGGAGGCGGAGCTCGCTGTTCTTGCTCCTGCCCCTCCAATCCTTGGGTAGCGCTTCGTCTGCCACCGTGAGTGGACAGTCCAAGAGCTTGCTGTTGAACTGGGCGAAGACTTCGTCGAGGGTTGTCGGTCCCAGTTCGGTCCAGAGTCGCGCGAGACCATGCATGAGGAGGCTTTTCCCGACGCCCTTCGGCCCGGTCAAGAACAACGCCACGCACGTCAGGGCCAGATGGGTGACCGCCGCGAGCCATGTCTTCAGATCTTCGTACTGCTTGCCCGCTAGGATTCGAAGCCACCGATCAATGGCCTCGTGGTACACGGGCTCGATGTGTCGCAGCGGGCAAGGTGCCTCCGTAATGACGCGCGAAGCTTCGTCGTATGTGGTCTTCTGCGCTGTGAGATCGATCACGACCGATTCAGCGACAGAGCCGTACTGGTCGACGAGCATCTTGAGCTGCTTGAACGAGCGCTCTCCGTCCTTGCTGATTGTGTAGAGCTCGACGCCAGCGCTCGCGGCGGGCGAGAGCCAACACGCGGCGACATTCAAGACGCTCGCCTCGGTGTAGGGGCCTTTGTAGGCGCCGTTGAAGAATAGATAGAAGCTCCGGTCGTACTGGATGATCCAGCGCTTGCTCATCACACCAAACGACTGGAGCTCGGAAGGCGTGTAGGGATTCGTGCGGTCAGTGCCGAAGGCTTCGCGAATGCGCTCTGATTGCTCCGACTGCTGCTCGTTGCGTTTCTCCTTACGCTGCTTCTGGTAGCGCTCGATCGCGAAACGCACGTCTTCGACCGAAGGACACGTCGGCGAGTTGATGCCAATCTTCTGGAAGCTAGCGACGAAGAGGTCCGCGATCGATTGCGCGTCGAACTTCTCGAACTTCTCGGCGAGCAAGCGTGCGATGCGCATCGTGAGGTCGCTGCGGTTTTGCACGTCCATTCAGCAAAGAACCGATGACCGCACCACCGTCATCCAGAGCCCGGACGGCACCCTCACCACGACAACAGAAGCCGCCGACCCAAGATTCGGAATGCTGAACCCCGTCATTTCCACGACGACCCAAACCCCAGGCGGCCTCACGCGGGTAGAAACCGTGACCCGCACCGTCACCGGCGCCGACCCCCTGAACCCCCTCACCTTCCTCACCGAGCAAGAAGTACGAAGCGTCAACGGCCGCAACACCACCACCATCTTCGACAAGTCCCTCCAACGAACGACCATCACCTCCCCCGCTAGCCGTATCACCCGCACGTTCCACGACAGCCAGATGCGAGTCACCCGCCGCGAAGTAACAGGCATCACGCCGGTCGACTTCGTCTACGACTCGAGAGGCCGCCTCTCGACCATCACCCAAGGCCCCCGCGTCCGCTCGACGAGCTACTTCAACACGAGCGACACGCGAAACGGCTACGTCCAGTCCGTCACCAATGCCCTCAGCCAAACGACCGCCTTCGAGCCGGATGCGGTGGGGAGGATCCTCCAACAGCTCGATCCCGACGGCGCCCAGACGAGCTTCGCCTGGGACGAAAACAGCAACCTGACGAGCGTAACGCCCCCTGGACAGCCCACGCACCAGCAGACTTTCTCCGCCGTGGATCTGCTCACAGCGTACACGCCCCCGGTCGTGCCCGACGCCCCGACACCAGCTACAATTTACGCCTACGACCTGGACAAACGCCTCACGAGCACCCTGCGCCCCGACGGCCTGATGACGACCCGCCTCTACGACAGCGCCTCGCGCCTCGATCAGCTCATCACCCCGAGCGGGATCGTGGACTACGACTACTTCGGCCTGACGCCGTGTCCGGGCTGCGCGCCAGGACGCCTGCAGAGGATCACCGATCCGAGCGGCGTGGTGCTCGAGCACTCGTACGATGGGACGCTCTTGACGGGGATGACCTGGTCGGGAGCCGTGAGCGGGAGCGTGGTGTTTGGGTACGACAATAGCTTCCGCGTGACGAGCGAGACGGTGACGGCGGGCGGGACCGTCTCGCCGATGGTGTTCGGGTACGATCCGGATGACATCGTGATTTGCGCTTCGCCGAGCACTTGCTCGCCGGCGGGGAGCGATGCGCTGAAGATTTCGCTCAATGCGGGGAACGGGCTCGTGACCGGATCGACGCTCGGGGTGGTGACGGATAGCTACACGTACAATGCGTTCGGGGAGATGGCGTCGTATACGGCGAGCGTGGGCGGGACGACGGTGTTCAGCGAGGTCGTGGACACGGTGAGCGCGCCGCGCGATCAGCTCGGGCGGATCGTGACGCGGGTGGAGACGAATGGCGGGGCGGCGGTGACCGATCAGTACTCGTACGATTTGCGCGGAAGGCTGACGGACGTGTTCCGGGGTGGAGTGCTGTACGAGCACTACGGGTACGACGACAACGGGAATCGGACGCTGCTGCAGACGCCGGCGGAGAGCATCGTGGGGACGTACGATTCGCAGGATCGGTTGCTTTCGTATGGGACGTTGACGTTCACGTACACGGCGAACGGGGAGCTCGCGACCAAGACGGATACCGCGACCGGGGAGACGACGGCGTACCAGTACGACGTGCGCGGGAACTTGGTGCGGGTGGACCTGCCGAGTGGGGATGTGATCGAGTACTTGATCGATGGGCAGGATCGGCGGGTGGGGAAGAAGAAGAATGGGGCGCTGGAGAAGCAGTGGCTCTATCGGGATGGGCTCGACATTGTGGCGGAGCTCGATGGGAGCGGGGCGCTCGTGGCGAGGTTTGTGTACGGGGCGCGCTCGAATATGCCGGAATTTATGGTGCGGGGAGGCGTGACGTATCGGCTTGTGAGCGACCACCTGGGATCGCTGCGAGCGATCATAGATGTCGCGACCGGGACGGCAATCTGGCATGGCGATTATGATGCCTGGGGAGTTGCAAGCGGCCCGCCTCAGGATCTAGTGCCGCTTGGGTACGCACGGGGAGTACTCGATCCAGAAACGGCACTCCTACAATTTGGGCGACGAATGTACGATCCTGAAGCAGGACGATGGACAGGCAAGGACCCAGAGCGCTTCATTGACGGATGGAATCTCTACGCCTACGTTCGCGGCGACGGTATCAACCGGGTTGATCCTAGCGGACTGGCTGCTCAACCCCAGATGGGGTGCGAGGACGATCAAACGAAGCAATGCAAAGCATCGCAGCGCGCGTGTGCAAAACAGTGTGATGAACAGTACGGGTACAACCAGTACAAGTGGACAAAATGCAAGGACTGTTGCGGTGACGCCGCGGCCAAGTGCATCACCACGGGCTCAGGGAATTTCCAAGCATGTCATCATTAGCTCGGTCCACCCTTTCACGCTGGCCACGAGATCTGCGGATTATTTCTGCTGTAGCTGTTCTGGCCGCAGTCGTCTCGTCTGGTCAATTGCTGGCAGCGATTGCGCGGGTGAAGGAGATGGACCCTCCCCTCATGCCCACTCTGAGCACGAGCTATTCACTGATCGCGGTCGGCGGCGCCTGGTTGGCCGTCGTCTTCCGGGCGAGCAATAGGCTTCGAGCATTCGTGCTCACCGCGCTCGCAGTTGCAAGTTTGCACGTTTTAGCGACGGCGTCGTTCTTGTTCGCGAGTGTAGCGGCGGGAGTTCTCGCCGCGCTTCATGCTGGTGGGGGTCTTCCGCAGTTCTTGGTGTCGAGGGCGTGGTTGATTGCATGGAATGCCCTTGTATTTGGGGGAGCGTTGAAAGTTGTGGTCCATCTGTGCGGAACGCGCATCCGCGTTGTTGCGATGCAAGACGATCTTCGTCGTGGTGCGTGAAAAGTTGACGTGCCCACCAAGGACGTGCCCACCAAGGACGTGCCCACCAAGGACTGGGTGTACTGTACCGGTTCATCGACTTCCAGTGCAGATCTGTACTGGTCCAGCGATCCCTTGCCCGTCAAAATCGAGGATTTCGGAGCTCGATCCAACGTTGACGCGAGCAGATAGCGCAGCATGGATCTCCGCTCGAAATCCTGCGCGCGCACCTCTCCACACCGTCGCGTCGCAAGCGACCGTCTCACGCAGCTCTTTCGATCTCGATCACCGGCAAGTGCGGAGCGCCAGCGGGATGTCGGACGACGAGCTCGAGCCAGGACTCGCAGGAGGGCGTCCTGTAGTGGTCCAGCGATCCCTTGCCCGTCAAAATCGAGGATTTCGGAGCTTGATCCAACGTTGACGCGAGCAGAGTAAGTGCTCTCCGCGCCCCGTGTTGACCACTCTCACGAGGGTCGCGTAGCCGCCGCTGTACCGGTCCAGCGACCTTTTACCCCTCAAAATCGAGGATTTCGGAGCTCGATCCAACGTTGACGACGCGAGCAGAACACGCAGCGTGGATCTCCGCTCGACATCCTGCGCACACACCTTCGCCATTGTCGCGTCGCGTCCGAGCGACCTTCTCACCCAGCTCTGCGGAGCTCGAGCACCGGCAAGTGCGGAGCGCCGGCGCGATGTCGGACGACGAGCTCGAGCCTCACGCCGCGGTTTTCCCGCACGGGCACACGCGGCGCGGAGAACAAGCGCGCGCCGATACGGAGCGCGAGGCTCGGCGCTTCCCCGGCATGCTGGCGCTCACGACGGCAGCTCTCGGCGCTCACGCGCCATCCCGAGCGCCGCACGGTCAGCGAGGCCACGCAGGGCGCTGCCCAGCAGCACGTCCGCCAGAGAGGCGTCGAGCATTGGGGGACCGTCCCCCAATGGCGGATGCGATGTGCGTCTTTCTGCGCGTTTCTGCAAAGTACCCGATCGAAAATCCCGCTGTTTTTGACCGGTTTCAGAGCTTGAGGTGCTAGCGGGGTAACTCCCATGGAGGTTCAAGTCCTCTCCTTCGCACCAGGTGATCTCGGGGGGCCAGCCACACGGACCAGCGCCGTGCGCGTGGTAGAATGGCCCAATGAGCCAGCGAGCTGACCAGCTCTTTCAGGAAGCTCAGGCACTCTCGCCGGAAGAACGCGCGATCCGAATGGAGGAAGTGGGGGAAATGGCGCGGCGACCGACGCGGGCTGGGGTGAGGATCCGAAATGGGAATCGACAACCGCCGTCGCGTCGGGTTGTCCGGTAGAACGGCTCGCCAACTCCGCCAACGTGCGCGCGTTTTACTGGGAGCCGTGCTCGTGGTCGCCGTCTGATTGCGAGCAGGCCGTCTTCAACACGAAGCTGGTCGGGCCGCAGGGTGGGTTCATTCGGACGAGCGTCGTTCAGGATGACGGAACGACTGCTCGCGCCGGGCTCTCGTTCGAGGAAGCGGTCCAGCCGGGTTTGTCGAGGAACGTCGCGGTCTACGCGCTCGAGTCCGGAGACGGTCTCGACGCTTTTCGAGCCGTCGGAGATAGTGACGCTTGCCACATCTCCGGCGTATCGCGCTGGGAGAAGCGGTTCGTGTTCAAGCTCGCGCCCAGCAACCAGCTGACCCGGGATCGCTCACGGGAAGATCATGTGGTCGGACGGCATTGCGCCGCCCGCTGTGTACCTCGAGCCAAGCGCACCCAACGATGCCTACGGCTCGCCGATGTACGCGAACAGCCATCTCGGCTTCTTCCGAGGGATCAATCGTCAAGACATCAACACGTACGACTCTGTCGAGCTCTGGGCGTCGCCTTATTCGGATGATCCGGCGAAGCTTCAGCCGACCAAGCTTGCAACGACGGGTGCACAATCGATCCCGATTGGACGAACCGGTGGTTGGGGATTCGCGGCTTTCCCGACCCTGACCACGCCAGACGATTCGAGTCGCGAGTTTGCTATTTGGAACCTCGCAGCGGGAACATCCAAGATTCGCAAGCTTCCCGACACGTATGGCCAGACAATTTTCTCGGCATGACCCGGACCCACCTCTGGGTCGGCGCCGCAAAATTCGGCCAGTCGCCCGCCATCTACCTCATCCGAATCCTCCGCGAGTGACACCTTCGCGCGGCCACGTCCTCCGCCGTGCAAAAGCGCAGAGGACACGTTAGAATTCCTGCCATGCATGCCCTGATCGCCCAAGTGAAGAACGGCCGGCTCGTGCTGGACGAGCCCACGGATCTCGCCGAAGGCAGCGTAGTACCGCTGGAGATCGCGGCCGACTGGGACGAGCTCGACGACGAGGAACGTGCAGCGTTACACCGCGAGATCGCAACATCGATCAGCGAGCGACGGGCCGGGGTGGCTACGGTTTCTGCTGAAGAGCTACTCGCGGAGTTGGACTCGACGCGGTGAGGATTCGGGTGTCCGCCCGCGCGCGGGCACGAATCCTCGCGCTCAACGTCTGGTGGCGTGCTCACCGCCGCGACGCGCCAGAGCTGCTGAGACAAGAGCTCATGAGCGCCTTCGAGCGCATCTTGCGAGCCCCCAAATTGCGGGCGCCGCACGTCCAAGTCGATGCGGTGCCGGTCTGGCGCATTTTGATGCCAAAAGCAGAGCAGCACGTTTACTACACGATCGACGAGGCAGCCGACGAGGTCGTGATTGAAACGGTCTGGGGCGCCCGACGTGGCAAGGGTCCGAAGCTGTAATCACAGTTTGATTGCCGGATTTGCTGAACCCTCATTTGCCCGACACTAACGCCGCACTAAAGTCGTAACGAGCCTCGCGACGAAATCCTCGCCGACTGAGCATCGCGGGCTTCCAATCACGCTCGAGATTTTCTGGCAGCGGCTTTCCTCCGGTCGCTGCGCCGCAAAACGAACCTGCGCTAGGCTGGTCTTGATGGCCTGTTCGCGGGGTGGCATCGATGGTCTCCGATACGCGCACAGGCGGTTTGCTCGACTCTGGGTGTCAGCTTTCCCCGTCGCGTTACTGCTGCTCATGGGCTGCGGATCTCCGGAGACCAGTCACAACAGGCAAGAAGGCGGCGGGTCCGGTGGTGGCGACGCGGACGCGGCCGGCCAGGGCGGTGTTCCAGCGACCGGCGGAGCCGGTGGAGCGGACGCGGGGGACGCGTCATTGGTCGCACTCGGTGGCTGCGTGAGTGGCGTTTCCGCAGGGTCACTCCACACGTGCGCGCGCAAGTCGGATGGGACGGTTTGGTGCTGGGGCAACAACCGCATGGGCCAGATTGGAATCGGCACGGATGGAAGCGTGTCCGCGAAGCAGGTCGCGCCCGCGTGGGTTTCTGCACTCGGGAGTTCCGTTGCTGAAGTCCATTCCGGAGATCAGTTCACCTGTGCTCTGAAGCTAGACGGCACGCTGTAGTGCTGGGGCAACAACGCGGATGGTGAGTCCGGGAATGGGACCGTCGGGGGAACGCCATGTCCCTACGGTGGTTGCAGCCCGGTTCCTGCCGTGGTGGACGTTACTGCGGGCGGGGCGCACACGTGCGCGCAGACACTTGACGGGACGCTCTGGTGCTGGGGACGGAACGATTCGGGTCAGACCGGCGACGGAACGGCGGAGGGCGAGCCATGCGGTCCGGCGCTGGATCCTGGGCTATGTCGGACTGCGCCGGTGGCGGTCGTCCTGGAGTGTCAATGACGCCATCCGCGCGTAGTTCGAAGCGTCCCAATTGGAAAGTGGTCGATCAGCCGGTCAAATCATCCGGCGCGCGAAAGCAGTCATAGGCGCGCCGGGAGCAGTAGCGGCGAAAATCCCAGACGCTGTCTGGGCAATTGGACGGCCGGACGCGGAGCCAGGCAGGCGTGGCATCTTCGCGTGAGCCGCAGAGGTGTGCGGTTCGCGTGGGGACCGGCCTGCGGGGGCCGCGGACGGAGCCTCAGCCAACTCGGCGCGAGCTCGTGAGCTACTTACGAAACCCGATCCGTCGGTTCGTTGAAGTCGGCGGAGTCATGAGCTCGCGAATTGCATCGAAGACCACCCTGAACTTGGCGTCGTAGCGTTTCTCGAGCGCATCGACCTTCTTGGCAAGCTCGGCGTGCGACTCGAGGATTTGCCTAAGCCGCACGAACGCGCGCATTATCTCGATGTTTACCTGGGCCGCACGCGCGCTTCGCAAAACGCTCGACAGCATTGCAACGCCCTGCTCGGTGAACGCGAACGGCGGGCTGCGGCGACCACCTCGACCCGGCTTTGAGATCACAGTTTGTGATCTCAAAGCTCGAAACTCATCGGTAGTGAGCTGAAATGAGAAATCTTCCGGAAATGGACCAGGTTTCGTTTCACTGCCTGGACGAGAGATCGAGTGTCCACGCGGTAGAGCACCGCGAGATCGGCGTCCAACATGACCTTGTGACCGCGGATCACGACAATTGCCCTCGCGCGGCGGAGCGGTTTCAGATTGCGGTCGAGCAGTGTATCGAAGCCATCGCCGAGGCGCCGGAGCGCTACCCGAAGTCGAGCCCGGCGTGCGACGGCGGCTCGTCCGGCAACGATTTCCGTACGCCGTCCTGTATCGTCTCGTAGGCGACGAGGTGCAAATCGTCGCCGTGATGCATTTGCATCGACGACCAGGGTACTGGCGACCATGATCTAGCGGCAGGCGTTTCAAGGCCTCGTCAGGTCGCCTGCGGCATCGCGGCGCGGATTGGGAGGTCGTGCTCCAGCCGGACGAGGACGATCATTGGCTTGTCGTCGTAACGGCGTATCCTTGTGAGGCAGGTCGATGAAGCAGCGATATCTGGAAGTTACCTATCGAAAAGGAAAGCCCCTCGCCGCATATCTCTACTTGCCGCGCGCTATCGGCGCTCGCGCCGCGCGGACGGAAGAGGGCGGAGGCGAGGCAACGGGCTCCGCACACGCGTTCCACCACACACGACGATCAGGGCTAGACGGTGCAGCTGCCGCGGCGCGACCACTTCCGAAATCCGATTCGACCATTGTGCGGCGCAGGTGGGCAGCAGAATCGCGTCGAACACCACCCTGAGCTTCGCATCATGGCGCTTCGTGCACGCTCACTGGGTACGTCGGAGGATCGCGCCGGACCAGCCTGCGATGACGAGCATCTTGTCGCTCGTTCCCCAGATCGCTGTCGGGACGGCCCAGCTCGTCCAGGGCTCCGCGACGAGGGACGTCCCGTTCCAGCGCGCGACCCCCTTGTCGGTCGCGACGTATACGTCGTCGTTCGCGAACCCGAAGGCGCCGTTCGCGCGGGCGCTCGTGACGGGAAGCGACATGTCGTCGATCGCTCCGCCGTGGACGTGGACGAGGCCGCCGTCGGTTCGGATGACCCACGCCTCGTCGCTCGAAGGCGCGTAGATCGTCGCGGCGTTCCAGGCCGACGGCCAGCCAGGGATCTTCGACCAACCGCCCTGCGCCGAGTCGTACTTCCAGATGCCCGTCGCCGCCGTGCCCGACGTCGCCCACGCGTGCCCCGGCGCGACGCTCCACACCGACCACAGGCCGGGCGTGGACCCACAGCTCCACGTGACGCCATCGAAGTGGCACGGTCCACCAGTGCCCACCGCCCAGATGTCATTGGGAGCCGAGCCGTGCAGACCATGTACGGAGCCGATCGACAAAGGCACCTCCGTCCATGATGTACCGTCCCAATGCGCGACTTCGCTCCCGCCCGCGACCCAAGCGTCGTTCTTCTTGGCCGCGAAGATCCCACGCGGAAAGCTGATTGCCGACGGAAAGGCGACCGCTCGCCAACCGTTCCCATCGTCGTGAAGGATCGTCTTGAATCCGTCGGTCACCCAGACATCGTCGGGAGCCGAGCCGTGGATCTGGTCGAACGAGCCCGCCGCGCCGTGGATCGCTGGATCCCAGGTGCATATCGAGCCCCGTGTGAGCGAGTGATATCCCGCAACCCCGCCGCCCCCTCCGATCCACATGTCACCCGGCGCCGAGGCCCAGAGGCTCGAGAATCCGCCACCGACCTGCGTCGCCCAGTGCCACGTCGTGCCGTCGAATTGCCAAAGGTGGCCCTGGCCGGTCTTGAACCAGACATCGTTGGGCGCGAACGTCCAGAACGAGCCATAAAAACCAGACTCGACGTTGGGGCCGAAGCCCGTCCACGTCGATCCGTCCCAATGCAACAGCACGCCGAGCGGGGGCGACGCGAGCTCGCGCGCTGCCATCCATACGTCGCTCGAACCAGTTCCGCCAAGGTGTGCAACCGGCGTCCACGAGACCGGCGTTTCGGACCAGAGACTCCCATTCCAGCGGAGGATTTCCGGATCCGAGGAGATCGCCCAGACGTCGCCGGGGGCGTACGCGTGCACGTCGACCAGATCCGTGGAGGTCGGCACCGTGCCGATCGGCATCCAGGACGAGCCGTCCCAATGGAGCACCTCGTTGCCGGCGGCGGCCCAGACGTTGGTGCTCGACGTCCCGTGGACCGCGACCACCGGAAATGTGGTTGGCGACACCGACCACCCTTGCGCGGTCCGGTGTGCGATGGCGCCGCCCGAACCGACAGCGCCACCGGCGAACAAGTCGTTCGACGATGTGCCCCACAACGACGCGACGACGACGCCGGGGACTTCGTCGTCGAAGCTCGTACCGTTCCAGTGGAGCACGCGGTCCGCTTCGAGGCCGACCCACACGTCGGTGGAGCTCGACCCCCAGAGCGAAGCCACGTTGCCACCCGCAGGCAGCGGGTTTTCCCAGCACCAGCCGTCTGTCGTGCAGATCGGGGCCCAGGATGCGGAGAGCGCGGCCGCGACGTTCCTGGTCGCTGGCTTCGGAAGGCGCGGTGAGCGTGCAGCCCAGGGGGTTGCCAGTGGCGGAGAGAGGCGGCAGCGACAGGGGCGGAGGACCGGCGGAGTCGGTACCGGAGTCGGTGGCAGAATCAGATCCGGCATCCAGCGCGGAATCGGATCCGGAATCGGCGGAGACGTTGGCGGTGGCGTCGCCTTGCGCGTCGCCTCCTGCCTCCAAAGAGGCGTCCGTCGTCACCGCGCTGTCAGGGCCCTCGGAGCTGCCGTCACCGGACGCCGGGACGCTGGAGTCGGAACTGGAAACGCCGCCGCAGGCGTGAGCGGACACGATCAGCGCCCCGAGGAGCAGCGCCGCGGCGAAGCCACAAGGGTTTCGCGATGCCACCGTCGTTGTACGCAGTGGAGGCAGCGGATCTTTCGAACGTTCTACCAAATATGCCCGTCTCGGTTGGCCCCTCGGAGTCTCACGGCGACAACCCCATGTATACCAGCGCTTTTTCCCAACCTCACGCGCATGGCGGTAATACACTTGCCGCGAAGCTTGCGAATTCGTCGGTTGCTCGGTCCGCCGCCATGCAGGTGTTCAGCTCGGGCGGGAGGAGAGGTACGCTCGCCGTCGTGACGAGGTTGCTCGTGCAACGGCTCGTGTGCTTTGCCGGGCTCCCTCTCGCTGTGATGTCCGCTTGCGGTCGCTGCCAGAGCGGAGAAGGCAATGTCGCTCCGGCAACAGACGCGACTCCATCCGGCATCCCGGACGACATCGTCACGAATCTCCTGGACAGCATCATGAACGATCCCGAGATCCGCCTCGCACCGGGTGCCGTGGTGTTTTGTGGCAAGGCTGGGTTTCCGCAGGTGTTCGATGCACTCGACGGGTGTCATTACCCGGTGCCCTTCGCGGAGATCAGCGCGATCCTACGTCCCGAGAGCCCGCTTGCGTTTCTCTGGTCCGGGGACGGAGGAGCGGGGCCTTGAAGCTTCGCCGGAGCCCGGCTAGCTCGAGCGTATGGGGAAGCTCGCCGATGGGGACTTCAAGAAGCTGATTCGGTCGTGGCGCACGCCGGCAGGAGGCGCCGAGCTTCGCAAGAAGCTCTACGCGCATCACGCGGCGGGCGGTCCGATGGACGCGGCACACTTCGAGAAGCTCTTCGACACGCACCTGAAGTACAACATCAAGAACGTTTCGGTCGGGCTCCTGGACAAGAAGCCGGACCCGAAGTTCCTGGCGCTGGTCGACGAATGTGTCGCGATTGTGCGGGGGCCGAAAGGAAAGAAGTTCCTGACCGGAAAAGGAAAGGCGGGCTGGTCCCGCCTCGGAGTGCTGACGTTGCTCGCCGAAGTGCTGATGTACCTCGGTCGTCACGCCGACGCGTGCGACATGTTCGAGCTCGCGCGGGACAGTGTCGGGCTCACCGGCTCCGCGACCGTCTTGTACATGCGCGCCGCGGCGCGAACGAAGGACCGAGCCACACTCCATGGCGCGCTCAAGGCGTTCGAAAAGCTGAAGAACGAGGCCTACGAGTACACGCGCGAGTACGAGAAGAACAAGAAGCTCCTCGAGACCTGGAAGAGTGCTCCAACGAAGAAATGAGATCGCTCAGCCGCCGCGCGTCTCGAGGAGAAGACTCTGGAGCGCCCGCCCGATTGGGCCGATCGTGTCGTGGAGTGCGGATTCGGCGAGGCCGATGCCGTCTGGGCCGGGAACTGTCGCGGCGTCGAGGCCGACCCAGTCGCCTTCGAGGGGCCGGAAGACGGAGACGGTGAGATTGGGGTTGAGCGCCGTGAACTTTTCGATGGGGAGCGAGATGCTGAGACCGTTCCCGGCGTCGGCGGCCACGACGATCCGTTGCATCGCCGAGGGAGCTTCCCCGGAGACCAGCGGTACGCGCATCCGGAGCCAGCCGGCGCACGGGCCCTGACCCCACGTTCCGCGCACGAGGCGGAGCTCCATCGCCGTGTGGTAGCCGAGTCGCGTTTGGAAGAATGGGAGCGTGAACACGGGCGCCGATTCGGGCGGCGGAAGGTTCGCGGGCGGCTCGAAGTGATCGGGTAACGAAAAGCTGGCGCGGCGGATCGCGGTTCCCGTCGCGCGGATCACTTCCTTGTCGTTCGACAAGAGGCTGCCGGAAACCCACATCGCTTTCTTGCCGGCTCGCGTGACGGCTGTCTCGACGCGGATGGGCAAATCGATCGGGATCGGACGAATGATCTCCGCGGTGAAGCGGACGAGTCGCATGTCGCCCGCGAGGGACTCGAACGCCCGAACGAGAAGGGCGGACGGCGGTCCGCCGTGAGCGAGTCCCGGATCCCAGGGGCCTCGCGTGAGCTCGCTCGGCCGAAAGGTGTCTCCGTCGCGCTGGAAGAATGCGTCCGTCACAGGCCGAGTATTGCGGATCCGGCTTGCGACGGCACCGGAGAGTAGTTAACGTGGATGTGAACTATGTCTCCCCGAAAGAAGAAGCGAGCGGGGGTTCGTCTCGAGCCCGGCGGCGGGCGTGAGTACGCGATGGGTCCGGTCCGGGCGGTATTCAAGGCGGACGGAGTGGAAACGCGCGGCCGCTACTCCATCTCGGAATGGTGGCTCGAGCCGAGGACGCGGGGGCCCGGTGCGCACTCCCACACCGAGGACGACGTGTTCTACGTGATCGAAGGAACGATGAGCATCTTCGTCGACGATGAATGGATCGACGCGCCCAAGGGCTCGTTCGTGATCGCGCCGGGCGGGACGCTGCACGACTTCGAGAATCGAACGACACGACGGGCGGGCATGCTGAACGTGTCGGTGCCGGGGAACTTCGAGCCCGCGATGCCGGGCATCGCAGCCTGGTTTCGGAAGCGCTCGCCGCGGGACGCGCGGACTCGAGCGCGGGGCAAGCGCTGATCAGCGCGCCGAACGCCCCCGCACGGCTCATCGTACCCGAGGCGTTTGCGCACGCTCGTCGTTTCGCGTAAGTCGCGGCCATGAATGCCGGAGGCTCCGACAAGTCCTTGCTCCTCGACTTCGTGACGAACGCGCGCGATCGATACCCAATCACCGAGAGCTTCCCGGCGTCCGCCATCCAAGCCATCGACGCGCGCGACGAGGACGTGGTGCCAATTCTCGTCGAGCTTTTGAACCTCGCGACTCGCTACGACGATGCCGTCGATCATCGCGGACGCAATTGCTACGAGGGACAAGACCTCCGGCGACAGGCCCTCGTGGTTCGGGCCATCGCACGCTGTGCGCCCTCGCCGCTGCCGGTCCCGAGTCTCGTGGCTCTACTCGAGAGCTCCACGTTCACGCGCTACTCTGCAGCTCCTGGCGGTTCCCCCGACATCGACAAGTACGATCGCGACGAGCAGGTCGAGCGCTCCCAAGATGCGCTCGCTCTCGGCTGCGTCCTGGCCCTGGGACGGCACCCGCTGGACGAAACCGCGCGAAACGCTCTACAGGCCGCCGAGCTCCACCGCTCCGACGAGGTCAAGAGCGGAGCCGCGCTTGCGCTTCGCGGTCGGTGAGGACTTGCGGTAGCACGTTGTCCGGAAAAATGGCCAATCCAGACCCCAGGAAATCGGCCCGCGGCCGTTCCTTCGAGCTCCGCCGCGTCGCGGCTTCCGCTCTACGCGCTCTTGGCCATCGCGACCGCGCTCGTGTTGCTCCGCGTCGCCGTCGCGTTTCAGCGAGACCTGCCGATCTGGGACGAAGCCAGCTACCTCGATTGGGGTCGGCGCTTTTGGATCGACGGCGCGCCGCTGACGCTGCCGCAGTCTCCCGGTTACTCGCTCCTGCTCGGCACGCTCTCGCTGGCTTTCGGCCCCGTCGGCGCGATTCGTATCGTGGCTGTCGTCACGAGCCTCGCGCTGAGTGGAGCGATTGGCTCCATCGCTTTCCTCAGGTGGCGCACGCTCACCGCTGGGGTGTTAGGCACGGTGCTGGCGCTCGGGTCTGCGCATTCGTTCTTCGAAATTGGTGTGCAGCGAACGGCGATCGCCATCTTGCTGGTCGGCGCCGTCGCGCTCGCTCGTGATGGTCGGAAGCGGCTGGGGCCGGGCGCGTACTTGCTTTGCACGCTGGTCGCCTACTTCGTTCGTCCCGAAGTCGTGTGGGCGGCTCCGCTCCTGCCTCTGGCCATGTGGGGACTTTC
>CAWAHB010000006.1:0-303262 GCA_963781505.1 uncultured delta proteobacterium | reverse complement strand
CGCCCGGCTGTCGGCCGAGCAAGAAGGCGGTTCGCTGGTCTTTCGTCGGAGGACTCGCCGGGATTGCAGTCGTCGGCAGCGTGCTCGTGGCTCGCGGTGGCGCGAACCGGAATTGGCTCGCGTTTCTGCAGCACTATGCCCTGTATCGGCAACCGCAATTGAGCCAGGCCCTCGGTCCGTCGTTCTCGCCCTGGTTCGACTTCGACAAAGTAGCGGCCATCGATTTTCCTGGCGCGAGCTCGCCCCTCGGTGCGCTGAGCGGGGCTCCCACGCTCGTCCTCGGATTCATGCTCGCCAACGCCAAGGCTGCGGCCATTCTGGCGTTCGAGTCGATGGCGGCGTCTCCCCGAGCGTTGCCCCTCGTGCTGACGATCGGGGGCGCGATCGTGGCCCTCTCAGTCTTCCGTCGGGCGCGAACCGAGAGCCGGGGGAAGGGGAGCGGCTGGTTCGTGCTGGCGATGGCCGGCACCTCGGCGACGGCGATTGAGGTGGTCTCGAATTCTCGGCACGTGATGGGTCTCAGTATCGCGCTGGCGTTCTGGCTCGGGCTCTTGGCATCCGAGCGTCTCCAAGGGCGTCGATTCGTCGCGCTCGTCCCCGTGGTCCTTGCCAGCGCATCGCTTTGGTTTGGCTACGCGGATTCCGACAAGCTGCTTCGCTACCAAAAAATCTGTGGCTACCCCGTCTCGAAGATGGCCGCGGAAATCCAGAGGGGATCCGAGGGTCGCTCCGTGAAGATCGCCGGACAGTGCAACACGTGCCTCTGCGCTTATGCCCGTTCGAGCTGCACCGAGGTCGGGCCCCCTCAGGGTTACACGACCGAGAGCCAGTGCGCGCTCTTCGAGGGGGACGCCGACTTCGTGTCCCTTCGCATCGACGACGGCGCCGACGCCGCCCCATCCTGCAGAGCGGACGGGTACAGGATGCTCAGCCGATCGCCAGCGATTGGGCTGGAGCTCTGGGGGCGGGGCTCGGCGAAATAGAGACGCGTCGAGGGGATGGTCGGCAGCGACGGTCGATGTCGATGAGGTAGCTGCTGTCGAGAGCCAGAGCACGACGATCGCGCGTATTGGCGACGCGTCAGGACCCGATCCGCAGAAAAGCTGGGAACCGAAAAATGCCGAATCAAAGAGAAGCGCGACCGGTGTAGAGATCCGAATCATGTCCTGGGACGTCGCCATCAGCGGCACTCTGTCTTTCCCCGACAAGACCTCCGTCACCCGGTGGCGCCGTACGAAGATCGGCACACCGACGACTTCGAGGACTGGCCAAAACCCTTCCCGCGAGGCACGCGATCACGGGATCAAACCGTCCGCGCCGGCGACAAGAAGTCGGCGTCGCGCGTTCTCGCAGCGCTCGAGACAGAGCTCGCAAAGGGCAAACAGCTCGGCCAGTACCCACAGCGCTTGATGAGCTCGCTCGGCAGCGCCGACCCCCGTGCGCGCGGGGTGTTGCTCGGGATCCTTCGCGACCCGCGCTGGGGATTCATGGCTCAGATGATCGCTGGGCGCGCTCTGCTTGCCGCATTCGGAAAGAAGGAAGATGCCGAGGCGTTTGCTTCAGCCAACTGCCGACGTTGGCGGAGCGTATCGACGAGCTGTTCCCGCGTTGAGGCTCGGCCCAACGCCGTTCGGCAAGCTCGCGGCGTGCTGGGTCCGTACGATGTAAGGGCCAATTAAGTCGCCCCTCGACCAACACGCGCTTTACTCCGCGGGCACCGAATTGCTCGACAGGAGAATTGATGATGCGACGTGTTTCGACTGGGCTGAGGACACTCACTTCCCTTTTTATTTGCGCTGGTGCGATTGGCACGGCGGCCGGCTGCGCGGTGGACACCGAACCCGACGAAGGGATCCAGAGCGTGGAGCAGGGGATCGGCACTCCGATCTCGCTGTACTACGAAGGGAGCTGCGAATTTTTGGCCTGCAACTCCTCGTACAGCACGATCTGCGACCCCACCAGCAACCCCGCGTGCCACTTCTGCTCGAATACCGGGCGATGGAAGCAGGCGAACCTCGCGTGTGGTCAGGTTTGCAAGGACAGCACTGTCTGGCTGGTGAGTCCCTATCCCTCGTGCGGTTCCAAGTACGTCGTTTGTTACAACGGCCGACACGTCACCGCGGCGGTGAAGGATTCCGCGGATTCGCATCACTTCTGGGAGGCGAGCACCCAGCTATTGTCGAGTCTCGGAGCGCCATACGGCACGATCAACGCCAAGCTCTACGATCCCGCCGATCCGGCGATCAACACCGATCCGGCGTGCACCAAGTATCTGCCACCGCCGCCGCCGCCGCCGCCGCCGCCGCCGCCGTGCACCGCGTGCAAGAACAAGAGCTGCGGTTACGACTCCAGTTGCGGCTCCTCCGTGTACTGCGGAGGCTGCCCGAACGGGTATTCGTGTAACTCCTACGGCAGCTGCGAACAGTCTCAGTCCTGTATCGCTTTTGGTCAGTGCGGGTACACCTACGACAGCTGCGGAAAGTCCGTGTACCTCGGTTCTTGTTACTACCCCAACGTGTGCATCGCCAACCAGTGCGAGTACGCCGGCGGGGCCGGGGGCGATGGCGGTAGCTGCCAAGGGTTCCTGGAATCTTGCAGTTACTCGGGGCAGTGCTGTGGCGGGATGTGCATGTTCGGGATGTGCTGGTCCTGAGTGGCGCCGATGACGCGAAAGTGAACGCCATCGGCATCCTGACGTGCGATCGACCGGAGTTGCTCGCGCGCGCACTCGAAAGCTACGCCGCCAACGCGACGCGACACGGAGCGGACTGTACTCTCGTCGTGATGGACGACTCACGAGACGCGAGCGTGCGCAGTGAAAATCGATCGATCGCGCGTCGGGCCGAAACTCGGCGCGTGAAGGTCCTGTATGCAGGCGCGGAGGAAAAGTCTGCATACGCGGACACCCTCGCGCGAGTGTCGGATGTCTCCCGGGAGCTGATTCGATTTGCCCTGTTCGGCAAGCGCGAGTGCGGAATCACGACCGGCGCCAATCAAAATGGCCTGCTGCTCCACGCGGCAGGCACGCGGTTCGTGAGCGCGGATGACGACATGCTCCCGTGCTTTGCGTGTCCGCGGAACGAGCGGACTCGACTCGAAGTCGCACCCCGGTTTTCCGACCCCACGGAGTTTGCCTTCTTTCCAGATCGGCAAAGCGTGCTCACGGGTTCGGATTGGTCCGAGGAGAGCGTCACTGCGCTTCACGCCCACTTTCTCGGTCAGAGCACTGGCGATTTGACGAACGGTGCATCGGGGCGCGTCGTCGCGACGCTGCCGGGTATCGTCGGCGACTCCGGAATGTACTCGCCGATCGGACTCCTTTGTACGCCATCGCCGGAAACGAAATCTGCCTTGCTGCGGGGCGGCGATGCGTATCGGCTCGTCACGACGAGTCGTGAAGTGCTCCGGGTTGCCAGCGCACCCACCCTCGCCCGCACGTTGCCACTGATGAGTGGCTCTCTTGGGATCGACGCGACCACGCTCTTGCCGCCTTTCCATCCCGTGTTGCGCAATCAGGACGGCATCTGGGGCGCTTCCCTCGATTTGTGTGTGAGTGGCGCGCACGCGATCCATCTGCCGCGGGCCATGCTGCACGCTCCGCCCGAGCGCCGTGGCTACTCGGCGGATGTTCGCGAAGCGGCGGGAGCGTCACGCCAGTCGTTCTTGGTGCTGGGAATCGCTCGAACGTTTCGTGCGGCCAGCCGGGACACGTCCAACAACCTGCGTGCTCTCGGCGGGCACATGAGACGGGTCGCTGCAATGCCACCACAGCCGTATCAAACCCTGGTCCGTGACGTCTTCCTTCAATGGGCGGAGGGTCGCGCTCGGCTGATGGAGCACGCGCTCGATACGGCGCCGAATCCACCGAACGAGTGGAAACGCGACGTGCATGCGCATCGCGAATCCCTGCGTCACGCAATCGACGATGGAACGCTGTTCCTCCCCGGGGATCTAGCGGACGGAAGGAGCTCCGAAGAGACGCTCGAGCTCTCTCGCGTCCTCGTCTCCGAGCTCGGAAAGCTATTTACGGCGTGGCCGGATCTGTTCGAAGCAGCGAAGAGCCTGCGCGCCCGAGGAACGCTCTTGGCCAGGGACGAATCGTGGGCAGGAAGCTAGATCACACGACAGATCCCGCCGCGTCCCCAACATCGCACTTGCGTTCCGGCGCAGATCGATGTGCTCCTTTGCCGCTACTTCCTCCTTGAAGTCCTCCCACGCTTTGGTCTTCCGCGCCTTGTCCCGCTCGTACTCCCACGCCCGCCGCTCCCACTCGTCCTCGGGCGGCTCGCTGTCTTCGGGAAGCTCCCGGCGCAACTCGAGCACCGCGCCCCGCGCGTTGGAGGTCGTGCGGCAGTACACGCAGGTCACGAATGGCGCTTCCTTCACCGACGGGGGCAACGGTCGCCGCAGTTGGGACACAACAGAGCGCTCATGGCCGACAGTGGTAGCAGTTTTGCATGTGGGCTGGTTTGTCGTTTCGGCGCGTCAAGTCGGTCCTCTACATTTCTGCTTCGCGGCGCTACGCTGAGCTCACCCCATGCTCCGAGCGCGAGTCTTCTTGCTGCTGTTGCTCTCGTCCACGAGCGCGTTCGCGGCGCCCTGGGACAAGCCGGGCTACACGCTCACGTTCCAGGACGAGTGCGACGGGGGCTCGCTCGATCTCGCGAAGTGGGAGCGTCGCTACAAGTGGGGCGAGGCCGTCATCAATGGCGAGCTTCAGGCCTACATCGACGACGCGTTCGTGGAGCAGAACGATGTTCTCTCCATCGTCGGCAAGCACGAACAGGGGCAGTACGCAGGGCAAACCTTCGAGTACACGTCCGGGGTCATCTCTTCGATTCACGAGCAGACGTACGGTTACTTCGAAGCGCGCCTCAAGATGCCGAAGGGCCAAGGCCTTTGGCCCGCGTTCTGGCTACTGGGCGCCGTCGGTACCGAAGGGGTGAACGAGATCGACATCCAGGAATACCTCGGTCACGAGCCGACCAAGGTTCACATGACCGTGCACTGGGGACCGAGCTACGACCAGGGTCACGAATCGGATGGCAGCGACTTCGATGGTCCGGACTTCTCCGCCGATTTTCACACGTTCGGTCTCGAGTGGACGCCCACGACGCTCGTCTGGTCGATCGATGGCGTCGAGCAGAAGACCTACAGCGGTCCGGGCGTTCCTCAGGTCGACATGTACATGATCCTGAACCTCGCGGTCGGCGGGAACTGGCCGGGCGCTCCCGATTCGACCACCGTGTTCCCGGCAAGCTACGAGATCGACTACGTACGCGCGTACCAAGCCGGGGAAAGCGATGCCGGAGCGGGCGGTAGCGGTGGGAGCGCGGGGAGTGCTGCAAACGGAGGAGCGACGAGCGGCGGCGCGGCGGGCTCGGGCGTTTCCACTGGCGGCAGTGGCATTAACGACGCGGGCACAGCGAGTGCTACTGCGGAAGACGACTCCGGCTGCGGCTGTCGGATCGTCGGGGACGAGCGAGAACCTCGTTCGCTGCTTTCTTGGATCGCGCCCGTGCTGGTCGGGCTCGGTCGTCGTCGCTCGCGCCGAATCAGCCGTCACAGACCCTGAGCGAACCCCTGATACGTCTGGTAGAGGCCGTCCCAGTCGTCCTTGTGCCAGACGTGGTCCATGCCGTACTCGCTGTCGCCGTCGCCGTTGTCGCCCGGGCTGGCCATGAATCCCCACTGCAAGTAGCCGCGGCAACCTTTTTGAAACCACTTGTCGAGATCCGCGGCGACCTTGCCGGGGCGACCGTTGCCGGAAAACCCTGCTTCTTCCACGATGATCGGTTTGTTCACGCTGGCAGCGATGCCGGTGTCGTCGCTGACTCCGCCGTCGTAGCTCCGCGTCGTCAAGAACGAGATGTCGGGGTTCGAGAACAGCGCTTGTTGCTGGCTGGAGTCCAAGCCCGTGACGGTCGCGCCGATCTCGCCCACGGAGATCATGTGATTCTTGTCGATGGCCCGAATCGTGGCCGCCATGTCGTCGCAAAAAGAGACGAACGTGGCGCCCGACGACGCTCCCTGGAACGTCGCGTCGCGGATCTCGTTGCCGAGCTCCCACGAGAAGATCGCCGGATGGTCCTTGAAGCGCGTGACCAACGCCTGGACCTGGGGCTTGTAATTGTCCTGATAGCCGCCGGCGAAGAAGTCGTGGCTCAGCACCGTGAAGCCGTTGCTGTCGGTGGCGTACCAGCCGTCGTCCCCTTGGGGGTTGAAGCCGACCGGGGTCTGGTAGAAGTCCGTCAGCACCACGATCACCGTGAGCCCATGCTGATCGGCCGCGTTCAGGATAGTCTCCAGTCGATTGCCCGTCTCCTCGGCGTCGATGCCGTGATACGCGGCAAAAGACCGGATCACCCGACCGTTCATGCCCTCGACGCTCGCGAGGTTCAGCTCGATGTGACCCTTGTCGGCGAACGGAAGCGCTTCCTTTCCGTAGTGGGGAAGCCCGCGAAGGTTCACGCCCACGAACTGGTAGTCAGCGCCGTCGCGTTCGAAAAGAGTGCCACTCGCCGTGACGAAGCCCTTCCCCGCGCCGCCGCTCGTTCCTCCGCTACCACCGGCGCCACCGGGCAGAGAGTCGACCTCACACGAAGCGATTATGTTGCCGGACTTGCCGCCGGTCTTGCCTTCGACGAAGTCGAATGAGAGCACTCCCGCGCCGTGACCCGACACCATGTACGACCAGGTGTAGGGACCGTCCCCGCTGATCGTCTCGCCGGAGGTGGTCGGGTTGCCGGGCCCCGACACGTTCATGCCGATGTACGTGTACCCCGCTGTCGCCGTGTAGCTGATCTGAAACGGCACTCCCGCGTGCACGGGCGCACCGGTGACCACGAACCCATCGTCACACGAAAGCGGAACGCCGCCGCTGCCACCACTGCTGCTGCCGCCTATGGAGCTGCCGCCGCTCCCGCTCGATCCGCCGCCGCCCGCGCCGCCGTTGGTCGCAACGCCATCTTTCGACGAGCACGCACCAACGCCAACGAAGAGCGCGAGCGCCAAGATCGCTTCCCAGTTTCGTCGACCCGTCACGACGTGACCTCGACCCTCGAGAGCTCGTCGCTGTGGAGACTTCGCCAGCGGAACGGCACGGCGAGCTGCTTCAGGTAGCTCCGGGGGAAGTCCGGCATGTCCGACAGACCCACGTTCACCGGCGGCGGGCGATCGGGGAGAAAGCGGGTGCCGAACACCACGTCCCAGACGATCAAATTGGAGCCGTAGTTGTGGTTCGCCTCGTTCACGTCGCGGGAGTGATGCCAGCGGTGGAGCTCCGACAGACTGAACACCCAGTTCAACGGGCCGAGGCGCACATCCACGTTGGCGTGCTGGAACAATCCCACCACGACGGTGAAGAGCGCGTAGGCCGCGAGCACTTGCTCTCCGGCGCCGAGCGCGATCAGCGGCGAGATCTCGCACCCGAAGAGCAGGGCGAGCCCGAATGGATGATCGCGACCGGCGTTGAGCCAGTACAGGCGCTCGGCGCTGTGGTGAGTCGAATGCAGACGCCACAGCGCGTCGCGCTCGTGGGCAAGTCGATGCGCCCAGTACGAGCCGAGCTCGGCGATCAGCGCTGCCATTGCAAGCTCCGCAACCAGCGGCCAGTCGTGGGGCCAGAGCGAGCCGAACCGTCCGGCCAGTGGTGCGAGGAGCAGGATCAGCGCCGCTTTCAACAGCGGCGGGCACAGCAAGTTGCTGACGAGCCCGTGGCAGAGATCGGTGGCGACATCGCCGCGGGCCACGCGCCACTCGCTTCGAAACGGCAAGAAGCGCTCCCCGAGCACCACTGCTGCCACGGCGAGCCCGCCGAAGACGGCCACGACCATCGCCTCGGACCCGCCGCTCTCGAATGCCCAAAGGCCGCCTCCCACGGCGACCAGCAGCGTGAGCGGAAACAGGACGATCCGCGCGAGCCAGGCTGCCGCGCTCACGTTCCCTCCAGCGTCATTCCCAGGGACGCGCACAGGGCCGTATCCAGACGCAAGAGGTAGTCGCCGAACACCGCGCATGCTCGCGTTGCGTCGCCGTCTTCGATGGCGTCGAAGTACGCGTTGTGAATGGCGACGTAGTCGCTCGGCACGGGCGGAGTGGGCCACGTGTCGGCCACGAGATCGAGGTAGCTCCGCGTCATGTCGTTGATCAGCCAGAGCTGCGGCCAGAGCTCCGCGGACGTGAGGATAGTGCGCATGATCTCGAGATCGGCGGCGACGAAGCCTTGGAGCGATCGCTCTTCGTCGGCACGAGCGACGACGGCGCGCGCCGGACCGAGGGCACCTTTCTTCACGCGCCCGGCGGCGAGCTCGGTGCCGTGCAGCACGAGGGCGCGCCGGAGCGCCAACAAATCTCGGATCCCGCGCTGGAGAGTCGCGGGATCGCTGATCGCTCGCATCGCGAGGGGCAGCGCCGAAAACGACCAGGAGCTCCGCTCACGCACCACCATGCCCGACCCGCGGCGCACTCGAAGCAGACCCCACTCGACGAGCTTCGCGATGCTCTCCCGAATGGTGACCCGGCTGGTTCGGTACTCGCCCGCCAGCTCCCGCTCCGTTGGCAGCTGGGCGGTGGCGGGGATGAGGTTCCGGGCGATTTCCCCGCCGATGACCTCAGCCAAGCCGTGGGATTTCGGCTTCAGCGCTTGACGGCTCGAGGGCTCCATGATTGGTTAGTCCAACTGGACTAGCCAATATGTGGACACCGGTCAAGACGTTTCTCGTATTTTTTGCGCTCGTGGGGGCCGGCTGCGCCAACGGGATCGTCGATGTGGAGGATGTCGCCGACACCGTGCCGGAACCGGAGGACGCGGGAGCGGTCGACTCGAGCTCTTGGAGCGGGAACGGAGGAAGCGCAGGCGCATCGCTCGACGCGGGGATCGATCCCGGGCTCGACGCCGAGCTTGCCGATGCCGAAGTCGACGGCTCGAGCCCACCGCTCGAGTGCGACTCGCGTTTCAAGTTCTCTCCCAAAGCGCCGAGCGCGTCGGCTCCGTTCATCGCCAAGTTCATCGATGAGCCGGGCTACGTTTGGGTCGACCTCGAGCTCGCTGGTCCCGGCGCGCCGACCCAGAGCTGGCAAGGCGTGACCGGCGACGGTCCGCACACCTGGCGCTACGAGGTGTCAGGACACCAGCCGGGCGTCCTCGAGCTGACGTTCATTCGGGACAAAGAGCCAGGTACGGCCGGCAAGAAGGTCGCGAGCTGTCTGCTCCAGATCGCGCCTTGAACGATCGCGCTCGAGCCGGAGTCGCCGCTGACCTCACGCGCCGAGATCGCTCAGCCGCCGCCGAAGTCTTGGGTCCAGAACTCCTGGTTCGAGGAGCTCTGGCGATAGACGAAGCCCACGCCGAGGTGGACGAAACCTTTGTACATGATGTCGATGCAGTGGCCGCGGCTCGTCATCCATTCGTCGACGACGATTTGCGGAGTTGGGTAGCCGCCGGCGGCGTTTTCGCCGATCACCTTCTTGGTCTTGTAGCCGGCTTGGGCGATGCGTTGCTCGGGGCGGCTTCCGTCGGAGCCGATGTGCTCGACGAAGTCGTGCTCGGCCATGTCGGAGCTGTGTCGGCGGGCGGCGCTGCGGAGCGCGAGATTGAGAGTGAGTGGCGGGACAGGGGGCATCTTGCGCTCGCCGCACAGTGCGCCTTGGGCTCGGCGGGCGTTGGTCTCGACGAGCACCTGATTTCGAAGTCTTCCCACTCCGCTGGCCAGCCTTCGCTCGGAGTCGATGGCGTACCTCCCGGTGTCGTGGGGATGACTCCCGGTAAGCCGAGCACCTGGGGCATGCTGGCAACGTTCGGTGCGGCGGATTGAAGCCACTCGAACGGATTTTGCATTGGGGGCTGCGCGGCGTTCGGTGGAGGTGGAGGTGGAGCCGCCCGCGGTGGGGCGGGAGCGGGGGCTGGTGGAGCGGAGCAAGGCGGATACGGCGCGTAGCCGCAAGTGGACGCGTAGGCGTAGCGCGGGGGGCGATCACGACCGCAACCCGTGAGCAGCGCGACGGCCACGAGAGCGAGGGTCACCTCGCGCATCGGAACCCGATGTCGGCTTGGGTCGGGTTTGCGGTGTAGCTCCAGGACGTGGCGACTACGTGCATGAGCTCGGACGATTCGAAGGCCCCTCCGCGATAGATGGACATTCCGTCGCTGCACGATTCGCGGCCGTACTTGCAGTACATCGAAGAGGTCCACTCCATGACATTGGCGGCCATGTCGTAGATCCCGGTCGGGGTTCGATCGTCGGGATGGAATCCGACGGGACAGGCCTTCTCGACGCCGCCGCGCTTCCAACACAGGTCCCGCTGGGCTTCCTGATTGCCCCAGGCGTAGCGCCGACCGGCTGCGCCTCGAGCGGCGAGCTCCCATTCCTCCGATGTCGGCAGGCGCTTGCCTTGCCAGGCGCAGTACGACTCTGCCGCACTCACTGGCACGCAGTTCATTGGGTAATCGGTGCGTTGGGGATCGCCGAAGTTGCAGTAGTTGCCCCGCGTGGTCACGGGGCAGGCACCGGCGACCATGCAGCGAACGTAGTCCCCGACGCTGACCTCGGTGGCGTCGATGGAGAACAATCCCACCGTCACTTGGTGAGGCTTGTCACGACCTTCGTAGCTTCCGAACAGGTACGTCGCACCCGGGACCGACACCATGCCTCGCTGCTTGGTCGCATGAAGGTTGTCGACCAAGGCCGGAGGCGGTCGATCGTCTTCGCACATTCCACCGAGAACCAGGTGCTTTCCCTTGGAGCACGGAGTCATGCTGCCGGGCAGGCAAACGCTTCCGCCTAGCTTGGTCCCAGCGGGGCACACGGCTTTTTCGAACTTGGTGACGACACGGCTCGGAACCGGGCTCCGCGTCTTCGAGGGCCGAGTCGGCTTGGAAGGATTCGACTTGGCGACACACGCGCTTCCGTCCCACTCCGTCGCAGAAGGGCAGGTGGGGCGGCTCGCTCGCGTGCGGCCGAGGGGCACGGCTTCGACACGCAAGATGGCTCCACATCCGTCGGGCGGCGCGGCGTCGGAACCCGTCGATTGGTCGCAGCGAACACGATCGCCGTCTTCGTTCAGCGTTTCCTTGCCTTGGCTCGACTGGGTACCCACGCCCACGCCCAGCGCTCCGGCTCCGGCTTTGTGATTCGATTCGGCGTTCGTGTAAAACTCGAATGCGCCGATCGTGAGCCCGCCGAGTACGTGAGTCGCGCCCGCGCAACGACCGCTGAGCTGGGATTCGTCAATGGCCGGGGCACTCGTCTCGTAGCGACCGACGATCGTCATGTCGACGGCCAGCTCTCCGGCTTTGGCCAGCTCGCCTTCGAAATGCGCGGCGTACACCGGGAGGTTCGCGTAGAGCTCGTCCGCATCGCGGATGCGGATGCGATCGTGCTTGCGGGTCACCCCCACGTAGCCATAGCGAGCCGGCGCTCGACAATCACGCAGCACCTGCATCTCGCAGCCTTCGTAGCGAACGACCACGACGCCCTTGTGGGCAGCGGCCTCGAGCTCCGCTCGCGCCGCGCTCGGCCACTCGACCACCAGCGGCTCGGATTGGCTTTTCCGAACGCTGCACTTGGTCTAATCCTTGGGATCGAACGCGGGCGCTTTCGGGCCAGAGCTACTGGCTCCGCAGCCGACGATCCCGCCGGCAATTCCGCTCATGACGGCCGCCCAGACCCAGCCGCTCCTCATTTCGACCCCTCGACGTACGATCCAGGCCGAAAGTTTCTTCCTCGCTCGATCCCGGTCTTGGAGTTGCGGTCGTTCCGCTGTTCCCCGTGAGCTGACGATGCCGCCACCGATGGCTCGCACATCTTCTTCGCTCTCGTCGATGGGGGTGAGGCCATGCTGAGCCCCTGGCCGCGGGGGCCACGCCGAGCCCACTGTGCGCGTGGACCTCGGAAGAGTTGGGCGATCGTTCCCAACGGCCCCCTCCCTCGGGTCTACGCGCGTGGACGTGAAGGTCCTGCCTTTCGTGACGCAAGGGAGTGTTTCGGGCGTTCCCAAGGGCGCGAGCCTTCGAGGGAGCGCGTGGCCATCGAAGCGTCGAGCCAGGTGCGAAGGACCGCCCCCAGCGCCAACAATCGAGTGCCAATGGGTCAATGGGTCAATGGGTCGACCGAATCCAGCTTCGAGCGCGGAGTCATCTTCTCGGTGTGAGGGTTCCGGAACCCACACGGCGCGACGACTCCACGTCGACGAAGGCCGGAAAAGGACGCGCCCGGCCTACAGCGGCGTTCAGAGACATGGAACGAAATCAGGATCCACAGGAAGCGCGACGCGCTTCGTGACGACCCTTGGAAGTCCCACCCCTTCGAGATACCCGAAGGGCCCTGCGGGTATCTCGAAGCGCGTCGCCTTCCTGTAAAACTCCCGACTCGCCCCCAGGCCCTCTCGCCTCGCAATTCTTTGGACACCCAACGTGTCCAACTTGGACAAGTTGGATGGCCGAGAGATCGCGGGCGCAAGGGCAACAACGGTTGCGTTGCTGCGAGAGCTGAGAGTTACCCATTGGTTGTTTTTTTGGTTGCTTGTTCCGTTCGACGTTTCCCCTGCAGAGAATGCAAAACGGATGGTTTGGCAGCCCGCGATTTGCGAGCGTGCTCGGTCTGTCCGAACTTCCGTCTCATCCGCTGAATTCGGTTGGCGCTGTACGACCGACGCGGAGGCGATCCGCGACAGTCGCGGGTGAATTCGGTTGGCGCTGTACGACCGACGCGGAGGCGATCCGCGACAGTCGCGGGTGAATTCGGTTGGCGCTGTACGACCGACGCGGAGGCGATCCGCGACAGCCGCGACAGCCGCGACAGCCGCGAGTGAATCATCGCTTCCGCAATGAGGAAGCGAAGGACCGCCCACGGCGCCATCGATCAAGTGCCAATGGGTCAATGGGTCGACCGGATCCAGCTTCGAGCGCGGAGTCATCTTCTCGGTGTGAGGGTTCCGGAACCCACACGGCGCGACGACTCCACGTCGACGAAGGCCGGAAAAGGACGCGCCCGGCCTAAGGCCAACGCTCCTGGCCGGCAGGTGGTAGAGCGTGAAGGAACCCATGCCACCCATCCCGGTCACACGAACGGAAGTGCGCTTCCTGCCCGATCCTCGACGTGTGATTACGAAGCCGTTCGTACCGGGCGGGGCACAGCGAGTCGAGGCGATCCTCAGCCGGATCCTGGCTCTGCCGGAAGCCGTCGTGTCATCCACGCTGGCCAGGACCTACGAGACGTTTTCCTCACGCCATGCGGATCTGAGCGCCTTGCTCGATGGCAGGTTCGGGCAAGTACGAGATCGCGTTCGGGATCCGGAATCGCTCTCCACGGACCGCCGCCGCTTGATCGGCGCCTACTTCACTCACGAGTTTTCGATCGACGCTGCCGCGCTCAGCAATCCCTCGATTGTCGCCGCGCCGAATCAGGACGGGCTCGTGTCGGGGCAGGTGCGCTTCGTGATGAGCTTGCGCGCGATTGGTGAGGGGCACGTCTCGTCGATCCAGTTTCGCTCCGGAATCGTCGACCAGCGCGGGCAGGTGACGGTCGACGCGAGCAGTCCCAGCGTGACCACGGCGCGCCGACGCTCGCCGTTGTACGACAAGATCGTGTTCGCGAGGAAGCTCACCGAGATCGAATCGTTCTCGGAGAGCGGCCCGGCGCGTGTTCGATCGTTTGCCGGACGCGCTTCACGCTCGGTGCTCTGGAGCAAGCGATCTCCGAAGTCGTGTCCGAACTCAGGGAACGATGACGGCGTCGTGCAGTACGACCCGCACCATCCACTGGGTGGCCTCTTCCAATTACGAGAGTGCGTTCGAAGCGAATTCTTCGATCTCGTCGCGCGTGCTGTTTCCCGCCGGGCCGACGGAGAGTCACGGCATGGAGGACGCACGCTTCGTTCGCTTCCAGTACGACGACGGGAGCATCGTCTACCTTGCGACTTATACCGCGTACGACGGCTATCGAATCGCTGCCGCAGCTGATCGAGACGCGCGATTTCGTCGCGTTTCACGTGGCGACGCTCAACGGAGCGTGCGCGACGAACAAGGGCATCGCGCTCTTTCCGCGGAAGATCGACGGGCGTTTTGTCGCTCTCGGGCGTCTCGACAACGAGAACAACTTCCTGATGCGAACGGACAACCTTCACTTCTGGCACGAGAGCGAGAAGCTCCAGATGCCGGAACAACCCTGGGAGCTCACGCAGCTCGGTAATTGCGGCTCACCCATCGAGACCGACGCAGGGTGGCTCGTGATCACTCACGGCGTCGGACCGTTTCGCGAGTACGTCCTCGGGGCGATTCTCCTGGACGGGAAGAACCCGTCTCGAATCATAGGACGCCTCACGGAACCGCTGCTGGCGCCCGTGGACGACGAACGGGACGGCTACGTTCCCAACGTCGTCTACTCCTGCGGCAGCATGATTTGCGGCGAACGATTGATCTTGCCCTACGGGTTCTCGGACGTTGGTGCGCGCATCGCCAGCGTGCGGGTCGACGAACTCCTGAGGCGTCTCACGAGCTCGTGAGCGTTTCCAGATAGCGGCCATACAGGCGTACGAGATGCTGGCTCGGATCGAGCTGAAACTCCTCCGGATCGAGATCGATCCACGCCGGAGGGCTCCGGTCGACGACGGGACGATTCTCGAACGCGCGGATGACGTCGAGCGCGGGTTTCGGCGATGCATCCGCGCGCCAGAGCCCGAAAAATCTCTCGTGGACCGCGAGGTCGAGGGGTGGCGTATTCCAGATCGCCGGCGTGTAGTCCGCGTGACACCACAGCATGGCACCGGTGCATCCACACTCGGCAAGCCGAGTGATCGAGCGCTCGATGTACGCGGCCGCCACGTGCTCCTCGACGAGCTCCGTCGACGAGGCCGTTCGCGCACTGTCGCTTCCCGGATCCCCTTCGCGGTAGGTCGGGACGCCGAGCTCACTGAATAGCACCTCCGTGCCTCCGCCGAGCCAGCTGGTCAGCGCCGCGAGAAACGGAAGCAGCGCTTCGTCGGTGGGTCCGCGGGACCACGGGGCGTAACCCGGGTAACCGTGCATCGTCAAAAAGTCGCACACCTTCGCGGCTTCGGCCGGTCCGATGTTGCGATCTTGCTCCAGGTCTTCCATGTGAAGACCGATCGTGACGAGCGCGTCGGAGTCGCCGGCGCGAATCGCGTCCGTCATGCGCAAGAGCCAATCCCTGCCGTGATCCCGAGTGGGAGGACGCGTGCAGTTCGAGTTTTCGTTCCCCAGATCCCAGGCGAAGAGCGCGGGATGGTCCGCGAGCGCTCCTGCGAGCTCCCCGCACAGCGACTCCTGCGCGAGGACGACGACTTTGTCCGTGTACCAATTGCGGAGCCCCGCGCTGACCACGCGTCCTTCGGAGACGACGCGAAACCGTGCATCGCCCTCGTCGCCGCCCAGGGCCCACGAGGGGATGAAATTCGCTCCACTCATGTGACCCGTAAACAGCGTCGGCATCACGGACAGGCCGGCTTCGAGCGCGAGATCCAGCGTGGTGATCAGCCGGTGGACCATCTTGGTCTCCGCGCGATCCGCGCGCGGCTGAAAGTGTTCCCAGTGCAGAAAGATGCGGATGGAATCGAAGCCGGCCCCAGCGATTCGAGCGAAGTCTTTTCGGACCTCGGCGCGATCGTACTTTTGCCACCAGCCCATCGCCGTTCGCGCGGGCCAGTAGTTGAGGCCCAGTCGGAATCGCGCCATCAGCGCCCCAGGATCCGGCGATAGGTCGCGATGTATTCGTCCACCATGCGATGAACGTCGAACCGATGTTCGACCGACGCGCGCGCTCGAGCTGGCGCGATGTCACCGAGCTTGTCCACGGCCAGAGTCGCATCCTCGTCGGAGTCGACCAGGTAGCCATTCACGCCGTCCTCCACGATTTCCGGCATGGATCCCCGGCGGCACGCGATGACCGGAGTTCCCGACGCCATGGCCTCGACGACGCTGAAACCAAACGGCTCGTCGAAATCGATGAGGTGAAGGAGCGCTCGCGCTCCGCCCAGCACTTCGCCGCGCCGCTCGGGTCCGACCGATCCAATGAACCGAACGTGACTGCCGTCGATGTGGGGCTTCACGAAGCGATCGAAGTAGTCCTGGTCCTGGATGATGCCGGCGATGAGCAGCGGCAGCTTGGCACGGCGGGCGACCTCGATGGCTCGCGCCGTTCCCTTGTCGGGATGGATGCGACCGAAGAACAACAGATAGTCGCGGGGACCGTCCATCGTCGCAAACGCCCGCATGTCGATCCCGTGGTGGATCGTCGCGATGTAGTCCAGCGACGGATGGCGGTCGGCATCACTGATCGCCACGTAATGGCTGGAGCGGTTGTACTTTTGGTACACCGGCAAGATCTTTCTCGGAGGAAAACCCGTGGATGGTGGTGATGACCGGCGTCTCCACCAGAGCGCTGTAAGAGAGCGGCAGGAAATCACAGCTGTTGTGGATCAAGTCGAACTCGGCGGAGCGCTCGAACGGCGCCGCGACGTGCAAGCTCTCCCACACCTTCACGTCCAGCAGCGGATCTTCCGAGTACCCCGTGGGAGCGCTGCCGACCAGGCGCGCGCGGGTGATCGAGTCGGCGGTCGCGAACAGCGTCACATCCAAGCCTCGCTCGACCAATCCTTCGGTCAAGAGAGACACGAACTGTTCCCACGGTCCGTAATGGCGTGGCGGAGTTCGCCACGATATTGGCGAGAGGACCGCGACTCGAAGGCGCGAGCTCTCATTTGTGACCGAAGACACGCGTTACACTCGTACGCGCTGAGGCTCGTGTCGAGGTGATTCTCCGGGCGGAGCCGAAGCTCGGTTCACGCAAACACTTGCGTCCGTGCCACTTCGCAGATCGCCGCGACGGCCGGATGACGGATCTTCCTCTCCAACGAAATGGCGTAGAAGCGTTGCCCGATCTCCTTCGCACGGCCAACGAGCGCCACCTGGTATCGCCGGCCGATTTCCTTCTCGATCACGTCCGGAGCGGCGAAAACGCCGAGCCCGGCCTCCCCCAAGATCTTCGCCAGCGCGGCGTCATCCATCTCTGCCACGATCTTCGGTTGGATTCCGAGGGAGCCGAACCAGTCGTTCAATGCTCGACGCAGGGTCGAATCAGTGCCGGGCAAGACGAAGGGAACGCCGTCGAGGGAACGGGGAAACCCTCGCCGGCACTTTTTCGCCAATTCCGGTGCAGCAAAAAAGGACAGCCCGCACTCTCCGAGCGGATGACTGAAGACGCGGATGGGGGTGCCGGGACCCGCCGGAGCGTCCGCAAGGATGACGTTGATGGCATTGATGGCGAGTTCCGCCATGAACGCGTCGGTCGAGAGGTTCGAGCGGCAGATCACCCGGACGTCGTCTTGGAGCTCGAACACGGGCTCGAGCATCCGATGCACCATGGACTTGGCCAGCACGTCGGACACGCCAACGACGAGCCGCATCTGGCGCCCGGTCGAGCGGCCCTTTATCGCATCCAGAAACTCTCGGCCGAGGGAAAAGATCTCGTCTGCGTAGCGCAACGCCAGGCGACCGGCGTCGGTCAGGACGAGGTTCCGTCCCTTTCGGGCAAAGAGTTTTTCGCCGAGCACCTCTTCGAGCCGATGGATCTGGCCGCTGATGGTGGGGGGCGCCAGACGAAGCAGCTTGCTCGCACGGGCGACGCTGCCTTCCTTCGCCACGACCCAGAAGTAAAGGAGGTGGTGGTAATTCAGCCATTCCATGCGCCCAGCATACTTCGCTTTTTGCGATGTCAGGCGCCAACAATTCCTAATAGTCGAACAATGAAGCCAGCCTTAGGTTGTGGCGAATGGTAGCTTCGACGCGCCCTCGACGAATTCCTGGCTTCCCCGATGAAAATCTGGAGCGCGCTCGGGCGCTCAATGATGCGTTCGATGCTGGGCGAGCTCGCAGCGCGGAGGAGCGCTCGAGCCAGGAAAGCCCCGGCGACCGACGCGACCGCGTCCATCTGCCGCGGGCATGGCGATGACTCACGCCCCCCTGGAAATAGAGAGCTCTCCATTCGGTGCAGATGACGGAGCGCCCACGCTGAGCGATGCGCTCGGGGGTACCACTCCAAAGTTCGTTCCCAGGGACCGCCCGTCGGTGACCGTGATCCAGGGCGAGGGAGTGGGCACGTTGATTCCGCTCGGAGGGGGCGACGTCGTCTTTGGCCGGGACAAGGACGTGGCGGGGCTCGCGGACCCTGGGCTCTCTCGCCGGCACGCGCGGTTCTTCTGCGTCGATCATCAGAACTACGTCGAGGATCTCGGAAGCGCCAACGGCACGTTCGTGCGTGGGCTCAGGATCGGCTCTCCCGTCCGTCTGGAGGATGGCGACCTCATTCAGCTCGGGCCCGACCGAATCCTGCGATTCAGCCTGTACGACACGGACGAAGAGAATGCGGCCGTACGGCTCTACGAGTCGAGCATTCAGGACCCCACGACCGGTGCCTTCAACCGCAGGTACCTCGACGATCGAATCGAGCTCGAGCTGAAGTCCGCGAAGGAGAATGCCAAACCACTCGCGCTCCTTTTGTTCGATATCGACGACTTCAAGTCGGTCAATGACTCCCACGGACACCAGCTCGGCGACAAGGTACTGCGAGTGGTCAGCGCAAACATCCAACGCATGTTGAAACCGGATGACGTGCTCGCGCGTTACGGAGGCGACGAGTTCGTGGCGCTATGCCGTGAAACGACCCTGACGAACGGCCTCATCCTGGCCGAGCGCATCCGGTCCAGCACCGAACGATTGCGCTTTTCGGGCCGTGGTAACGAATTCCAGGTCACGGTGAGCATCGGCGTCGCGAGCACGCTCGGCGATGGCGACACCGGGGAGTCTCTGATCGGGACTGCCGATCGAGCCCTGTATCAGGCCAAGCATCAGGGCCGAAACTCGATCGCTGGAGGCTCGTGAAGGGGAATGGACGCCCGCAACAATCCGAGCGCAACGGTGCTCGACATGGAAACAACCAGACGAGAGCCACGGGTTTCGAGCCCATCGGCTCGGCGAGGGAGCCGAGATGAACATTCAGATCCGCAGTCGTGATGTCGACGTCTCGGATCGTTCTGCGCAACCATGTCGAAAGGAAGCTCGGTTTTGCGCTGGCTCGATTTGGAGATCAGATCGGGCGGGTCGTCGTTCGGTTTTCGCACTCGGGTCGGGAGGGCGACGACAATCGCTGCGAAATCCAGGTCGGTCTTCGTCCGCGCATCATCCGGGTCGAAGACGACGACGACGACTTGTTTGCGGCCGTCGAGTACGCTTGCGGGCGGGCTTCGCGCACGGTCGCTCGCTGGATCGATCGAGACATCGAGTCCGAGAGCGGACTAATCCGCCCAAGACGCTTCCGACCGCCGGCCCACTGAACCCGCGAACACAACGGTTTTTGCGAAGTTTGCGTGCGCCAATTCCTAATAGTCGCATGATGGTGCGGTGCTTATGGTGAGGAATCCCAAGCCACCCGTGCGCCGACGTTCGACCGGCACTCGCCCCCCGATCACGACGGAGATCTCGACATGACCACCATTCGCCCACTTCAGGACCGAGTCCTGATTCAGCGCGTGAAAGAAGACGACAAGACCAAGGGCGGGATCATCATCCCGGATACCGCCAAGGAAAAGCCCATCGAGGGCGACGTTGTCGCGGTCGGCAACGGCAAGATTCTCGAGGATGGAACGGTACGAAAGCTGGACGTGAAAGTCGGCGATCGGGTGCTGTTCGGCAAGTACACCGGAAGCGAAGTCAAAATCGACGGCGAGGAGCGTCTCATCATTCGAGAAGACGACATCCTCGGAGTCATCGAAAAGTAAGCATCGAGGTTTTCCCATGGTTGCGAAAGAAATCATTTATACGGCGGACGCGCGGAAGCGGATCCTGGCCGGCGTCAATGCTCTCGCCGATGTCGTGAAAGTCACGCTCGGCCCCCGGGGGCGCAATGTCGTGCTCGAGAAGTGCTACGGCCCTCCCACGATCACGAAAGACGGCGTCAGCGTCGCGAAGGAAATCGAGCTCAGCGATCGCTTCGAGAACATGGGCGCGCAGATGGTGCGAGAGGTCGCGAGCAAGACGAGCGACGTCGCCGGCGACGGCACCACCACGGCGACTCTGCTGGCCCAGGCTATCTATCGAGAAGGGATCCAAGCTCGGTCGCCGCCGGTGCCAACCCGATGGAACTCAAGCGTGGCATCGACAAGGCCGTCCAGAACGTCGTCGAGTCGCTGAAGAAGATGGCGACCCCGATCAAGGACCCGAAAGAGATCGCTCAAGTCGGTGCCATCAGCGCCAACGGGGACCAGGACATCGGCAAAAGCTCGTCCGAGGCGATGGAAAAGGTCGGCAAAGAAGGCGTGATCACCGTCGAAGAGAGCAAGACTGCCGAGTCGACGCTCGAAGTCGTCGAAGGCATGCAGTTCGACCGCGGCTACTTCTCGCCCTACTTCGTGACGGATCCGGAGCGCATGGAAGCCGCGCTCGACAACGCCTACATCTCGTCAGCGAGAAGAAGATTTCCAGCATGGCCGATCTTCTGCCGCTCCTGGAGGCGATCACGAAGCAAGCCAAGCCTCTCGTCGATCATCGCCGAGGACATCGAGGGAGAGGCGCTGGCGACCCTCGTCGTCAACAAGCTCCGCGGCACTCTCGCCTGCGCTGCCGTCAAAGCTCCGGGTTTCGGCGATCGCCGCAAGGAGATGCTCAAAGACATCGCGACGCTCACCGGTGGCAAGGTCATCAGCGAAGAGCTCGGACTCAAGCTCGAGAACGTCACGCTGAGCGACCTCGGCCGCGCCCAGCGCGTCACGATGGACAAGGACACGACCACGCATCGTCGACGGCGCTGGCTCCAAGGACGAGATCAAGGGTCGAATCGCCCAGATCCGCCGACAGATCGAGGACACGACGAGTGACTACGACACGGAGAAGCTGAAGGAGCGGCTGGCGAAGCTCGCCGGCGGAGTCGCCATTCTGAAGGTCGGAGCGCCGAGCGAGACCGAGATGAAAGAAAAGAAGGGCCGCGTGGAAGACGCGCTGCACGCGACGCGGGCGGCGGTCGAAGAGGGCATCGTCGCCGGTGGTGGCGTAGCGCTCATCCGAGCGCAGCCCGGGCTCGACAGCCTCGAGCTGCTCGACGAGGAGCGCTTCGGCGTCCAGATCGTTCGCCGCGCCATCGAAGAGCCGCTGCGTCAGATCGCAGCAAAACGCGGGCATGGAGGGCGCGGTCGTCGTGAACGCCGTTCGAGAGGGCAAGGACGACTTTGGTTACAACGCCGCCACCGAAGAGTACGGCAACTTGATTTCGGCATGGGTGTCATCGACCCGGTCAAGGTCGTGCGAACGGCGCTCGAGAACGCGGCGAGCGTCGCTGGTTTGATGCTCACGACGGAGTGTCTCATTGCCGAGCGCGAGAAGGCCGATCCGGCTGCGCGTCATCACTCACACGGGGATGACTGAAGAGACTGGAGAGCCCGATGAATCTAATGCTGTTTCTGATATTCGGTCTGGCCGTCGGTGGCCTCGCCCGCTGGCTCGTGCCCGGTCGACGGCCAGGGTGGATGATTTCCATGTTCCTCGGGGCGCTTGGTGCGTTCCTGGGGCGTTCCTCGGAGGAGTGTCCGGGCTGTACCGAGATACCGACACCGGAGGATTGCTGGTGTCCGCGTTCGGCGCGTTCGTGTGCGTCTTGGCGTATCAGGCGATCCACTGGCAGAGAAACCTCACCGGGCACTGATGACCCGACGTCGTCGAGTGCCCGCATTGCAAACACGCCGTGATGCGAACGGCGACACGCTGTCGCGACTGCTGGAAAGGCTCACGCCTGCGGACGACGCCGACCCGCCAAAGTCGTAGCGAAGACCAAGATCGGACCCGCGTTCGCACACAAACCCGTGCTTGGTTGCGTGGACCCGTCTCCGGGCGTACGGTGCGCGCTCGGTGTTGTCGGGCGTGGCGACTCCGCGCACTAGTCTGATTCCAGCGCGCTCGGTTCGCGAGGAGTCATCGACACCAAGAATCCCGAGGGGAGCATCCAGAGCATTGCACTTTTGGGCAATCATTTGCCCCGGCACTGCGGGATCGCCACGTTCACCACTGACCTGTGCGACGCGATCGTCGGAGAGTTCGCTGACCTCGACTGTCTCGTTCTCGCGATGAACGATGCGGGTCGTCGCTACCGCTATCCACCGCGCGTACGCTTCGAAATCGCCGAGAGCGACCTCGGCTCATATCGTCGGGCAGCGGACTTCTTGAACGTCAACGGCGTCGATGTCGTGTGCGTTCAGCACGAATACGGGATCTTCGGTGGAACTGCGGGACGGGATCTGTTCGAGCTGCTGCGGGATCTCCGCATGCCCATCGTGACGACCTTGCACACGATCCTCGCGGAACCGAGCCCGCAGCAACGTGCGGTCATGACGGAGCTTTCCCAGCTGTCGGAGCGGCTGGTCGTGATGAGCGCGTTCGGCGCCAAGCTCTTGGCCAAGGTGTACTCCGTTCCCGAGCGCAAGATCGATCGCATTCCCCACGGCATCCCGAGCCTGTCGAGTGAACGACGGAGCAAGGACCAGCTCGGAGTCGAAGGCAAGAAGGTGATCCTCACCTTTGGGCTCCTGTCACCGGACAAGGGGATCGAGAACGTCATCGACGCTTTGCCCCACATCCTCGAGCACCAGCCGGACACGGTGTACATCGTGCTGGGTGCCACCCACCCCCACGTGAAGGAGCACCACGGGGAGGCGTACCGACTGATGTTGGAGAGCCGAGCACGCAAGCTCGGCGTGGCCTCGAACATCATCTTTTACGACCGATTCGTGAGTCTGAGCGAGCTCTTCGATTTCTTGTGCGCAGCGGATTTGTACGTCACGCCGTACCTGAAACCCGAACAAATCACCTCGGGCACGCTGGCGTATGCGGTCGGCTGCGGCAAGGCGGTGATCTCGACACCGTACTGGTACGCGCGAGAAATTCTGGCAGAGGGTCGGGGAGTTCTCGTCCCCTGGAAGGATCCCGCAGCCATTGCCAGTGCCGCGGTGGATCTGCTCGGCGACGACGCCAAGCGGGCAGCGATGTCGGCGCGAGCCGCAGCCCTCGCGCCCGAAATGCTCTGGCCAGCGGTGGCCCGGAGCTACCTGTCGACGTTCGAGCAGGCCCGCGTGGAGCACGCCGCCCGACGTAGAACCGTCTTCCAGGCCAAGACCCTGGCGAAGCGTCCCGCGGAGCTGCCCGAGATCGCGCTGGAGCACGTCGAGCTGTTCACCGACTCGACCGGTATTCTCCAGCATGCCTGCTTCGGCGTTCCTCGCTACGAGGACGGGTATTGCCTGGACGACAACGCCCGGGCTCTGCTCGCGATGGTGCTGCTCGAGGACGGCGGCACCGAGCAGGCACGTACGGTGCGCAAGCTCGCGTCCAGGTATCTCGCCTTCGTCCGCTACGCGTTCAACCCGGACACCCGACGCTTCCGCAACTTCATGTCGTATGCGCGAAACTGGCTCGAGGATTCGGGCTCCGAGGACAGTCACGGCCGCGCGCTCTGGGCCCTCGGAAACGTCGTCGGTCGCTCCGCCGATCCCGGTCAACAGAGCCTGGCCGGACAGCTGTTTCACGGGGCATTGCCCGTAGTTCCCGAGCTCCAGAGTCCCCGGGCCTGGGCGTTCTCGCTCCTCGGCATCGACGCGTACTTGCGGGCATTTGCCGGCGACAGCAGCGTCGAGACGGTTCGGTCCACGCTCACCGAGAAGTTGCTCGAGCTGTTCCGCAAAACGCGGCACCACGACTTTCCGTGGTTCGAGGACCGGGTCACGTACTCCAATGCCCGGCTGTCTCAATCGCTCATCGCCTCCGGAGCCGCGATGGGAAACGAAGAGGCGACTCGCGTCGGTCTGACCACCTTGGAATGGCTCGTGAAGATCCAGAAGTCGGACGACGGGTACTTCGCGCCGATCGGGTCCAACGGCTTCTACCGGCGCGGCGGAGAGAAGGCGGCGTTCGACCAGCAGCCCATCGAAGCCAGCTCGATGGTTGCCGCGTGCCTCGAAGCCGAGCGCGTCAGCGCCGACCCTCGTTGGGTGGAGCGTGCCCGCCATGCGTTCGACTGGTTCTTGGGGCACAATCAATTGCAGGTACCGCTGTACGATCCGGCGACCGGAGCCTGCGCCGACGGCCTCCACCCCGATCGCCGCAACGAAAATCGCGGAGCGGAGTCCACGTTGTCCTTCCTGCTCGCCTTGCTCGAAATGCGCGCCGCCCAGCGAGCTCGCGCCACCCATGCGGTAGCGCAGCAGGCGTGACGGAATACCTGACAATAGGCTGACACAAGCCCGGCGTAACCTCGTTTTCAGGAGGTGTCGCATGTCATCGCTCCGCTTCGAGATCGCTCCCCGAGGGCCCTACTCTCTGTCCTCTTCCGCGTCGTTTCTGTGCGGCTTTCCACCCCAGGCCGGCAGCGCCTTCGCTCGCTCGGGGATCCTTTCGTTCGGGTTCGGCCTCGACGATGGTCGACACTCCGTCGCGGTGTCGATGGAGGAGCGCGGTGGCCGAGTCGTGGGTCGTGCCGTGGGGAGCACCGATGTGGAAGCGGTCCGCGCTCAGGTTGCCCGGATCCTCTCGCTCGATCACGATGCTTCGACGTTCGCCGAGGTCGGCAAACGCAATCCCGTCATCGGTGGTCTGCAGGAACGCTTCGCCGGCTTGCGCCCCGTGTGCTTCTACTCTCCCTACGAAGCGGCGGCGTGGGCCGTGCTCGCATCTCGCAGCTCGATGACCCAGGCGGTGCGAGTAAAAGCTCGCCTGTGCGAAGAGCTCGGGGAAGTTCGCTCCATCGACGGCACGTCGTTCCTCAGCTTTCCCTACCCTGAGCGACTGGCCGAGCTCCGGAGCTTTCCGGGAATCGGAAGCGAGAGATCGCTCGCCTGCGGGCGATTGCGGCCGGAGCGATGAACGGGACACTCGACGCCAAAGCGCTGCGCGCAGTCGAGCCCGAGCGCGCGTTCGAGCGGCTTTCGAAGCTCCGAGGCATCGGTCCCTGGTCGGCCGCCCACATCTTGATTCGCGGTGCCGGCACGACGGACGTCCTGGCGCTTCACGAACCCCGGGATCCGGCGCGCCTTCGCCCTCGCTTACGGGCTCGGAGGAGATCCGGTTCCGAGCGAGCTCGACCGGGTCGCAGAGAAATGGCGGCCGTATCGCACCTGGGTTTCGGTCTTGCTCGCGGTGTTTCTTGCGCGGACGGGCAACTGGGGTCGGCCGCGCGCGACGCCGGCGCGGAGCGTTCGCGCTCACGCTGCGCTGGGGTAGCATGGACGCATGCGCGTCCTGACGAAAACGGTTTGCTTCCTGCTGGCGTTTGCGACGGCGGGATGCGGAAGTGATTCGAACGATGCGAAGAGCGCGGGGGGAGGCGGAACGAGCGGCTCGGGTGGCAGCGGCGGAGGCGCGCAGGGGGGAACCGGCGGCGGAAGCGGCGGAAGCGGCGGGGGCGGAGGTGGCACCAGCGGAGCGGGCGGGACCGCAGGCAGTGGCGGCTCGAGCAGCGCGCCGACCGACATGACCCCCGGCGAGATCATTCAGGCGTGCGAGGCTCGGGGGATCGGGTGGTTGGCCTGGGCCTGGGATGATCCCGCGTCGAACGCCGACGACACGTGGTTCGCTCTCTCCAAAAATGGCCAGTACGACTCGAGCGCCGACCTCACCCAGTTCGGTCAAGAAGTAGTGGAGGCCCCGAGCTACGGCCTTCTGACGCTGGCCGAGCCCGCCACGATCTTCTGATCCTCGCTCTCACTCAGGGCAAGGCACCGACTGCGTTTCCGGTCTCGGCGGCGGTGGATTGCAGGTCCTGCCCGCTTTGCAATGCACGCTCGAGTAGTGCCAGAACACCATCGTGCACTCGGTCGCGCCGGCTTCGCGGGTCACCGTTGCTGGATAGCGGTCCTGCGCCTTGGGACATTCGTAGGCCTGAGGCGGCGGCGGATTGCAGTTCGCACCGGGTGGGCACTGGCTCACGGGTGACGACTCGCACAGGTTTCCGTTCTTCGTGATGGTCCACTCGGTGTTGTTTGATTCTGGTTCCCGAGGGGGCTCGGGGGGCTCGGGTTCGGGGGGCTCACCGGCCGTATCGGGTGGCGCTGCGATGTTGAGCTCGGGCGGATCGGGTCGAGCGACCGCCGGCTCTTCGGGCGGAGCGCTGGCTTGTCGCGAGGTCCCACAACCTTGGAGCACGGAAACGGTGACGACGAATGGAGCAACCACCAGGCGGCGGCGACGTTCGAAACTCATGCCGGCAGGTTAGCAGAGGCTCGCATCGAGCGGGAACGCCGGGGGTTCCTGCCGCCGTGCACTACAGCGCCGCGAGAAATTCCAGCGCGGAGCTCCGGAGTTGATCGATGCCCGGGTGCTCCACCGGCATGTGGCTCGCGCCATCCAGGACCACGATGGTCTTTTCGCACGCGAGACGATCGAAGAAGCGGCGGCTGAGGGCGATGTCCGTCATGCGGTCCGCTCCGGGGTGCGCGAGGAGCACCGGGCATCGGTCGAAGTCTTCCGGCTCGATGGCGGGGGCGTAGCCCATCAACGTGCGAACGAAGCGCGCCGGGACCCAGCTTCCTCCGCCCAGGCGGTCGTTCACGCACAAGGCTGACAGCTCGGGATCGTTGGAGATCGCGTGCATGCGGGTCATGTGCGCCATCGGGAGCGGGACGTTGTCGAACGCGAAACGGAGGCGCTCGAGGAGCGTGAGGCCCAGGGTTCCAAGGAGCGGAGTGCGGGCGAAGCCTGCACGGGTGGAGCGCTCTCGCGGGTCGGCGAGGGTGGTGGCGACGACGCCCGAGACGTGGGGCGAGCGCGCGGCCACGTGATACGCGAGCAGGCCGCCGAGACTCACGCCGAATAGGGCAATGGGCAGACCATCGCGAGCGCGTTCCGCTTCGATGAGCTCGCAGACGCAGTCGACCCAGAGGTCGTAGCTCATCTGCGACCAAGGGACCTGGGTGAGCCCGTAGCCGGGCAGATCCGGTGCGACGGTGGCGTAGCCGTTTCGCTGCGCGAGCACCGCGACCGGAGCCATCACGCGCCCATAAGCTCCCGCGCCGTGCAGCACCACGATCTTTCGTTTTGCATTCGGCGCGTCGAGCCGGTCGAGGTGGACGTCGAGCCCACGAAACGCCCAGCGCTCTTCCCGGGGCGTGGTCGTCTCGTCGCAGCGCATCTCTTCCGGGAAGTACGCCTGGTATTGCCGCCAGAGGGGATGGGAGTCGTAGGTCGCGGGGGCATTCGCCAGGCGCGGCGGGACAGGAGAGGTGAGGGCTGTCGTCGTGCTCGTCATGCTCCCAGGATGCGCGTCTCGGCCAAATGACGCCGTGACGGTGCGCGACAGAGTTCTGACCCCGGGTGCCACCCGAGCTCAGCGTCGAGCGAGCCTCTCGCGGTGCTCGACCGGGGTCAGGCCCGTCCAGCGCTTGAATGCGCGAAAGAACGCGCTCGGTTCGGAGAACCCCAAGAGAAAGCTCACCTCGGCGACCGAGAAGCTTTCGGATAGATACCGATCGGCGAGCTCGCGGCGTACGTCTTCGCGAAGGATGGAAAACGAAGTTCCGTCCTCCTTGAGCCGCCGCTGGAGACTGCGCCCGGTCATGCCGACGCGCCGAGCCACCGCATCGATGCCGGCGTCGTCGTTCTGGAGCCCGACGCGGATCGCTCGACGGAGCTCCCCGACCAGACCGCTCGCGTCCTCGAGGGCCGTCTGCCGTTCCGCCGCATGGCCGTCCAGAACGGCTGTCAGCGCGGGATCGGAGGTCACGAGCTCTGCGTCGAGGAGCGGTCGGGAAAGCACCAGCTGGGTGTGCTCAGCGCCAAAGTGGACGGGGGCGTCGAACCATCGAGTGTAAATCGCGGGATCGACGGGCGCTCGGTGCGAAAATTCGATGGCTTGGGCGCGAAACGGTACGCGACAGATTCTGGCGGAGTTGGGCGACCACGAGCGCGAAGCAGAGCTCGTGGGAGGCGGGTGCCGGCGCCTCGCTCTCCACCAACACTCGGAGACACGCGTTGGGCCCGTCGTCCACGAGCCCGACGACGACCCACAACGCCAGAGTCGTGACCGCCGGTGCCGAGCGGCTTCCGGTTGGTCACTCCACGATGAACTCGACGCGGCGATTCTTGGCACGTACGGCGTCGCTCGTCCCCTTCTCCAGGGGCTTGTCCGGGCCATAGCCCTCCGCGCGCAGGCGCTGGGGGCTGACACCCTTGTTGATCAGATACTGCCGCACTGCTCCGGCGCGAGCCTTGCTGAGACGCATGTTGACGTCGTGGGGCCCCGTGTCATCCGTGTGGCCTTCGACGCGCACCTTAGTTCCGGCGTTCGCTTTGATGGTGAGCGCAACCTGGTCGAGTAGCGAATACGATTCCGGCTTGATGTCCGACTTGCCGTGCTCGAACCGCACGCTATCGAGGATCTTGAACTTGCCGTCCTCGTAGATCACCCGTGGGTCGCCGGAGTCGGGGCAGCCGTCATCGTCGTCGTGACCGTTGATGGTTTCCTTTGCGTCGGGGCACTCGTCATCCTGGTCGGGAACTCCGTCGTGATCCGAATCGAGATCTTCTTCTGGGCAGCCATCGCTGTCGCGATCGTGGTCGATGTCCTCCCTCACGTCGGGGCATTTGTCCTCGTCGTCCGGGACTCCGTCGTGATCGCGATCGTGGGCCGTGGGGTGAAAGCGAACGCCGATGAACACCCGAACCGTCGGCACGCCATAGCCGGGAATGACGCCGATGCCCGGACCGCCGATGATCTCCCAGTCGGGATCGGGATCGTGACGCAGGTAGAGAAAGCCTTCGAGGGGGAGCTCCTCCGTGTCCTGCTCGACGAAGCCCACCGCGCCGTTGAGCTCGATGCCGATCTCGGTCTTGCCGGTCTCCCAGCCACCGAATCGGTAGCCGATTGCGCCGGCATATACGAACTCGCTCCCGGCAACCACGTTCAAGAGCGTCGTGCGCTCGCGGATCGCGGCGCCGGCGTTCGCGCCGATGCGGATACCGCTCAGAAAGCGGTGGTCGAAAATGAGCTTCGGGATCCCCTGCACGTTGCGGGCGCCGCCGCTGTAGTCGCCAGTGTGGGTCGGGGCGCGGAGCTCGAGCGCCAGAGCGAGGCCGACGCTCTCGCGATCGTCGAGCAGTCTGAGCTTGGGAACGATGCGCAAGTCACCCAGCCCCGCGAACGACGGATCCCCGTCTCCGTTTTGAATCGCATACAGCGGCATGCCGATGCCGATGGCGAACGGCTTCGCGAGCGTCAGGGAGCCGAGAAGATCGAGTCCCATGTGACCGCTGACGAGCTTCGCGGCGATGTCGCCGTTTCCGTCGACGAGCACCAGGGGTCGATAACCGTAGTTGAGATAGGCGCCGAGCTCGAGGGGATCCTGCACGCTGCGGACCGTGGATCCTTCCGCAGTGACCCATCCATCGAAGGTGACCGGGGGCTTGAAGCGCTCGGCGTCGATGTCCGTGGTGGGTTGAGCGTGGGCCAGGCCCGCCACGACCAAGGTCGCGAAGAAGAGCGCAGTCGTGAAAAATCGACGAGACGACATCGGGAGGGATCAGCGTGAGGTCCGGCGATCGCGCCGGCGAACAATCAACAGGAGCGGCAAGAGGGCGAGGGCGGCGAGCAGTCCGCGGGCGGTGGGACCGCCGGGCATCGAACAGGCGCACGCGCCGCCACGGATTTCGTCGTCGGGGCCGATGACGAGCCCACTGCCACCTTCGCCACCGACGTTCTGCGGGTTGAGACAGCGGCCGTCGGGCCCGCAAGTGTATCCAGAGCCACAATCGGCGTCACTCCCGCACGCGGAGCACTGACCGCCAATGCACACTCGGCCGTCGGTGCAGTCGGCGGTCGTCGTGCAGGTGCCGTTGGGCGTGACGACACAGTGGCCGTTGTCGCAGGTGTATCCGGCGCCACAATCCGCGGCCGTGGTGCAGGCAGTGGAAAGGACGCAGGTCCCGTTCACGCAGACGCCGCCGTTCGGGCATTGGGCGCTCGTCGAGCAGCTTTGGGGCGGTTTTTCCAGCACATCCGGAACGTTGTTGGCGTTGGCGTCGGCCGGGACACACGCACCGATTTGCCCGACCTCGAGGTCGCCGTCTCCCTGCGCGGTGGTGTCGTTCGTGGTGCGAACGTAGAGGTTTGCCTGGCAGGCTTGGGTGAGGCCGACGGAATCGAGATCGATTTCACCCTGGAGGTAGCCGTGATTGTCACCCCCCAGCCGGATCGGATCCAGAAACGTTCCGGCCTCTGCGGCCGTGCGATTGGGCGGCAAGTTCAGGGGAGTCCAGGCGTCGGTCCATTCCCAGACGCCGACGACCTGGCCGTTGCCGCGCACGCCGAGCACATACTCGTAGCCGCCGCCGGACGAGTCCGCCGTGAACTTGGGATCGATCGGCGTGGCGATGGCGCTGCCACCCGTGGACGCGGTCTTGTCGGAGTCGATGAACACGTACATCGACACGTTGGCGCCCGGGGCTGCGGTGTCCGAGACGTACACGCGAACCCAGAGGCGCTGGTTGTCCGTGGACGCGTACGCCGTGCGGATGTCGATCGACTGTTCTTGTTGCTGGAAGATCGCAAGGGTGTCCCCAGCCAGATCCTCCGCCCCGTAGATCCAGTTCGTCTCGCCGGTCTTGTCGATCGCAAAGAGCTCGGGCAGCGTGGGTCCTTGCCCAGCCGCCCAGGTCTGCGCGGACGCGATCCCAGGAGTGAGCGCGAACAGGAGCCCAGCGAACCAACCAATCCTACCCATGGCGCTAGCCCATTAGTGCGGCATGCCGGGGTCAATGGGTGAAGGTTTCTCAGGATCCGGAAAACGGAAAGGAAATTAGCTGGTTAGAAGAGCGACTCAGGCCGGGTCCTCGATCCGCTGCGTCGAAACGATGAGCTCGTCGTACCAAGTGTACCCCGTTGGATGCACCTGCGAAGCGCTCTTGCCGGTGTGATACGGCAAGAGCCAGACCTTGCCGTAGCGAAGGTTCTTGGCGGGATCGCCCGCCGTCAGGTTGTAGGGACCCCAGTCGATCACGAGCTCGGAGGGCGAGCCTTCCCGCGCGACCCACAGGCGTACCTGGCTGCCCTTGAACTCGTCGCCTTGTCGCGGACCGGTTTTCACCTCCACCTGGAAGGTCATCCATTCGTCGGAGAAGAAACCAAAGCAATTCCCGTCGGGCGGAAGGAAGGTTTCCGGCGAGGTCTGGCCTTGGGAGTAGAGGCAGTACGGGTCGGGGCGTGCGTTTTGGAGCTTGAAGTCGTAGCCACCGAACGCTTCCTCGAACGGGTCGTAGGCGCCGTGGGACGAGGAGCCACTGCACGAGTTGTACATCTGGGGAAACCCGCGCTGCTGGGTGTTTTGAACGACGGTCTCGAGCTCGGTGCACGACGAGGCGCAGTGACCGCCGCTGTCGATGCTGATTGCGCTCGATGCCGAGCAACCCGTTTGGTCCCCGACCCCAATGATGGCCAGCTTCCAGCCGCCGCCGCCGTCGTAGGTCGTGCTCAGGTATTCGGACGAGAATCGCTGGCGCCATTGAACGAAGAAATCGGCGTTGCCATCGAACTGCAGCGACAGATCGTCGGAGAAGTTCGTGAAGTAGCTCCCCGAGCTGTTGGAGCCCGAGCTCGATGGGATGGTGAACTCGAGGGAGCTTGCGCCCGAGGCTTTCTCGGCAGTGTCGAGTGCGGGCGTCGCGTCGCCAGCGAGTGAACCATGCACGTCGCCGAAGGTGCCCTCGATGTCGCTGGGTGTGTCGAAGCCCACGCAACGCACCACGCCGGCTGCTTTGCAGCGCGTGTCGAAGTCCGCCGTTCCGATCGGGCCCGTCCCGCCGCCGCCCGATCCGCTCGTCCCGCCGCCGACTCCGACCCCGCCTGCGTACCCTCCGCCCGAGGGCGCGCCGCCCGAAGAGCTTCCCCCGTTCGGGCTTCCGCCGGTCGCGTCGTGTGGGCTAGCGTCACCGTCGCTGCTCCCGCAAGCAACGCTGCCGAGACCGAGCACCACGAGACAGACCATTTGCTTCATGCGGAGCGCACAGCAAGTTCTGCGCCGTCACGAAACATCGAGAACATCCGCGCATCGCAGCGCCACGGGCGTCGTCCTGGCTGGGTAGATCCGACACTGTCGGCAATTGCCCGCCGCGAGGACGCCCGCAGTCACGGCACGCGACGGATACGAATCGGCGCCGAGACCTTGACCGATGCCTCGGTGGGTGTTGGGAAGCCGATCTGGTAGAGCGCGCCGTAGATGCAGCCCGTCACGCCGCTCGGAAGCGTGCTGTCGGGATCCTTTTCGACGTTCGTGACTCCGCCTCGAGGGCCGATGGTGAAGTGAACTTCCACCCGCCCGTCGATGGCCTCGCTCGCGCGATCGGCGCACGCTGCAACCGTTGGGCGGAGCTTTTCGATCCGGGCCTGGATCTCGGTCGGCAGCAGCATGCCGCTCACGGTGACCTTCTCGAACGTGATCTCGGTGTTTCGCGTCACTCCTGCATCCGCCGGCATCCCATCCGAGCCGCCATTTTCATGCTTTTGACCCGGAGTGAGGATCAGCGGGAAGAACACCGTTGCGCCACCACCAACTGGAGCGACAAATGCCGTGCTCTCGAAAATGTCGACGATGCAATCGGCTGTCTTCGAATCCGCAAAGCTCGGCGTGCCGCTCTTGGCTTGGGAAACGTTGCCGTCCTGTTGCAGCGAAAATCGAATGATGAGCGGGCCACCGAGCTCCGGCGAACGCGCGAGGCCGTCTTCGTAGCACGCTTCGATACGCGCCCTGCGCGACGTGACGGTGTCGGTGACCTTCGCGAGATCGACGACGCCACTCACGCTCGGCTTTCCGAGCTCGACCGAGCCTCGATGTTTGGCTTCGCGAGGGGCCTTGGGTTTGCGGGCCGGCTCGAGAAAAATCCGAGCTCCACCGCTCGAAAGCGCGCCCGCGATGGCCAGAGTGCGGCCCGCGCTGAGATCGTCGCTCGGCGTCACGACGATGTCGGTTCGATCGAGATGGTCTTTTGCCCAATCGAGGAATGCGGCGACATCGCCCGACCCTTCTTGGACGGAACCGTCGGGACGCTGAACGGTCCAGTGCTCATCACTGATTTGAAGCCGGCTGTCGTGGGGCTCCGGAGAGGGTCCGCTCTTGGAATGCAGTGTGCGCACCTCTACTGCGTTCGGCTCGAGGTGATCGAGCGGCGGGAGCCCGAGACCCGACTGCGGGAGATCGGGCCGCGCAAGCCAATGGAGCGTCGAGTCCGTCTGGTAGGGATCCGCAAGCGCGGAAGCCAGGCACGCCATCCGCGAGTAGCTCGTCCGCGCGTCGATCGCGATCGAGAACGCTTCTCCGGAGAGCTTGGATGCAATCGCCTTGCAGCCGGCGGGCGAGTCCAGATCGGCTGGCTGTCCGAGATCGCTGATTGCCGACGCGGATGTTGTCTTGACCGACCACCAGGAGCTGTCCGGGCTGGGCGAAGGGAGGCGGGCTCCAGAGCCGAACCGTCGCGAGCGTGAGCGCCGAGGGCTGTTCGCTCGTGAACCTTCTGGCAACCACGCGGGCCGCGTAGGAGAGCTCCGAGCGGAGAAGGGCGATGCTGGCGAGGATCACGAGCGATGCGGAAACCAGATCGAATGCACGCTTCTTTGCACCAAGGCCAATCGGACCGACCCACTTCGATAGGACGACGAGGGCGCCCGAGGTCAGGAGCAGCGGGGTCCATCCCGATCGGCGGGTGGCCGAGATGCCGGTCGCCCATCCGTGCTCGAGCTTCGATATCGCGACTCCCACTGGGTCGATGGCTCGCGCGAAGGAGATCCCCACGGTCCCCATGCCAAACGCGAGACAGCCCAGGGTCACCGCACCAATGGCGAGCAGACAGGCGGAGGCACCGTCCATTGCTTGTCCCGGGCTCGGCTCCGCGCCTGTTCTGCCGAACATCGCACTCGCCAGACCGACCGCGATGACGCCGAACGTGAGAGGTGCCACGACGAACAGCGCTGCGGTTCCCGGCAGCGACATGCACAGCGTGGCCGCGGCGATCCCTGCCGCAAAGGCACCGAGGGTGGTTCGATTGGGTCGGAGCCGAGGCGATCGGAGTCCCGCGCGCATCGCGAGGAACGTGGCCGCGGCGCTGACTGCGAGCGCGCTGCCGAAGCCGCCGAGAGCGAGTCGGTCCAGCGCCGTGCTCACGCCGCCGACATAGTCCTCTGGGCTCATGGTCGCGTCGCGAAGTACGCGGGCGAGATCCAATCGGAATCCGATGGTTCCGCTGAGCACGGGAAACATCATCGGCATCGGCAGCCACCAGCTCGGGACGCGTTTCCCAGAAAGGACGTAGTAGGCCGTGTACACGATGGCGGCGAGCCCGAGCACCGACCCGGTGATTGCGGGCAAGGTCCGAGCAACGAGACTGAGGATCCCGACGTGTCGCGCTTGGGCGATCACGAACAAGCCACTCACGAAGAGGGCTAGGTGAGCGAATCCCACCGCGAGCACCAACCGGAGCGGGCTCGGGCGCTGGCCGACGCCATCGGTCATGTGGACCGCACGTTACTCGAACTCGGGACGGTTTGGGATCACTCGAGCTGGGCGAGGGCTTCGCCGCTATAGACGGCAAGACGCTGCATATGGGGCAGCGCGTCGCGGCAGCCTATGAAGCCGAAGTTGAGCCAATCTGCGTAGCTGTTGAGGGTGATGTTCAGGCCGTAGCCGTGAAATGGGATCGAGAGCGGGTAGGACGCCTCGAGGCGAGCACCTCGGAAATAGAGCGTGTGGGCGGGTCCCGGTACGTTCGAGATGACGACGTTGAAGGCCGGTCGAAGGCGGCCGGCGGTGCGGGTGACTTGCTGGAAGCTGAGCGGCGCGAGCAAGACGGCGGTGTACTGGAGGATGGCGTTCTTCGGCATTCCCGCCAGCTGCTGCTTCGCGCGGCGCGTGGAGTGGATGATCGCGGCAAGTCGCTCCTTGGGATCCTCGAGGTCGGTGGCGAGCGATGCGAGAATCGCGCCCACCGCATTTCCCCCTCCGGGATCGTCCTTGGGTCGGATGTTGACGGGCATCATTGCAGTGAGCGACGAGCTCGGGAGCGCATCCTGCTCCACGAGCAGCTTTCTCAGCGCACTGCCGCACAGACCCAGGCAAACGTCGTTCAGCGTTCCGTCGTGGGCCTTGGCAACCGCTCGCAGACGCTCGAGCGAAAATTGTTGAGTCGCGAACCGACGATTGCGGCTCACGCGACAGTTGAAGATCGTCTTTGGCGCCGACAGAGGCCCGACCAGCGAGCTGTCCTTGGCGCGCACCGCTCGCACGAGATTCATCACCGCGTGACCCACGTTTCGCGTCGCACCGGCTTGCTCTCGAACGAGCGCCTGCAGGCTCGCGAGGCTCGGTACGGGCGGTTCGCTTTCGATCTTCGGGTCTGCTTGGGGGGGAGCGGCGAAGAACATCGGAGTTTCGCGATCCTCGGGATCCGTCGAGAGGCTCCGCGCGAGCCAGCGCATGGCCGTATAGCCATCGACCAGCGAGTGATGCACCTTGAAATACAGCGCGAATCGACCGCCGCTGAGCCCTTCGATGATGTGGAGCTCCCACAGCGGTCGATGGAAGTCCATCTGATGGCTGTGTAGCCGCGACACCAAAATTCCGAGCTCGCGCTCGTCGCCGGGGGAGGGCAGAGCGGAGCGCCTCACGTGGTAGTCGAGGTCGAACTCCTTGTCCTCGATCCACGCCTGTCGTGGCGAGCTCAAGAACTCCGGTGCGCGGAGCTTCAGGTTCCAGGGCGGATAGATCGTCGCGCCTTCTCGATATTCGTCCATCAGCCGTCGCAGGAAATCCGGCGGCGCATCAGGCGGCGGAGAGAAAGGCAAGAGCCCTCCCACGTGCATCATCGACTCGCGGGATTCTGCCGCGAGGAAGATCGCATCCATCATCGATACGCGTTTTTTGGCCATGTCCCTCCCGGACTTCACAAAGGCTTCGGTGCCCGCATCACCTGTCCGTCGTGCTGCGTGCAGGGCGAAAGTCCCTGAGTTCCACGATTGATCCAATACACGTGCTCGGGATCCAGAGCGATGCGCCGGGGATCCAATTGATCTTTTGCGAGCGTGACGACGTTCGTTCCGTCCAGATTGGCAGCCTTCACGCTGCCGTCCGCGTAGACGTTGGGCGTCCCCGCCTCGACCCAGTAGACGTGGTCTGCGTCCACGGCGACGTTGCTCGGGGTGGCCAGGCCGTTCACGAGCTTTTTGACTTCGCTTGCGTCGGGTGTCGCGCGCATCAACGTGCCATCCCCGCTGTTGGCCCAGTACACGTACGCGGGGCTCACTCGGATCCCGCGGGGCTGGCTTTGATAGAGTGCGATGTCCGTTGTTGCCCCGCCCGTCACGTCTGCGCTCATTACCCGCCCATCGGTATCGTTTACCCCATAGCTCGTCCAAAACACGGTGGAGCCGAACACCGTGAGAGCGACCGGGGAGTCCAGCCCGGTCACGACGGGCAGACCCCCGGGCGTGTCGAGCCAGGCGCGGTGGATATCGCCGTTGCCGGACCCGAGCTGACCGGCGTTCACCCAGTAGAGCGCCGTATCGTCGACCGCGAGCGAGCGAGGAAAATCCTGACCGGTCGCGAATGGAAGCGGCGAGGAGGTGCCCTGGGGCAGAGACCAAATCCCGTCATCGGAAATCGTAGACCAAAATACCGTGGTGCCGCTGAGCTCGACCGCCGCGGGTGAGGGTTGGTCCGCGGCCAGCGTGACGATGCAACTGCCAGCGTCAGCGCCGCAGCCCGTCGTCGGCATGGTGGCCACGACGCCGTCCTGGGCGCTCTGTTGCAGCGAGCCCTGATTGACCCAGGTCACGCTACCAGCTGCTACCCGGAGATCCGACGGGCAGTCTCGCCCACCTGCCAGAACGAGCACGCCGTCGTCCGGACCGGAATCCTTGGCCCCCGCGGCCCCCGCGGTTCCACCTTGGCCCCCCGCGTCCGTCCCCCCAAAACCCATCCCCGCGCTCCCGGCGGATGCATCGGACGCGACCTCGCCCACCGGATCGCCGGTGCAGCCAGCGGCGAGAACGAAGAGAAGGGGAAGGGCGCGGGTCACGGGTTTGGTTTCGAGTGAGTGCGATGCAAGATCGCGCCTTCCCAGCCTACCGCGATCACGTCATCCGGTCCGCTTCCCCACACCGAGGTCAGAACGAGGCCGCCCCGCTCGGTGGAGGTTTGCCAGCGAGAGCCGTCGTAGTGAACGATGACACCACTGGTGCCAACCGCCCACACGTCCTTCGGCCCGCTTCCCCACACCCCGAGGAGCAGCCGATTCCGCAAATCAGCGAGCTTTTCGAGGCCTTTTCCGATCGGCTTCCACTGCTTTCCATCGTAGTGCAAGGCCGTCGCCTGATGCCCCACGGCGAACACGTCCTTGTCCGAGCGGCCCCAAACCGCGGTCAAGTTCGCGTTCGTTCCGGTCGGCTGGGTCTTCCAGTCGTGGCCGTCGTAGTGGATCACCGTTCCGCCCTCGCCCACGGCGAACATCTGATCGGGCCCACTCGCCCAGACGCCGTTCAAGAAGCTTTTCGTTCCGCTCGTCTCCTTCTTCCAGCTCTTGCCATCGTAGCGGAGGACGACCCCGTTGCGCCCAACCACGACCGCTGACTTCGGCGAGCTCGTCCAGACCGATGACAGTACGTCGCTCTCACCCGACGACTGCGGTTTCCAGCTCTTGCCATCGAAGTGCAAGATGATGCCCTTCAGTCCCACCGCGAATACGTTCTTCGCGCTCGATCCACCCACGCCCACGAAAAACTGCGTCGTGCCCGAGTCCTGTGCGGCCCACGATTTCCCGTCGTAGTGGAGGATCGTTCCGCCTCGCCCCGCCGCCCACACGTCCTTGTCGCTGACGCCCCACACCGACGAGAGGCGCCAGTACGTCGGGCTCGGATACCCTTTCCACGATTTGTCTTTGCGATGGAACGTGCGACCCCCCGGTCCCGCAACCACGACTTCGCCCCCGGGCAAGTACCAAAGGCCCGCCGTTTCGCCGCTGGGGAGCCGGCCGTCGTCCTGCCAGGTTTTGCCATCGAAGCGAGTGAGTCGGCCGTCGTCTCCCACCGAGTAGACCGCGTCCTTGCTGATGCCGGAAATGTTGCGTCGCGTTTCCGCCGCTCCCGACGGCAGCGGACGCCACGACTTGCCATCGAGGCGGTAGATGTTGCTGCCAGGAGCCCCGGCGGCGAAGACCGTATCCTTTCCAGTGCCCCACACCGCTTGGAGATCGGGATTGTCGGCCAGTCGCTCGGCGCTCCACTTGTCCCCCTCGCGGCAGAGCACGGTCCCCTCGCGACCGACGGCAATGACCCTGTCGCCGTCGCCCCACACGGCGTTGAGCTCGACCTTCGTGCCGCTTTCCTGCTTCTTCCAGCTCGTCCCGTCGAAGTGAATCACCAGGCCGTCGTCACCGACCGCGTAGACGTTCTTGTCCGTAGCGGCCCAAACGTCGTGCAACGCCTGGTCGGTGCCGGTTGCACGCTGCGTCCATTTCTTGCCGTCGTAATGGAGCATGTGGCCGTCTTCGACGCTGACCCAGATGTCCTCGGCGCTGGTGCCCGAGATGCCCGTCAGCGGTTCGATCGTGGGGCAATCCTGCCTCGACCAGCGATCTCCTTGTCGAACGACAATCGTGCCGAACTCGCCCACGACCCAGAGCCGCTCTCCGGTTGCCCAGACCGCACTGAGCCCGTTGCCCTGGGGGAGCGGGCTCTCCCAACACCAATCGTCCTCGAGGCAGACCGGATCTGGTTTCGGCAGCATCTCGAGGGTCATCGGCTTCGGCAGCGAGGAGCGCATCGCGCTCGCTCTCGGTGCCGCCACGCTCTTGGCGGACGCCGACCCAGCCGCTCCATCGGCTCCGTCTTTCGACGAGCGACAGCCGATCAGGGCGAGAGCAGACAAAAGCAGGAAACGACGACGACCTGGTCGAAGCATCACCGCAGTATCAACTGATTTGGCTCAGGGCACGATGGTCGTGCAACCGAACGCCACGCCGATCTCGGCCTGTCCGTCCGCTTCGATCTTGTCGCACGTCGACTGGCACAAGATGACCTTGGTGGGATTGGCGGGATTATCGTAGTACCAACCGTCGCCGCTCGGGGGGCAGGCGGCCTTGTTCTCGACCTTCGGGAAGAACTCTTTGTCGCCCGTCCCGGGGGTGTACTGCACGTTGACCTTTCCAAAGTCGATCGTGCCGCCCTCGGGGGTCGGAATCAGGTACTCGCAGGCGATGGCGCCACCGCGAATCGCGTTGAGAGCATCGATGAACTGCTGAGTCACGTTGCCCGCAGTGTCGACCAGGAACGCGTTGCCGGTACCACCCGCTTGAGCGATCTGGTTGAGGGCCGTGAGGTTCGATCCCACACCGATGACGAAGGTGAGGATCTTGGGGTTGTCGCTGGCTCCGGAAAGCGCCACCTGAGCCACCTTGTCGACGGTGCTGGCGCAATCGTTGGGGATGCCGTCGGTGGCCAGCACGACCACGCCGGCGTGGGTCGGATTCTGGAGCAGCCAGGCGGTCATCTGATCCATCGCGCCCTGAAGGGCGGGAAGGGTCGGAGTCTGTCCGCCGGGCGCGGCGTTCGTGAGTGAGGTCGAAATGGGAGTGGCGTTTCCTGGAAGTGCAGCGATCGGAACGGCCGGGTTCTCGTAGGTTCCGCTGACGCACTCCGGAGAGCCGGGGAAGTACTGCAAGCCGACGCCGAGATCCTTGGACGCGGAATCGCCGACGAACGCGTTGAGTGCCGTGACGACCGGGTCCCAACCGCCCGAGGTCAACATCGACCCGGACTTGTCGAGCATTATGTAGAGGTCGAGGGGGACGAGGTTCGCCGTCTGCGTTTCTGCCGCGCAGGCGCTGCCGTCGACCAACGACGAGCCACCACTGGCACCGCTACCGCTGTCGAGGTTGATCCCTCCACCGTTGCCAGTGCCGTTGCCGACGCCTCCCGTTCCGGAGGTGGCCGCGCCACCCCCGATGCCGGTGGCGCCCGATCCGGCGGTGTCTTTGCCGCTGTCAGCACTGCACGCAATGGGCAGAGCCACGAAGGTCAAAAGCCCAAGCGCTGCGCTGCACGCCGATCCCATCTTCATGTCGTAAGCCTCGTTGCTGATTGGAGGGAAATGGCTATTCCAAGTACTGGGCGAGGTCGCCGCCGCCAAGCTCGTAGAGGTACGTGCCGCTCGTTGCCCAGAAGTGGTTCAACGCGCCGAACCCGAAGCCTTCCACGTAGGAACTGGTGGAGTCGGCGTACTCGAACAAGTTGACCTGTACCCACCCGGTCGGATCCTTGCGGTACTGGCCGATGAAGTCGCTGGTCATGTCGGAGACGAACACGTACTGCTCGCCGGTCTTCGGCGAGACGATGACTTCCATCCCGTCCATGTGGCTGCCAGCGAGGTCCGGGTAGGCGAACTCCGCCACCCAGCTGTTGGAGGGTGCATGCCACGAATAGACTCGGCGCGCGCCCTCGTTGGAGCAGTACCACTTACCGTCGAGGTCTCCGAAGCCCATCTGCGAGCAGTAGACGGAGGTGTCCGCGGGGATGGCGACCGGGGTGTTGACGCCCGTGTTCAGCATGAATTCCGTGATCCCACCGTTGTGGGACGGGCCGAGGGAGTAGACGCGATCCGAGAGCGCGTAGAGCTCCGCCACCGAACCTCCGCCTAGCGGAACTCCGTCCCCGGTCTTCGTATAGGTCTTCAGGAGCTTGAGAGTTCGTTGCTCGATGGGTCCCGTGGCGAGGGGATTGTTGGGATGCTGATCGGGCTCCAGCTTTCCGTCGCCATCCGTGTCGAGAAGCGTCACCTCGTACACGTCCATGTTCGACCCACTGCGATTGACGTAGATCTTGTTCTCGTAAGAATCCACGTCGTACGCGGTCTGAAAACCATCCGCACTGCTGAACGTGGCGTACTGGTAGTACTTCCCGTTGGCGGTCGTGGTCCCGATGGGCGTCAGCGTCACGCAACTGCCGGTGGCCTCGTCGCACTTCTGACCACTCGCTGCGCTACATTTGGTTTGCGGGCTCTGGGAAACCCAGTGGGGAGGCGGGCCCACGTCGCACACCTGGATTTCGTTGCCTTCGCAGTGGAATTCGCCGGCCTTGCAGGCTTCCTTGCAGTCGCCAGCAACACATCCGTATTCGCACTTGGCTCCGCTCTGCCACACCCCGTCCGAGCCGCAGGTCTGGGGGAAGTCGAGCTTGCATTTCTTGTCACCCGGAGCGCACGAGCCGGAGCACGCACCGTTGGTGCAGGAGAACTGACAATCGGTGCCGTCCACCCACTTTCCGCTGGCGTCGCACGTCTGCGGGGTCAGGCCCTTGCACTGGCCAGCACCCGGCGTGCACGACCCCGCGCAGGCGCCCGCGTTGCACGCGAAGGGACAAGGCGATCCGGCTTGCCACGCGCCGCTGGCATCGCAGCTTTCCGGCGTGCTGCCGTTGCATTGCTTGGCGCCCGGAGTGCAGGGCCCGGTGCTCACACCACCGCTACCCGAAGTTCCTCCGGAGTTGCCCCCACCGCCGTTGCCGACCGCGCCGGATCCAGCGACTCCGTTGTTCCCGCTGCTACCGCAGGCGGCGATGAGCAGTCCGAACAAAACCGAAGATGAAGCAGCTGCCTTTTTGATCACTCTCAATGCTCCTCGCTCCCAGGACCCGTGCCAAAGCCTACCGTTTCGCCGCTGGGTTGGCAACGAACCCCCCGGCTTGCCGCAATGCGCCGCGATGCTATCGGGTCCAATTCCAGTACTCGTGGATGACGGTGCTCGTCAGTGCCACCACGATCACGGCGAGGGAGATCGAGGTTACGGTGCGCGATACCCACGTTGGTGCAGGTTTTGCCCCGTTCCCGGTGCGGTGAAGAACGCGTGACGTGAGCCAAAACGCCAGAGCGCCGCTGGCGACCGCCCAGAGCGATCGCCCGTACCACTGCATTCCGACGCCCGAAGTCTTCTGCCAATTCCAGTCGTGCTCCAACGGGTAGTAGATGGGTGCCGGCGGCTGGGCCAGATAGAGCGCACAGGCGGCAACGACGGCAACCCCTACGCCGAGCACGACCGAATCCTTCCTTTGCAAGCTCAAACGCTCCTTACGGTGCCGAGGTACCAACCGACGCAAGCGTTGTAGACGAGCACACACAGGACGATGCCGACGAGTCCGCGCAGCAAGCGTGTGTAGTGGCGATCGTCGTCGGTTGCGAAATTCACTACTCGCGACAGAACGAAGATCCCGACGACTGGCAAGAAAATGAGGGTGGCGGCGTGCTCTTTGATCTCGAACAGGCCCGAGGCCCACGGGTAGCTCGAATCCAAGAGATCGGCGCGAACCCGTACTCGAAACGTCGGATACATGAGGGCGCCGAGCGTGTAGGTCGTGAGGTAGCCGATGAGCAGCGTGAGGGCGTGAAGGCGTACTCGCGGGTGCCCTCGCTTCGGCCACAGCCTCACCTGTAGATGCACACACGCTGCCACTGTCGTGATGGCCGCGACGAAGTGGAGGAAGTGGAGCAGTCTCGCGACGGACTCGAACGCCACCATGGGTTACGGGGCGGAGCCGGCGATCATCGTCCACATGTGCACGGAGATGCCGGTCGCGTCGGTTACGTAGCCCACACCGACCCCCTTGGCGTACTTCGACATCAGCTTCAAGCACTCGGATTCCACGTACAGCTGCGTCGCAAGGAAGACGCTCGGATCGGCTTGCCCGCCGCCAATATCTGCAGTGACGTACTGCCCGCAGTAGCCCTTCATGGACCAATCGATGGCGGGCGTTCCGTCCTGCTTGGTGAGATCGACATAGCTGTTGTCCGCCATGTCCTGGCTGTGCTCGCGGGCGTTGTTCGTGAGGATCTGGTTTCGTCCCAGAGGCGCGACCGGTGGAGCTTCGGTAGAGCCGCACATCGTGCCCGACGCGCGCTTCGCGTTCAGAAGCTCGATCACCTTGCACTCGAAGGCTTGAGATGCGGGATTCCAACCGCTGCCGTCGTCTCCACAGGGGCCAGTGAAACCCGGGCAGCCGCCGCTCGCGCCTCCCGAAGAGGTTCCCGCGTTCCCTCCGGTCGCGCTGCCACTCGCTCCGCCCGTGTTGGTTCCGCCGGTGTTGGTTCCGCCGCTGGAATTTCCCGCGGCGCCGCCCGCCGCATAGCCGGCACTGCCGCTACTCGCGCCGCTGCCCCCGCTGCCGCCGCCGCCGCCGCCGACCGTCTGGAGATCGGTATCGTCGTTCGACCCACATCCGGCGCCGAGCGACGCGATCAGCACCCACACCCCGACCCCGAGCTTGTCACGCACCATGCCGCGATCATAGCCAGGTTCGGTCCGTCGGGCGACCTCGTGACTCATGGCGCCCAAATCTGGTGCTCGACGTCCGCATGGCACTTCTTCGAGTTACAGGTGGGAGCGTGCTCCTTCTCCTGGGGCATGATCTTTTCGCCAAAAGGCGAGCGAATGCGCGATTCCACGGTGTGCCAGCTCGGAACCGGACTGCCGGCGAGTGGGACCGAAAAGAACCCCCTGGCGTCGGTGCAGGTGTACGTGAACGTCGTCGCGTCGCGGAGCCCCACTTCGATGTGGTCGGCGCCCTTTCCGGCGCCGAAGATCCAGACCACGCCGGCGAGCAGGAACTCGTGCCCCGGTCCCGCGGAGCCGCCAGCGGCGTGACACGCCATACAGTCGTCCGCTGCATACGCGTCGTGATCGGCCGGAGACGGCGTCGGCGCCTCGCACGTCTCGTCGTAGCTGCACGGCCAGAAGTCTCCCGGAAAGCACACGACGCCCCCTCCGCCTCCGTCTCCACCGGTGCCCCCGCCGGTTCCCCCTCCGCCGCCCGTGACGACCCCTCCGGTGCCGCCGTTGATCGTTCCGCCATTGCCGCCGGTCACCGATCCCGCTGCGCCTCCCGTGGCGGATCCAGCGCTTCCCCCCATGCCCCCGATCCCGCCGGTTCCCCCGGTTCCCCCGCCGGAGAACCCTGGCGGCTTGTCGAGGACCGATGCCTCGAAGCACGTCTTTTCGTCGACGTTGCTCTGGAGCCAGGAGACAAGACATCGATCGCCAAGATCGGTGAACGCGCGGCCTCCCTTGTGCGCTTCGCTGTTGCGGCCCTTGCGCACCAGGGTGAGACGCTCGGGATCGGCGCCCCCATCGTGGAAGACCTGGTGCAAGATCTCCGGCTCGAGCGCGAGAACGGAGGTGTAATTGGCGTCGTTTTCGGCCGGGCTCCCGTGCTTGCCCCCCGGGATGTCGTCCTTCGAGAGTCGAAGCCCGTTCTCGCTGTAGAGCCGGAAGTTTCGCGAGGTCTGACCGTGACAGTCGAGGCTCCCGCATTGCGATTGCAACATCGCACTCACGCGCATGAAATGCTCGGAGCTCGGCGCGTCGAAGCTCTTCGGCTCGCTCGAGACCGAGCAGGCGACCGCGATCGCCGCGATCATCGCGAGGCGTTTCACGGGTCCTCCCACAAGTAGACGTGGCCCGCGCTCGCCGGGTTTGCCGGATCCATGTGACACCCGGCACAGGATCGTTCTCGGAAAATAGGCGACTGCATGGCAGTCACCTGATCGCCGTACTCGAGCTTCACCCAGATCGGGAATTCGAGCGGCAATGCCCCTTCCGCGAGGAAGAAGTTCCCGGCCCGGTTGCTCGGGAGCGTGAGCGTTCTACCCTTGCGATCGAAGAGGTGGACCAACACGTCTTTGAGCGGCTCGGTCGTGCTCGGGTTGGCGTACACCGTCCCACCGAGATCCAGGATCGGGGACGCCGTGCCACCGTCGGTGTGGCACCAGGTGCACGGGAAACCGGCGCGGTGATTCGGACCATCCTCGTAGCGTCCGGGATCGGGTCCGAGAGACTCCGCTTTCTGACGCAGCACCGGATCTTCACACGCGCTCGTGAGCGCGGCGACGAGGGCGATTGCGAAGAAGCGGTTCACGGAAACCTCGCTGAAAAGCCTGCCACGCCGAACCCTGCCCAGCGATGATCGATGTACAGGGTGTCGCGAAAATCCGTGTAGATGCCCTGGATTTCCAGGCTGACGCTCATGCTCTGGGGATCGTCACCGCCCATGTCGAAACGGAGCCCGGGTCCCAGGGAAGCCGACCACAAGGGCCCGAGCTCTCGATCCCCCGATCGAAACTCCGGAACCACTGCGCGCCCGTCCGCGAAGCTTCCAACGTACGCTCTTTTCCAGAACGAGACGCCAGACTGAACGTGGAATCGCGCCTCTTGTGACAGGGACCAGCGCCTCGACAGATCGAGCACCCAGCGCACACTGGTGGTGCTCGCGAGCAGTCCCCAGCTGTCGAGGTATGCGCGATCCCAGAGCGCGAGGGTGGAGCTCTGGAAGCGATGAGCCAACCGGGCGCTGCCCGCATAGCGCTGACGCGTGTCGGGCAGGTGCTCGTCGATCCGTCCCGTCTGGCGGAGTTGATTGACCAGATCGACCGAAGCGCCAACCGGCACACTCGAGGCGACGCTCTGGTCGAAGAGCGGCAGCCAGCGGTACGGCTTCTCCTGTCGGCCGCTCTCCAACCGGACATCGAGGGTCGGAGTCAAGGTGGTGGCGCGATCCATCACGATCTCGAGCCCGGCACCCAGCTCGTGGCGGTCGAGGCGGAGGCCGTACACGGAAAATGGCGTTCCAGTTCGCCCTGCGATGTCGTGCTCGTAGGTGTAGCCGACCGACAAGGTCACGTTCTTGCGGGACAGCTCGTAGACGCCGTTGATCCCGCCGGCCAGGGAGCGATAGTCGGGTTCGATCGAGGTGGCAGCGTGCACCGACCCGCCCCAGCTGCCGGGTTTGTAGCCAACCGCGAGCGTGCCGGCGTGACGCACTTCGTTCCAGCGCGGGCTGGCAGCGGAGACGATGTCGACCGACGCCGCTGAAACGATGTCGACCAGGTAGCTGCCCTCGGCGGACAGCCCGCCAGTCGGTTCGCGCACGCTCGCCTCGAGCGTCGGAGTCAGGACGGTGACGTGATCGGAGTCGTGGTATCCGGCCACCGAGGCCTTGGTGTCCCAGCGGAGCGGTTCGGCGAACGCGGTTCGGGCCAGGAAAATGAGACCGACACTCACCGCCCCGAGCGACGAGAGTCGCAATACCCGACGCGTTTCGTGCCGCGCCTGAGGACACCCGACGGGGTGAAGGCGCGCAGGAATCGGGGGGTTCATCGAGACCACGGCACAGACCTGCGGCGCAATCTAGCGCGAAAGTGGCTAGAGAGCGCGCAAAGCCCCAGGCCTCCGGAGCGAGCCCTGCTGCAGCGCATCTCCACACCGGGTAAGGATCTCGCCATGCGAATCGCCCTCGTGCTCGATCCGCCCACTCACAAGACGGCTGCGTCGGCGTGGCTCCGCGACCTGCTCCACGACACCTCGGTCAGTCTCGTTACGTTACCGGCCATCGATCCGCTGGCCCGCGCACTGGCTCACGCACTCGAGCTCCACGAGCCGGGCGACGCCGGCTACGTCGTGCTCGCGCGTGCTGGAACCGGTCGCCTGGATCAGAAGGAGTGGGACGATCTCGACCTCGCAAAGCGCGCGACGCGGCTCGAAGCCATCGAGGATCCGGCGGTGGAGGGTGCCATTGTCGAAGGCGCGGAGCATTTCGATCGCGGAGATTGGGAGCGGGCGCGTCGTGCCTACGGGATGGCGGAATCCCTGTTGGCGTGGGACTACGGGCCGCGCCGTGCGGAAGTACTGGTGTGTCTCGCCAGCATCGAAGCTGCGCGTGGCGACCAGGCGGCGGCCGCGGCGCTACTCGATCGCGCCCTCGCGATCTTTCCCGATCATCAGGCCGCGCTGCGCCAGCGCATCGAGCTCGCTCGTGCGAACCACGATGCGGCGACGGCCGCGGCGCTTCGTCGGAGACTTCTTGCTCGCGCCCAAACCGACGAAGAGCGCGCGGAGCTCCTGTCGTCGATCGCAGACGAGTCACTCGTCGCCACCACCGAAGCGCTCGAACAAGCACTCGAGCTTCGGCCCAAGGATCCCCGGCTCCTCGAGCGTTTGCAGGCGTCCCTCGAAGCGTCGGGCCGCTGGCGCGAAGCCGTGGACGCGAAAGTGGCTCTCTCGGAGACCATCGAGAGCCCGAAAGACCGGGCCCGCGCCCTGACCGCTGCCGCGGGAATGTGTGCTCGGCGGACCAACGACGTGCCGCGCGCGGTGGCGCTCTACGAAGCCGCCATAGCGGACGATCCCTCGGCACCGGGGGCTTTCGAGGCCATCGAAGCGGTGCTGGTCAAGAACGAAGACTGGAAGAGTGTGGAGCGCGCTTACCAGCGCCAGCTCGAACGACTCTCGGATCGCGAGCAGCGCGGGGCCCAGCAAACTCTCCTGGAAAAGTTGTCGGAGCTCCGCGCCGAACGATTGGACGACGTGCGCGGAGCGATCCTGGCGCTCGACCAGCTGGTGAGGCTTCGGCCCTCGAACGTCGACGCCCGGGCCAAACTCGCGGCTTTGCTGGAGCAGACCGGTGAGCTCGAGCTCGCGGTGCTGTGTCTGGAGAACGCCGCGGTGTTCGGGCCGACGCGTCCCGACACGTTTCGCAATCTGTTTCGCATTTGCACGCGCACCGGCGACACCGACCGCGCATACTCGGCGTGCGCCGTGCTCGTGCATCTGGGCGAAGCCGATTTGGACGAGCAAGCCGTCTACCGAAAGCACGCGCCCGAGACCACCGTGCGCCCCCAGGCACCCCTCGACGCAGCGGGTTTCGCCAAGCTCTACGTTTCCGAGCACGACGAGGTCGTTTCGCACATCGTCCACGCGGTGGCCCCGGCTGCCATCGGGCTCCGCATCGACGAGCTTCGCGCGTCGCGCCGTCTGCCCGAGCTTCCCAGAAGCGATCGCCAGGACGTCGAAAAGTCGACGCTCACTGCGGTGCGTACGGTGGGTTGGGCGGCGACGGTCCTCGGCATCCCGGTGCCCGAGGTGTACGCAAGAAACGAAGATTTCCCTGGGGGAATCGCCTATCTCACCGTGCCCGACCCCACCCTCGTGCTCGGCAAATCGATGCTCACCGGGCGCTCCGTTCCCGAGCTTTCGTTCGCGATCGCCCGGGAGCTCGCCTGTCATCACCTGACCGCGGGGCTCGTCACATTCTATCCAACGCTATCGGAGCTTCGCTCCGTGCTCGTATCCGCCATGGCGGACGTTCTCGGCTCGAGCTTGCCGTCCGAAGCGCTCCCTCTGCGCGAAGCTCTGCGAGCCAAGCTCGATCCTGGACACCGTACGGAGCTGGAACGCGCTGTCGCTGCGATCCAAGCTCGTGGTGGGCGGCTCGATCTCAAGCCCTGGATCCGCGCCATCGAGATGGCATCCTGTCGAGCGGGGCTTCTGGTGTGCGGCGACATCACCGCGGCGGCTCGGATGCTCGCGGTCGACGGACGCGTCGTGGGCGGGCTCACTGCGGCCGATCGCATTCGCGATCTGGTCCCGTTTTCGGTTTCCGAGCGCTGCGCCAAGGTCCGACGAGCCATCGGGATCGGCGCTCCCTCCGCATAGAAACGAATGGGTCAATTCGCCGCAGCGCCTGCGGCGTTTTGGTGCGTGGCGCAAGCGGTGCGCGATCGCTTCCAGAAGTCTCCGGCGGTTTGTCCTGGGAGACGGGAGAGGCATGCGGAATGCATGCCAAGCAGGTGAATTGAGGTATCCATGAAACCGCTGATCTCACTGGTCGCCCTGGCACTCGGCTTCGCCGCCGTGTCGGTCGTGGTGAAGGTCCAACAAGACCCGTTCGCGTTCACGCGACTCCAGGGCCACGTCCCCCACTCGCAGGCGACGGCAGTGCAAGCCATCCCCGTTCGCGCCGTGCTCGAGCCGAGCGCGGTGGTCGAACCCTCCATCGAAAACACGACCGTCTTCCTGGAAGAGACGGAGATCGTCGGGCGAGCGCCGGTACGCCATCGTCCTACGGCTGTCGCCCCGGACCCAGAGCCCGAGGTGACGGTGCTCCCTGCCCCGTGCACCGACGGAGAGTACCGCTTGATCGACGAGCATCGCGGCGTGCGCTTGATGTGTCACGCCACGCCGTGACGCGATTCACTTGACGTTGCTAGAGTCACCGAGTCTCCTCTCGGCGAGGAGTTCTCATGGCGAAACGTCGGCTCATCCCGTTGGCTCTGTTTGCAGCATCGATTGCAGCTGCTGGGTGTGGTTCGGATGATTCCGGCACTTCGGCTTCCGGCGGCGGTGGCAGCGGCGGTACTGGTGGTAGCGGCGGCACGGCGGGTGGCGATGGCGGGGACCCAACGCCACCTACGTCGTGCGTTCGTCCTGGCGACAAGGGCAACAGCGTAGGCGTGGGCGAGTACTGCACGCCGAATGGTGGCGAGTGCGCCAACTTTCCGAATGCCAGCGCATGCCTGGCGACGTTCGGACAGGATCAGTGGATGTGCACTCACATCTCTTGCGACGCGCAAACCAATTGCGGTGAAGACGCCGGCTGCGTCATCACTGCCCAGGGCTCTGCGTGTGTTCCCTGTCGCTGTGAGGCGACGGGAATCGGCTGCCCGGACGCTGGCACGGGTCAGGACTCGGGCGCGGCGGGTTCTTCGGGGAGCGGAGGCTGAGCGACCCCTTCAGGGCGTGTTCCATTTGCCGTCGGCGCAGCCCTGCTCGACTCCGTCGCCCAGCACGTAGCCAAAAGCGGCGCACATCTCGCTAGGAAACGCGAGGGGCGTGGTGCCGGGGTTTTTCCAGGTGCACGTCACCGTGATGGTCGTGCCTTGGGCGATCACGAGGGGCTGGGCGGTCGTGTAGTCGAGATAGGGTGGATTGTACGAAAAGTCCTCGGCGCCAGGCTCATCGTAAACCGTCTGGGTTCCGCTGCCGGCGTCGAACGAGACCTGATTTCGTGTTCCCCATTCGTGCATGTGCCCGAGCAGTCGAGCCACTTTCATCTCGATGGGGGCGACGCAGCTCGCGCTGTAGGTCGTGGTGTCGTTCGGGAGGATTTGGAAGTCGGTACCGGTCACGTAGAAGGAGGTCAGCGGTTGCAAGCTCGCGTCGCCGTAATACAGGTTGGTCGCAGCCTGCACGGAGAGCGTCTTGCTCGTCGTGTTGAGAGCGTGCACGTTGAGAACGATCTGGGCGCCTGCGGGTACTTTGAACGCACCGCCCGCGGGCAGGTCATTGATGATCCCGTTGCCAGCTTCGCCACCGCCGCCGCTCAGCACGTGAAGCTGTGTCATGTCGGCTTCCGTGCACTCGTGATAGCCCTCGCTCTGGACGTTCGTGTCCGTCCAGTACGCGACGACGTGGTGTCCGCCGGTCGACTGGTAACCCTGTCCCGCACGAAAGGTCGTGTCTTTCTCCAGGACGTGGCCCGAATAGAAGCAGAACTCGATGTTGGTTCCGGATTCCAGGTTTGGGATTTCGGGGCTCACCACCTCGAGCGCGTCGCTGGGCGCGGCGGGTAGATCGAAACCGTCGATCAGAACCTGACCATCCCGCGTCCGAGGCTTGTTTTCCTCGCTGTCGGACCCACCACAACCCATCGCCGTCAAGCCGATGCCGACAACGACGAGACCGCCGACCGTCTGGTGGATGTGGCGCGTCACCCTCCATGCTCCCCAACACATCATGAGGGCTGAATACCAGAAACCTGGTGGGGTGCCCAGGGCTGACTCACGGCTGGGTGGCGACGATTCGCTCGCGCGCGCGGGCCGCGTGAACCGAGCTAGGAAACTTCGCCAGGAGCTCTTGCCACGCGGCGCGTTCCTCCGCGCTCCGTCCGAGCTTTTGCAGAGCGACGGCGCGTCCGACCAACGCTTCTTCGGTGACCGTGCCTTTGGCGCCGCCGTCGAGGTAACGATCGAACTCGGCCAGGGCCTTGTTGGGATCGGTGCGATCGAGCAGCAGCTGGCCGAGGACGACCCGGGAGGCTTTTGCTTCGCGCGAGTCGGGGTAGCGGCGCTGGAGCTCCCGATACAGGCGGATGGCGCTCTCGTCCTGCTTGTCACGACGTGCGGCGGTTGCGCTCGCGAACAGCTCGCTCGCGGTGGGAATGCGTTCGACCTGGGCCGATGTCGCGGGCGGCGGTTCGGGCTCGGGGGTCTCGGTCGTGATTTCAGGTGCCTTTGTGGGGGACTCGATGACGGAAGGTTCATCGACCTCGGTCGTTTCCACGCTGGGCGGGGCGGCGGGCGCCTCGGAACGAGCGCGGAGGCGGAGCGATCCGGCGATGGCGGTGGCTGCCACCAGGGCGGCCGCCACGAAAATCAGGCCGAGTTTGTGGGATCGATTGCGCAAGGTCCGCGGCGGAGCGGTGGCGGCTCGCTCGATGACCCGCGCGAGGAGCGCGTCGTCGCTCGAAGCGGGCTCGAGATCGGAATCGAAGTCGGACCGTGCCTGGCGTTCGAGGGCGCAGGCCGAGCATTGCCGGCAATGTGCATCGAGGAGCGTTCGCTGCTCTTCGTCGAGCGTTCCCAGACGCTCACGATCCAGAAGCTCTTCGGGATGGAGGGAGGTCATTGTGTCATCTCCAGACTCTCTGACAGAACGGGATCGGACTCGATGCGTCGCCGGAGCGCTTCCCGTGCGAGGCGCATCCGGCTTCGCACGGTGTTCGCGGGCACGCCGGAAACGGAAGCGGTCTCGTCCAGCGACAGGCCGAGAATCGTTCTCAGCACCAAGGCTTCGGCCTGAGCCTCGGGAAGCTCGTCCAGGAGCTTGCGCAACAGCGTGCGCCGGCGCCGGGCCAGGAGCTCTTCGCTAGGCGGCGCGTCGCTCGTCGTCCGCTCGTCGCTTTCGACGTCCTCGAGCTTGGAGACGCGTGCGCGATACTTCTTGCGAGCAGCAATTGCGGTACGCAGCGTGATGCGCACTGCGTACCCCTCTATTTCCCCGTCGCCGCGAAAGCTTCCGAGGGCACGCACGACGGAAAGGGTCGCATCCTGGAGAGTGTCCTCGAGCTCCGGATGGCCCGATCCGAGCACGCCCCGAACGACGCGTAGCAAGCGAGGTCCGAGGGCCACGAGGAGCCCGCGCGTGGCTTGCTGGTCTCCTTCGCGGGCCCGGGTAGCGAGCAGCGCGAGGGGATTGGCGGCTTCGGCAGCTCGACTCTCCACGACGGTAGTATCCTCGGGGAGCATGATTTCGAGCACTCGTTCCACTGGCGCCTACAGGGGTGGGGGGCGCGTGGTGCCCGGAGCGATCACGTGACCCGGCGAGCGCTGCAATTACTTGTTTGTATTGCGTATTTTTTCTGGGTTCCCCGGGCCTGGGCCGAGGAGGCTCGGCGCACGGAGGTGGTGGTGGCCGGTCCCGACGAGCGGGTGGCGCTCGTCGAGACGGCGCTGGGCGAGCCCCTCAGTCGCCTTCCGATCCAGGTTCTCATGTCCCGCGCCACCGAGGTGGATCCGAAAACGGTGGTCGATCGCGGAGCCTCCAGCAGCGACGCGTTCGTCCGGGTCTGGGTCGATCTCTCCCGTCCGGAGAAAGTGACGCTCTACTTCGTCGATTCGGCATGGGAGCGCATCCTGGTGCGGAACGTCCCCCTCGAACGCGGACTCGACGAGGTCGAGCGCGAGGAGATTGCGCAGATCGTTCGGTCGGCGGTCGAAGCTCTGCTCGCGGGCGCCACCATCGGGATTTCGCGAGAGGAAGCTCGGGCGATTCTGTTGCCGGAGACGAAGCCGGAAGTGAGGGAGGTACCGCGCAAGCCAAAGAAATCGGAAGCGAAGAAGCCATCGCCCATTCCGGTGCCTCCTCCACGCCGCGCTCTGGCGATCGAGGCAGGGGGATTTTACGAGGGAGAGCTCTATGCAAAGACGCTGTGGCACGGCCCGGGGATCTTGGCGGGGGTTTCGACCCGTGATGCGATCGCTTTCGGTGGACGCTTGACTCTGCAGTACCGCCTCCCCGATCGAGTCGAAGGAGATCGCCTGGGAGCCGAAATCCAGGCTCTTTCCATGAGGGGGCTCGCCCGGCTGACGTTCCGCGACGATGGGTTCGGTTTGTGCGGCGCCCTGGGCATGGGCGCGGATCTCACTCACACTTCGCCAACGCGCGTCTCGGGCACGGTGGTGACCGGTCACCCGCGCTGGGATGCTGCTTTCGTGGCTCGTGCCCTCGGAGGAGGAGGACTCTTTTTCGGAGAGCTCGGCATCTGGGCGGTGCTGGGAGCGGATCTCGACTGGATCGAGACGCGATTCGTCGCCGAACGCGACGGAGAAAAATACACGGCCATCGAAGTCCCTCGCATCCGGCCTTTCGTGGGGATTGATGTCACAATTGCCCTCGACAAGGACGATTGATCGCTTTTTGGAGTCAGCGCCCCCAACCAGCGAGGAGGAAGCAATGGGTCTCGGAGCGAGGACGAGAGCGATGCTGGCCGCCACTTCCGCTGTTTCTGCGCTGGTGGCTCTGTCGGTCGTGTCGTGCAGCGCAGCAACGGAGCGAGCGCTCGGGTCGGAAACGGGTGGCGCCGGCGGCGTGTCCAACGATTCTGGTACCGGGGGAGTCGCGACGTGCGGCAGCTGTACGGGTCACGCCTACGTTTCCTGCGACGGCGGGGAGCAGCACGTCGTCCAATGCCCAGCGGCTTGCACTCCCGACGTCGGCTGTACGGCGTGTTCGGCGGCGAACACCCAGTGCGTTGGCTCCGAGGTTCACGAGTGCGACGCCATCGGCCAGCCGGGCAAGCTGGTGCAAGCCTGCAATACCGCGGGCGGCGAGATCTGCGATCAGGGCGTGTGCAAGAACGGCTGTGCGGCGGCCGCAGCCGAGCCCTCGAACATCGGGTGTGAGTTCTGGTCCGTCGATCTCGACATGGCGGATCTTCCGACGGATCCCGCTTCGGCCCCGATGGCGCTCGTCATTGCCAACGCGGGTCAGGCGGACGCCAACGTGCTCATCGAACAGAACGATGCTCCGCAGGGATCTCCGGTGCAGGGCAGCGCCGTGTGGCAAGGCAGCCTGAAGCCGGGCGAGCTATCCCAGGTGAACATGCCGACCCGCGAAGTGGATTGCGGCGCGTTTCCCAACGATCATGACGCGCCGGGAACCTGCCTCAGCTCGGCTGCATTTCACATCACCAGTACCGCGCCGATCGTCATCTACCAATTCAACAACGTGGTTCACAATTTCTCGACGGATGCCTCGCTGCTCATCCCGACCACGTCGCTCGGGACGAAGTACCGCGTCATCGGCTGGCCTGCCGCGCACTCGTTTCCTTCGCCCGGCGCATTCGTCGAGCGTTCCTACATCACGGTCGTCGGAACCCAATCGAACACCCACGTCACCGTGTGGCCCTACTGGCGCATCAAGGGAAATGCGCCGATCGCGTCGACCCCGGCGGGCACGCCCATCGAGGTCGAGATCGGGCCCTTCGACGTGTTGAACCTGGAGTCGGATGATTCCACGTTTCAAGAGTGCTTCACCATGACGGCACCGCCGTACTGCGCGGACATGACCGGTAGCGTCGTCCTGGCGGACAAGCCAGTGGCGGTCTTCAGTGGCACGGAGTCGAGTGGTATCGGGCTGCCCGAGGATGCTCCGCTCCCGCCGACATGGAACGAAGAGAGCGGAGGCTGTTGTCTGCAGCACCTGGAAGAGCAACTCTTCCCCCTCGAATCCATTGGCATGAAGTACGTGATCACCCGAAGTCCGGTCCGTTCCCAGTTCAGCTCCTACCAAGAACCCGACATCTTGCGCTTCGTGGGTGCTGCTGAGACTGCACAGGTCACCACCAACCTTCCACCTCCGTTCGACCAGTTCACCATCGCCCCCGGCGACGTCAAGGAGACCTGGACCCAGAGCGACACGATCGTGAGCTCGGACAAACCGATTCTGGTGGGCCAGTTCTTGGTGGCGCAGGACTACGTGAGCGGTACTCCCAAGGGCGACCCGTCCTTCACCCTGTTTCCGCCCGTCGAGCAAGCGCGCGCCGAGTACGTGTTCCTTTCACCGGAAGGCTGGAGCGAAAACTTCGTCGTGATCGCTGCCGAGGTCGGCACCAAGGTCGCGATCGACAACGTCGTGCCGAGCGACTGCGACGTGAACGCAGCGGGCACGCTCGATGGCAAGAGCTACGAATCGCGGCGCTGCCCGATCCCCGCAGGTGTCCATCGGCTGTCGGGCGATGCGCCGTTCGGCATCACGGCCTATGGGTATGGGAACGCCGACACGTACTCGTTCGTTGGTGGCGCGGCGGTGAAGAAGATTTACGAGCCACCGATCATCAGATGAGTACCGGGTGAGACCGCAACTTTTGCGCCCACGCTGAGCGCCCAGGCGCGTGAAACTCCATCGAAAGCGGCGTCGCGAGCGGCTCCGGTGTAAGCTTTCCGCGTGAGCTTTCGTCGGGTCGCTTGGCTTGCCCTCATCGGGAGTGCGCTGTTCTGCGCCCCTGCAGGTTGCGATCTCAATCCGCAGCCGGAAGTACCGAGCGCAGATTCGGGCGGAGCGGACGCAGCCAGCGGCGCTGGAGGATCCAAGGCCGGAGGTGGCGGACTCGGCGGCATTGGCATCGGTGGTGGCGGCACCGGTGGCTCGGGTGGAGGGGGAGCTCTGACCGGCGCCTGCGCCCCTGGCTGTGACACCGGCAAGCTCTGCAATCAGGGAGCGTGCGTGGACGACCCGTGCGATCCGAATTCTTGCCAGGCCGATCAGGCCTGCAAGCCCAACGCGGATTTCTCGGCGTCCGGCTGCTTCGAGTCCTGCGCTGTCGTGACATGCGGGACTGGAGAAACGTGCGTGAATGGCGCCTGCGTATCTACCGGCTGCAGCAGCGACTGTCCTACCGGCCAGGTCTGTCGAGTGACGAACGAAGGCGGTTATGGATGTGAAATCGATCTCTGTCAGGCGGATGGCGGACCGGCCTGCGAAGCCGGACAGTGGTGTGATCCCACGACGGGGACGTGCGTCATCGATCCCTGCACCGGTGTGAAATGCCCGACGGATCAGATGTGCTCCGGGGGTGAGTGCACGGCCGTCGCCGACGCAGGACCGAGCATAGACGGCGGCTGAGGCCACGATTTTCGCGAGCTTCAGAGACCGGGCGCTCGGCCGAGCAATCACTGTCCCCGGACCTGATAGCATCGCCCCGTGGAGGTCACCCCGGGCGCGGTCATCGGCGGGCAGTACCGCGTGGAGCGCCGTCTCGGTGCCGGCGGCGTCGGCGAAGTCTGGCTGGGGGAAAAGATTCTCGGACGGAGAAAAAGTCGCAATTAAGACGCTCCTCCCCGCGGCTTCGGCGCACCGGGAGCTGGTGACTCGTTTCAAGCGGGAAGCCGATTTCCTGTCGCGGATCCGCAGCCAGTACGTCGCCAAAGTCGTCGACTTCATGTCCGACAAAGAGTTCGGGCTGGTTCTGGTTCTCGAGTACGTCGACGGCGAAGCGCTGAACGAAATTCTGAAGAGGACTTCGCTCAGCGTGGAAGAGACGATCCAAGTCGGCTGGGATGTCCTCGGTGGCATCGCGGATTTGCACCGCGAACAGATCATCCATCGCGATCTGAAACCCGGCAACATCATCTTGCGCAAGCTGCCGAGCGGACGGCAGAACTCGGTCATCGTCGACTTCGGGATGAGTCGTCTCATGGGCCTGGACCGGGACGGCGAGGAAGTCACGGCTCTGACCCGCGCCGACATCGCCGTCGGCACGCTCGAATACATGGCGCCCGAGCAAATCCTGAACTCGAGCGGGGTCACGGGTGCGGCGGACATCTACGCCCTCGGCGCGATGCTGTATCGAGCTGTCGCCGGGGAGCACATCTTCGGCGACCTCACCGACGCGGTCCTGGCACGCCACAAGCTCATCAACGATCCGCCGCCGCTCTCCACCGGCCGGAGCGATCAACTCGCCAAAGGGTTCGAGGCCATCGTGATGAAGATGGTGCAGCGGGGACCCAAGGAGCGCTATGCGCGCGCGGAAGACGTGATGGCGCATCTGGCTCAGTTGCGAAGCGGAACGTTTCCGCCGGAGCTGGTTCAGCCGTCCGCACCCGAGGTCGCCGCTCCACCGCGCGCCGAGCCCGCTCGGAGTGCCTCGTCGTCGAACCTCGCGGCGACGCTGCCGGATGACTCGCATCCTTCGGCCGCCGACGCATCGAACCCGTCGCTCCCGCCCGTCTCCCCATCGAACCCATCGAACCCATCGAACCCGTCGCTCCCGCCCGTCTCGCCATCGAATCAGTCGCACGCGTCGCTACCCCCCGTCTCCCCGTCGAACCCGTCGCATCCGTCGCTCCCACCCGCGACGAGCTTGCGTTCGACGTCTCTGGATGCATCGCTCGCGCCACCGCCTCCCCGAAGAGGCTTCGCGCTCGCGCTCACGATCGGGTTGCTCATCGGCGGCGGGCTCGTAGCCGCGCTCTTCGTTTGGAAGCGTCAGTGGATCTTCGTCGCGCCCAGTCCTGATCCGACCGAGGAGAGCTCGCCGGTCACGGGAGGTCCTCCCCCGGTCGATCTCACCGCACTCGCGACAGCTCCTGCTCCGAGCGCGTCCGCCGAGCCGGCCGTGAAAGCGGAGAAGACGGACGCTGCGCCCTCGCCGTCAGCGAACGTCGGTCCCCGCGACAGGTGACCGCTGCTCAGGAGTCGTCGACGATTGGAAGGTCCGACGGCTTCCACCCGTGGTCCCGGGTCTCCAGAATCGGTTCGCTGAGAGCCTCGCTTTCCAGGAACAGCTCCTGTCCTTGGGGGGGCCGAATGTAGTCGTTGTCGAACTGGAACGAACGCTTCGGGCACCCCGAATCACGCAGCCTTTGGAACGAGGAGCCGGGGTGTCGCTGCTTCTTCTTTTCGAGGGGTCGGCGGAAGCGACGCGCACCGCGGCAGGACTCTGCCGCGCGGGCAATGACTCCGCGGTGCACGCGACCCAAAGCGGAAGCACCGTGAGCCAGCTTGCCTTTGTCCGGAGGAACATGCCCGAGCTCATCCTAACGAGATTCCATTCGGCTCGCGGATTTACAAATCTTCATCGCTGCCGGACAATGAGCCAATGCTTCGCCGTAATGACAGCTGCCGACTGCTCGGCGCGTTTCTGTGTCTCGGTATGCTGGCGACCAGCGTTGCGTGCCAGGACGACGAGGCTCCCATTGGCGACGAGGGTTCGGGAGGCGGCGCCGCGACCGGTGGCTCTGGCGGCAGTGGCGGCGCCGGTGGCAGCAGCGCGACCGGCGGGACTGGCGGTGGATCGGCGGGCGTATCGGGCGCGTCGGGCTCGAGCGGGAGCGCTGGCGCCGCGGGCGGCGGAGGCACTTCGGGCGGAGGAGGAGTCGCGGGAGCTGGTGGTTCTGCAGGGGCTGCGAGCGGTGCGTGCAATTACCTGACGCAGCTCGGTGCGTCGGTCAATCCCATCCCGAGCTCCCTCACCACGCCTCAGGCCCAAGGCGGCGCCATCGTGGAGGGCTTTTACCACCTGGTCGCTGTGAATCTGTACGGCGGTGCGACCGGCACATCGTTCTGGCGGACCGTTCGGCTGGTGGGGAACGAGCTGAAGACCGTGGAGCACGACGGCAGTGCCACCATGGATACGACGACAACGGGCACGTACGTGGTCAGCGGCGTGACCATCACGCGAAGCATCACGTGTCCCGCCACTGCAAGTGCGAGTTTCGACTACACGAGCACGCCGACTTCGTTTACGGCGTACGAAGATCAGGGCAGCGGAAAAGTTGCGGAGCTGATCTTTCAGTACAACGGCACCTGATCACGGCGCTTTCGGGCTCGTGAGCAAAAGAGCACAGGGGAGTGCTCGGAGCAGTCGCTCGGCGGTTCCTCCGAGAAACACTCGCCGCAAACCCGTGGTGCCGACGCGCCCCATGACCAACAAGTCCGCTCGGGTTTCGACCACCACTTTGCGGAGCTCGTCGCTCGGGCGGCCTTCAACCAGCCGAAGCGTGGCCCCGTCGATCCCGGCATGGGTCAGGAGCTCTCCCAGCTGCGCGAGCCGGTGCTCTCGGCCATGGGGACCTTCCCAAACGTGCACGGGCTCCAGCGTTGCACCGAAACGCCGACTGAGCTCGAACGCGAGTCCCAGCGCCTCCCGGGACGCTGGTGACGGATCCACGGCACACAGCACACGCCCGATGTGCGCGTGCTGCTCCGTGTGACTGATCCACACCGGTTGGTGCGCGAATCGCGCCACCGTTTCCGCGGTGGGTCCCGTCGTGAATCGGGCCCGCGACCCATCGCCGCCTCCGATGACAATCACGTCGCTCCGAGCGTCCGCCCGCTGCAAGATGGTTTCAGCGGCACTCCCCCGGGCGATGGTTCCCTCTTCCGCCCGAGCTCCGGCCTCGCGCAACGCTTGCAGGGCTCGTTCCAGAGCGGTTTCAATGCTCGGTGACGACGGTTCGTGGGCCGCCAGGACGTGAATGACCTTCACCTCCGCCGAAAACGTCCGAGCCAGCAGCGCGGCATCGGACAGAGCTCGACTAGCAGCCGTGCCGAAGTCGGTTGCGAGTAGAATGGAGCTCCAACCTTCGGACATGGTCACCCAGGAGCAAGCTCCGGGCCTCGAGGACCGATGCCGCCTTTGGCTTGCTGAGCGACCCCGCTCGCGCAACCTTTGCGGGCACGCTGACGAGCGTCGCAGCAATTGCGCGTCTCTCGACTGCGTCGGCGGGATTTTTGCTTGGAACGCTGGTTGCTCTCCTCGACTGCAGACTTGGAGGATTCACATGATCGTCGAAGAAATCATGACCGCCAACCCCATCACTGCGAGCTCGACGACGAGCATTCGCGAGGTGATCGAGATCCTGTTCGAGCAGGACGTGCGCCACTTGCCGATCATCGACGGCGACGAGCTCGTCGGGATCATCAGCGATCGTGATCTGCGTGCGTTCCTGGTGCCAGCGATGACCGAGCTCGACAAGCCCCAAGCGGTTGCAGCGCGCCTTTCTCGGGCAATCTCCAGCGTGATGAGCGGAGACGTGGTCTCGGTCACGACGGCAACGGATGTCTCCGAGCTCATCGACTTGATGCTCGACCAGAAATTCGGTGCAGTCCCCGTCGTAAGCCCCGGAACCCAAGAGCTCGTCGGGATCGTGAGCTACACGGATGTGCTTCGCGCAGCACAGGACGCGTTTGCGGACTGAACGGCGCATGAACCTCGCGGACGGAACTCCAAAAGAGGTGAGCGTGACCCCGGTTTGCGCGGTGATGCAGTCCGACGTCATTTCCCTGACGCGCGATCAATCGCTGGGCGAGGCCGCGCGGATTCTTGCGGCGCTCGACATCGGAGGAGCGCCCGTATGCGATGCTGCGGGACGCGTCGTCGGGATCCTCAGCAAGACCGACGTCGTGGAGCGAGCCGGTCGGGGTGAGCTAGTCGGTAGCGTAGAGGATGCGATGATGCCAATGGCGTTTTCCATCGGACCCGACGAGCCTTTGGAGAGCGCGATCCATCTGATGGCGTTCGAAGGGATCCACCGCCTCGTGGTGCTCGACGAGAAGTCTCAACTCGTTGGCATCATCACGTCGATGGACGTGCTCCGCGCACTCGCCGGTTTCGAGCGCACCGCCATGCGACGAAAGTCTGGTATTCCAGAGCGCATCTGAGCTCGGTCGCCGTCGGGTGGGCGACCTGGGAGTCGCGCTAGCTGTCTCGCCGACGGGGTGGGCTCGCCGCAAGTCTTGCAGTGTGGCCAGGGCTGAACGCGCAGTCTGCGCGGCGCGTCCGGCTCATTCGCCGCTCGCGAGGGGAGGCACGCCTCGTGCAACGCAGATCGATCATGACCTCGCAATTTGGGGCTCTGGTCTGGATACCGGGAAGCGCCGGGTGTGGATATCCGGGCAAATACGACGAGGCCAAGATCCCATGATGATGGTCACGGAGGCCGCTTCCAACCCGCTGGATCCCAAGCCCCCAGAAGTGGTGGCGGGTCGAATCTTGAATGGTCGATACCGGATCCTTCGCCCGCTGGCGGACGGCGGGGTGGGGCGAGTCTTCGAAGGAGAGCAGATCAATCTCGGGGAACGTGTCGCGATCAAGATGTTGCTGTCGCACAACGCGAAGAACCCCGAGCTGTTGGAGCGATTTCGGCGGGAGGCAGAGATCGTCGGCTCCCTCGCTCACCCACACATCGTTCAGGTGTTCGATGTGGACGAGACGGAAAATGGCGATCTTTTCATGGTGCTCGAGCTTCTCAAAGGCGAGACGCTTGCAGAGCTATTCGTTCGTGAGCGGCGGATTCGGATCCCCACTGCGATCTCCATCGCCTCCCAGATCGCTTCGGCGCTAGCGAGCACCCACCAGCATGGGATCGTACATCGGGACCTCAAGCCGGAAAACGTGTTCCTGCAGCATGCCCTCGGCGAGCACGAGTTCGTGAAGCTTCTGGACTTCGGGATCTCGAGGACCACGCGTGGCGTCCGACGCAGGCTCACGAGTCGGGACGTTGCGATCGGAACCCCCGCGTACATGGCCCCAGAACAAGCTCGCGCGGACAAGAACATCGATTCACGAGTCGATCAGTTCGCGCTGGCGGTCATCGTCTACGAGATGCTGTCCGGGGAGTTGCCGTTCACTGGCCAAGATCCGGCTGAAATCATGAAAAATATCGTGACCAAGGACCCTCCTCGTTTGAACGAAGTGGCTCCGTGGGTCCCGAGCTTGCTCGATGCAGCGGTTCACCGAGGTCTCTCGCGAGAGCCGGCCGATCGCTTTACGAGCATCTCACAGTTCGCTTGGGCTCTGGAGAATGCGGCCGTCCATGCTGGTGTGGATGTGAACGTTCCGACAAGCCAGCATGCCGGGCTCTACAGCATTGCAGCGCCGAGGAACGTGGACCCCGCTCCGACACCCAAACCCTCCTCCCATCCCCCGCGGCTCTCCGCCGCCGCCGAGCTTCTCGCTGCGCGTTCCGCCTGGGCTGCCGAACACCTCGACGCCGCCGTCACGCACATGGAGGCGCTGTTCGAGCTCGCCGTCTTCGGCCACGACCCGGAAGCCTATGAGGTCTTGCGGGGTGCCATGGCATTCTCTCGACAAGTATTCGGGGCGCGTGTTGGGGACCGGAATCGTCGCCTGAACGTCACGGCGCTCGGACACAGTCCCGCGACACTGAACCTTTCCCCGAAATCCGCGGAGCTTCTCGCCCTGGCCGAAGGCGGTGCAACGGTTTTCGAGATCCTCGACCGGACGCGGATCCCCGAGCACAACGCCATCCGGATGTTGGCCGGGCTTCTTCGCCGAGGAGCCCTGACCAGGACTTAGGTCACGCGCAAAGCCTTCGCCGAGCCTGGGACCCAAAGCTCCCAACGACGGCGAGATCCGCTGTTCGCTCCGCTGGTACGGGACCTGCAAGCGTTGTGTGGCCCAAGGAGGATGGATGGCGCGATGTGACAGCTGCGGGAACCACTGTGACGACGCCTTGGAGATCAGAGCAAGCGGTAGGGTCTACACGTTCGATTGCTTCGCCTGCGCCATCCACCACCTAGCCAACTGGTGCGAGTCGTGCGGTTGTCGCATCCTCGCGCGCAGCATCACGGCGGATGGTCGGACGTTTTGTGGGGAACGGTGCTTGCGCAAGGCGGCCTCGCAGGTCGCTTGACGTTGGCGGCACGGGGCGTGCAAAACGGCGTGCATGAAGACTCTACTCAAGGTCGCGCACGTGTATGAGCACGACGCGCGCAAATTCGAGGAAAATTTCAACCTGCTCCTCGACCGGATCGTCTCCGAGGACGGCGTAGTCGGCGACATCAAGTACGCGAGCGATCCGGCCACACACGAAGAGCGTCGCGGCGGTTTTGGGGCTTTGGTCGTCTACGAGATCCCGGCCGGAAGTTGAGGCGTGGCGGAAACGAAGCGCGCGAAAGCAGGTGGCACGGCGTCTGCAGCTTCCTGCGTGTGAATCGAGTTTGACCCCTATCGGGCGCAACTCCTGCGTCGGCCTCCGGCGCGCACGCAAGGTTTGCAGATGTCACCGGTCCCCATTCCCGACTCTCGATTTCGCGGCGAAAGACTCGCTACGACGCCATCGTCGTCGGTAGCGGCGTCGGGGGCTCGGTCGTCGCCGGAACGCTGGCGAGGCGCGGACAGTCCGTGCTGGTCATCGAGAAGAACAACGCCCTGGGGGGATCCTGGCTTCCTATACCCGCGACGGCTTCAAGATCGACGTTGGCAGCCACCTGATCTCGCGCGGAGAAAAGGGCCCGCTGGGCAAGACGCTCCGGGAGCTCGGCCAGAGGAGGCCGCGATTCATCACCCATCCCATTCCGGTTCGGTCACGGGGCATGTTCGAGATCGCCGCGCCCGGGAAGCGCCGCCAGCTTCCGGCTTATGCGCTCGAAGCGGCTCACCGGCTCGGACTCTCTCCGAGCGAGATGGCATCTCTTGGACGCATGCTGTTCCAGGTGTTCACGCTGACCGAGGCGGAGCTTCGTCGCTGGGATCGCAAGACGCTCGACGAGTTCATTCGAGCGCACACCCAGCATCCCGGCGCGTATTTCCTGTTCAGCTTCCTCGCCAGCATCTTCTTTGTCTTGCCACCGTGGCAAGTGTCGGCCGGAGAATCGATCCGCTGCCTGCGCTGGGTGATCGCCTCCTACAGTCTTTCGTACGTGGAAGGCGGGATGGACAGCATCATTTTCCGCACTGCTCGGTCTCGTCGCTCCCGCCGGGGGAGACATCGTCGAGAATCACCGTGTCGTTTCTATCCGCCGACGCTACGACGAACTTTTCGTCACGACGGAGGACGGGGCCGAATACAGCGCGCCCAACGTCGTCTGCAACATGGCCCCGCGGGATGTGCTCCCGCTTCTCGAGGACGTTGATCTCCCGCCCGAATACGTCGCGCGGGTGCGTGCCATCCGTGGCTCGGGCAACGCACACCAGATCAAGTTCGGCTTGCGGCGCCCGCTGATCGACGAAGGTTGCTTGATCGCGGGGGTCTCGCTCGGCGGGTACACGATGGAGGATCTCAGCCTCGAGCTCATGCAGCGCACGGTCTCCGCCATCGACCACGGGCGCATCTCCGATCCGATGGCGATCTACGCTCCGGTGCCCACGAACTACGATCCGTCGCTCGGCCCCGAGGGCGCTCAGCTGGTGGTGGCGAGCATTTACGGTCCGGTGCGAGACGATCCGGCCGATCCGCCGGAACGCTGGCGCGAGCGCATTTTGGACGCGTTCGCCGAGGTCGTGCCCGGCCTTCGCGACGAGCTCCTCTTCGTGGAGTTCAACCCCGTACCCGATCTCGGCGTGTGGATGGGCAAGAGCAACAACGCTGCGATTTCCAACGGGCAGTTTCCCGGTCAGGTGGGGAGGGATCGCTTGCCGGTCGAAACGCCCGTTGCCGGTCTGTATTTCGCTGGTGACGGCGCTGGCGGGCGGGGGATCGGCACCGAACTGGCTGCGACGTTGGGGCTGGAGGCGGTGCACGCGATGGACGAGCGCAGTCGACACGGGAGGGCCGCGTGAACGACCTCTTCGTGTCCGTGATTGCCGTCTCGGTGGGGGCAGCCGGGATTGGTGGTTGCGCGCTCCTTCACCATTTCGGGCTCGCGAGCACCTATGTTCGCGATCTCCTGCACGTCGGCACCGGCGTGTGGGTCCTCGGCTGGCCGCTGTTCCACGGACGAATCGCGCCGCTGGCGATCGTGTGTCTTGCAGCGCTCGCCACGCTCAGCGTCCCGCTCCTCTCCAGATCGAGTCGCCGTGTGGCGCGCTTCCGCAACACCTTTGCCAGCGGTGACGAGCGGTGGAGTGGACTTTCTATCTACACACTCTCCTACGCGCTCTTCACCTGGGCCGGGCTCACCCGCGATCCCTTTCCCGCCGCGGCGGCGCTCCTCGCCCTGTCTCTGGGCGACGGCATCGGTGGGTTCATCGGACGCCGCTTCGGAACCCATCGCTTTCGCGCCTTCGGCGCCAAGCACAAGACGCTCGAAGGCTCTCTCGCCGTCGCGTTCTTCGCGATGCTGGGAGTCAGTGTCGCCGCTTGGCGCTTCGGCCAAACCATCTCCTTTCCCGCGGCCGCGGGGCTCGGTGTCGGCGCTGCCATTGGTGAGGCCATGGCTCCCCGCGGTAGCGACAACGTAGTGGTCCCCGCGCTCGTCTTCTGTTTGGCGGAGGTATCGTCATGACGATTGAGCACGCGAACCCTGTGACAACCCTCTCCCCGCAGCGCACCAGCGGAAACGTTCTGTCCGGCATATGGCGCGTCGCGGATCCGAAGATCACTTTGGCGTCGGTCGCGTCGATGATTTTGGGTGCATCCGCGGCTGCCTGGCAGGGCGCAATTTCATGGCCGTGGCTGCTCGTCACCGTGCTGGGGATCTTCTTCATCGAGGCGGCCAAGAACGCTTCCGGCGAGATCTTCGATTGGGACTCGGGCGCCGATCAGGGTCTCGTGAGCGACGAGCGAACGCCGTTCAGCGGAGGCAAACGAGTTCTCGTCGACGGTCTGATGACCCGCCGAGAGTGTGCGCTGATGGCACTCGTATTCTACTCGCTCGGGATTTCCGCCGGGCTCGCCATCGTGTTTGTCCGTGAGCCTCGCGTACTCTGGTTCGGGGTCGCCGGCGTCGCGCTAGCGTTCTTCTACCACGCGCCACCGTTGTCACTTTCGTACCGCGGGATGGGTGAGGCAGCCGTAGCGCTGGCGTACGGACCGATCATCGCTTGTGGAACGTACCTGGTTCAGCGTCACACCGTTTCGCCCGAGGTGGTCCTGGTGTCACTGCCGCTGGGGCTGGCGATCATGGCGTTCTTGTGGATCAACGAGTTTCCCGATGCGCGCGCCGACGCCGCAGCGGGCAAACGGACCCTGGTCGTGCGGCTCGGCCGGGTGAGGGCATCGCGGGTGTTCGCGGGGCTCATCGGTTTCACCTACGTCTGGATGGCGCTGCTTCCTCTCGTCGGCTTGCCGTTGGGAGTGCTCGGGGGATTCTTGGGACTTCCCCTGGGAATTCGCGCTGCGGTCCGCCTTTTGAAATTCCCCGAAGTGCCCCAGGAGATGGTCCCCGCCCAGGCATCGACGCTGCTTTCGTTCGTGCTCTTGGCGATTGGGGCGGGAGCGGGGCTCGTTCTGTTTGGCTGAGCTCGGAAAACGCCGCCTCCACTTCGTGCTCGGCAAGGGCGGCGTCGGGAAGTCGACTCTGACCGCCGCCCTCGCCCTCGAGCTGGTCCGCTCCGGAGCGCGGGTGCTTGCCGTCGAGCTCGATGCTCCCGGCGGCCTCGGGCGCGCATTGGGCGTCGAGCTATCGGAGCCCGGCGCCATCGTGGAGACAGGCTCGGGCGTTTGCGCGTCGTACTTCGACGGAGCGGCGGCCCTCGCCGAGTACCTCCGGCGAAAGGTTCACCTCGGTGCTCTCGCGGATCGGGTCTTTGCGCATCCGCTCTACGACGCCTTCGTCCAGGCCGCGCCCGGCGTGAAGGAGCTCATGGCCATCGGAAAGGTGCGCGACGAGCTCGTGCTGCGAACGGGGTGGGACGCAATCGTCGTCGACGCGGGGGCAAGCGGGCACGCGCTCGAGTACCTGCGCATGCCGGCGGCGACGGAGGCGACTTTTCGTCGAGGACGGGTCCACCGCGAAGCCCATCGGGTGCACAGGCTCCTGTCCGATCCGAAGTCGACGAAAGTCCACGTCGTGACCACCGCAGAGGAGATGCCGATTCGGGAAGCGATCGAGAGCATGCGTCGTATCCAGCACGAGATTGGCCTCCCGCTCGGTCGAGTGATTGTGAACCGCTGTATCCCCGCTCCTCCTCGGGGAGTCGATGAAACCCTCGACCAGCTGACCCGAACCGAGTGGGGCCGCGGCATGCTGCTCGTTGCGCAGCGAGCACTCGGTTGGATCCGGATCCAGGAGCGATGCATTTTCGAGCTCGAGCACGCTACGGGTGCTTCGGCGCTCCGTCTGCCTCGCCTTTCCGCGGACCCATTCGGTCCGCGAGAGGTCGACGAGCTCGCTCGGTTTCTGGGAAAGGAGCTCGAATGAGTCTTCGCGAGGTCATCGCAAAGCATGAGCTCGTCGTGTGCATCGGCACCGGGGGCGTGGGCAAGACGAGCCTCGCGGCGGCGATTGCCGTCGGCGGCGCTCTGCGCGGCCGGCGTGCAGTCGTGCTCACGATCGATCCGGCCCGTGCCCTGGGTCGAGCGCTCGGAATCGACCTCGGCAGTGGCATCGTGCCCATCGGCGAAGCGCTCTTCGCACGAGAAAATCTCGAGCTCTTGGGTCGTCTCGACGCCGGAATGCTGGAGCAGCGTGGCGCGTGGGACGCCTTCGTGCGCCGCCACGCGCCGAGCGTGGCCGTCGAACGAGCCATCCTCGACAACCCCTTCTATCGGCAGCTCTCGCGCCACTTCGCGGGCTCCACCGAGTACGTCGCGGTCGAGGAGCTCTGTCGGCTCCACGAATCTGGAAGGTACGATTTGGTCGTGCTCGACACGCCGCCCGCGGCGCACTCCCTCGACTTCGTTCGTGCGCCCGATCGAATCGATTGATTGCTCGCACCCGAGGTGATGGGCGTGCTCACGCGCCCGCATCCGCGCGCAGCGAGATTTTTCGCTCGCATCGAGCGCGCAACCGGGCGGGAGGCGCTCCGAGACGTGTCGGCCTTCGTCTCCTCGTTCGCGAACTTGTTCGACGCGATCCGCCGGCGCTCCATCGAATCACGCGCACTTCTGCGAAGCGATCGAACCGCCTTCGTTCTGGTGACCGGACCGGATGCGCTGGCGGGTGTCGAGTCGCTCGGACCCCGCATGACCCGCCTCGGGGTTCCCCTCCGGGCCGTGGTGCAGAACCGGGTCCACCCGTTTCCCGCCGAGCTTCACGCCCAGAGTCGAGTCGAGGACGACGCAGCGTTTCGCGACCTCGAATCGGACGGGGCCAGTTCGGAGAGCGTGACCTGGCTGCGGCAGATCCATCGAGATGCGCTCTTGATGGCGCGCGCCGAGGAGCGTCACTGGCGTGAGCTGGAACGGACGCTATCGGACGACGTTGCGCGAACTCGCATCCCGGAGCTCTGCCACGACGTCCACTCGCTCGCGGATCTGTCGGAGCTCGGGAGACAGCTGCTCTCGGACTGAGCGCAGCTCTTGCGTCCGGAGCCGAGGGTTCGCAAGTCGTGCACGCGCGCTGCCGTGGTTACCGTCGATATCACGGGCACGACGTTTGCACTCGTCTAGGCAGACCCTGAACAGGACGGAAAGCAATGCTCGAAGAAGCGCTGATTCAGCTCCTGAACGCGAGCGCTACCGTGAAGCTCTCTACCGCGACCCATCGCGGCGCGCCGTGGGTTGCTGCGGCGTTCTTTGCCGCAGACGGGCCGTACGCACTCCATGTCTTGCTCGAGGCTCGGGGCCGTACGCTGAGCAACCTGCGCGCCAACCCCCGCGTTGCGGTCATGATCGAAAACGGAAATGCCTTTTCGCTCTTTGCGCAAGCGGAAGGCAGCGCCAAGCTCGTGGAGCCGCAGCACGATGCGATTCGTCAGGCAATCGCGGAAAAGACGCCTGCCAGCGCATCGATGGTGGCGCTTCCGAATCTGGTGGCGGTGAGAATCGAGGTGGCCTGCTGGCGCCTCACCGACGTTGTCGCCGGTTGGATCCCTGCAAAGGAGCTCTCTCGTTCGTTGCCGCCCGTCGCCGCGCAGTTGGGAGTGTGAGCCATGGCACGAAATCAGAACGACTGGAGCACGACGATGTGGCTCGTTGCTGGTGCCGGGATGGGGCTCGTCGCGGCTTTCGCCACCCGTTGGTACTGGGGTGTGGGTGCCTTCGTCCTTTTGGCACTGGTGACGGTTGCTGCGCACCTCATGACGGGCTCCTCGAGGCGATCCGTGACCTGAAATGTCGCTACCGCACGGCTGCGCAATGGTTCTGTTCTTTCCGGTGATCGCGAGCGCGATTGGTTGTCGGGGTGAAAAATCCGAGCAAGAATTTGCTCGGGAGCGCGAGCAGATGGTGCGCGAAACCATCGAAACCCGCGGCGTGAAAGCCCCACGAGTGCTGGATGCGATGCGCAGAGTGCGCCGTCATGCCTTCGTGCCTGAACCCTCCACGAAGCGTGCCTACTCAGACCAACCGCTGCCCATCGGGTTTGGGCAGACCATCAGCCAGCCGTACATCGTGGCCTCCATGACGGAGGCGGTAGCGCCAACGCCAAGCGACCGGTGCCTCGAGATCGGCACGGGAAGCGGATACCAAGCCGCGGTGCTCGCCGAGCTCTGCAAGAAAGTGTTCAGCGTCGAATATCTGCCCGAGGTCGCGGCGCTCGCGAAACGTCAGCTTCGGGCGGCGGGCTACGATTCCGATCGGGTCGAGCTCTTCCAGGGCGATGGCTACGAGGGCTGGCTCGAAGAAGCGCCTTTCGAGGTGATCGTGGTCACGGCTGCGCCGCCGCGAGTGCCGCGCCCGCTTCTCGAACAGCTTGCAATCGGCGGGCGAATGGTGATCCCTGTCGGTCCCAAGGCCGGAGTGCAACGACTCGAGCTCTGGCGAAGAAAGCGAGCCGGAACCGAGCCGAGCGCGTTCGAGGTGCAGGAGCTCGGCGACGTGCGATTCGTCCCATTTCTCGGCGCTGCGCAGAATCGGTGAGGCTGGCGTTTTCAGCTTCGCGGGCGCAGGGTCAGAGACGCGCCTTGAAATCGTTCAACGATTGGCGAAGTTCCTTGGCCAATGTTCGTGTCGCTTCGGCCACGTGTCGGCCTTCACGATTGGCACGCTCCTCGAGGAGCAAGAGCTTCTTTTCCAACTCTCGCCAGTTGGTCTTGGCGTCCATTCCGGCCAGGTGGACCTTCAACCGGATTTCGTCGCGGGCCAGCTCGATATCGGCGATGTCTCGCTCGGCTTCGAGCTGGAGCTCCTCTTCAATCTTGTTCATTTGGGGGGTCATGGGTCGTCTCCACTTCGGATGGATGCATCAGGTGGGCCAATCGATCTGCTGCCTGCTGCTTCCGTCGGGATTCAGAGCACGTAAGACACGCCCGCATACCAGAGGCCGAGCGCGGTCAGCACGCTGAGCAGTACGAAGAACCACGCGGTCAGCGCCTGCAATTCCGCGTGGGCCATGCCTGGGGATTGTGTGCGCGTCGTTGCCATGGACTTGCCCTTTCTGTTCACGGTGGACCTGCAGGCTGTGTGCCAACCGGAAATGGCCGATCAGCGGATCGCGCATTGCGCGAACCCTGCGCGAGCGCGTCAGCGTGCGCAAGCCGTGCACGAGCATTGGCACGCCGGGTGCAACGTCGAGTCCATCGAGGCCCCTATGGAATCCATCTCAGAACGCTTCCGTCGAGATCACCGAGAGTTGCTTCACAGGTTCGATGAGTTGAAGAACGCGGTGGAAGGAGCGGAAATGGGACCCGTTCAAGAGGTCTGGACGGATTTCGAACGAGCGGTCAACCGACATCTCGACGCCGAGGACGAGATCCTCTTGCCTCGACTCGAGCGCCGCCACCCGGACGACGTGCGACGGATCCGTGACGAGCACGCAGAGATCCGGCGTCTCGTTCTCGATCTCGGGATCCGCGCGGATCTGCGAACCTTGCGCCGAGATGTTGCGGACGATCTAGTGCGAAAATTGGAGGACCACTCGGCTCGTGAAGAAAGCGGGATCTACGCTTGGGCCGATCAGGAGCTTTCGGAACATCGCGCCGGGCTGTTCGACAGGCTGGCCGCGCGGGCTACGCGCATTGTCTGATGGCTCACACGCCGGATTGAACTCCGGTCCGGGCGGCTCCACTTCTCAGGCACCCCAGATCGAGGGCCGAAGCGCTCGCAATACGTCGATGTAGCTCACGATCCCGAGGAGCTTCGCACTTCCCGGGTCGAGGACGGGAATGGCTCCGACGTGATGCTCGAGCATCAGATCGACGACGTTGACCAAGTCTGCGTCGGGCGGAACCGAAAACACGTTCGCGCTCATCACGTTGGCGATCGGCTCATCCGAACGGGCTGCCCAGCCCCCCGGATCTTCACGCAGCGCCGGCAGCGTCGAAGCGACCGCCCGCAGATCGCGATCGCTCACGATCCCCACCACCACACCAGCCTTCAGCACCGGAAGGTGATGGACGTGGGTCTCGAGCAAACGCCGAATCGACTCGCCAACGGTAGCCTCGAGGTCCACCCACACCGGATCTTCGCTCATCACTTCGTCGACGCGCATGAGTCGACCGGATGCAGTACGCGTGCCGACGCTGACGGAACGAAGGGTCTGCGCCTCCGAACGCTTTTTGCGCAATCGCTGCGCGTCAAGAAGCCGAAGCCCGACGAATTTCGCTTGGTACGCGGATTGCTGGATTTCTTGCATGCTGGCCAGCCCAGTTGCCCGCTACATGCAAAGTCCGGTGTTCAGCATCGATGGCGGGGCTTCACTCCAAGAGGCCCTGGCCCGGCTGACGAAGCATGGTGTGTCCAGCCTCGCGGTTTCGGATGGGGGAAATCCCCTGGCCGCCGTCATCAGTCGTTCCGATCTGCTCGCCGCCGGCAGTGTCGAGCTCGATGACACCCACGGCGGCCTCGAGCTGGTCTTGCCCGATCGACTGGTGCGCGAAATTGCGCACCGAGACGTGGCACTGTTCGATCCCGAGACGGACACGGTGCGCCGCGCGGCAGCTCTGATGGTGGAGCGGGGCGTTCACCGGGTCTTTGCTGCGAAAGGTGCGCATTTGTACGGCGTGTTCAGCACGCGGGACGTGCTCCGGGCGATCGCGGACGAACGTGTTGCGATTCCCGTGTCGAGCGTGATGAGCACGCCAGTGCGCGCGATCCATCTCGAGACGACGGTGGACCATGCCGTTGACGAGCTCAAACGAGCGAATGTGACCGGCCTCATCGTAATTGACGATCACGAGTGGCCCGTTGGCGTGTTCACCAAGACGGAAGCTCTGGAAGCCAAGGGCTACTTCAGCATCGATTCCGTGGAGCGAGTGATGACCCGGCGACTCATCACGCTCTCGGCAACCACCGCACTGCATCATGCGGCGGCTCAGGTTTTCGCGACCCGAGCGCGACATGCCGCGGTGCTCGACGCCAAACGCCACCTGTGCGGAATCGTTTCGGGTCTCGACTTTGCGCGGGCGGGCGCAACCAGCGGAAGCGGTTGAATGTCCGCGACACCACATTTGCGGCTGCTCGTTGTCGAGGACGACGACGCGGCGCGGCAGGCGCTTGGCGTACTGCTCTCCGATCTCGGATACGATGTGGACCTCGCCGTCGACGGTGTTGGCGCTCTGAACGCGCACGAGGAGCAGCCGTTCGACCTGATCCTGAGTGACTGGGTCATGCCGAACCGGGACGGTATGGAGCTTTGCCGCAGGGTTCGCGCGAGCGATGGCACCCAACGGTTCACGTATTTCATGCTGATGACCGCCCATTCCGACCGGCGCCACTTGGTCGAGGGACTGCGGGGCGGCGCGGATGACTTCATTGGCAAGCCGATTGCGCTCGACGAGCTCGAAGCCCGACTGATCGCGGCAGAGCGTGTGATTCGGCTGCATCGCCGACTGTTTGCGAAGAACCGCTCGCTACGCAAGGACAGTCAGCGCTTCTTTCGACAGGCGCGTTTGGATCCATTGACCCAGACTGCCAACCGCTTGGAGCTCGACGAGGATCTGCCGCGCTTGGCCCACCGCTTCTCGGATCTTCCGGGTAGCGCCTGCGTTGCGGTTTGTGACATCGACAACTTCAAGCTCTACAACGATGGCTTTGGACACTTGGCCGGCGATGAGGTGTTGCGTCGAGTTGCGGAATCCATCCGCCGCTCGCTACGACACTCCGATTCGCTGTACCGCTATGGGGGCGAGGAATTCGTCGTCATGTTGCCCGAGCAGACGCTCGACCAGGCGCGGGTTGCCATGGAGCGCGTGCGGCGAGCGGTGGAGGCGCTCGAGATACCGAACCCGGCCGTGCCCGGAGGACGATTGACGATCAGTGTCGGGATCGCTACCGTCGCCAACGGTGATGGTGACGCACCATCGCGCTGGCTCGAGCGAGCGGATCGCGCGCTCTATCAGGCGAAAGATCTTGGCCGGAATCGTACGGAGATTTGGCAAGCTGACGCGGAACTTCAGAGCGCGGAATGAAATCCTATCGAAAGATCCTGGTTTGCGTCGACTTTTCGCCGGTCACAGCCGCGGTCGTCGAAAGCGCCGTCGGTCTCGCCGAGGCGACGAAGGCACAGGTCGAGCTCCTTCACGTTGCGGCGCCCGAACCCGACTTCGTTGGCTATGCACCCGGGCCGGGGAGCGTGCGGGATCAAGTGGCCAAGGAGCTTCGGGCCGAACACCGACAGCTCGGTGAGCTGGCGGAGGCCTTCAGCCAGGCGGGCGTTTCCGTCTCGCCCCTGATGATCGCGGGTCCGACGGTGGAAAAGATTCTCGAGCAAGCCGAGCGATTCGGCGCCGAGCTCGTGGTGTTGGGCTCCCACGGACATGGAGCGCTATTCGACCTGATCGTCGGGAGCGTGACTCAGGGCCTGCTCCGTCGCGCGGGTGTGCCGGTGCTCGTGGTTCCGAGCGCTCCAGCGACGAAGGGCTGATCGCGCCAGGGTCTGTTCCCGTACGGCCGGGAGGTCCGTTCAAGCACGCCCGAAGCGTGCTACTGGACTTTGCCCCGGGTGCCGATTCGAGCTCGGAACATCGGACCCGTGGCAGAACGGGCAGGCCACCTCGAGAGCGCGTCCCAACTCCGGTTCCGAGAGTGCGATGGGATCTCGGATGCGCCCGCAATGCGGGCATGGCGAAAGCTCGAATCGATCGTGCGACGCGCCGTGGACGCGGAACGATTCCGACTCGCGTCCGCGAATCACCCGCAGTCCAGCCTGGGCACCCCGACGCTCGGTGACCACCGTAGATTGCCCTGTGTGGCCATCCCGCTCGAAGAACACGAGCACCCAATCGTGGGTGCGCCTCAGCGAATGAGCCAGCGCGCTGTTGGAGAAAAGCGCGGTGAATGACCAGCCATCCCGTCGGGTGTGGAGGATGGGAAGCCACGCCTCGCCCGTGGGATTGAAACGACGCGGTGCGATCTTGCGGAGCTCGTCTCGGCGCGCCCGGTCGCGGTAGTCGCCATCAACGGCGAGGATGGTGGCGGCGTCGGGGGGAGCCATGTTCGTTTCGACGGTTCGGTTCAGCCAAGAGCGCTCACGCGCGAGCCTCGATGCCAGCACCTCCCGGACGGCGCGCACACGGTTCGGACCGAAGCCATGGACGCGCTCCAGGCGGCCGTCGTGCGCTGCCAGCTCGAGGTCCTCGAGCGTTTCGATGCCCAACGTAGCCACGATGCGATGGGCCAGGGCATCGCCAATTCCCGCCACGGTCGCGAAGCGGTCCTCCGGGGAAACGTGGCCCTCGAGTCGCCAAAGAAGGCTGCTTTGGCCGGTCTCGACGATCTCGGCAATCGCTGTCGCGATGCTCTTGCCGATGAATGGAAGTGCGACGAGGCCCGCCGTTCCGTGCAGTCGATACACCTCCACGATGGGGTGGGGGAAGCCGCGCACCGCACTGGCTGCATGGCGATACGCGACAACTCGATGCACGTCGCCCTGACTCTCGAGGAGCGAAGCGATTCGCTCGAGCAGGTCTGCGATGTCCCGATTCGTTGGCTGCGGCATGGCGATTAGGGGATCAAATGGTGCTTTCCGATGAGCTCGACGCTCGAAGCTTGGGGTCCTTTTGGGCTCTCGGTATCCGCCAACGAGAACCGAACTGCGGTGCCGGGCGCGAGGTTCGCAAGCGTTGCGCCAAGGACGGCGTTTTCGTGGAAGTAGACTTCGAGGCCGTCGGGGCTCTCGAGAAAGCCATAGCCATCGAGGGGGAAGATGCGCACGACGCGACCGTGGTCTGGTTGGACGTGCGTCTTCACGTCGCCACGCTTTCGACGACTGTGATCCTCCAAGCGCCGTGTCAGCGCGTCGAAAGCGTCGCGCACCGCGACGTGCGGATCGGAGTGTTCCTCTCGTTCGCTCGGTTCCCGATTCACGACGATCTCTGAGCCGGGTACGGTCAAATCGATGCGGATATTGTAGAGGTGGCCCTTCCTTTTGTGGTGATGCGGCGCCTCGACTACGACGTGGCAGTTGGTGATGCGATTGTGAAACCGCTGAAGTTTTTCGATTCGGAAGCGAATTTTTTCTTCGATTGCGGGAGATGGCTGGATGTTTCGGAACGTAATCTGAACGGGCATTTCCCACGCGAATGCAGTCCGCGTGCCACTGCGTGGGCGTCCGACGACCTCACTCATTCACCCGCGAGAGTGGCGTGACGTGATGGGCAGAAGTGCAAACTCTGCGCTCCGCCAACGCTCCGATGGAAAGCCTGCGCGTGTTTTGGCCCATGTGGGCTCTCTTCGTTGGCACGACGCTCGCTTTGGTAACGGCGAGGAGAGAGAAACATGAAGTGGATCCAGGTCGTCAGTCTGGCTGGTGCTGTCGCGGCGCTCTCACTCGCGAGCTGCAAGAAAGAGGAAAGTGGCTGCATGGCTCGGGGCGCCACCGCCGAAATCAGCGGCAATCACGGGCACACCACGAACATTGCCGCCGAGCACATCCGCCGGGGAGTCGGCGGAACCTACCCGGTCGAAGGAGCCGACCACGCTCACGTCTTCGTGCTGAAAGACGAGGACATGAAGCAGCTCGCCCTCGGCAATCCGGTCAAGACGCGCTCGAGCAGTGTGAAAGCACACGTTCACGAGATCGAAGTGCATTGCAAGTGACGCGGGGCCACTCAGGCGCGCTCGGGTAGCTCGTCCAAGAGTCCGAGGGCTCGGCCGTCGGAAATTTGTTCTCGCAAGGTGTCGAACGCGTGGGGTCGGACTGCCTCGAACGTGTCCGCCCCTACCGTGTGAGCCAGGGCCTGACGGACGGTTTCACTAGCTCGAGGCACCTCGGACAGGGCGGCAATGAGCCGCGCACGCAGGACCGAAGAGAGGTCGTGTCGGACGACGATTGGGTCGGAAGGGATTGGGCCGGCCGCGTATAGGATGCGCGCCTTGCCTTCCTCCGCTTCGTGAAATCCCGCCCGCAACAGCTTTTGGGACGCCTCTCCGTTTTCGAACAGGGCGAAGGTCGCTCCTACATCGGCTCGTCCGGAAAACACTGCGCGCGCGACATTGCCGTGGGAGTCGTGAAAGGTTTCGGAGGAAAAGAGCGACCGCGGATCCAGCCCATGACTCGCGAGAGCCAGCCGAGGCACGATGTAACCAGCGGCGCTGGTGGGAGCGACCCATGCTGCGCGGGCTCCCGCAAGATCGCTCGGACTGCGGAGCGGTGAGGAAGCTTCGACGAACAGCACGCCGTGGTAGGTGGACATTCCGGAGCGCACGGAGCAAACGAGCGGGACTGCTCGCGCCATCTCCGGCGCGGTCAGGAGGAGTGCTGGTGAAACCCAAGCGATATCCAACCGCCCGGATCCAAAAGCGGAGGCAAGCGCCAGCGGTGAGGGCGATCGATGGGGGCTGACCCGGACCTGGAGCTCTGCGCTCAGAAACTTGGCGAGCTCCCCGAGCTGGCCTCGGGTCTGATCGTCGTCCGTGTGGGGGACACACCCGAACGTGAGCTCAGCGGACTCGTCCACACCCAATCTTCTCCGGGGGGTCGCCCGGCGCCAAGTTTTCTCGTTCAAGCCGCTTCGAACTTCGCTTCTGCAGTTTGCGGTTGCGGTTGCGGTCGGCACGCTGCGAGGTTGGGCCCGAAGCCGACAGCTCACGGCGGAATCCAGATCGTCCAGGAAACCGCTCAGCTCCCACGCAAGATCGGCAAAGGACTGTCGGGATACGTAGTCCCCATCGGCAACCAGAACGAGCTTCCCGCCCCCTCCGATCTCGAGGTGGTCCACCATCGCGAGGAGCAGCGCCCGCCGAGCCTCCTCCGTCGCTCGGCCGCCCGCGCTCCCACTCACCAGGACTCCGCTCACGGAGGGGGAGTGGAGCTCGCGCACGAAGTGTTCCGCGCGAACCAAGAACTCAGCGGTCGACTCGCGCTCCTCCTGCTCGATGCACAGAAGCGCTGTGTCTTCCGAGCTCAGCCACTCGGGAAAACGGCCATTTTCTTCGATGAATACCAGGGTGTCGATCGCCATGGGGCACCTCTCCGCGCGAAGAAGCTCGCATGCCCTCGACGGCCCGGCCCAATTCTCGGACGCTGCCTCGGGGCAGGAACGGCGCGCGGGCGCGGGTGGCAACATGAGCGAGCCTTCGGTGTGGCTTGGGTCAGCGGGCAGCCAGATGGCGGGCAAAGAAGTCGAGCGCGCGGGCTTGCACACGCCCATTCCGATCGGCGAGCACTGATTCGTGTGTCTCGCCGGGGAGTATGGAGATCTCGGCGCTCGGGCCTGCGGCACGCTCGAGGATCGCGGCGTGCTCCGGTGGCACTTGCGTATCCGCTCCGCCATGGATGAAGAGAAGCGAGGCTTGGGCATGGGCTGCGGCGCGCTCCGGGGAGCTGTCCGGATCGAAATCTCCCAATCGACCGGCATCATTCACGGCGGCATCCAGCCAGCTCCCGGGGATCCAGGGCGACAGCGCAGGCAGAAAGCGATGCTCGTAGTCGACGACGACGCGTCGCATGGAAGCGAAGCTGGAAGCCGCCACGACTGCCGATACCCGACGGTCGTCCTCCGCCACGTGCACGGCGACCGCTCCTCCGTAGGAGTAGCCGAAAACCCCCGTGGGCGAGCGACCGTAGCGCGCCTCCACGGTATCGAGGAGCTGGGAGACGTCGTGCGCTTCGACCTGGCCGTAGGTCAGGTGCTTTCCGCTCGACTCGCCGTGGCCGCGCAAATCCACGAGCACCGCGCGATACCCGGCTTCCGAGAACCTCTCTCCCAAACCGAGGAGCGAGCGACGATCGAGTCGCACCCCATGCAGGAGGATGATCGTGCCGCGGGCATTCGACGCTTTTGGCGGCAGTACCCATGCCCCGAGGGTCGCCGCGGGGGGGCCCACCGATACATGGAGCTCGGTAGCTCCATCGGGTGGTGGTCCGAGCGGCACGCGCTCGTTGCCGATTCCGCCACCGTTCGGAGCGTACGCGATCGCGTAGGAGACCGCGACCCGAAACAAGACGTGTGCGATCAGGTACGCCAGCGGGATGGATGCGATCGCAACCAGGAAGCGTCGTGTTCGAGAAGGGAGGTGGCGAACTGGGCGAATGCCAGAGCTTACTACGACAACTGAGACGCGCCGCTCCCGCAGACACCGCGCCGCCGGGAGCGAACCCGCTCTCGATGAAAATACCAGAGCATGCCGGTGCTGCTGGTGAAAAGCCCCACTTGCCAGACCCAGACTGCCCAACGCTCACTCGGCCGGATCCCGGCGATCAGCTCCGTCATTCGCACGATGAACGAGACCTTCTCGCGAAGGGCTGGGTGATGGCCCGCTTCGTAGGCTTGTCGGGCCAAAGTGGTCAGAAAGCACTCACCGAAGACGAAATGCGAGACGACCGAAATCAGGATGAAGCTCGCGGAATAGACCAGGTATCCGCGAGTAATCCCCCGCCAGCGATGCCAAAACAAAAGGGGAAGGCCGAGACCCCAGACGATCATCGCCAGGGCATGCACGGAATCGACTACTGCTCCGAGAACTTCGTACACGCTCCCAAAGCGTGCAAACCACGCGCCCAGCGACTTCGGGGTGCTCGCACGCAAGACTCACGCAACCGTTGCGTCGCTTGCATCCGGACCGCGCAATCTGCGCGTCCGCGAGATCTCGACGGGCCCGGTGCTCATCGACACGAGCGGCTCCCGAGCGGGCCAAGCCAGCATTCATTCTTTCGGAGGTGCGAGTTCTTGGTCGTCCCACCCGCATCGCCGCCAGCTGAAAAACCCTGCCCCTCCTTCGGAGACCAGTGTGGCTCGTTCGTTGCACACACGAGCTCCATGGCCCGAATTGCAAAAGAAATCATGAACTCCGAGCTCTTCAGCCTGCGGCCGAGCGACGAGATCGATAGCGCCGTCGATTACATCCTCGCTCTCGGAATCACCGCTGCCCCCGTCCTCAGCGAAGCCCGAACGCCGATCGGGGTGATCTCACTCCGGGACCTCGTCTCGCGTAAAGGCCCGGGGAAGGTGGCGGAGCGCATGACGGTGCCCGCCGTCACCGTGCGCGAGAGCGATAGCATCGAAGAGGTGGCTCGCACCATCGCCGACCGCGGCGTCCATCGCGTCATCGTCGTGGATGCGGAGGGTCGCGCCGTGGGCGTCGTGTCCAGCATCGACGTGACGAGCGCACTGATCGGGCTTCCGGTTCGACATCCTTCTGCGTTCCCTCACTGGGACAAGTCGCGGGGCGTTTCGTGGAGCGATGACACCTTGCTCGAAGGCGATCGCCTCGACGTGGCACCCGACGGGCCCGGTGTGCTGGCACTCGTGAGCGGGGGCCGTGACGCGCCCGAGCGTGTGGTGTGGGGCGAAGCCACGCGTAATGTTCGCACTCGCCTGTTCGACCTGCTTTCGCGCCCGCAGGACGATATGCCGGAGCTCAAGCGTATCCTCGCGACGTATCGAGGTCTTCGCTTTCGCGCGGCTGCCGTCCGATCCGTCGCTGAACAAGAAAGGGTCGCGGAGGCCGTGATGGCAGAGGCGCGCAAAGCGCTCGCACCAATCACGGCGGAATGAATCCGACTGAAGCGAATCCACGAGGCGGACGCTTGGGGTACGCTTTTCGTCATGGCGGACTCGCGCTGGGTCACGACAGCGGAACGGTTTTTCCCGAAGCTCCTGAAGCGGGACAGAGTTTTGGTCTCGGAAGTACGCGCCGCGGAAAGGCGGCTCCGGGTTTCGCTGCCGGCGGGCCTCACGGCCATGTATCGACTGGCGGGACGGCGGAGCGATCTGCACGGGAGCTGCGATCGGCTCTTGCCGCTCAACCGAGTCATCCAAGTCAACCGTGCGCTGGTGTTCTACGAAGAGCACCAGCAGCGGGCTGCATGGGCCATTCCGGTCGAGCGCCTCGGGGAAGAGGATCCGCCAGTCGTTCGGGCGCTGAATCAACCGCCGTATCGCTGGGAGCCTGACCACGACTCGCTGAGTGGGTTCTTCTTCACAGAGCTTGTCTGGCAGATCGTGCACGCGGAGCCATACGCCCGCGGGCGATTCGACGCGGACATCGCCCGGGCGATACGTGGGGAGCTCGAGCCCGTCGCGCTTTCGGGTTGCCATTGGGACATCGCGGGCGTGTGGGCCGACGAGGGAGCCTTGCTCCTTGCCCGTGGCGATGAGCTGTACGCGGGCGGAGCTTCGGCAGAAGAGCTCGAGCGCATCACGACGCGCGTCGCTGCCAATTGGCGCTGACAGCATTTTGGCGCGCTTTTTTCACCAAATCCGCTATAGTTCCCCGCGAAAATGGCCCTCAGCTCCCCGGAATCGGTGCTGATCATCGACGACGATGATTCCCTCCGGCGGCTGATTGCCCTTTGGCTCGAGAAAGCAGGTATCGGCGTCGTGGGCGTGCCGGGTGCGACCGAAGCGCTGGAGTTACTCCAAGGCGAAGCGCATACGGTCGGCGCGATTGTGCTGGATGTGATGATGCCCGAGATGGGCGGATACGAGCTCCTCGCACGGTTTCGCGCCAACGAAGCAACGCGGTTGATTCCTGTAGTCGTTCTCACGGCCCACGCCATCGACGAACCCGACGTGGTGCGCGCCCTCGATCTTGGCGCCACCGATCACCTGGCGAAGCCCTTCAGTGGTCCGGTGTTGGTCGCGAAAGTACGCCGCATGATCGAAGAACGGAAGCGCCTGCTGGAGCTCGATTCGCGAGTCAAGAGCGCCGAAGCCGATGCGGCCCGAGACGTGCTCACGGGCCTGTACAACCGGCGCCACTTCGAGAGCCTGTTCGAAGGTGAGCTCGCGTATTCCCGTCGTCACTCCGTGCCGCTCTCGCTCGTCGTGCTCGATCTAGACCACTTCAAGTCCCTCAACGACAACTTCGGTCACCAGATGGGCGACAAGGTTCTGTCGCATTTCGCGGACAGCTTGCGTGAGAACCTGCGCGCCGAAGACCATGCGTTTCGCATCGGAGGCGAGGAGTTTGCTCTCCTATTGCGTGGCACGGACGCGGACGGGGCCTCCATCATGGTGTCTCGATTGCGGGACGTGTTCCTGAATCATCCCATCGACGTTGGGGAAAAAACGGGCTACCGGATTTCGTTCAGCTCGGGCGTGATCGCGGCGGACCAGGAGCTCGCCATCGAGGAGCTGATCAGCCGCGCGGACGAAGCGCTGTACTCGGCCAAACGCGCCGGTCGGAATCGAACGGTGATTGCAAATTCGGCGTGAAACCGCGACTCAGGCCGGTGGCACGTACGACTCGACCACCACGCGCACGGGCTCGACGTCCCAGATCTCCGTGGCGTACTCGCGAATCGTGCGGTCGCTCGAAAAGGTTCCCGAGGAGGCGATGTTCTTCACCGCCATGGGGAGCCATTTGGATTGGTCCGCATAGGTCGTGGCAGCGCGTTCCTGGCAGCTCATGTAGTCGGCGAAGTCTGCGCAAATCAGGAATGGATCGGAGTGACGGAGATACTCGGTCACGTCGCGATAGAGCCCTGGCTCATCGGGACTGAAAAATCCCTCTTCGATGAGCTCGATGGCACCGCGGAGGTCGTCGGATGCATCGATGTGACGGCCCGGGTCGTAGTTGCTCTTCTCGACCTCCAACGCCTGCGCCGCGTCGAGCCCGAACAGAAAGAAGTTTTCCTGACCAACTGCGTCACGAATCTCGATGTTGGCACCGTCCAGAGTGCCAATGGTCAGCGCGCCATTCATCATCAGCTTCATGTTTCCGGTGCCCGAGGCTTCTTTGCCCGCGGTGCTGATTTGTTCTGACAGGTCAGCAGCCGGAATGATGCGCTCCGCGCGGGATACGTTGTAGTTCGATACGAAGACGCAGGCCAGGCGTCCCGCTACCGCCGGATCGTCGTTGATGACAGCAGCAACGTCGCAGATCAGCTTGATGTGCTTCTTTGCTTGGGCGTACCCAGGGGCGGACTTTCCGCCGATGATGATCGTACGCGGGGCGATGTCGCGCTTTTCGAACCGCAAGCGGCGGTACAGCGCGATCACGTGCAGGCAGTTCATGAGCTGCCGCTTGTATTCGTGGATGCGTTTGACCTGAACGTCGAACAAACTGGTCGGATCGACGGAGATCCCCTGTTCGCTTTCGATCATCTGCGCAAGGCGTTGTTTGTGACCGAGTTTGATCTCGGCAAGCTCCTGGCAAAATTCGGGGTCTTGGGCCAACGCCGCGAGCTTTTCGACCTCCTCGAGATGGGTGATCCAGCGATTGCCGATGCGTCGTTCGATCGCAGCTGCCAGCGGGCGATTGCACTCGAGGAGCCAGCGTCTCGGCGTCACTCCGTTGGTCTTGTTGTTGAATCGGTTGGGCCAGATCTCTGCGAAGTCTCGGAACAGATCTGCCTTGACCAAGTCGCTGTGGAGCTTGGCAACTCCGTTCACACTGTGGGAACCGACGACGGCCAAATGTGCCATTCGCACCTGCTTCGGGGGTCCCTCGTCGATCAGGGACATGCGGCGCTTGCGATTGTCGTCGCCTGAAGAAAATACGTGCACCTGTCGCAGGAAGCGATGATTGATTTCGTAGATGATCTGCAGGTGCCTGGGCAGCACTCGCTCGAATAGCTCGACCGGCCATCGTTCCAGGGCCTCGGGCAAGAGCGTGTGGTTGGTGTAGGCGCAGGTCTTCTGGGTGATTTCCCAGGCGCGCTCCCACGGAAGGTGATGACGATCCACGAACACCCGCATCAGCTCCGCCACCGCGATCGACGGGTGGGTGTCGTTCAGTTGAATCGCGGCCTTGTTCGGAAACTCGTCGAAGCTGTCGTGGACTCTGCGGTAGCGCCGCAAGATGTCCTGGATCGAGCAGGCCACGAAGAAGTATTGCTGCTTTAGTCGAAGCTCCTTGCCGGCGAAGGAGTCGTCGCGCGGGTAGAGCACTTTGGAAATGCTTTCCGAGAGCGCCTTTTCTTCGACCGCACGGCGGTAATCGCCCTCGTTGAAGACTTCGAGGTCGAGCTCTTGCGAAGCCCGCGCAGCCCACAAGCGCAGGGTGTTCACCGTATCGTTGCCATATCCGGCGATCGGGTAGTCGAACGGCACGCCGAGCACCGAAGTCGTGTCCACCCAGCGCGGGCGGTAGCCGTGCTCGTCGCTCGACGCCTCCACGCGGCCGCCGAAGTGAACTTCGACGGTGTACTCGGGCCGCGCGATTTCCCAAGGTTGGCCGAAACGCAGCCAGTCGTCGGGATGCTCCACTTGCCAGCCATCCACGATCTCCTGGCGAAAGATCCCGAACTCGTAGCGAATGCCATAGCCGTAACCGGGCAACTCCAGCGTCGCCATCGAATCCAGAAAGCACGCAGCGAGTCGCCCGAGACCACCATTGCCGAGGCCGGGATCCGCCTCTTCCTCGAGCACGTTGGCCAGCTCGATGCCGTACTCGCGCAGACCTTGCTCGGCGAGGTCGTAAGCACCGAGGTTGATCAGGTTTCCAGCCAAGAACCTTCCCAGCAAGAACTCGGCGGAGAGGTAATACACACGCTTGGGGTCTCGCTCGAAATAGGTCCGTTGGGTGACCATCCAGCGGCGGACCAACCGATCGCGCACGGCATGAGCGAGAGCGAAGTTCACGTCCAGGAGTGTCGCCGAGTGGAGATCCTTCGACTGGGTATAGGCCAGGTGATCGAGCACCGCGCGCTTCAGAGTCGCAGGGCTCATGCCCGTGCGGTCGTCTTCCACACGAACAATCACGCGTTCTTCTTGCGGCATCGTGGTCACGACAGTAGCCGTGGTCCGCGGCGCGCGGAAGCGGTCGATTCAGCCGAGAGCGCGGTCGATAGCGCTGCGCAGGGCCGTGTCTGCCGGGTCGGTCTGGGGCCCGAAGCGAGCGACGATGTTTCCCGTTCGATCCAGCACGAACTTCGCGAAGTTCCACTTGATGTCCCCAGGGCCATCCGGCTCGGTGCTCTCGGATGTGAGCCAGGCGTACAGGGGATGGCGGCCAGCCCCGTTCACGTCGATCTTCCCGAACATCGGGAACGTCACGTCGTACTTCGTCGAACAGAATTCCTTGATTTCGGCTTCCGACCCCGGCTCCTGCGCACCGAATTGGTTGCAGGGAAATCCAAGCACCTCGAAGCCTTTGTCCGAAAGCTCGGAGTAGAGCTGCTGCAAGCCCGTATAGTGAGGCGTAAGGCCACAGCGCGAGGCAACATTGACCACCAGCAGGGCCTTCCCGCGGAAATCCGCCAGCGAGCGCTGGTTGCCGTCGATGTCCCGGAGAGAATGTTCGTACAGGCTCATGTCCGTGCCGTAGTGCGAAGCGGCCGAGCCCGCAACCCCGGCGACAGCCCGCGGTCCGGTCTGATACCGTTTCTACATGGCGCAGAGTGACGAATTTGCCGAGGCGCAGGCGCGCGTGAAGAAGCTCTCCAAGACGCCGGACAACGAAGAGCTACTCGAGCTCTACGCCCTCTACAAGCAAGCGACGGTCGGGGACGTGGACGGAAAGCGTCCCGGCATGCTCGACATCAAGGGTCGTGCCAAATACGACGCATGGGCGAAAAAGAAGCATACGTCCAAGGATGGCGCGATGCGTGCTTATGTGGATCTCGTCGAGCGGCTCGCGACGCGCTACGCCTGAGTGAGACCGAGCGCTGCTGAGATGCTCGGCGGAAAGGAGCTCTCATGCACGCGTATATGACCAACCAGTACGGCGATCTCGGCGATCTGCGACTCGCAGACATCGAGAGACCCTCGCCCGCTGCCGACGAAGTGCTCGTTCGGGTGCACGCGGCAGCCGTGAACCCCGCCGACTACAAAGTGCTCACGGGCCGCGACGGGGGGCGGTTCCTCCATGGCTCTCGTTTCCCACTGGTCCTCGGCTACGACTTCAGTGGCGTCGTGGAGCAGGTCGGGTCCGCGGTTTCCGACCCGAAGGTCGGCGATGAGGTGTTCGGCTTCTTGGCCTATTCCCGGAGCAACCATCAAGGGACGTTCGCGGAGTACGTCTCGGTGAACGCGGAGACAGTTGGCAAGAAACCGATGGGGACCAGCCACGTCGACGCGGCGTGCGCCGCGACCTGCGCGAGCACGGCCCTGCAGGCGTTGCGGGACAGCTGCGGCGTGAAGTCCGGTGCCAAGGTCCTGGTCAACGGAGCTTCCGGAGGTGTGGGCAGCTATGCCGTATCCATAGCAAAGGCTCTGGGGGCCAGCGTGTGGGGTACTTCGAGCGAGGAGAAGTCCGAGTTCGTGAAGGCGCGTGGTGCTGATCGAGTCATCGACTACAGGAAGACGCGCATTGGCGATCTGAAGGAACGCTTCGACGTGATTTTCGATGCGGCGTCCAGCTCTTCCTTTTCGGAGTCCAGCTCGAAGCTCGCCCACGGCGGAACGTATCTCACGCTACTTCCGAGCGCGCGGTTTGCTCTGGGTATCGTTCGATCACTGTTCAGCTCGAAGCGCTGCAAAGTGATCGTGGTCCGTTCACGGCGCCCGGATCTCGAACAGCTCGCGACCTGGATGTCGAAGGGCGAGCTCCCCTCGGCGCTCAGCACGAGTTACCCGCTCCGGGAAGTCCCCGAGGCGCTCACTGCGCAGCGCTCCAACAAGGTGGCCGGGAAGATCGGGATTCTGGTCGAAGAGGCGCAGGCTTCGTAGCCAGCGCGCTCCGGTCAGAGCCGGTCTTCGACCCAGCGCGAAAGCGAGTCGTACGGATAGGCTCCCACCAGCGCGTCGCCATCCAAGAGGAACGTGGGCGTCGCGAGCCCTTCGATGTGGAGCGCTTGGATACTCTGCATGTCCGCCACGACTTCATTGCGATGGACGCGCGATGCGAGCGCGCGAGCGAAGCGCGTGAGGTCGACGCCCCCCACTTGGCCCGCGTAGCGGACGAGATCGTCGGACTCGAGCGCTCCCTGATTTCGGAACAAGGTCGCGTGGTACTTCCAAAAGCCTTGGTCCCCGGCCTGCGCCTGCACCTCGACGGCCGACTCGGCCGCTAGAGCGGCGTGGGGATGTCCCCCGAGCGGATAGTGGCGCCACACCAGGGCGATTTCGCTGCCGTAGGTCTCCATCAGCTTTTCCACGGCAGGTTCGACTTCACCGCAGAACGGGCACTCGTAGTCACCAATTTCTTGCAGCACGAGCTTCGGGTTTTGCGCTCCGCGGCGAGGCGCGCGCTCGGGAACCGTCGCGGGATATCGCGTGTGCGTCGTGCACGCGGTGAGAAGAGTGCCCAGAAGGAAGATTCGGCGAGGGAAGCGCGCGAACATCAGACCGCAGCTTACAGGCTATCGAGCCGGACGTTTGTGGGGCGCCGGCCGGGCTAGCTTGTGGCCCGAGACTCCCCAGGATATCGACTCGCATGCCCGACCGGGTCCACGCGCAAAACCCGTACGGTCCGCCACCAGGCGGGGGTGGACCCCAGGGTTGGAACACACCGCCACCGGGTGGATATGGACCTCCGGGCTACGGATCCCCCGGCTTCAGTCCGCCGCCGCCCGCGGGGAGCTATGGAGGCCCGCCGCCGAGCGCGTTCGCTCCGCGGGTCGATGGCATGGCCGTCACGGGATTGATTCTGGGTGTGCTCGGCACCGTGGTCGCGCTCTTCAACTTGCTCTCGGGGTTTCTGGGAACCTTCTGCGTGATCTGCACCGTGGGCTCCACGTTCATTGGAATCATCGCGCTCTTGCCGTCCGGGGCAGGCGTGCTCCTCGGGGTGCTCGGAGAGCGTCGCATTCGAGAAAAACCGACCCGATACACGGGACGCGGATTGGCCATCACCGCCATCGTCATTTCCGCGCTCGCCGCGCTCATCGCGCTCGTGGAAATCGTCCTGCCTTGGTTCGGAATCGGATGCCTGTACGCAACGGGGACGATGAAGCCGCCATGAGCCTGCTCGAGTGGTTTCGCGCTCTCGATCGCGCCGAGCTCACGGGGATGTTGTGCGCGGGGGGATTCATCCTGCTGCTCTCGGGTGGACCGCTCGCGATCTCCTTCGCAGTGGATCCGGCTGACATCGAGAGTGGGCGCATTCGCCTCTCGCCGCCGTGCCAGTACAAAGCGACCCACGGCGAAGCCTGTCCGACCTGCGGGCTGACCCGGGGGTTCGCGCTTTTATCCCACGGTGAGCTTCAGCGCGCGGCAGGGCAGAATCGCTGGTCGCTGGCCGTCTACGTGGGCTTTTGGTTTTTCGCACTCGCGTCGGCCTCGTCCGTTTTGGTGGCCGCTCGTCGTTTCGCCAACGCGCCGCTCAGCGAGTAAGAGTGAGAACGGAATGCCGCTGGCTCCCAGGGGTTTGCACGAGCTGATCCTCCTGGCGGTGGTGAACAATGGCTATGTGTGCGTGCTGCTGCTCTCGGCGCTCATCACCAAGAGCACCTTCCTGATCGAACCGCGCTTTTCGCTCCGAAAATTCTACTTACTGATGGGTTGGGTTCCCCTCGCGTTTGGTGTGCTCGCATTGCTCGTCGACGCGCGCTACCTCCTGTTCTTCGTCGTGGCCGGAGTGGCCGGGATTTTGGGGGAGCTTCTGGTTTCGGTGCTCTGGCGCTGGTTCTTTCAGGAGCCGATCTGGACGTACAGCTATCGCTCCGTGCTCGGCGGTTACACCAGCACGCTGAACTTCCTGCCGTGGGCGGTGGGCGCGTTTCTGTTTCACGCCAGCGGGCGCTGGCTGGGCGGTCCGCCGCCGAGCGGAGCGACGCTTTTCCGCGCCATGTTCGTCAGCAGCATGGCGTTCGTCGTCGGTCTTCTCGTCGCCTGGCCGGTGCGCGCGGTGAACGCCGGGCGTGCGCGAAGTTTTTCCAAACCGAGCTTCGGGCTCTTTTGCTTGCCCATCGCGTTGACGGCAATCGCCGTCGGGGTCGTGTGCTCCCCGCGCTACGCGCTCTTGATGATCGCGTTCGGTCCCATCGGCTTTGCGACGGAATACACCTACGGCCGCAGCATGAGCCTGCTCTTCGAGCGCGGGCTCTGGACCTACAACCATTGGAAGATCGACAGTGGCCACACGAGCTTCGTCACGCTGCCGCTCTGGGCCCTCGGAGGGCTCTACTTCTACTTCATTTCGGCCTGCCTCGGTCTCTGACGAGGTCGAACCAGAGACGAGGCCAAAGGTCGGAGCGCTTGCTCGAACGAACGAGGAGGACGGCTCGAACTCGTGACGAATCGATGGCGAAAGTCCAGCGGCCGACAGCCCGCCCGCGCCGCGCTATGATGGCAGCATGGTGCCCAAGCGACTCTGGTGGCTGTCAGCCACTTTCAGTCTGGGTGTGGCGTGTGCAAACGGCACGGGCACGAGCGGGACGACTCAGCAGACGGGGGGCGCTGCGGGATCGAGCGGAACCGACGGGTCGGTCGGAGGCTCATCGGGCAACGATGCCAGTGCGGGCACCGGCGGGAACATCTCCCTGGACGGGAGCCCGAGCGACGCGACGCTCGATCCCGATGCGGCTTGTGCCGTCGCGACGGAAGCCGCCACCATCGAAGCGTTGCCGGTCGACATCATTTGGATGGTCGACAATTCCGTCAGCATGCAGCCGGCCATCGACGAGGTGACGGCCGGTCTCAATGCGTTTGCCCAGCTCATTGGAGGCAAGAACCTCGACTACAAAGTCATCATGCTCTCGCTCCGGAGCAAGACGAATCCGGTCAGCATCGGGGGCTCCAATCGCTACGCGGTGTGCATTCCGCCACCTCTGGCGGGGGATACCGACTGCGGGAACGGTCCACGCTTTTTCCAATCGAGCATCGACGTGCTCAGCACCCAGCCACTCGAGCAGTTCCTGGGAACGCTGGGGCAGACGAACGGATACCAAGCCGGAGCGGCCAAGGGAGGGGAGCCGTGGAAGGCGGAGCTCCGCCCGAATGCCACGCGGACCATCGTGGTGGTGAGCGACGACAACTCCCGACTCCTGCCTCAGGATTTCGAGCATTTTGCCGGCGGCAAGAATCCGTTCAACAGCTTGACGCTCCCACCCGGCATTCTGGATTCGAGCTGGAACGGGCTCTTCGACGGCTACATCTTCAGCGCGCTCTACGGTTGGGGCTCCGCCACGGATCCCAACGTCAAGTGCCAATACCCGGGGGGGACGTCGCCTCCGAGCTCAGGCCCGACGTACACGGAGCTCGTGCAAAAAACCGGCGGGGCGCGCGCGCAGATATGCTCGGGCGCGCCGGCCTGGGCACCGTTCTTCGATGCCGTGGCCCAAGCGGTCCAGCAAGGGTCCAAGCTTTCCTGCGAGCTCTCGCTGCCGACCCCCTCCACGGGCACTCTCGACCCGGCGAAGGTCAACGTGGGTGTGAAGACCGACACAGGCACGAGCGCGATCTACAAGGTGAGCGGCGCCGCCGCCTGCGATCCGAACGGTGGTTGGTACTACGACAACGAGCAGAACCCGACCAAGGTCACGTTGTGCCCGGCGTCATGCGACGCGGCCCAGGCGGCCGTGAGCGCGGGCGGCGCCGAGATCCAGATCTTGTTCGGTTGCACCACAATCGTGAAATGAGAGTCATTTCGGTGGAGGCGCAACCACTGGAGCTTCCGTCGTGACCCCGGCACCGGAGAATTTCGCGCCCGGGTACTGGTCGACGAGACACCCAGTTCCGTCGACGATGTCGACGTCGACCAGGTAGCCGGCGCGGGAAAAACCGTAAACCTTCGAGCCCCAGGCCGCGATCCCGTACATGTTGTCGTACGAGCCCGAAATCCCGTCGTTGCAGCCAGCGCGCTTCACGATGCGACCGCGCACCGACTTGGTCACCGAGCTACCGCTCGCCGTCGCGAGCTTGGGTACGTCGATTTCGATCAGCGTATCGTCGTTGCTGCAATTGGTTGCCGCCGGAGGGCTTTCACAATCCCGGACCGTCGCGTAGCCGAGGGGGTTTCCGTTGTTGGCGAGGAAGACGATGTCCCCCGAGAGCTCCCAGGCCTTCCCGGCATTCAGATAGGCGTGTCCATTACCGTCGTCGGCGGGCACCGTTCCGAACGTTCCGAGCAGCGTCGTGCCGCCCTGCTCGTCGATGCGCCAGAGCTCCCCAGCCGTGTTGCCGGCAACCAGGACTTCCTTTTGAGGATCGAGAACCCCGATCGGTGCAAACGTGAGGGCGTAGAATTTCACGTCGGCGGCTTGGGAGAGCACGATCGGGGAGCCGCACTGCACGACGGTTCCCACGATGCTGAGCTCTTGCACCTTCGTCGCACTGATACCGAACAGGTGGCGATCGCGATCGACGGCCACGTCCGTCATCGCAATGTCCTGCCCCGCGCCGCCGATGCAATCGAAGTCGCCGAGCTGCTTCAGATCCAGTGTCGATGCCGTCGGATCCAGGGAGAAGAGAGTGAAGTCCGTATGCGCGAAGACCAGCTCCTTGCCGGTCGATCCGTCGCCGGCGTCGATCGAGATCGAGCCACCGCTCGACGCGTCGGGACCGCCACCAATGCCCCCCGTACCGCCGGCCGCGCCGACACCACCACCGCCGCCGGTGGAGCTACACGCGAGGCAAACGATGGCGAACGGAACGAAACGAACGCAGGTCAAAAGCGCCCGGACACGCCCGCAGAACCGAGCCCAACCCACGGGGTCACGGTTCGAGCCGTGCTCTTCTTGTTGTTGCTGAGGACGAACAGCGTGACGCCCGTCGCGATGCCGACGCCACCGACGACGAAGCCGACGATGGAGAGGGTTCGCGCGCTATCGGCGTCGCTGTCGAGCTTTCGGACCTTGTCGCCGTCCGCGCCGCCAGGGCAGTGGTTGTCTGGGGGGACATTGCACAGTGCGCTCGCGTCGTCGCGCTTGCTCTTCGCCGAGAAGGAAAACACGGTGCCGCCCACGAGCCCAACCACACCCACTCCGAATGCCACGTAGGAGCCGATGCGAAGTCCGTTCGTGCCCTGGAGCGAGCTTTCGTCGATCTTGCCGGAGGTATTCCCGCCAGTTTCTCCACCCGGGACTGCCGATTGACCGGCAACCAGCTCGAGCTCGACCGTTTGGGCTCCGCCCTCGGTGAACGATTGGGTCTTCTCTCCGCTCGTCGCGCCCGCCGTCGTGGCCACGAACTTGTGCTCGCCCGGGTCGACCGGAACCGGGATCCCGACGAGCGCGGCAGGGACATCAGCTCCGTCCATCTGCACCTTGGCCGATTCGGCGCCCTCGCCCTTGACCACGATCGTGACCTTGGCGAGGCGCGGTTCGAGGGCCGCAAGTTCCGTCTGTGCTTTCTGCTGCGCGTCCCGGAACGCGTCGGGTGCGCCGTCGGCCAGCTTCTCGCGAGTGATCTTCAAGTACGTCTCGCGCGCCGCCACGAGCTGCCCGAGCTTCTCGTGACTGCGAGCGATGTAGAGCAAATGGGGAAGGGCATGCACCAGGGATTCGGCGCGGGAAAAGAGATCCAGCGATTCGCTGAACTTCCCGGCCTCGAACGCCTTGCCGCCTTCATCGGCGGCTGCCCGAGCGCCTGCCCGAGCTTCCTCGTTTTGCGCGTACAGCGCGGGTGAAAACAACAGCAATGCGCCCAACAACAAAACCAATCGTGCTCGCATCATCGTCATAAGCCCCGTCATTTTGGGCCGAGCCTAGCACAGTCCGGAATTTCGAGAATCCCCTGGCTTTCCAGGCAGCGCGGCCAGTGGCATGATGGAGCTGTCCGCCCTCCGGCATGCGACAATGACAGCGCGAGCGCCCAAACACGGGCTGAATGACACCGCGACCGATGATCATTCGGCCACCTTGCCGCTCGAGACCTCGGCTCGGCGCCTCGCCGCAGACCCAACGAATGCGCTCACTTGCTTCGCGCCGCCGCCCGAAGCCTTGATCGAGCTTTCGGCTCGCGACGATCTTCCCGATTCCCATGACCCGGCGGCGCCCTCCATGGCCTTTGGAGCCCGTGCGTTCGCGGCTCTGCCCGAAGACGCCCCGGAATGGATGCGAGCGGCGCGCGTCATGGCCGACGGGTTGGAAGAGTCCATCGCGCGGGGGAACGTCGATGAGGTGGAGCGAGCGGCCATCGAGAGGGCCTGGTACGCCTGGACACTCGGGGGCGCGACCCCTCGCCAGGTGCTCAAGACGGCGCATCTCGTCCGACGCGCCCACCAGGTGATTCAGTCGAGTGCGGCGAGCGCCTCCGAGGCTGCCATGCGAGACGCGGCGGAGGTGCTCCACGCCAACCTTCCGTTGGCCGTACGTCAAACACTCCCCTTCGAGCGAGTGCTGTGGGTGGTTCGCCGGCTCCGTGATCAGCCCGATCCATGGGTCGCGGTGGTGGAGGGGGCGGCCGAGCTTTTGGGCTGGAAAGACTATGCCCGAGTCTACGCAGCCAACGTGATTCGGGCAGTTATCCAGCAAAAGTGATTCGCTGACGTTTCAGGCTACAATTGGACAACCCGGAGGACCCCGTGCTCGAGCAAGGCCAGATCATCGATGACAAATATCGAATCGTCGGCCTGATCGGCGTCGGGGGAATGGGCGCGGTTTACGAGGGCGAGAACGAGCGCATCCAGCGCCGGGTCGCGATCAAGGTGCTCCATGCGGACACCGCTCTGAACAGCCAAGCCGTCGAGCGGTTCGAGCGCGAAGCCCAAGCAGCGGGCCGCATTGGCAGCGATCACATCCTCGAAGTGATCGATCTGGGCAAGCTCCCGAACGGCGATCACTACATGGTGATGGAGTTTCTGGACGGCGAGACCCTGGGGGCACGCATCAAGCGCTTGGGCGGGCTCAGTCCCCAGCAGACCGTCCCCATCATCCGTCAGTCGCTCCTCGGATTGCGGGCCGCCCACGCCGCCGGAATCGTGCACCGCGACCTCAAGCCCGAAAACATCTTTGTCTGCAAAGAAAAGGCGGGACAGCACGATTTCGTGAAGATCATCGATTTCGGCGTGTCGAAATTCAGCCGACTCGGCACCGACATGTCGATGACGCGTACCGGCGCCGTGATGGGCACTCCTTATTACATGTCGCCGGAACAAGCGCGGGGCAGCCGCGACCTCGATCAGCGAAGCGACCTGTATTCGATGGGAGTCATCTTGTACGAATCCGTGGCCGGCCACGTGCCGTTCGACGCGGAGACTTTCAACGAGCTCCTGTTCAAGATCGTGCTTTCGGAGCCGCCGCCTCTGCGTCAGGTGAAGCCGGACGTGGATCCGGCGTTCGAGTCCATCACCCTCAAGGCGATGGCCCGGGATGCGGCGCACCGCTTTCAGACGGCGGACGACTTCGTCGCGGCGCTGGACCGGTGGATGACGCAGGGCACCGCCGTGACCATTCCCCCCGAGGTAGGTGTGGGCGTCCCTGGGATCGGAGGCACGGCGCTCATGCCTCAGGTACCCGAGCCCGCGGCCGTGCCCGTGATAGAAGCCCCAATCCCGCCGGATTTCACGGGGCCTGCGGCGACCGGCGGGGCGTGGGCCAATACCCAACCTGCCAACGGCAGCTCCAAGAAGGGCGCCCTCATTGCGGTGGCGGCCGGCGTTGCGCTGGTGGTCTTGATCGGGGGAGCGACCGCCGCCTGGCGGATCCGCGCATCCCACCAAGCCGAGGAGGCTGCAGCCGCTTTGTCGGCGGACGTGCCCGAGGTGCCCGAGGTCCCCACTCAGCCGGAGACTCCGCCAACCCCGTCGGAGGTCGCGGAGACTCCGGACACGAGCGAGCCAGCCGGAAGTGCGAGCCCGGAGCCCAGCGCCAGCGCCCCCAAAGACGAGCCCAAGGTTATCGTGGGCAAGCCGGCGAACGGCACCAAGCCGGTTGGCACCAAGACCATCACGGGATCGACTCCGCCGCCCAAGCCGAGCGCCAAGCCGCCCCCTACCTCGAAACCCCCCGATTGGGGCTACTGAGCACGCCGCCACATACGTAGAGTGCGGTCATGCCCGCGCGCCGTCGTCGCTCGCGCTCTCATCGCGATCTCTCAGCCCTGTCGGACGAGGCGCTCCTGCGCATGCGCCTGTCCGATCTCGGCGTGCAGATCAAAGGTTCGTGGCTCGAAGAGCCCATCCAGGCACTCTACGATGAGCTCGCCGCGCACGACCTCGTGTTGCGCCCACACTTTTATCTTTCCAACGAGTGGTTTTCCCCGGCAGGAGTGCCTGGAGTTGCCCTCCCGTTCTTTCTCGCACACCCGCGTTTGATGCGACTCGAGCGCAAACAAATGCTCGAGGTAGAAGGTGAGAGCCGCGCCGAGTGCATGCGTCTCTTGCGACACGAAGCGGGACACGCCATGCAACACGCGTTTCGCCTGGAGCGCCGGCGGGGGTATCGGGAGCTGTTCGGACCGTCGTCACAGAAGTATCCGGACTACTACTCGCCGAACCCAGCCAGCAAACGTTTCGTGCACCACATCAAGTTCTGGTACGCGCAAAGTCATCCGGACGAAGACTTCGCGGAGACGTTTGCCGTTTGGCTGACGCCGCGTTCGGAATGGAAGAAGCGCTACGCGGGGTGGCCCGCGCTGAAGAAGCTCGAGTACGTGGACGAGCTGATGGAGGGACTCGCCAAAAAGACTCCCCTGGTCCACGATCGGTCCCGCCCCGATAGCCTGCGTGAGCTCGACCAGACGCTCGGGGAGTACTACCGGGAAAAGCGTGACCGATTTGCCCCAGGCGAAAGCGTCGCCTACGACGACGATCTCACGCGGATCTTCCGGAGCGGGACCCGAAAGGGAGAGCCGGCCGCGGCGTTTCTCCGGCGGCATCGGAAGGAGTTTCAGAGCTCACTTTCCCGCTGGACCGACGAATACGCCTACACGCTCGATCTCATCCTGGCGGACATGATTACCCGGGCCTCCCAGCTGAAGCTGCGAGCCGTGGGGTCGGAGCGGCAGCTCAAGATGGACTTCGCGATTTTGCTCACGGTACGCACTTTGCAGTACGTATTCCGAAGGAGAGAGTGGCACCCCCTCTAAAATCCCTCCGCGTCGCCGTGTTGATGCACCCGGAGCTCATCCCACCGGACACTCTCAAAGGCTTCGACGAAGCCGAAGTCAACGAGTGGAAGACGGAGTTCGACGTCGTCAAAGCCCTTCGCAACTTGGGTCACGAAGTGCTCACGCTCGGGATCTCCGACGAGCTCAGACCGTTGCGCGAGGCCGCTCGGGATTGGAAGCCCGACATGGTGTTCAATCTGCTGGAAGAATTTCGCGGCGAGGCGATCTTCGACCAAAACGTGGTGAGCTACCTCGAGCTCCTGGGTTTGCCCTACACGGGCTGCAACGCCCAGGGCATGGTGCTCTCGCGCGGGAAGGCGCTGAGCAAGAAGATCGTCACGTATCACCGCGTGCCGGTTCCCCGTTTCGTGGTGTTTCCCCGGAACAAGCGGGTCAGACCTTCGAAGACGCTCCGCTATCCATTGATCGTGAAATCGGCGGACGAGGACGCGTCGCTGGGGATCTCCCAGGCTTCCGTGGTGTGGGATGCAAAGGAATTGGCGGAACGCGTGGCATTCGTTCACGAACGCGTCGGCTCCCACGCCATTGCCGAGCAGTTCATCGAAGGGCGTGACATCTACGTCCCGGTTCTCGGCAACGACCGCATCCGGGTGTTTCCGGCTCAAGAGCTCGTTTTCAAGAAGCGACCGGATGACACGATGAATATCGCGACCGAAAAAGCGAAGTTCGATCTGCGCTACCAGAAAAAGTGGGGCATCGATCTGAAGCCGGCGGAGCTCGACGACGCTCTCAAGAAGCGCCTCGAGCGACTGACCAAGCGCGTGTATCACGCGCTCCAGCTCGATGGGTACGCCCGGGTGGACTATCGCGTGGACGCCGAAGGCAATCCGTATTTCGTCGAAGCCAACGCAAATCCCGATCTGGCCCACGAGGAAGAATTCGCGAAGGCGGCCGAGAGCGCCGGACTTTCCTACGAGAAGTTGATCCAGAGCATCCTGACGCTCGCCCTCAAGCGTCACTCGGAGCGCTGAATCAACGGGGCGTGAGCTCTTTCATGAGCCAGAGCGCCGCATCGTGGGGCGACTTCTTGTCCTGATCGCGATCCACCATCCAATTGGCTGTGCGCATGCGCTCGACCGAGATCCCGCCGACGAGGGGCAGGAGCGCATTCGTCACGCGCTCGTTGTTCGAAACGCTGGGCGCGAGAAGAAGTACTGCGTCGTAGGGAGGGAACGCCCGCTTGGGATCGGCGAGTATCAGCAGATCCAGCGCTGCGATGCGCCCGTCACTGGAAAACGCGCTGATGACGTCCACCTCGCCCTTTGCCACGGCCGAGTACATGAAGGCCGGGTCGAAGCTCCGCGTCGCGGCGAACCTGAGGCCGTACGTCGCCTCGAGCTTCGTCCACTCCGGCCGCTGAAAGAACTCGTAGTCCCCTCCGATCCGCAGCTCGGGCGCGCGCTTGGCGAGATCGGCGATGCTTGCCACGCCGAGCTTCTGGGCGCGGTCCTTCCTCATCGCCAGTGCGTAGGCGTTCTCGAAACCCAGGGCTCCCAGGGCGCGGATCCCGTGACTCTCCGCCAGCCAACCAGCGACTTGGTTTTGGACGTTCCAGCCGGGAAGCGCGCGGTCCTTCTTCATGTGGTTGGCCCAGATCGTACCGGTATAGTCCACGTACACATCGATTCGACTCTGCGACAGTGCGTCGAACACGATGGTGGAACCGAGGCTATCCAGCCGTTCGACTGCCAATCCAGAGCGCGTGAGTCGCTCCTCGATCAGTGACCCGAGGATGTACTGTTCGGTGAACGTTTTGGCACCGATCCGGATTGGACGATCTCCGATCGCGGTGGGCGTGCTGCTCGCTGCGGCCGCTGCCACGGTCGGAGCTCCGTTTCGTCGAGCTCGGCGGGACGCGATGACCGGTGACAGCGCTCCCGCTCCCAAGAGCACCGCCAGACCCGCGCCACCCAAGACCGCGCGGCGGACACTGCGCATCGCGGCTGCGCGTTCCATCACTCCCAACAGAAAATCGAGGAGTACCGCCAGGAGCGCCGCCAGCGCGCAGCCGAACAAGACGGCGCCAAAGTTGCGAGTCTGCAGGCCGCCGAAGATGTAATTGCCGAGACTCTGTTGACCCACGGGCGTCGAGAGAGTCGCGACGCCCACGATCCACACTGCGGCGGTACGGATGCCGGCTACGATCACCGGCAACGCCAGCGGCAGCTCGACCTCGCGAAGCACCTGGCTCTTGGTCATTCCGACCGCGTGGGCGGCCTCGACGACGTTGCGGTCCACGTTGCAGAGCCCGGTCACGGTGTTTCGGAGGATCGGCAACAGTCCGTACACCACCAGTGCCGCAAATGCCGGCCAAAAGCCGAAGCTCTTGAGAGCGAGAACCATGAGCGCGAGCAGAGCGAGACCGGGAATGGTCTGAAGCACACCCGCCACCGCCAGCACGAACCAGCGAAGTCGGGATTTCGCCGCGACGATCCCCAAAGGCATGCTCACGAGGATCGCGGCGCCGAGGGCCAGCGTGGTGAGGACGACGTGGGCTCCGAAGTAGTCCGGGAGACTTCGAAACTGATCGGCCAGATTGTCGCTCACGCGCGACCTCGGAAGAGGGTCGAAAGCTCCTCCATCTGTTCCAGCGGTGTCTGCACGAACTCAGCAATCGACTCGGTTGCCGGGCGCAGCACCAGATCTTCCCGAGAGCCGAGCTGAGCGAGTCGTCCGTGCTCGAGAACCGCAATTCGATCGGCGAGGAGAAGTGCTTCGGCCACGTCATGGGTCACGAGCAACGTGGTCAGACCGAGATCGTCGTGAATGCGCCGATACTCTCGCTGCAGCGAGGCGCGCGTCACGGGATCGAGAGCACCGAACGGTTCGTCCATCAGCATGATGCGGGGCCGTGCAGCCAGGGCACGCGCGACGCCAACTCGTTGTTGCTGGCCACCGGAAATCTCGTGGGGCATTCGATTTTCGAACGAGGCCGGTTCGAGCCCAACCAGTTTCAGAAGCTCGCTGACCCGAGCGCGCACGTCGTTGGCGGCCCACCCGAGTAGGCGCGGGACGGTCGCCACGTTTTCCGCGAGCGTGCGGTGGGGAAACAGCGCGAACCGCTGAAACACGTAGCCAATGGAGCGTCGGAGCGCGATGGCATCCTGCAGGGCGACGTCGCGTCCATCCACCAGGACCCGTCCGCTCTGGGGTGTCACGAGCCGGTTCACGCTGCGGAGTGCCGTCGACTTGCCGCCCCCGGACGGTCCCAAGAGGACCATGAGCTCCCCGCGCTGCACCGTGAGGGACAGGTCCGACAGGACGCGCACATCCCCGTCGTAACTCACGCACAGCTCGGAAAATTCGATCATGAATGGCGCCCGCTCGGCGGCCAGCTTGCCACACTCGGTCAGCCCCCGGGACCCCGCTCTCGGAAGCGTCGGAGTGGTATAGTCGTCGAGGTGCCGCGAGTCTCGCGTCCTTTCCCCGAACGAGTCGGGTGGTACGAGTTGCTCGCTCCCATTGGTGCCGGCGGGATGGCCACTGTGTACCTCGGCGTCGCCGAGCGCACTGGAGGCTTTCAGCGCCACGTCGCCGTGAAGATGATCCACGGCACTCAGGACAGCGATCCACATCTTGCCGCCGACTTGCTCAGAGAGGCGAAGCTCGCAGCGCGTATCCGGCATCCCAACGTCGTGCCCGTCCTCGACGTTGGGGAGGATGCGTTCGGACTCTATCTGGTGATGGACTACGTCGAAGGGGACAATCTCGCGGGACTTCGCCGCGCTGCCTCTCGGGGCGGCGAGCTCGTTCCCGTGGAGATCGCGCTCCGGATCGTGGTCGACGCGCTCGCTGGACTCCATGCGGCGCACGAGCTCAAAGAGACGAGCGGGAAGCTCATCGAGGTCGTGCACCGAGACTTTTCGCCCCAGAACATCCTGGTCGGCACCGACGGCATCGCGCGGCTCACGGATTTCGGAATCGCCAAGATCGCAATGACCGCGGGGCACACTCGCACTGGCAAGATCAAGGGCAAGATCGCCTACATGGCGCCCGAGCAAGCTCGGGGAAAGAAGGTGGATCGCCGTTGCGACGTGTGGGCGGCGGGAGTCGTCCTGTGGGAGCTCTTGACCGGGGAACGGCTCTACGATTCAGAGGACGAAATCGGCCTCTTGCTTCAGATCGTCAACGAAGACCCGAGACGCCTTCGAGACGTTCGTCCCGACTTTCCTCTGGCGCTCGACGAGGCGCTTTCCCGCGCGCTCACCCGGGACCTCGATGGACGCTGTTCGAGCGCGCAAGAGCTCAGAAACATGCTCGTCGCGAGTCATCCAATCGCGGACACGGCGACGGTCGCGCAGTTCGTGCGACGCATCGTGGGCCCAAAGCTCGCGATCCGAAACGAGAAGATCGAGGAGCTGCGTCGGGTGCGTGCACGTGGAGCCGCCTCCGGTGAGGTCAGCATCTCGCTTCCCGAGCCGCTCGACCAACCGGACGAGCAACCCGCACCTCGGCGCGATGCGGCGGACGAAACTCTGACGCGGGTTCGTGATGACACGACCGGTGCAACGGTCGCCTGGCAACCGAGCGAGATCTCCGGCGATCACACCAGGACGAGCGGGATTGGCGATAGCGTCGAACGCAGCGTGAAGTGGGCGCTATCCGATCCCCGGCGAAGAGCCGCGTTCATTGGGATCGCGAGCGGTCTCGTGCTCTCGTTCGTCGTCGTGGTCGTTCTGGTAGCGAGTAGCGCATCGTCCAAGCCTCCGGCCGGTGGTACCGATGCGCCAGCGACCGTCGCGGCAAAGCCGGCGCCGAAGCCGCCGGTGCCCAATCCGCCAACACCCGTTCCACCAGTGGTGAACCCTCCGCTGGCGGTCTTCGTGGTCAAGGCCAACGCGGACATCAAATCCCTCACCATCGACGGAAAACCAGTCCCCATCGTGGAGGCGGCGCGGGAGATCGAGATCGACACGTTGCCCGAGGCCGGTCAGCGAGTGGACGCGGTCGCCAGCGATGGTCGAAAGACGAAAGCGGTGATCGACAGCGGAGCGAAGTCTCTGGAGCTCGTCTTCGCCGCGCCCCGCCGGCCGACGATCCCCAAGCCGCCGTCCACCACGAAGCCGGGTTTGCCCGTGCCGTTCGCGACAGAAAACCCCTACAAGCCGAACAAGTGAACACCCCGTCGGGGACGCGTCGAAGCGCGTCCGCCCGTCCGGTGAAATCCTGTTTCAGCCGAAGTCGCGGAGCATCTTCTTCAGCTCGAGCTGATGCAGCTCTTCTTGACCGATCATCGTGCGCGCGAAGTCTTCCAGGTAGATGCTCGCATCCTCGACCGTGACCAGGAGATCCTTGTACAGGCGCACGGCCGCCATCTCGTGATTCAAGCTCTCCGTCAGGACGGCCTTCGTCGAGTGCTGATGGGTTTCTTCCAGCTGTGCGATATGCAGGGAGGGGTGACCTTCGAGCCCGGTCAAGAGCTCCCCCACTTGCTGTGCGTGCAAGAGCGACTCCTGGGCTTGCGCCTTCATGAAGGCGACGATGGGGATGCGGTTCGGGCCGCTCACCATCAAAGCGTAATGAGTGTAGCGAACGACGCCCGCGAGCTCGTGCTCGAGGATCGCGTTCAGGAGGCCGATGGTCTTTTTGAGGTCGAGATCCCGGAGCGGCATCCAGAAAGCAGAGATCCGGGCCGTTTCCCTGTCAAGGCGGAGCGCGCCAAAAGGCTGCTACGATGCTCTCTCGTGAGGTTCGTGCGGCGCACGATGGCGATCGTCGGGACGCTAATCTTGGTTTATGCGCTCTTCGCTCTCGCTTTTGTTCTGGGGACAGCGTCGCCTGGTCTTTCCCGCTCCCAAGACCGGGGACGAGCCCGTCATGGAGGGTTCGACTCTCACCAAGGTCCAGGGTTCGAGCGGGCGCACGGTGTACGCGTTTCACGTGCCGGCGCCGCCGGGTGGCCACACGGTCGTGCACTTTCACGGAAATGGCGAAGAGCTCGCCGACCTCGTGCCTTTGGCTTGGTCGTTCCGGCGCGCCGGGCTCGGATTTTTCGCGGTGGAGTATCCTGGATACGGGCTCGCTCGCGACGAGCCCCCGAGTGAGGAAGCACTCTATGCGGACGCCGAAGCCGCCCTCTGGCACTTGCACAACGGAATTGGTGTACCGACGCCGGAGGTCGTTCTCGAGGGACAATCGCTCGGCAGTGGCGTTGCGGTCGAGATGGCGGTGAGGGGTCACGGCGCGCGATTGATTCTGATCTCTCCTTTTACGAGCGTGCCGGATGTGGCAGAAAAGACGGTTCCTTTCGTTCCGGTGCGCTGGCTGATCCGGGATCAGTTCGACAACCTCGAAAAGGCAAAGAAGCTCACTTTGCCCGTGCTCGTCGTGCACGGCACAGCGGACGAGATCATCCCGTTTGCGATGGGAGAGCGCTTGGAGAAGGCGTTCGTCAACGGCACCCTGTTCAAGGTGCAAGGCGGTCATCACAACGATCTGTTCGTGAAGGATGGCCGCCTGATTCTCGAGCGCATCGCCGCATTCGCCAGGTCTGACGACGTCAGCGGGCAGTGAATCAGAACATCGCGAGCAGCGGGGGCGCGGCACTCGAGGGAGTCTTCGGCTCGCGCACGACGCCCGCCCACCAGTCGATCTTCGGGTGAATGCGAAAGCGAATTGCGCGCCCCGGTGCTCTCGACATCACGGACTCCCAGGTTTGCACTCGAGGCTTGCCGGCATTTCCCGAAAGGAGCATCGGGACTCCCGTGACCGGATCGCTCTCGTAGACGAAGAAGGTGTGATAGTGAGGCACGCTGAAGAAGTCCCACGGCGCGTACCCGCGAATCACCACGATGGTTCCCGGCGGGTACAGATTGGCGTCCCGCGCGAGGTGCCGATAGAACTGGTGCTTGAACGTGAACGGCGTCTGGTTTTTCACGGACAGACTCTCGAACTCGAACAGGTCTTTCCTCTCCTTGGCGTAGTCGAGGAAGGTCGTCACCTGGCGGCGTCGAGGTCCGAGCAGCTCGTCGAAGTCGACGCCTCCTCGCTCTCGACCCGGCTTCACGCCCCGTGGTCGGAAGTGGGTTCCGGTCGCCCGCTCGAGCGTCTCCGTGATGAAGTCGATGCAAACCTGGGGCGGCGCCGGCTGGCCCTTGGGGGTGAAGACGGGATAGCGGTCGTTGTTGAAAAAGTAATGATCTTCATTGTTTGTATATGCGAGCAGCCAATGAAACCGGAGGTGGCCGTCTTGCTGGCCCCATTCGCGCCGGGGCTCGTCGAAGGGAAGCTCGTCCTCGATCTGGGCGAGCATGGAGCTTCGAAACGCGGAGAGGACGCGCTCTCGCTTGGCGATCCGATGTCGCTCCCGCGCGAGCGAATCGTTGCCCTGCGGAGGAGGGATCTCGCATTCGAGTGAGACTCGGGGGCCCTCGCTCCGCAGCACGCTCTTCACCCACACGCTGCCGTATCGAAGCTCGGTGAGGATGTGCTCGTCGCTGATGCGTACGATCTTCATTCGCTCGAATCCGAGCTCGTGGGCGAGCGTTCGGACGTCACGCCCGATGTTCGGTCCCAGATCTTCGCCCACCACGCCCACGCGATCGAAGAGCAACAGTCGCGCCGGCTTTCCCGAGTCCGGGCCTGATGCGTACAGGTAGCCTCGCTTCCGATCCCGCGTGACCTCGAGGCGCTCGCTTCCGCGTTCGATCGAGAGCCTGGGCTCGTCGAACAGGTGGTCGAGCTTCATTCGATCCGCCAGTGCCACCCCGAGGTCAGGCCGTTCCGCGTACAGGTACCCGCTCTTCAGGAACACTTGGCGAGCGATGCGAGGCGTGTATCTGAGGCGCTCGTCGATGCGGCCCACCCAATCCCAGGGAAAGCGCGCCGATTCGAGAGCGCGCCGATAGCCCCGCACGGGTGCGCTCTTGGAGGGCGCATGGGCCGGAGCGCGCACGAATACGAGGGGCTCGCCCTTGGTCCGCGCGAGGAGCTCCGCGCGGCTCGCGTCGAGTCCCGGCGTACCCGGTGCAGCCGGCGCGTGGCTCAGTGTTTCCCAGCGGGCTTGGCACTCCAGAGGACCCATCGACGTGGGAACGCTGGGGGGCTTCGGCCGGGGCTTCTTCACCGCGAGGCCGTCGACCGCGTCACGCCCCAGGCGCGAGGCGAACGGCGCTGCCCGGCCGAGCTCCGATGGCGGCGGGGCGACTCGGCAGGAACCGAGGATTGCGAGGCACGCGACGAAGGGACGTAAATCCACTAAAGCTCCACTTCATTTTGCCATGCCCCCGAGAGCGCGCCAGAAGCGCAGCCGAAAAGGGTCGCATCCCGCGTGTCTTCGATTGACCATGTCGCCCGATGCTTTCGACCCGTCGCGTCATTGCTGTCGTTCTCGCGCTGTGCGCGCTCCTGCTCCCGCGGGTGAGCGAGGCGACGAATCCGATGGTGGAGTTTCCGCCACGGCCCGAGCGACTCCGAGCCGTACGCATCGCGAACGAGGACAGCAAGGCCTGTCTCGCCGAGCTCGAAGTGCGCGGCGCTCCCTTCGTGAAGGGTCCGAAGGTGCCGACGATTGACACGCCGGTGCGATTGACCGGTCCACTTCACGATGTCGTGTACGAGCTCAGTCATCCCACGGCAAAGGCGGAAAAAGCAGGACCCGTGATGGACTGCCGCCTGCTCGTCGCCCTCGACGACCTCGCGCTCTTTGCTTCCGATCTGGGGATCTCACGCATCCGATTCAACAGCATTCACCGAGGCCGCTGGCTGCGGAAGAAGGGCTGGCGGCACGCCGCTGGTGTTGCCATCGATGTCGTCGAGCTCGTCAAGAAGAATGGCGAGATCCTCAACGTGAAGCGGGACTACCACGGGCATGGAATCGGCTCGAAAACCTGCGGAGAGGGCGCGGCCGAAGTCCACGGGAAAGCAGCGGAGGAGCTCCGGCGCTTCATTTGCACACTGGACAGCGAGCGGCTGTTCAATCTCGTCCTGACGCCGCACTACGATCGGCATCACCAAGATCACTTCCACCTCGAGGTCCGCCGCGGGATCAAGTGGTTCCTGACGCAGTAATCCCGCTCCCCCCTGGTCACGACGCCAGCGCTGGGTTAGATCCCGCGGCCGACGGAGCACGAATATGAGCGGCCATTCCAAGTGGGCGACGATCAAACGTAAGAAGGGTGCCCTCGATGCGGCGCGCGGGAAGCTCTTCACCAAGCTCATTCGCGAGCTGACGACGGCTGCCCGCATGGGAGGCGGCGACGCCGATGGCAACCCCCGGCTGCGCAAAGCCGTTTCGGACGCCAAGGGCCAGCAAATGCCGGCCGATACCATCAAGCGCGCGATTCAGCGCGGCACCGGCGAGCTCGAGGGAGTGAACTACGACGAGGTGCTGTACGAAGGCACCGGGCCGGGCGGCGTGCTCGTCCTGGTCGAGGGCATGACCGACAATCGGAACCGCACCGTCGCGGAGCTTCGCAAGATCTTCGAGAAGCACAACGGCACCCTCGGTACTTCCGGCACCGCTGGCTGGGCGTTCGATTCGTTCGGGATCGTCAGCCTCGAAAAGTCCCAGGTCACCGAAGAGGCGCTGATGGAGGCTGCCGTCGAGGCGGGGGCGGAGGACTATCGCGACGAAGGCGACGTTTGGATGGTGTACACGCCCAAGGAGCAACTCTACGACGTCCAGTCGGGGCTCGAGAAAGCCGGCCTGCCGATTCTCGAGAGCAAGGTCGCGTACGTGCCGAAGAACAAGAAGGAAGTCAGCGGGCGCGACGCGGAGGTTTGCTTGAATCTGGTCGATGCGCTCGACGAGCACGACGATGTCCAGAACGTCTACGCCGACTTCGATGTGTCGGAGTCCGAGCTTGCGCGGATCAGCGGCTGAGCTGCTTTGGGCGGCTCTCCTGCCCCTCGTGGTCGCCTGCGGGACGAAGCCGAGCCGGGCGCCGGCATCCCAATGCCCCTCGTCGTCGAACAGTGCTGGGGTGAGCCAAGACAAGCTCGAGCCCAGCGCTCCGCCGGTGGTCACGCTCTCGATTGCTCCGCGCTTGGACTCGGGCCCCACCGTGCTCGTCAGAGTCGTCGTTCGAGGCGCACCCGCGACGAGCCCGACCTGGCACATCGTCCAAGCAAAGCGAGCCGCTGTTTCGGAGCTTACCGCCGAAGACGAAAGCGGGACGCTGCCCGTCGTCGCGCGGGACACGCCGCCGAGCGTGGAGCTGACGTTCGGTCGCAAGGTGAAGGGAGAGCTCACGCTCTCCTATCGAGTGGCCGCAGAGGCATTCTCCAGCGATGTCCTCGGGGTCGCGCTCGATCCGAATCACATGCGCGTGTCCGGAGAGCGCCTCGTGGCGCTGCCTGATGGAATCGGAGAAACGCCGGTCGACGCGCTCGTGAGGATTGATCCGACGGCGCTTGGGCCCTACGCGCGTGCTGCGTCCAGCTTCGGGATCGGAAACAAGCATCGGCTCCAGGCGTCCCCTTCGGCCTTGCGCCGCGCGACCTATCTAGCCGGACCGATGGGTCAGGCACTTCTCGATGGGCCCGAAGGCCATGATGAGGTCGCTTGGCTCGGGTACACGACGTTCGATCCGCGATCCGTTGCTGCCGAAGTGGCGGGATTTCGCATGGCCGCGCGGGACTTCTTCCGCGAACGAGACAGCGCGCCATTCACTCTCTTGATCGTGGTCGATCCGAGGCCAGTCGGTGAGTTCGAGGCTACCCGTCGCACGAGCAGCGTGCTGCTCCACGTGGGTGTGAATCAGGCCTACAACGGTCCGCTCCGCGTCACCGTGGCGCACCAACTCCTCCGCGAATGGATGGGCAGCGTCCTGTACGTAGGTCCGTTGGATCCAAGAAAGAGCGGCGAAGCGATCTGGTTCACGGATGGCGTCACTCGGTATCTCGGTCGGGAGCTGACCTTTCGTTTTGGACTGCTGACCGCTGCCGAGTACGTGGCGGAGGTAGAAGAGCTCGAGCGCATTGCGCTGACCAGCCCCCTCGCGGAAAAGTCCAACGCGGAGCTCGCCGCGCTCGGCACTCCCGCCGCGTCCGCGTTGGCGGTGGCCCGCGGCGCGCGTCACGCCGCGGACGTTGACGCTCGGATCCGCAAGAAGAGCGGCGGCAAGCGTTCCCTCGATGATTTGATGCGTCAGCTCTACGCGGAGGCGAAGCGAGTCGGAGGCCCACTCCTGGAAAAGGCTTGGCTCGATGCGCTCACCGACGAGCTCCCGAGCGCGGGACCCGCGAGCTTCGCCCACGTCGCCACCGGCAAGCGGCTCGAGCTCCCGGCGGATGCTCTGGGCAGGTGCTTCGCTGCCGAGGCGCGACGATACGAACGCTTTGCGCTCGGATTCGAGCTCGATGGCGACGGGTCGAAGTTTCCCGAGAAGGTGGCGAGCGTCACCCCCGCGGGACCGGCGGAGCGAGCCGGGCTTCGACCGGGAGACAGCGTGCTCAGTATCCGCCAGCGCCCTGGAGATCCCAGCGTCCCGGTGCTTCTCTCGGTCGAGCGCGCTGGAAAACCCGTCCCCATCGAATACCGTCCCGTGGGCGCGGTCGTCGTCGGCACCGGATTTCGTCGGATTGGGAAGCTGAGCTGACGATCAGTGCGCGCGCCGCTGAATCACCACTGTCCTTGATTCGGCATCGACTGCCAGGGCTCCTGGGGCGGCAGGGCGCTGCCTTTCTGCAGGAGCTCCACGCTGATCTCGTCTGGTGAGCGTACGAATGCCATCCGACCGTCGCGGGGAGGGCGCAGGATGGCGACGCCGCGTTCCGCGAGCTTTTCGCAAGCTCGGTAGATGTCATCTACCTCGAACGCGAGGTGCCCGAAGTTCCTGCCCCCAGAGTAGGGCTCGGCCTGGTCCCAGTTGAACGTGAGCTCGATCTCTGCGCCGTCGCCCGGGGCTCCCGTCGAGAGGAACACGAGAGTGAAGCGGCCGGCCTCGTGCTCGCGCCGCCGCACCTCACGCAGCCCGAGGCCTTGCACGAAGAAATCGACAGCCGCTTCGAGGTCTCGAACCCGGATCATCGAATGCAAAAAGCGCATGGCCCGCTCCTAGCACGATCGTGCGAGATCGATCGATCGACTCGCTCGTACCCAAACACCGACGCCACTGTAAGTCGAAGGGAGCGTCGCGCGTTGTGGGAGCTTCGGGCCGAGTGGCCGAGGCCCTCGTGCGTCCATCGAGGAGGATTTCCATGCGAAACTTCGGGCTTTTTCTGGTGATGGCGTTGGGTCTAGGAACCGTCGGATGCGGAGCGGGGCTTTCCCAGCGTCCGGTAGAGGGGGATGCGGCACTCGGTCGTGTGATTCTGTATCGGAGCGGAGTCGCCTACTTCGAACGCCACGCCTACGTGAAGGACGACAAGCTCACGCTCTACGTTCCCGCGGAGCGAGTCGATGACTTTCTCAAATCGCTCACCGTGCGCGACCGAAAGACCGGGCGTTCGCTGCCCGTCTCGTTCCCCACCCAGGTCAATCGCGGGGACATGGTGGAGCTCACCATCGAGCTCCCGCAAGGTGGGCCCCGCGAGGTCGCGATCACGTACGTTACCGAGAGTCCCGCCTGGAAGCCCAGCTATCGCGTCGAGCTCGACGGCAAAGGTTCTGGTCGACTCGAAGCCTGGGCCGTCGTGGACAACATCTCGGGCGAAGACTGGGACCAGGTTTCGATCGGGGTGGGATCGACCTCGGCTCTGTCGTTCAAGTACGACCTGCACAGCGTGCGGCTCGTCGAGCGCGAGATGGTCAGCGATGCGCCCAGGCTCGCGCACGCTCCGCCGACCGGAGGCTCGCCGTACAGCGTGCCCAAGGGTGAGGTCGCGCTGCTCGAGAATTTCGCCGCTGACGACGTCGACGGCCTCGGCGACCGCAATGCGGGGACGAAGATCACCGAGTCCGCTGGCATACAGCTCGACCAGTCCACGGGTACGACCGCCCGTGACAAGCCCGCCGAGCTCAAGGCAAACCACGCTCAGAAGCGGCCGGCGACCCGCGGCGGTGACGTGGTCAAGTTGGCGGAGGCGCTGAAGAAAAACAAGCAGCACGTCCGAATCGAAGGCTACGCGCGACGCGAAGAGCAGGACGCCAAACGTTCGTCCATAGCGCGAGCCAACACACTTCGTGACGCTCTCCTCGACAACGGTGTTTCTCCCTCTCAGCTCGAGGTCGTTGGCACCGGGCAAGTCAACGAGAAGGACGGCGTGCGGGTGCTCGCCCAGAACACCGAGCCCGTTGCGGGTCAGGCCAAGCGACCCCAGGGCCAGACCGAGCCCATCGGGAGCGCGCTCTTTCTCTCGAAGACTCCGATGAGCATCAAGAAGGACCGCTCGGCGATGCTCAGCATGGTGAGTGCATCGACCCGCGCCGAAGCGGTGTACTACTACGATCCCATCTCGAGCCGCGGCTCTCGTCGCTTCGCGTTCAAGGCCGTGAAGATCCGCAATCCGAGTGAGCACACGCTGGATTCGGGGCCATTCACCGTCTACGCCTCCGGCCAGTTTCTGGGCGAAGGGCTCGCCGAACCCATCCCTCCGAAGAGCGTCGCGTTCATCCCATTTGCGCTCGATCGTCAGTTGCTCGTCGACCCGGCATCCGACACCCGGGAGGAGATCGATCGGCTGGTCACGATCCAGCGAGGCATCGCAACCACCGAAGCTCAATCGATTCGCCGCACGAAGCTCTCCCTCACCAATCGAGGAGACGCTCCCGCGAAGGTTTACGTTCGCCATCTCGTGCCGGATGGCTGGACGCTACGGGAAGGCAAGGCGCACTTCGAGAAGCTCCGGGGCGCGTATCTGTTCCCGGTCACCGTTCCCGCTCGTGGGGCGATCCAGCTGGAAATCGAGGAAACTCAGCCGCTCGAGAAGACCGTCGACATCAACACCGAGGCGGGCGTCAACACCATTGCGCTCTACTTGCGCAAGGCCAAAAAGCTCGAGCCAGCGCTCGCCAAGCAGCTCGACGAGATCGTCGCCCTGCACAAGGCCATGGTCGACGTGGGTCAGCACATCGAGACCATCGAGTCCCAGATGGCGACGTATCGCGAGCGCATCGACGAGATCCACGTCCAGCTCGTCACCCTGCGGCGCGTGACTCGCGCCGACAAGCTGAGCCGTCATCTCGCTCAGAAGATGGAAGAGATCAGCGATCGACTCCAGAAAGCGACCCTGGAGGTCACCGATCTAAAGGGTGAGCAGATGACCCAGCGCGTGACGCTTCAAGATCGCCTGGCGGAGCTCACGCTCAAGAGTGACAAGGACAAGAAGGCGCTCGCGGAGAAGTGATCGAGACTCGGAGGCCGAGCCCTCACATCCCCGGCCAGCGAAACTGGACCGCAGAGAAGTACGTGAACGCCATGTGAGAGAAAATCACGGGGGGGAGGCGCTTGGCCACCGTCGCTGAAAAGCTCCAGACCAGCCCGCAGCCCAGGGCCGCGAGGGCGAGCAGAGGATTCGGACCCGCCACCGGATCGGAGAGCGTCACGATCGTCGGCGTGAGTGCGAGCGCGTACATCACCGCGGCGATCGGCCAGGCACGACGCGTGCCGAAACGCTCCTCGAGCTCGCCGAGTACGAGGCCGCGCCAGGTGAGCTCTTCGAGAATCGGGATGACGAGCACGCTCATCGTCAAGAGGGCCGAGCGCTGGAGGGTCTCCGAGGGACCGATCTGCAGGTAGACGCGTAAAAGCCAGCCATGACGAGGGGAGTCGGCGGGCGCCAAAAGAGCGCGTCCCGCCCACGAACCCATGAGCAGAGCGGCACCCGTGACGGCACCGATGCTGAGATCGCCCCAGCGCGGCCGGAGCTTGTCGATCATCGTGCCGTCGTCGTACATCTTGTAGATGCCGAGCGCAGCGAGGGCCAGGTAGGGCACGCCGAGCGCGACCCAGAACTTCCAAGTCCCGGCGGTTTGCGTGCGGAACGCGTAGGCGTTGGCGAGCGCCGTGACCGCGAGCGTGAGCAAGGAGAGGCGCATCAACGGTTCTCGGAGAATCGAGTCGCCAGCCAGTCGAGCACGTGATCCGCGAGCTCGAGCTTGTTCAGGCGCGCGAGGGGTTCGACCTTGTCGCGGGTGACGAGCGTCACGCGATTGTCGTCCTTCCCGAGGGAGTCGCTGGCATGGTTGGCGACGACTATGTCGACGCGCTTGTCGCGGAGCTTGCCTTGGGCCAGGGACACGACCTTGTCGTCGCTATCGGTCTCCACGGCGAACCCGACGAGGACGGGCCGCTTGCTGCTCCGCGCTTTGCCAACTTCTGCCAAGATGTCCGGGTTTTCCACTAGCTCCAGGCGCGAGGCATCCTTGCTTCCCGAGCGCTTCAGTTTGGTGGCGTGGGTTTCCGCCGGGCGAAAATCTCCGACGGCTGCCGCCATGATCAGCGCGTCCGCGTGGCTCAAGTCCGGGCCGAGCGCTTGCCAGATCGCCCCGCGCATCGCCACCGCGCTCCGCACATCGACGCGTTGCACTGCAGCGGGCGTCGGGAGGCTCACCGGTCCGCTGACCAGGGTGACTCGCGCTCCGCGTGCCGCCGCGCGTTCGGCGAGCGCGAACCCCATCTTTCCGCTGGAGCGATTGCTGACGAACCGCACCGGATCGATGTCCTCGATGGTGGGGCCGGCGCTGACCACCACGTGCCGGCCAGTCAGATCGTGGGGAGCGAGCATCACCAGGAGCGCCGCAACGATTTCCTCCGGCTCGGACATGCGTCCGATCCCCCGTTCCCCGCTCGCAACTTCTCCGTAGACCGGACCGACGCGCTGGACGCGCCCATCCGTGCCGAGCGTCGTCACGTTGCGCTGGGTAGCGGGGTGAGACCACATGGCTGGGTGCATTGCGGGCGCCATCAGCACGGGACAGGTCGCCGAAAGCACCGTGGCCGTCACCAAATCGTCGGCGCGCCCCGCTGCCAAGCGGGAGATGATGTCGGCGGTGGCGGGAACGATCAAGATCACGTCACTCTGCTGCGCGAGATCGATGTGCAGCTCTCCCGGAACGTTCGGGTCGAACATGTTCGAGAGCACCTTGTTTCCCGTGATCCCCGAAAGCGTCGAGTCGCCGACGAACTCGGATGCCGAGCGAGTGAAGAGCGCCTGCACCCGAGCGCCTTCGGCCATGAGCAGCCGCGCGACGAGGACCGACTTGTACGCAGCAATGCTGCCCGTGACGGCCAGCGTCACACGCTTGTCCGACAGCCGCCCCCGTCTCGCCTCTGGAGGTGCCGAAGGCGGGTGAGTGTGCGGAACCCGCACCGGCGCTTTCGGCTTCGTGCTCATCGGGACCTCAGGCTACCTTTCGGGGGGCGCGAGACCCAAGGATTCGCCGCCGCGGAGAAACGCCAGGGCTTGTTCGCCCAGCTTCCCGCGTAGTCGATGCCAATCCTGGGGGAGCACACGATGCGCAGGCGAGCCGAGACCGGAGGCTCGGCCAGAAAGAGCTTCGTCTTGCACAGGTCGACTCCGTACTGCTCACGGCTGATCCCGAACGCGGCGCAGAGCTTTCCGGGCCCATTCGTCAGCTCGCGGCAGGAGGGCGAGATGCGGCGCCGGCGCGCCATCACGTCGAGTCCGGACCACGGCTCCACGGCGCGAATCAGGACCGCGTGAGGCTCTCCCACCGCCCCGGTGACGAGGTTGAATTGCCAGTGCATCCCATAGACGAAGAAAACGTAGGCATGGCCGGCAGCCCCATACATCGCTTCGACACGGGTCGTTCGCGTTCCTCCGTAACTGTGGGCGGCGCGGTCTTCCGGACCGCGATACGCCTCGGCCTCGACGATGCGCCCAACCGTGGTGCCGGCGGCCGTTCGATGAACCAGGAGCTTTCCCACACTCTCGCGGGCCACCGTAACGACCGGCCGCTGATAGAATTTCCTGGTAAGCCGGCGCTTTTCCCATGGAAACGCCGCATTGTGCAGTGCGTCGTGCCACGTGGAGCTGGGGCCCATGGTCAGAAGGGGTTCGTTACCAGAGTGCGAGTCCATCTGGTAGGCTTACGGATGATGCAGCCGATCCCGGCTCAGGCACCCGTGCCGCCACGCATCGTGGGTCGCTATGCCCTGTATGGGGAAATCGCGGCCGGCGGTATGGCCACGGTGCACTTTGGACGCCTGGTTGGAGCCGTGGGCTTCTCGCGCACGGTTGCCATCAAGCGGCTGCATCCTCAGTTCGCCAAGGACCCCGACTTCGTTGCGATGTTCCTCGACGAAGCCCGACTCGCCGCTCGCGTTCAGCACCCGAACGTCGTCACGACGATCGATGTCGTGCCCCTCGATGACGAGGTTTTCCTGGTCATGGAGTACGTACACGGCGAGGCCCTGAGCAAGCTCATCCGCGCCGCGCGTCGCAAAGGAGATCTGGTACCTCCGGCAATCGCGACGGCGATCATGGCGGGAGCTCTGCATGGATTGCACGCCGCTCACATTGCCAAGAGCGAGCGGGGCGAGCCCCTCAACATCGTGCATCGAGACGTCAGCCCGCAGAACATTCTCGTGGGACTGGACGGCGTTGCGCGAGTCCTGGACTTTGGCGTCGCGAAGGCAGCGATGCGAGCCCAATCCACCCGTGACGGGCAGATGAAGGGCAAGGTCAGCTACATGGCGCCCGAGCAGCTCCGCGGCAAGGGAGTGGATCGACGCACCGACATCTTCGCAGCGGGGATCGTTCTCTGGGAAGCATTGACCGGCCGGCGACTGTTCGATGGCGACGATCCCGGGGAAGTGCTCACCAAGCTCCTCGAGGCGGTGATACCAGCTCCTTCCTCGGTCGAAGCCCGAGTTCCAGCGGAGTTCGACGCCATCGTCATGCGCGCACTCGACCGCGATCCCGACCGTCGATTCGACACGGCCCGGGATTTCGCGATTGCGCTCGAGCAGACGGCCGCGATCTCTCTCCCGCGTCACGTCGGCGAGTGGGTCGAATCGATCGGCGGCGAACCGATGCAGAGGCGCGCGGCGCAGGTCGCCGAGATCGAAAGCATTTCGTCCACCACACTCGAAGGTATCACGCGGCCAGTGGCTCCCATTCCGAGCTCGATGCCGGCCCAACCCGTCGCGCCGGTTCCCACCAGTTGGCCTGGGGTGAATCCCCAAACGGGCGAGCCGATCACTTCACCCTCCCAAGTTTCTCACGTGACCGGTGTGTCACACCCCAGCGCCTCCCACATCACGCACCCGTCACAAGTAACGGGCATGACCTCGGGGCATACCCAGAGGCCGCCGGCGCGTCGGGGCGTGTACGCCGCTCTCATCGGCATTGCAGCAGCGCTCGGCATTGCACTCGTAGTCACGATGGTCGTCCTCGTTGGTAGGAACAGGGCGCGCGAAGCGGCAGCTTCCGAGCCGCCGCCGCCGCCGAGTGAGCCCGCGACGCAGCCCGAGACCAACATGGAGCCCACTCCCCAGCCGATTCCTACGATCGTGGCACTACCGCCTGCTTCGGGCTCAGGGACCGCGAAGGCTCCCGCGTCCGCTTCGCCCACGCCGACCGAGAAGCCCAAACCGATCGTGCGGACGGCGCCACCGAAAAATACGAAGAGGCCCGCGTCCGCCTCGACTCCCAAACCAGCCGCGAAGCCCGCTGAAAATAACTGCGATCCGCCAACTTACGTCGATAAAGACGGCATGCGCCGCATCAAGCCCGGTTGCGGCTGACGCCTAAAATCTCCTCCCCGCGAAGAGTGCAGAGTACACTCGGTTCTCGATGAACGTCCTAAAACCCTGCACGATCCGCCTCTTCGTCATCGCGATTGCGGTGGCAGTGTTTGGCGTCTCGCTACCCGTGGGCGCCGATCAGAAGGCCGAATGCGCCGCAGCGTACGAGGCGTCTCAAGAGCAACGCGCATCCGGCAAGTTGCGTGACGCGAGGAAGAGTCTCGTCGCGTGCTCCCAAGCCGGCTGCAAGGACTTCATCAAGAAGGACTGCACCAAGTGGCTGGCGGAGGTCGACTCGGCCATGCCAACTGTCGTGTTCGGAGCCAAGGCCGGTGACAGCGACTTGACCGACGTGAAGGTGAAGCTCGGCGACGAAGTGCTCGCCGAATCCCTCGACGGCAAGGCGATCCCCATGGATCCGGGAACCTACGACTTCGTGTTCGAAAGCGCCGAACACGGGACGAAAGAAGTGAAGTTCGTCGTCAAGGAAGGCCAGAAGGCGCAGAACGTCGAGGCCAACTATGCGTCGGACAAGGCAGTGCCCGAGAGTGGTGGTGGCGCCAGCCTTTCCACGGCCAGCAAACCGTCGAACAAGACCCTTGCCTACGTGCTTGCGGGAGTCGGCGTCGTGGGCATCGCAGGCTTTGCGTATTTCGGCTTGAGCGGGAACAGCGACAAGAACGGATTGGCCTGCGCGGATACGAAGACTTGTACCGACGGCGACCTCGATCCGATCAAGAAGAAGTACCTGTTTGCCGACATCTCCCTGGGCGTCGGCATTGTTTCGCTCGGCGTCGCGACCTATCTCTTGGTCAAATCTCCCAAGAAGGAAGCTCCCGCGGACGCGGCTCGCTTCAAGTTCGACGTCGCGCCGGCACCCCGCGGTGGTTTTGCCACCGTCTCGGGCCGATTCTGATCAGGCGAACCCGAGTAGTTTGCCGACTTGGTAGACCAAGAGGCTCGCCACGTACGCCAGCGCGGTCATGTAGCTGAACAGGAAGACCGGCCAGCGTAGGCTCTTGGTCTCACGCCAGACCACGGCCATCGTGCTCATGCACTGCCCTGCGAGCGCGAAGAAGACCATCAGCGAGAGGCCGGTGAGGGGAGTGTACGCGGGACTTCCGCTCAGCTTGGTTTCGTGCCGAATGCGCTCGCGGAGCGAGCTCGAGTCATCGCTGTCGCCGACTCCGTAGACGATCCCGAGGGTCGAGACGAACACCTCGCGGGCCGCGAAGGCACCGATGATGCCCACGTCGATCTTCCAGTCGAATCCCAGCGGCGCGAACACCGGCTCGAGCGCTTTGCCCAGTCGGCCGGCGTAGCTTTGCTCGAGCTGTCGCGCTCGCCCGTCGCCCTGATTGGTCCTCACGAGAGCCGAAGGATCCGCAGCTGCAGACGCGGCCGGCGCATCGGAGGTGCGCGGGAACGCCAGAAGTGCCCAGAGCACGACCGTGCACAGCAAGATCACCGTGCCGGCCTCCTTCAAGAATAGACCGGCCCTCTCCCACATCATGCGGAGCACGACTCGAACCGAGGGAAAGCGGTACGGGGGAAGCTCGAGGATCAACGGAATTCGCTTGCCCTTGATCACGGTGCGGCCGAGGACAAACGCGGCCAGCAGGGCAATCACGACGCTGAAGAGGTACATCGCGACCATCAACAGTCCCTGCACCGGCAATCCCAACATGCGGGTGGGTGGAAATAGCGCTGCGATGATCAGCGTGTAGACCGGGAGCCGCGCCGAGCAGGTCATGAGCGGCACGACCATCATGGTGAGGAGACGGTCCCGACGGCGCTCCATGGTGCGGGTCGCCATGATGGCCGGCACGGCGCACGCAAACCCAGACAGCATCGGTACGAAGGCTCTGCCGTGAAGCCCGAGCAGCCGCATCACTCGGTCCATCAAGTACGCCACGCGTGACATGTAGCCGGAGTCTTCGAGCACTCCGATGAACAGGAACAGCAGCAGGATCTGGGGCAGGAAGACGACCACGTTGCCCACGCCCCCGAGCACTCCGTCGGTCAACAGATCGCGAAGCACGCTGGCCGGCAGCTGGGCTTTCGCGAGGTTTTGCAGCCACACCGACCCGGCTTCCACGCCGCTGATCAGCGGGTCAGCCCAGGAGAACAGCGCCTGAAACATCACCAGCATGAGCAGTACGAAGATCGCGAATCCGAGCACTGGGTGCAAAAGCACGCGATCGATGCGTTCGGCGGTGCGGCGTTTGGGCGGATGCGGGACGTTGGTCTCGAACAGTGCTCGCGAACGGCTGTCCAAAAAAGCGTAGCGAGCGCTGATGACCTCTCGATCGAGATCGTGCTTTGCCTGGATCTCCAGACATTGGCGGCGGAGCGCGTCCGGGATGCCTTCGAGCTCGTCGTCCTCGTCGATGCTGGTGAGCGCCCAGAGTGCAAGAGCGCGATCACGTTCCACGTTGGCGCGCCAGTCGTCGGGAAGTGCTTCCGCTACGCGATCGATTTCTGAGCGGATCTCCTCGGGATAGCGCACCTCGACCCGGGGCACCGGCTTGTTGTCGAGGGCGCCCAGGATCTCTTCCCGAAGCGCCGCGATGCCCGCTCCCGCGCGCGCATTCGTGGGCACGCACGGCACTCCCAACAGATCCCCGACGGCCTTGGGATTCGGGGGATTCTCCCGGGTTTCATCGATCATGTTCAGCGCGATGATCAGAGGGATCCCGAGCTCGGCGAGCTGCAATACGAGGTACAGATTGCGAACCAGTTGCCCCGCGTCGACGACGGCGACCACGAGGTCCGGGCGCTCGTGTCCTTCGAGGCCGAGCACCGAAGCGAAGGCGATCTGTTCCTCGGGTGAGCGAGCGGATAGCGAGTACGCACCGGGTACGTCGATCAGCTCAGCACGCTTTTGCCCCTCCTCGTCCCGCAGTACGCCGGCGCGTCGTTCCACTGTCACGCCGGGATAGTTACCGACGCGAGCATTTTCGCCGCTGAGACGATTGAACACCGTCGTCTTGCCGACGTTGGGATTGCCCACCACCAGCACGACGGGGGATGCCGAGGCTCTCGCTTCCGGCGGCGGCGTGGGAGTCGGTTTCTCGTGGCTCGCCAGCGTCACGGCAAACCTACGCGCAGTCGGCGAGGTCGACGCTCGGGACCCGTGCGCGGATTGGGTCCTTTGCAGCACTCGTGACGGCAACCACGCGCACTTCCCGCGCTTCACCGCGCCGGATCGACAGACTCGATCCCCGGAGCAAGAACTCCATTGGGTCGCCCAGGGGTGCCACTCCCGTGAGCTCCACACGCGTCCCAGGAACGAAGCCGAGCTCCATCAAGCGGCGGCGAAACGCGCGCTCGCCACCCACGTGCTCCACCAAGAGGAGGTGTCCCTTTACGGCATCGGCGAGCGTCACGAAGGAAACATAGCTCAATTGAAAACGAATATCAATTTCACAGAGAGCATGCTGTTTTCATTGATGTTTTTCTCGCCTCAGTCGGGTTCGCGCCTCGATCACGCTCTGGGCCAGGGCCTCGCCCGCCGTCGATTCGGGGATCACCCGGAGTACCTCCCGCAGTGCCTCGAGCATCTCGAGAGCCGAGCGGGGCCGACGGCTCGGATCCCGTTCGAGCGCCCGATGGACGGCGGTGGTGAGCCCCATGGGAAGCTCGGGCTGTTTGAAGCTCAAGAGCGGAACTCTCGGGTCGCGGAGCATTTCGAGCACCGCGTGGTCGGTCTCCGCATCGAAGAGCCGCTCGCCGGCAAAGGCCTCCCAGAGCACGACCCCGAGGCTGAACGAATCCGACTGCACGGTGGGATCTTCCCCTCGGAGCATTTCCGGCGCCAGGTAGCTGAGCTTTCCCTTCACGATGTCGGGGCGGGTGATCCGGCCGCGATCCATGGCGCGGGCCATTCCGAAATCCGCCAGCTTCACGACGCCCGTCACGTCGAGCAGGATGTTGGGAGGCGACACGTCACGATGCAGGACGGGCGCGGGTTTTCCGTGATCGTCGCGAGCACGATGTGCGGCATCGAGCGCCCGGAGAACCTCGACCCCCACCGCAGCCACCAGAGGCCACGGCGCTCGCGAGCGCGGAAAGCTCGAAGCGTAGTCACCAAAGTGGATCCCTTCGACCCACTCGGTCACCAGATAATAGCGGCCGTCCGGGGCGATGCCGAAGTCGAAAATCTGGACCACGTTCGGATGCCGCAGCATCGCGCCGACTCGCGCTTCTTCGATGAACATCGCGATCACTTCGGGGTAGTCGTTGTAGCCTTCGTGGACCCGCTTCAGGGCGACCACGCGGCGAAACCCGCCGGCGCCGTAGACGTAAGCGCGCCAGACGGTCCCCATCCCTCCCACGCCCACCTGCTCGACGAGCGCATACTTCCCGTCGACGATGGTGCCCGGAGCATCGACGATCGGATTTTGGACGGTCATGAACGCGCGTCGGAGTCTAGCAGATGCGCGTCGGATCGATTCCCGCTAGTCGGTCTCCGCATCGACAACGTCCTTTGGAACGTCCGGGTAGGCGGCATCGAGCACCGTCGCGTTGCAAGGGTTCCATGTGCCCGGCTCCACGCATTGCTGCGAGCCCCGAATTCCCTCCTCGGTCTGGCAAGCGCGAAACTGATTCGTGGTGCACTCGGGCTCGAATCCCTGGGCCGCCGGCTCCGCCGAGCAGGCGTGGGCCGCGAGCGCCCACAGGCCTACGAAGCCCAGAGCGATCCGCGGCCGCCAGCCCATGCGGTGGCTCAGAGCCCGCAGGACGGTCCGCAGCTCGCGCTGAGACAGTTCAGGTAGCTCATCAGGAGCGGCTTGCTCGTGGCATATTGCGAGCAACTCGAATCAGCGCACTGGCTGAGCGCGGCCACGGTTGCGGCCGACGGGCAGGCGGTGATGATGCAATTCAAGAGCGCCGTGCAGCCAGAATTGTTGAAGCAGCCTTCGGCTGGTGTGCAGCAGAACTGCGACATGCACGCGTCGCAGGTGGGGTCGTTCAACTGTACGGAGCAGGTTCCGCCGCCACCAGTTCCGCCTCCTCCACCCGATCCGAGACAGCTGCCGCAGCCGAAATCGTCCACGTCGCTGACGCAAAGGTCGTCCCACTCGGTGCTGCAACAGTAGGAGTCCAGGGCGCACACGCAATTCATGACCGATGGCTGGCTGCAGCCGGTCGAAAGCTTCGCGACGCAACAATCCCCCGTGCTGCTGCCGCCGCTGCCACCGGTCGCACCAAAGCCCCCGGACGCTCCCACCCCGCCAGTAGCGCCGAAACCTCCGGAAGCGCCCACTCCGCCCACACCGCCGATGCCACCGGAGGCGCCCCCGCCCCCGCCTCCGACCAGAGGCGATCCTCCCGATCCGCCGCCGCCTCCGACCAGGGGTGATCCCCCCGAGCCGGCGGTAGCGCCCGTGCCTGCGTCCCCGCAGACGTGAAGGCACTCGGTGGCGAGCTTGCCGGAGCACACACAGGTTTCGAAACAGCTGCCACAGCTACAGCTGGGCGTCTGGCACTGGGAGCTTCCCCCGCCGTTGCCATAGGAACCCGCGGCGCCCGTTCCTGTCAGGACGGCGTCATCGGACGTCGCACATGCCTGTCCCAGCGCAAACAACGCGCTCGCACCTGTGAACCACCAAGCAATCGAATGACGAGCCATCGAGTTGTTCTCCCGCAGACCCCAACCGAGCGCGGTGCTTCTGCCACATCGGTCGCGCGGCGCAAACGATCGATGCGCGTTCTCACTACCATCAAAAAGTTCCGGTGCGACCGGACGAAGGAAACCAGAGCCCGCGCCGAACGGACGACCGGTGCCGGAGAGTGGGTTTCAGCGAGCGTTGGCGCAGCAACGAACGCCCGTCTGTGGACCGTTGTAGTACTCGTCGTGGCCCGTCGTCGCTGCGCGACAGTTGTTGCGACCTGCCAGCCACCACCCCCCCTTGAGTGCCGCCCGCCAAGGCTTGACGAAGCCGTCGCGGTAGGCCCACTCATCGACGTTGCCGACCATGTTGCGGACGCCGAACGGGCTCGTGCAGCCCGGTCGCGAATCGGGGCGGACGCGCAGGTCGCGCATCTTGCCCCGCCTGTCGGACAGGTTCTGCTGGTCGTGGTTGCAGAGCTTTGCGTTTCGCGCAAATCCGTACGGGTAGGGAAGCATTCCTTCGCCTTCGCACGCGAACACCCATTCGCTCTCGAAACACAGGCGTTTGCCCAGGCTTTCGCAGAGCTCTCGGGTCGTCGTCCAGGATTGATCGACGATGGGAAGCTCCGCTCCCGAGGGCACGTACTCGTCCCGATCGATACAGAATCGCCGGTGCTCGCGTTCCTTCGACAAGCACTCGGGGTGCTCGTCGAACTGCTTGCAGCGGTTCTTGGCCATGAACGTTCCCCCCTCGTCCAGGTACGAGAGGCAGTGTTGCCGCACGTTCGGACAATACTCGCCTTCCACGAGCACCATCTCGTTCGGGCAAGCGGGAGGGTCGGCGGAGGGCACGACGCCCGCGTCCACTTCATCCGACCCGCTAGCACCACCCGCGTCGGAATCGACCGCGATCGTGATGCGCATCCACCACGGATCGGGTCCCGCCCCCGAGTAGCACATGTCCTGTCCGCTGAGGGGTACCTCCGCATCCGGGAGCGTGACCGGATCGAAGCGACATTCGAGCACCGGCCGGGCCGGAATGATCTCGAGAGGTGGGACGGCTCGCGCGGGCACTCGTGGCTCGTCTTGGCAACCAGCGAACAACGTCAAAGGCAGAGCCAGGCCTACGACCGACAGCCCCCCTCTCGTCAGCGACACGCGGCTTCGGCCTCGCTGAAGCTCTTGAGCGCCGCGTCGAGCTGCCCTCGAAAGCCGGAATACTTCTCCTTCTGGAAGTAACCGTCGAATTCCTTCTCCACCTTTTCGCGGGCGGTCGTGGCGTTGTTCCAAGCGATCACCGAGAACGCGAACGACTCGAACACGATCTGGGCGTTCGCTTCGATCTCCGCCCACGCGTCGTGATGGGTCTTTTTCTGGGTGGGCGACAGGTCCTCGTAGCCAGTCACGCCCCGAAACTTGAAGCGCGCCGCGTCGGTCTTGACTCGCTCCCAGTCCGAAGCCGACTCGAGACGGATCTTCTGGCACTTCTGCTCGTCCTTGCACCCCGGGAGGACTGCGAGTCCGATCAAAAAAAGAAGAGCGAAATACTTCATGCGCGGGTCGCCAAAACGCGTCGAATGCTAGCCCCGTTCCCAGTCCGTGGCCAAGACCGGAGTGGTCGGGGCAGAGCTCGGTTCAGCCTCCCCAGGGCGGAGCGCCGCGGGAAGGTCGAGACGGTATGTTTGTCACCAGGCGCGGGAACTGTTCGAGAATGAAGCCGAGCAAGTCCCGCATGGAAATCACGAACAACGGCGTGCCGCTGTCACTCACCACGGGCACGTGCCGATAGCGCCCCACGTTCATGCGGTGCATGACGAACTTCACTGCGTCGTCCTCCAACAACGCATCTGGGTTCGGAGTCATGATGGACGTGACCGGGCGCTTCAACCACTCGACACCGTCTTCGGCTTTCATGAGCAGGTCGCGCTCGGTGACGATTCCGACGAGCTTGCCCTCGCGAGTTACCGGCATCGCTCCACAGCGGTGCTCGCGCATCAAGCTGCGAGCTCGCTCGATAGTCTCCGTCTCGGGTATCGATACAGCCGGCTGCTTGCAGAGCACACGGAGCGGCTGCTCAAACACGTCGCTGTCGATCGTCACGTGCTCGCTTCGGGCGCGTTCCGACATGATTTCGAGCTCGTCTTCCAGGTGTTCTTCCATCCGATCCCTCCGTCGGGGGGAGGACGATAGCACCTCCGCGCCTCCGCTCATCCGTACAGTGTCGCCCCGGTAGCCGAGTGAGCTAGGTTCCCCAGCATGGCGAATCCGACAGCGACTCTCGAAACGTCCCTGGGCAGCTTTGAGGTCGAGCTCTTCACCGACCAGATGCCAATTACTGCCAACAACTTCATCAAGCTGGCCAAGAGCGGCTTCTACGATGGGCTGCATTTTCACCGCATCATCGAGGGCTTCATGATCCAATTCGGCTGCCCCCACAGCCGGGATCCAAACAGTCCTCGCTGCGGTACCGGTGACGGGCCCGACGGACCGGTGCAGGACGAGCATCCGCCGAACGCCAAGATCTCCAACGAACCGGGAACGCTGGCGATGGCGAACACCGGGCGACCGAATTCCGGAAGCTGCCAGTTCTTCATCAATACGGTGAACAACGCCCGCCTCGATTGGTTCTCCCCGGGCGAATCGCGGCATCCGGTATTCGGCCGGGTCATCTCCGGGATGGACGTGGTCAAGAAGCTCGAGAGCGCGCCCACGGGTGCCGGTGATCGACCCAGCACTCCGATCCAGATGAAGCGGATCGTCGTTCACAACGTCTGATCAGGCGGCCACGCGAATGCGTCCGGCCTGGCTCGTTCGATAGCCACCGGCCGCTTCCAAGTCCTTTCGGAACGAGCGCTCCTGGCAGAGCTCGCACAGGCGAGCTGCCCGGGCGTCGCCCAGGGTGTCGGCTCGAAACAGAAGCCCGTAGGGCTCGCTGGCGATAGGCAAAAATCCCAGGCCGGCGCGCTCGGCCCAGGCTGCCGTGGTGATGCCGATCTCCGTGTCACCTCGGAGAATGGAGAGCACCACGTCGCGATGGGAGTCGTAGTTTCGTGCCGTCGTGAGGAGCTCGGAAACGTCCAAGCCGTCGAGAGCGAGAGCCGCCTCGAAGCGAGCACGAATGCCAGCGCTTTCCGGTCGCAGGGCCAATCGTCGTCCGACGATGGAGGAAAGACGCCGCACTCGCGCGCCGCGACGGAAGACGATGCCGATTTCCCGCTCGACCAGGTGAAGGCGTGCCAGCGGAGTGCCGAGCTCCGGGAGCGTGCCGTGCTCGTGGATGCCGGCCGCGAGCACCCGACGCTCGCGCAAGTGATCGACGCCTCCCCGGTGATCGGTGCGGATGAGGCCGACGAATGTTCGTCGACGCGCCAGTGCTTCCAGGAGCAGATCGATCACAACGTCGCCATTGGCTGCAAGGAGAGCGGCGGGCTCCGCCGCGCTCGAGGACCGGTCTCGACAAGACCAGGCAAGAACCTCGTCGCGGTCGAATCGCCATTCGTCACCCACCCGCCGCGCGGGCAAGCCACGCTTGAGCAGCCGATAGACATGCTTCGGGTGAACTCGGAGCAGAAGCGCGACGTCGCGGGTGGTGAGCAGCATCTTGACAGTCCGAAGGAACTGGCTGTTACTTAATGTTACCTAATGTGACCTCTAGAAATCCAGGGGCCTCTGTTTTGTGCGGGTTTTTGCCCCTGCTCGTTTCCACGCGACGAGCTCTCGCGGTCGTGGCGCTGCTGGCGCTCGCGGGATGTCGCTCGGACGGGAGCGCGGCTCCGGGCGAAGAACCGGAAATCGTCGTGTACGCGGCAGCCAGCCTCCGCGACGCGCTGTCGGAAATCGATCGAGACTTTGCTCGCGTGCACCGCGTGCGTGTCGTCGAAAACTTCGCTGGGTCGAACCAGCTGTCCCAGCAGATCCTCGCGTCGCCGAAGGTCGATCTGTTCGTGTCGGCGAGCGAGAGCTGGATGGACCGCCTCGAGCAGGCGCAGAGATTGGTGCCCGGAACTCGCCGCACGCTTCTCTCCAATCAACTCGTGGTGGTCGCTTCCGAGCAGAGCGCTCTTTCGCTTGGGGGACCCGAAGATCTGGCGGACGGTACGTTCCGCTTCCTGGTTCTCGCGAATCCGGCGGTTCCCGCAGGGCGGTACGCGCGGCAGTATCTGCGCGACCAAGGCGTGTGGTCTCGGGTCGAGAAACGGGTGCTTCCGATGCCCGACGTTCGGGCTGCCCTCGCCCAAGCGGAGCGCCAGAGCGACGTCGTCGCCATGGTCTACGCGAGCGATGCGAAGACATCCGATCGCGTGAAGGTACTGTTTCGCGTGCCGATCTCGGAGGGTCCGAAGATCCGCTACCCGGTGAGCTTGATCGCCAGGGACACCGAGGTCCGACCCGCTGCACGGGAGCTTTTGGCCCTCTGGCAGAGTGACGAGGCCTCTCGCGTCTTCGCCCGCTACGGATTCCTCGTCGGGGGGGAGTCTGCCGAGCGGACCTCGGTACCCGAGGCGCTGCCAGAGCCTGCGACCTCCGGGCTGGGCGAGGTCCTCCAAGTGAGCCTGCTCGTCGCGATCGTTTCGACGCTGCTCACGATGCTCTTCGGAACACCCCTTGCGTATCTTCTCGCTCGTCGGGAATTTTTTGGAAAACGCATCGTCTCTGCGCTCGTGGTTCTTCCCCTCGGGTTGCCGCCGACAGCCGTGGGCTACCTCCTCTTGCAGGGGCTCTCCGAGGAGGGGCTACTAGGGCGCGCGCGACTCGGCATCGATCTCGACCTCTTGTTCACGTGGAAGGGCGCAGCTCTTGCGAGCATCGTCATGTCGTCGCCGTTCGTCGTGCGCACCGCGCGTGTCGCGTTCGAAGGAGTGAGTCCGCGCCTCGAAGGCGTAGCGCGAACACTGGGGCACAACGCCCTTCAAGTGTTCGTTCGCGTCACCTTGCCGTTGGCCCGCCGCGGCCTCCTCGCGGCCGCGATGCTGGGATTCTTGCGGTCGATCGGTGAGTTCGGGGCGACCGTTCTGGTAGCCGGTTCGGTACGCGGCAAGACCCAAACTCTCGCCAGCGCGATCTTCAACGCCGAACAGGCCGGCAACGATCACGAGGCGTGGGTGCTCATCGTGCTGGCGTTGACGCTGAGCTTCGTCTTCATCTTCGCCGCCGAGGCGCTGCTGGACTCCGGGAAAGGGCGCGCCCGTGGTTGAGCTCGAAATTCGCATCCAGGTACCCCTGGATTCCTTCGAGCTTTCCGTCGAGATCGTTTCCGATGCTCATGTGCTCGGCGTCTTCGGGCCCTCGGGTGCTGGCAAGTCGAGCCTGCTCGAAGCCGTGGCGGGACTTCGGCGCGACGTTCGAGGCCTCGTTCGCTACGGATCGGAAGTTTGGCTCGATACCGAGCGCGGCGTGTACGAAAGACCCGAACGGCGCGGCGTCGGATTCGTGCCCCAAGACGCCGTGCTGTTCCCGCATTGGAGCGTCCGGCAAAATCTTTCCGCCGGCGCGGGCGAGCGTCGTGCGCTCGATCGAGACATCGACGCGCTGGCCGAGCGTCTGGGGATCGCGCCGCTCCTTTCGCGGCAGCCCCTGACGCTCTCCGGTGGCGAACGTCAGCGCGTCGCCCTCGGACGCGCCCTGCTCTCGTTCCCGCGGCTGCTCCTGCTCGACGAACCGTTCGCAGCGCTCGACATTCCCCGTCGCCGGCAGCTGGTCCCGCTTCTGGAGGAAGTCTGTCAATCGACGAAAGTGCCGGTGCTGTTCGTGTCCCACGAGCCGACCGAGATGGCCGCTCTCGCGGATCGCGTCATCGCCCTCGACCGCGGACAGCTCGTCCCCTTCGACGACCCCCGCGAAGCCTGAATCGATCCTCGCGTCTCAAGCGAAGAAGACCCGCGCGACGTTGAATCGCGCCTGGCCCTGCTCGACCGTGCGAGCAATCTTGGGCCGGCGCTCTCCGAGAGCGGGATCGCCGAGATCGAGGAGACCGGGTGAGGCGAGGGGGCGACCGCGGCGATCCGTCACGAGCTTGAGACAGGGTGCGGGGAACGCTTCCGCGTAGGCGCTCGGTCCCACGACCACCGCCCACTCGCCTCCCTCGAGCTCGACGACGGTCCCAGTGGGTACGAGCCCCACGGCACGCACCAACAAGCGACACAACACTCGATCCGACGTCGGGTCGGCGAGAACCTCCTCGAGCGCGTCGGCGGGCGAGCGCCCTGGGGTCGTATCTCGTGGGGCCACGATGGACAGCAAACGGCGGGTGAGAACGAGGATCTCGAGTGTGCAGCAGCGGAGTCATGCGTCCGCCCCATAGGGCGCCGAGCAGGTGGGTCGCCTCGCTCCAGTTGACCTCCATCGTGGTGACGGTTCTCAGGGCATTCGCATGGTTCACCCCACCGGTCGCGATGCAGACCAGCGCTGCCGCGCCCGGCGTGGCGGCTTCTTGCCCTTCGGTGAACGGAACCAGTCGATCCCGGCCGACGGGTCCGCCGACGCGGACGCGACCGACATCGGCCATGAGCGCGGACATGGCCAGCCGCGCGAGGGCGGCACGATCGGTGGTGATCTGCTTCGCCAGAGCGACCGCCACGACTGCAGTCTGGACCGCACGCCCGGCATCGTCTCGGTGAGCAGCCGCCAGTGCCATGGTTCCCAGCATTCCGCCGTCGGAAAGCTCGCTCAACGTTACCAGCCGCTGGGCGAGTCGCTTCACGCGGTGGGGGAGCATGGTGTAGCCGCCAGCCACGTCGTCGAAGAACTGGCGCATGGCCACGAGTGCGGTCGCGTAGAAGCGCAGGGTGCGCTCCTTGGGTGGCAGGTCGTCATCGTGCTTTCGCGTCGCCAGTTGAGGCTCCACCTTGCGGAGGACGACGCCCGGTATTTTCGCGTCGAGCAGCGCTGCGACTTTTTCACCGTCGCGTAGCGCACCGATGAGCGCTGCGCCGAGCTCGAGCAGGTTTTCCGGCGTGACGCTGGGCTCGAAGGCGAGCTCGGAAATGCCGACCCGGAGACACGATTTCCCCGAGCTCCATCGCGGATTGGTACACCTTCCGGGACGCGCGCAAGAGCTGCGCACACACGAAGACCGTGTCCTCGACGAACGTGAACGTCACCGGCATTCCCACCTCGCCCGAAAAGCCTTGAAGAACTTCCGCGGCTTGGGTCGCAGTTTCCCTCACCGCATCGTTGTCGATGGCGTGGATCATCGCATTCTTCACCAAGCGGAAGACCGAGAGGAGCGCGTCCGCACCGCGATCGCGGATCTGCTCCAGCATCGGATTGCCCGTGGTGCTCGGGACACATTCCGACAGGAAATCGCGGGGCGGCGCGTCGGTCACGAGGAACGCTCCTTCATGGGGGGCGGTTGTTGCGAGAGGCGCACGACGGCCTTCTCTTTGGCGTGTGTGGCGCTGATCCGTACCCGCTCGCTGTTCCGCCAGCGCGCGGTCGATGCGGCGTCGAGTGCCACCAGCGATTCGGTGCTCGAAGCGATGGCACCGAGGACATCGGCGGCCAGCGCGCGAGTTTCCTCGTGCGCGTCCGTGGTGACCATCCTGCCTTCGGCGAGTAGCGCGAGGCAAATGGCCTCGGCGCGAGCTGGTGCGAGCGCGGCGAGCGTTTGAAGTGACTGGCGACGCTCCTCGAAGTCCAGGCGATCGAACCCCGATGCCTTGATGCGCAGGACGAGGAACGGGCCGACGACTCGAATCGCGTGCTCTTGCATGGCGCGGAGCGCGGCGACCCGCACTTCGGAAGCCGGATCTTCGAGCAGCGCACGAAGTTCGAGCCGCAGCCGTTCGCTCGACACCCCTTCCATGTGGCCGAGGGCTTCGATTCGAACCACTGCGTGTCGGCTCTGGGTGGCTTGGGCGATGGCGTTGCGGGCATCGGGCGTGCCTATGCGACCGAGCACGCGGATCAACGTGAGGCCGAGATCGAGATCTGCTTCGGCGAACAGCTGGCCCATCTCGGCTTCGTGACCACGGCCGACGCGAGCGATGTAGCCGACGAGAAGCTCCTTCAGCTCTCCTTCCGCGACGGACGTGAGCACTTCGAGCGTGGAGCGAACATGGCTGTCGTCGAGAGCATCGAGGACGGTCCCGAGCCCCCGGGCGTACACGCCCGAGCCAGCCGTTTCAGCGATGGCGCCTTTCAGGATCGCCTGCATGGTTTTCTTCGAGATCACCGCGCCGACCAACGCGGCTCGGAGCTCGGTCGCGCTCTTTGGATCCCGCGGATCCTCGAATGCACGGCACAAGCCGTCGATGAGCTCGATGGCGCTCGCCGGGGAGACGCTGGCCAGCTGATCCATCGCGGAGCGCAAGGGAGACGTCACATTTCCGGTCACGCCCGCGCTGACGGCGACCCGGTACGCCGTGGCACAGGCCAAGAGAAACCGGTCGGAAAGCGGAATGCTCGACGTGAGCATCGCGGCGAGCGCCCTCAGGGTCGACATGTCGACGTGGAGCGGCGCGTCGCTCCCGCCACCAAAATCGATCTCGCGCAGGCGCATCGCGTCGGCCCGCGCCAGCGCTTCGGGATCGCTGGTATCCGGCAGGGACAGGAGCTTCAAGAGCTCCGCGTCCCGCGGCTCCGTTCGCTTTCCCTGCCCTTTGTTTTCCTGCCAGCACTCCTCGAGCTGGAAGCTGGTATCGAAGTGCGCCAGTGCAACGACTTCACCCACATCGCGCTCGAACCTTCCGCGCGCGGATTGGTCGCCCTCGGCAAACGTGTCGATGGCTTGGTACACGACGTGGGAGAAGTTCGCGTCCCACAGCAGCGTGACGAAGTCGTCCTCGGGCGCCATCTCCGCGGCGCGGTCCAACGTGATGATGCGGAGGAACGCCAAGAGCTCGTCGGAATCGAGACCCGGCAAGAGCCCCATGACGCGCACGCCGTCGGCGAAGAGCTGGTAGGGCACTCGGTCGAACGGGGGACGGGGCTCCCACAGCGACTCACCGCGGACGGTGAAGGCGTATGGCGTCACCTGCCACATCAATGCGTCTTCGCTCTCGAGCAACGCCTTCTGGCACTGCTCATACACCTTCCCGAGCCGCTGACCGGCCTCTGGGTGGTCGGCTCCGTATTGTTGGATCGAAAAGAGCGCACGCTCCAGATGCCGGAACACCTCGGCCAAGGCCGAGCGATCGGTGTCCGAAGCAAACGACGGATCGAACAGCTCCAGCGCATCCCCTTCGCGCGGGCGTTCGACCTCGGCGGAGAGCGCGAGTAGCTCGGGGCTGCCCGGGCCCACGCGAGTTGTCGCTGCCAGTGTTTCGGGATCCACATCGGCGGGAGCGGGCAGCACGCTCTGTCGTTTTGGCGGGGGCAGGTTGGATCGCCGCTTGGCCGGAAGCACGGAACCGCGCGGGGGTCGTTCGGTGTCGGCGTTGGGGGAGACGCCTTGGATCACATCCGCAATTTCCGCGCGCATCGACGCCGCGTCAGGGTAGCGGCGGACCTTGTCGTACTGCAGCGCGCGGTCGACGATGCGCACGACGGTTTTGGGCACGTCCGCGTGGCGGGCCAGGGAAGGCGCCGGGCGCGTCGCGGCCAAGATCAGCATCTCGTTGCCGGTGGCTGCGGCGTGAACGGGTTTTCCCGTGAGGAGCGAAAACATGATCGCTCCGACGGCGAACAGATCGGTGCGCGCGTCGACCTGAGACCATCGCCCGAGGGCCTGCTCCGGGGCCATGTAGCTCGGAGTGCCCATCAGAATGCCGGTTCGAGTGCGATTCGCGTCCTGGGTGCCCTCCATCAGGCGCGCGATGCCGAAATCGAGGACTTTGACCTCGCCGTCCTCGGTGAAGAACAGATTTTCGGGCTTGAGGTCTCGATGCACGACTCCTCGAGCGTGCGCCAGCTCGAGCACGGTCAAAGTTCGCTCGGCGATGAACAACACTTCATCGAGCTCGAGCTTCTTGTTCGAGCGAGCCGCCCGCGCCTCGACGGACTCGCCGAGCAGGAGCTCCATCACCAAATAGGGCTCGCCGGTCTGCATCACGTCGTCGTCGAGAACGCGGACGACACCGGAATGTTCGAACTTGTTGGCGATGTACGCCTCGCGCAAGAAGCGTCCTCGGATGTCCGGATTGTGCGCGAACGTGGCGTGCAGGATCTTGATGGCCGCGGTGGCGCCGTTCCGGTGCGTCGACGCATACACGGCGGCCATGCCACCGATGCCGATGAGCCCCTCCAGCGTCCACTTGCCCGCGAGCACGGAACCGACGTGTGCCTGGCACTTCTGAACCAGCTCGTCGTCCGAGTCCATGGGTCCCACCACGCCCGGTCCGGCCGAGCGATCTCCGAAGCCTACTTCATCTCCGACGCCCGCGGGCCATCCCGTGGCCGAATATCGAAGTTCGACCCCGGCATGCGGTGTATCTTATGAGTTCCAAATAGGAGGCGGGCAGTGCTCATTCGACGGATCGGGGTGGTGTCGATTTTTTCCTTCTTGCTCGTGGCATGCGGCTCGGATGACGCGGGCGGTGGCGGTAGCTCCGGATCCGGGGGCACGGGCAATGCGTCCAACGGCGGCACCGGTGCCAGCGCGACTGGAGGCAACGGCGGCGACGCGGGGGCCAGTGGCGGAGTGGCAGGAACCGCGAGCGGCGGAACCGGAGCGCAGTCGAGCGGCGGCAGCGCTGGCACGAGTGCGGGAGGCAGTGGCAACTCCGGCGGCTCGGGAGGGGACATTCCCGGTGGCGGGACGATCCTGTTTCAAGAAAAGTTCGACGACTCGAACTTCACGGCGCGCGGTTGGTACGACGGATCCCAAGGCACCATCAGCTCGAGTGAGCATGCGACTGGCAGCACGAGCTCGTTCGAGTGTGCGTTCGCGGTCGGCGCGACGAGCTGCACCAACGGCAAGCCGGCTCGCCACCCGCTCACTGCGAGCGAGACCGTCTACCTGAGCTTCTGGATCAAATTCAGCGCGAACTGGGTGGGCTCGGGCAAGGCCTATCATCCGCACATGTTTCACTTCATCAACGATCTCGACACCGACTACGTCGGCCCCGCGCACACCTACCTCACCACGTACACCGAGGTCGTCAGCGGCGCCGCGATGTTGGCGCTCCAGGACAGCAAGAACGACGACTTGAATTGCCTCCTCAAGAACGACGGCTCGTTCGTGGGCTGCAACGGAAACTTTCAGACCTATCCGTTCACGGAGAATCGCTCGGTGTGCGCGTGCAACGGAATCGTGGGCGATCTCGACGGCAAGGACTGCTTCGACAACGGAAATGGCACTTGGTACAGCTCTCGCAGCTGGCGCTCACAGAACGCGTTCGTCGACTCTGCCGGAGCGAACTACAAGAACGACTGGCATTTCGTCGAAGTGTATTTCCAGATGAACAGCATCCAGGGCGGCAAGGGCGTGCCCGACGGAAAGATCCGCTGGGTCCAGGATGGCAAGATGCTCATCAGCTACGACCAGATCCTGATGCGCACCAATGCCCACGCGACTCTGAAGTTCAACCAGTTCGCAATGCTCCCGTACATCGGCGATGGATCCCCCGTCGCGCAATCGTTCTGGGTCGACGACATGACCGTCGCGACGGCGCGACCCTGAGTGGCCCCTGTGGGACTCGAACCCGGACACTCTTTCGAGCCGAGGATTTTAAATCTGACAAGAGCCCGCACGAAGGTGCAAGTAGCGAGAAGCTGTCCGCACGAACGGATCGGTCGATGCTGGGGCTCGAACAGCGACGGTCCGGCTACTCCACCACCGAGGTGAGCTTGTTTGGAGAGAAGTTGCACCTCGGCGCCGCCATTCGCTGGGGACTTGTCTGTTTGACCTTCGCTTTACTGCCGCTGGATACGCCCACATCAACGGATCCCAGGCCAACCGGGTATCCCCTAGAAGTCGTTCTGCCGGCTGGCTGGGCCTCCCGCGGGGAGTATGCCCGTGTTGCGCGAGATCCATCACGATTGCTCGTCACTACCATCCCGCTTCCGCGCGGCGCCATGTGCAGATGGGACGAGGGACAGCGTGTCACATGGCTGCCGTGTTCCGCGGGTCCGATGGAATCGGTCATCGACCGAGTTGTGGAAAGCGGCTGGACCATCCGTATGCTCGGTGGTGCTCCGCGCCGGGATTCTCTCTTGCGGGCGGCGCCCGCCGATGAATCGGACGAGCTCGCGCCACCCGACGACTTGTTCTATGAACAGCTTTTCCAGTCGCAGCATGCGCGCGGTACAGCGAAAGTCATGGGAGGTGGATTGCTCGTGCTCATCAATCGCGCAGACTGGAGTTTCCAGATCGAGGAGGACCACTTTGTCAGGCAATTTAGCCCGGCGGAAGTTCGTCTGACCGCACGCGAAGCTGCACGACGGGCTCTTGGTTCCGTCGACGCGCCACCCGATTTCGATGCCGAACCGCCGCCGGCCCGGACCGGTCAATCCCATCTTGGGGAGATAGGCCGACGAGCACCAGTGGAGCTCCTTGGCATTCGGCGAAGCTCTTCCAGCTCCGTGGAGCTACCGGGCGATCACCTCATCTATCGTGTGAGCGGGCCGTATGGCACGGACCTCGGAGTCGAGGCATCCACCGGGTCTGTGCTCGGGGAGCTGTGCCTCCCGGGCACGGTCGACTGTCGCGGGCTAGCTTTGTGGTGATTGAGCAGTCAGCGAAGCCGAGTTGCAGCGCGCTCGACGCCCGTCACCCACCGCTCGGCGGATGTGGAATGACGGCGCCAAACACTCCCTCGTCATCCACGCGCAGCGTCGACTTTCTGACGAGGCTCGCCACGCGCGAGAACCACCACGGCATGCGCACTCGAATGGGTTCGGGCGGCCCCGTGCGATCGATCCGCTTCAGCAGCAGGTCGAGCCCGCTCCGTTGCCAGCTGGCAAGCATTTGGCGGATGTCCGGCGCAGGCATGCTCTTGTCTGCTTGAATGATCACTACACTCCGAATGCCGCGCGTTAGAAGCGTTTCGGAGGAAGGAAAGTCGCTCTCGAACATCACGGAGCGGTTGTCGAACTCTCCCGCCGGCACGGGCCACGCACGAGTCAAGCGGCGTGAGTCCAAGAGAAACGCCGGAGGTGCGTTGTCGCTGAGCTTCGAAGCGCTCCGGCGCCCGGCTCCCGATTGAAGGGCTCCGAGTGCGGGTGCCAGGTCCACGACCGCATTTGGATGCGGCAGCGCATTGAAAAGCGGCACCGGAAAATAATCGTGGTCGAGCAGCGCGATCCCGGCTGCGATCGACATCTTTGCCGGAAGATCGACGACGAACGCACGCGCCAGAGCTCGAGCATTCGTTCGATGCGGTCCGTCGCGTTCCGGACGCGGGTCGGTTTCCAATGCGTCTTCGAGCCACGGAGGCTGGCTGATTTCCGTGCTCGGTCCCAGGTCGGCGTACGCAAACAGAACCGGTTTCACCCAAGGTGACCAAAGCCCGTCCTCCGGCGCCCAGATCTCGTAGAGCTCGTCCGCATTCATGCTTCACCCGCCGACAAGACAGCCACGTCGACGGCCGACCAATCGATCTTGGGCCGGCGCGAAAGGCGCGCATACGCACCGCTTGCGACACCATCGATGGTGAAAACCCCGACACATATGTGACGAGGCCCATGCGGGGTCGGAATCGGTGTCGAACGAAAGCGTCGTTGCGCAACCCAGGATCGCCGTTCGAGACCGGCGAGCACCCGGAACTTCGCCCAGCTCGCGCTCGATAGCTCCGAGCCGAAGTAAATGCTGTCACCCGTATTCGAAAATGCGCGCTTGAACACCCACTCGTCGGCGTTCGCTTTCATCGCGTGAGACACGGTTCTCGCTTTTGGCACGAGATCACGCCACGTGGGCATCGGTGCACCGACGAGCTCACAGGCGATTCGAAAGCGCTTGCTCTCGCTGACGACGGCAATGCCTGGGTTCGCGAGCTGGGTGTACCCACCCGTGAAGAATCTGTCCCAGCCGAGGCTTTTGGGCAGCTTCGCGAGCCATTCTATCTGAAAGAAGCGCACGACTGCGTCGACGGGTTCGTCAACGATGGCGACGCCGCGCGACCAGCGCAGTCGATTCGGAGTCGCGAGTACCGCGTCGACCCCGCGTACGCGCAGCCCGCGGGCCAAAAGCTCGACGACTTGCATGTCCTCGAGCCAACCGGGCGCAACCAACAATGCGACGCGCTGAGCTCGTAGCGAAATCAAGTCGAGCCAGCGTTCGGTAGGATCGCAGAGCGGTTTCGAGCTCACTTGCTCGCCCATGAGTCGGGTGAAGCTCGACGATTCGGTGAATCCTCCGGGCACGTCGCTGTTCACTTCCGATACCTGCCAACCGTCTGCGGTCGGATGAAAGTCGAACCGCGCGATCCGACCCAGCGTTGGGCTCGGATCGACCGCCAAAGCGTCGAGGAGCCTTTCGATTGGACGAGGCACTCCGAGCTCGCGGCGCGCCCGGGGATCGGCGAGCACCAGCGTTTCGGCGCTTCGCATCTCGCGGTCGAGATCCTCCGCGGCCTTTTTCAGGAACCGCCAGTCTTCTTCGTCGACAATGAGCGGGAATGGCGCCAGAGCGCTGGTATCTCCGACCTGGGCGTCCCATTTGCAGTGATGGAGCGCCATCCGTCGTTTGATGCGGGAGAACTCCGCTGCGTCGATGACTTCACCGGCATGCACTTCGTGGCCCCTCCGGGACTCGAACCCGGACACTCTTTCGAGCCGAGGATTTTGAAATCCTCTGCGTATACCTGTTCCGCCAAGGGGCCTGATGATCTCTGTCCCACCCCGTGTCCCACCCGCGGCGGGTTCGGAGCGTGCGGCGATCGTGTACGGCGCGGCGGTCGTGGCGTCCAGTGCGCACAGCCCGACGGCGATGGCGTGAACGGCGGGCCCGGCAATCTCGGGGAGCGCCCAGTCGAAAGGGGCCAGAGCTCCCAAGCCAAGCTCCGCGGCAGTCCGGGCAGCACGCCGGTAACGGTTGATCATGACGCCCACCCACGCTTCAGACCTGCCGGCGGCGAGCGAGAGAGTGACGAAGGTGGCCCGGAGGTCGTGCACTCGAATCGGCCGCCGTTGCTTCGTCCGCTCAAAAAGCTCCGAGCGTTCCACACCGGCGCGCGCTAGGTGCCCACGGAACGCGTCGGCCATGTGGCGATCGGTAATCACCGCGCCGGCGGGCGCCGTCAGTGAAGATGGGTTCGCTGGCATCGGGCCGGTCGCTCATCTCTCGCCACGCGGCGAGCACGCGCGTCGTGCCCGCGTCGAGCGCCCATGCCCTCGGGTCGTCGGTCTAGTTTGCATCGAGTCGAACGGCGCCCAGCTGGAGACCCACGTCGGCCCAGCGCAACGAGAGAGCTTCGGACGCGCGCATCCCCTCACGTGCGAGCAGGCCGTAGAAGAGCCGGAGCACCAAGGGCACGTCCCGGCTCGCGAGCAGCGCGGCTTCCTCCGTCGGGTAGAGCCACGCCGTTGCCTTCGATGCGCGCACCCTGGGAAGCCATCCGCGCGGCAATGGGCTCGCCGCGAGAAGCCGCAATGGAAACACCGCGAGGCCGAGCACGCGAGCGATCACTTGCGCGTAGTGGCGTCGAGACGACGACGAGAGGCCGGCGGGGAGAGATGCCATGGCGCGGTCTGCATCGTCGATCGTGAAGCTGACGATCGGAACGTCTCCGATCGCGTCGAGCAATCGACCCACCCGGCCCTCGTCAGCTTCCGCGGTTCGCTTCGTTTTGACGTGATCAGGAAAGCGTCCCGCTAGCTCGCCGCTAGTCCAGCGCTCGGCCACCATGCGAAACGTGGTGCGCGCGCCTTCGAGCTTGCGGGCATCCACGACGGCGTGACCCTCAGAGAGCTTGCCGGCGAGCTTTCGGACACCGCTGGCGGTCTCCGCGTCGCTCTCCGCTGCTTTCTTCAGGAGCACCGGGGCATGCTCCGCGTGCCTTGCCTCGGTGAGCATGGTCGCGATCTCTATCAGCAGCGCCGAGCGCTTGTCGGCCTCCGCGTCGGAGCGGACGTTTAGCTTGAAGCGCTGGCGTTGCTTCGCTCCAAACCGGATACGCGTCGAATAGCTGCCGTCGCTCAGCCGATCCCAGTTACGCATTCGTCGTGTCGTCATCGGAGCCATTCTCATTTCACCGTTGTTTCCGTCGTGCCTTGCTTGAGGTCGCGCCTTTCAGCGCGCGCCACTTCTCGGTCATCACGAACCGAATCGCGTCGCTCGTGCTCTTCAGGCCTAGAGCAGCAGCTACTTCCTCGAAGCGGTCACGCTCCTCGTTACTCAGCCGGAGATAGAAACGCGCGTCTTTCATGACGCGTTCAATGTACGTACAAGGGGCGCGCCTGTCCAGGCCGGGCAGGCGGATTCGCGGCAAAACGAGGGTTTCGCCTCGCTGTCCGGAAATGCGCGCACTCCTGTACTCTGTCCCCATGCGCATTGCGTGGGTTTGCGGCGTCGTCTTCCCCTTTGTAATGACCCCCGCGGCTTGCAGCGATTCCGGAAAGAACGCGGCAGCAACCTGCACACCAGGCAAGGCGGAAGCTTGTACCTGCGTCGATGGAAGTAGCGGCGCGCAAACTTGTTTGAGCAACGGCACTTTCGGCGCGTGCGAGTGCCCCATCACAGATGCGGGCAAGGACGCCACCCCCGACTCGAGCCCAGACGCGACGGCGGACGCGGGCAGCGACACCGGACCAAACGACGGTGCCGACGACGCGCCCGAAGCTGGCGACGCAAGCATAGGCTGCGCCACAACGTGTGGGGCTGGCTTGAACGAGAGTTGCTGCGCCACGTTGAGCGTGGTTGGCGGGACCTTCAATAGGAGCAACGACTCCAGCTATCCGGCGACGGTGTCCGACTTCAAACTGGACAAGTTCGAAATCACAGTCGGCAGATTCCGTGCTTTCTTGGACGCGGGTTATGGGACCCAAGCTCAGCCACCGGCCCCCAACACTGGTGCACATCCAAAGGTTCCGAACAGTGGTTGGGATGCGGCCTGGAACGGCAGCTTGGCCCCCAATACGCCGACGGCCACCGCGCAATTGAAATGCACGACTCCGCAAGATGCAGCGACGTGGACCGACTCGCCGGGTGCCAACGAAGACAAGCCCATCAGCTGCGTGACCTGGTACGAAGTTTTCGCTTTCTGCATCTGGGACGACGGAAGACTGCCAACAGAAGCCGAGTGGAACTACGCGGCTGCCGGCGGTAACGAACAGCGTGACTATCCGTGGGGATCGACGGCGCCCACCCCTGCGTACGCCGTATTCGGCGGCGCGCCGCTCGAGGTGGTCGGCGCAAAATCGCCCACTGGTGATGGTCGGTGGGGGCACTCGGATCTCGCGGGCAGCGTCTGGGAATGGAACCTCGATCTCGCCACTACGTATGTCGTGCCCTGCGTGGACTGCGCCAACATCACTACGGGCACCGAGCGCGGGCTGCGCGGTGGGAGCTGGTACGACACGGCGACGCTCGTGACTTCGTATCGACACAGTCAAGTGCCGAACTTCCGAGATACTGGGGTCGGGGCTCGCTGCGCCCGGGACCAGTAGCCCATGAACCCCCGGCGCAGTCCTAAGTACTACGCAGCCATGCGCAATCTGAATATCCCCCTCGCCATCGGCTTCGCATTCGCCGCAGGATGCGCCGCCGCGCAATTCGTCGTTCCCCCAGCCCGCGCCGCAAACGTTCAGCGCTGGGAGTACCTTTGCTTCGACGCCAACTGGCCCAAAAACGTCCAAGCGAAGGCCAACGAGGCGGGCAAGCAGGGCTGGGAGCTCGTGGGCTCTTCCGATCGAAGCGATGCCGTTTGGTGCATGAAGCGGCCTGTGCCCTAGCGGCCTCGTCAGCCTCGACTTTCCGCGCAACGGGAGTCTGGCTCGCGCGCCCCCACGCGCGCGCGCGCGCGTACAAGGACTTTTGGGGTTCCCTGGCTCGGGCGGCCTCAAGGCCAGAGCTCCCGCTCAAGCCGCCGGCGGACATCTTGGATGGCCAAGCGTCGCCTGGCCTTTCTATTCTAATGTGGCCGCCAACGACTTCCAGCTGGAAGCTTGGAGTTAAGACGTGACCGAGCCTGTTGGTGTCAACGTTTCGAAGCGCCGTCGTGGCGCTGAATCAGAATTAGAACCAAAACGTGTCGGTGCCGCGCTTGATGCTGCACAGGAGCAGAACACCAGTGCGATTCTTGGGCACGTCGTAGAGGAGCCAGAGATCGACTTCGGGAATGTGACGCCGGTACACCGTGCGTCCCGGCGGCATCATGTCGCGCTTGTCCTGCAAGCCCGGAAGCACGCGCTCCGCTGCCATGTTCAGGACAGTGTCCCGGACGGCGTTTTGTTCTGGCTCGGTGAGCTTGCCGTACTTGTAGACATAGCTTCCGCCCTCCCACACTTCCCAGACGAAGTGGCCGTTCCCGCCCCCAGTCGCTGGCATGAATCAGTGCGACTTCGACGCAGCGGCCCAGGCCTTGAACATTTGCGACGGTTGAGGCTCGGCTGCGTGCATCGCGAGCTCTTCCGGCGACATATCACGCGCGGCTTCCTTGGCTCGCTCGCGGATGATCCTGCGGGCTTCAGCTACAGCTTCCACTTCGTTCACGTCAGTGATCACGCTCTCGTCATCCGCGAGGATGGAGGCAAGCGCGCGCAAAATGCGCAATTTCCGCAGCGCAGCGGGGATGGCACGCTCGAACTCACGAGCCAGATCGGGGTACTCACACGCAGCACGAAGCATGCTCACGCCCGCATACGAGAGATGAGCCAGCAGGTCCGTCAGAGAAACCAGGCTCGCGTGATTGGCTTCGACGGTTTGGTCGTAGACCAGCTCCACACCGAGCTCGGACAGCTCTTTCAAGGTCGCAAGTCCGCCCTCGATCTTGGCGCGATCGTAGTCCGCGCGGATCGTACGGGTCGCTTCCGCGGTGATTTGGGGCAACTTCCTCATCGCTGCTGAGCGGCTCATTGTTGTGCTCGTTTGCTTGATTTCTAGGGCTGTAGACGGCGGACCAACACCCCGGTGTCCGTTCGGAAAAGACAACTGAACGTCTGGATTCCTTGGGCGGGTGAAGGGACTGCGCTCACCAAGGTGTACGCCAGAGTCGTAGCAGACTTGAGCAACCCGGTCTCGAAAACCGCTATTTTCTGGTGATTGTCAGGTGATCGGCGAAGCACACCGGTGTGTGCTGCCCGGCCACGTGTCATTTGGGCCCGAACAGATTCTTAGCCGGCTGGGGCGGGTTGCCAGGCGCGCACAGGATCGCCGGAACCACGCCATCATGACGCACCTCGCTTGGCGCGGACAGCGCCCAGATCCACTCTCGAGCGCGTCGTACGGTGGGCCAGCATGGGACGCGTCGTGGCCATCGTGCTCGGCCACGTTGCTCGGTGCGTCGCTTACCTCGGGTGATTGGGCTGCCGTGTCGGCCTGGGCAACATCACTCGTGCTTTCAAATCCCCTGCGTATGCCTGTTCCGCCAAGGGGCCGTCGGTTCCGGAAGGTAGCACTCCTCGAGGAAGCTCGCGGCAAAGCGCTCCGTAGACTGAACGGAGAACCACTCATGTCACGCTGGCAAGACCTGTACGATCGCGGCCGAGAGCTCGAGGCCCAGCACCAGCGCCTCGATGGGGAGTGGCGGGCGCGACAAGCCGCGCGCCAAGAGGTCGACGACTGGGCGACGGAAGCTCTGTCCAAGGTGTGGGTCGGGCTCGAAGCGGTGCTCACTCGTCGCGTCGCGGACTTCGCGCGCGCCACCAAGACGACCGTCTCCGTCGCCGAGGGCCATCACACGCGTTGGGCGGGTCCCAACAAGACGCGCATGCTGGTGATCGAAACGGCTCTCGTCACGGTGTACCTCTACTCGCATCAGGTCTCCGGCAGCGAGCCGACGTTTCATCTCGTCGAGTGGCCGACCAGCGACCAGGGGCGGCGCCAGCGCCACCGCATGGTGACGTTGCCCGTTGCTCGGATCGCGCGCGTCGATCGAGAAGGCTTTCGAGTCACGAAGCCTGATTCCAGTGAAGAACCGCTCGAGTACGACGACATGGTGTATCGAGCACTGGAGCTTTTGGTGGCTGGGATGCGTCGCGCGGTCCCCAGACAGCCCCCCGAGGAGATCGTCGCCAGCGCGTTCGGCCCCTGAGCCTGCTTGCCCGGGGCTGCATCCGGGAAAACCTGCCGAAACCTCCGCGAAACATCCGCGCGGCACGCTAAGCGCGATCCTCGGAGGAAAGATGCAGACACAAGAGATCAACTCCAGTGACACCGCGTGGCTTCTGGTCTCGACAGCGCTCGTTCTCCTGATGACGCCGGGGCTAGCGCTCTTCTACGGCGGGATGGTGCGTGCCAAGAACGTGCTGTCGACTTTCATGCACAGCTTCTTTGCGATGGGGATAGTCACCATTGCGTGGTGCACGATCGGGTACTCGCTGGCGTTTGCTCCCACCCACGGAGGATTCATCGGCGGGCTCGACTACGCGTTTCTCAATGGCGTAGGCCTGGAGGCGCGGGAGGGAACCACGATTCCCCATCTGTTGTTCATGGCGTACCAGCTCATGTTCGCGATCATCACGCCGGCCCTGATCTCCGGCGCGTATGCGGAGCGCGTGAAGTTTTCCTCGTACGTGGTGTTCACGATCGCCTGGTCGGTCTTCGTGTACAGCCCGATCTGCCACTGGGTCTGGGGCCCCGGGGGCTGGCTGCTCGAGCGAGGCGCGATGGACTTCGCCGGCGGAACCGTGGTGCATCTTTCGTCCGGCATGAGCGCGCTGGTGTTTGCGATGGTTCTGGGCAAGCGCGTCGGGTATCCGAAACGCAAGAGTCCGCCCCACAATCTCACGATGACCATGCTCGGTGCCGGGCTGCTCTGGGTGGGATGGTTCGGGTTCAACGCGGGCTCGGCCCTCGCTTCGAACGGCCTTGCGGCGCTCGCTCTCGTCAACACCCACATTGCAGCGGCCGTTGGCGGCGTTGCCTGGGCATCGATCGAATGGGTGCGACATGGCAAGCCGTCGTCGCTCGGAATGGCGTCGGGTCTGGTTGCAGGTCTGGTCGCCATCACTCCGGCGGCCGGCTTCGTTGGGCCGATGGCCGCGGTGGCGATTGGCCTGGCAGCTGGCGCCGTTTGCTACGGAGGCGTGCTCATGAAGAGCCGCTTCGGATATGACGACAGCCTGGACGTGTTCGGAGTTCACGGCGTGGGCGGTCTCTTGGGAGCGCTTCTGACCGGCGTGTTCGCCAGCAAGGTCTGGAATGCTGCAGGCCAAGATGGATTGATTCACGGCAACGCTCGCGCCGTGCTCGAGCAGCTCGTCGGTGTCGCTGCGTCGGCCGCGTATGCGGGCGTCGGGACGCTGGTCTTGCTCAAGGTGCTCGACAAGGTGATGGGTCTGCGCGCTGACAAGAACGACGAGCTCGAAGGTCTCGACGTCACGGTGCACGGCGAGGAGTCGTATGCCCTCGCCGAAGGTCCGGGCGCCCGGGCGCTCACCCCCGAGGGCACGATCTCAGGTGCCGAAAAGAGGGCGCCCGAGCCGGTATTCGCCGGCGAAAGCGCCTGAAGCTCTCCCAACGCCGGGCAGGCGGTGCGTCGCCTGCCCGACATCGCTACGCTGCGCGAGTGAAGAGCCAAACGCTCCTGGCCGCGCTGCTCCTGGCCATCTCGTGCGGCCCGGCCACGCCGGGATCCGAGCCACCCAAGCGCGAGATCGTGGTGCCGCCCCAGAGCGATGTCGCGGACCAAGAGGTGGCGAGCGAGGATGCGCCTGCCTCAGCCAGACAGAGTCCCGGAAGCGACATCGACTCCTGCACGCGTAACCTCAGAGACGGCGAACGGATCCCGCCGGGAGACCCGGGCGAAGCAACCTACAAGGAAGCGCTCGCCGCGGAACGAGCGTCGGACTTCACGACGGCGCGAAAGACGTACTTCCAGCTGATTCAGACTGCGCCCCGCTCCGCGTACGTTCCTCTGACGTACCTGGCGTTCGGCGAACTATTCTTCAATGACGCGAAAACCGATCCCTCGAAGTGGGATTTGGCCGGCCAGGCCTACAAGGAAGTCGTCAAGTATCCTCCGCCAGACAACACGGCGTACGCGTACACGTGGCTCCGACTCGGTGACATCGCGCGAGCGAAGGGTGACAACCCGGATGCCCTCAACGCTTTCAAGAAAGCGATCGAAGCGGGCGCGCAATACCCCAACTTGCCCTGTGTCCAGAGCATCGGGCTCGAAGCCCGAACCAAGCTCACCGAGACGTACCAAGAAGTCGGAGATCCGAAGAAAGCCCACCTCTTTTTCCGGAACGTCGCGGGGGACGGTCCCGCTCTGGAAATGCTCGCCGATCTCGTTGAGAGATACCGGGAAAAGAGCCAGTTTTCCGAAGCGTGTGTGGCCGCTCGCGCCAGGCCCGCCACTGCGACCGGCGCGTCGGCGACCCGGCTCACCGATCTAGAACGACAGGTCTGCAAGAAGCCCTGATGGACGAGCTGACCCTGGTTGTTCGCCGTGTCTTCGACGGTCGTGCTTTGCGCGAGGGGCGCTTTTGTATCGACGCGCGTCGCGGTGTGATCACAGGGCTTCGACGACTGGCCGCCGACGATCCGGTCCCTCCCCGCGCGATTGATTTCGGGGATGCCACCGCGCTGCCCGGATTGATCGATGCCCACTGCCACATGGCGCGCGCGGGAATGTTCGAGCCCCACGAGCCACCGAACTTCAGCGCCATCGCCAGCAACTTGCGAGCCTCTCTCGATGCCGGGGTGACGACCGCGGGTGACATGGGGAGCGCGCTCCATTTGATTGGCGAGCTGAAGGGTTTCTTGGAAGACGATCTCGAAGCGGGGCCCGGGCTTCGCGCGGCAGGTCCCATTCTGACCGTGCCGGCGGGGTATCCGCTGGATTGGATGAGCGGGTTCCATGCATGGCTCGGAGTGGCCGTTCCCTGCGTGGACGAACGTGGGGCGCGGATCGCGGTCGAGCGCATCGCCCGGGCGGGCATGGACCACGTGAAGATTTGCATCATGCACCGGGCCTACAATCTGACGCCGCTGCCGGTGTTCTCTCGAAAGCTCGCGGCGGCGGTGGTCGATGAGGCCCATGCCCTGGGGCTCAGGGTTTTGGCCCACGCCCACTGGAATGCGGACTATCGCGTCGCGCTCGCGGCGGGAGTCGACGCGTTGATGCATTCTTCGTTCGATCCTCTGGACGACGAGCTCGTGACCCGAGTTCGCGATTCGGGTGTGACCGTGTGTCCCACGTTGTGGGTGTTTCATTCCGCGTGCATGGGAGCCGAGCTCGGCCTGGATCGAGATCCCGAACGCGGCAAGAACGTGGTCCCGAGCGTGAAGCGTTCCTGGTCGCGATTCGTCGAGGCCTACGCCGCCAGCGGCGACGTCATGCCGCCAGGCATCGGAGGCGGTCTTCCCAAGGAGGCTGCTCGCCGCGGAGTGCGGAACGCCGTCGCCAATTTCGAAGCTGCTGAGGGAAGCAGGCGTGTCATTCGCGTACGGAAGCGATGGGCCCTACGGATTTTCCGTCGTGAGCCGTCCGATCGACGAGCTTCGGTTTCTCGGCGATGCGGGCATGACCACCACCGATGTGTTGCGCAGTGCCACTAGCGGTTCGGCTCGCCTGTTGGGTTTGGACGATCGCGGAGTCATTGCGGAGGGAAAGCGCGCCGACTTGATTGTCGTCGAAGGGGATCCCAGCCGAGATCTCTCGGCTCTCGAGCGCATCCTGGCCGTGTATCGGCGCGGACACCGCGTGGACGGTTCCCATCGACGGGTACCCGTCGGCCGAGTGGCCCGCGGCGTGGCGGGTACTCTGGCCCGTGCAGCGGTTGGCCGGTCCCTTGGTTGAGCCGGAGTAAGTGCCTGAAAAATTGGATAAAATTGGTGCCGATTGACCCCGGCGCTGCATCCCGACTTTGCTCCCGGCCGACATGGCCCTGACCCGCGATGCCGTTTTCTTCGCTGCCTTCTCGTCGATGACAGAAAAGATTGGGCGCGCCACCGATCACCTGCGGGAGATGTTCGAGGACCCGTCGCGCGCCGGCGAGCTTTGCGAGAAGATCAAGGAGCTCGAGCACGAAGCGGACGACGTGACCCACGACGTCGTGAAGACGCTCCACCAAACCTGGATAACGCCTCTGGATCGGGAAGAGATCCACTTACTGATCACGAGCCTCGACGATGTCCTCGACTTCATCGACGGGGCCAGTGAGAAGTTTCGCTTGTACGAGCTCACGTCCTCACGACCCGAAGCCCTCGAAGTGGTGAAGACCCTCCGTGCGGCGGTCGACGACATGGCCAAAGCCATGGACGGGCTCAAGCACATGAAGGAGCCCGACCCATTGCTCGAGCTGTGTCGATCCATCAATCGACACGAGCACGAAGCCGACCAGTTCTTTCGGCGAGGAATTGCGAGCCTGTTCAAGGAAGTGGAGGATCCTTTCTTGGTCATGAAGTGGCGCGACGTTCTACGAATCGCTGGAAAACGCAGCGGACAGCGCGGAGGACGTGGCCAACGTGATCGAAGGGATCGTCCTGGAGCATTCCTGATGACCGCGCTTCTCGTCGCGATCGTCGCCGTGGCCCTGATTTTCGACTTCATCAACGGTTTCCACGACGCGGCCAACTCCATCGCCACCGTGGTGTCCACGCGAGTGCTTTCGCCGCGAGCCGCGGTGGTGTGGGCCGCCGCCTTCAATTTCATCGCGTTTTTGATCTATCCGAGTCACGTCTCCGCTGCGATCGCCAAGGGGGTCGCTCTTTCGAGCGTTACCTATGGAGTGATCCTGGCAACCCTGATTGGTGCCATCACCTGGAACCTTCTGACCTGGTGGTGGGGGCTTCCCTCGTCGTCCTCGCACGCGCTCATGGGCGCATTTGCGGGAGCCGCTCTGGCCCACACGCCCGATCTGTCGATTCTGGACTCCAAGGTGTTCACGAAGACGCTGGTGTTCATCGTGCTCGCCCCGCTCCTGGGTGGGGTGATCGGATTCATTTTGATGAAGGTCGTGCGGAAGGTGTTCAAGAACTCCCGACCCGGGAAGATCGACAAGGGCTTCCGGCGCGGGCAGCTGATTTCCGCCGCTCTGTATTCCCTGGGTCACGGCGGTAACGATGCGCAAAAGACGATGGGCATCATCACGCTCTTGCTCCTGAGTTCGGGGATCCAGGCCAACGCGAAGCACATCGAGCCCAAGCTCTGGGTCGTCCTCGCGTGTCACGCCGCCATGGGTCTCGGAACTCTGTCGGGCGGATGGCGCATCGTGAAGACGATGGGAATGAAGATCACCAAGCTCCGTCCCGTCGGCGGCTTCTGCGCGGAGACCAGTGGCGCGATCACCCTCGGTCTTGCCACGTTTCTGGGTGTGCCGGTTTCGACCACTCACACCATCACGGGCTCGATCGTCGGGGTGGGCACCGCGGAAAAACGCTTGAGTGCGGTGCGCTGGGGAGTCGCCGGGCGCATCGTGTGGGCATGGATCTTCACGATCCCCGCCGCCGCACTGATGGCGGTGATCTCGTACTACGCGATCCGCACCATCGTTCCGTAGACGGGATCCGCCTGACGGCTCGGTCAGGGTGGGAGGGCGGAAATCCAGCTCTCGATGGTCGCCAGCCCGTCGGTGTCGACGACCTCGGTCCCCGTCGGGGGCATCTGATCGAGGTCGCGCACGCTCATTCGGTAGTGAAGCTGGCTCATGCCGGGATTTCCGGGCACGACAGCCAGGCTCGTGCCCCCGAGCACGTGGCTCATCAGCGTGCCAATCGCGGTCTTGTAGGTCGGTGTTTCCTCGGGAGCGAGATTGCTGGAGAGGAGCTTCAGACGCAACGTGTGGGTGGGCGCCAGAAAGCTCTGGTCGTTGTGACAGTTCCCGCAATTTCCGTGGAGGTAGCCCAGCGCATCTTCCACGACGCCGTCTCCGGGCACCGTGAGCTCCACCCCCGGTGGATCCGTAAGGCGTCCGGCAGCGATCAGCTGCGAGATGAAGCCGCCCCCGGTTTCCTTGCTCAGCTGAATGGCACTCACTCCGATCAGTACGTCGCCTGCGCCATCGTGGCATTGAGAACACTGGTCCACGTTCGGGACGTTGTGAGAGCCAGAAGCGTTCTCCAATCCCTCGGGCGTGGCGTAGGCGTCGCTTCCGTCGTCGTTCCAAACGTAGGCGACCTCCAGCCAGCCATTCGTTCGCTTGTGGAGGAAGCGAGTCTCGACCAGCTTCGTACCGACGTAAAATTCCTTCCAAGCCTTGGTCCCGAGGGGAAACTTCCATTGGTCCATGTTGGTCGTGTCGATGACGCTTCCCTGGGGCAGCCAGAGCCAGCGCTGTTTCCCCGCGCCATCCGACCAGAGCGGATAGCGGACTTCGTAAGGCATGACCCCGAGGGCGGGCGTGCGGCTCAGGATGTCGAGGTAGAGGCCGGTTTCGGACAGAGCGATCGGCCCGTCAAAGGGCGTGGGGGGAGTGGTCGACTCCTTGGGGGCGTCCGCTTCGCCGGCATCGGGCACGTTTCCCACGTCGATGGGGCTGGCGTCTTGCGGAGCGATCCGTTCGCTCTCGGGCGTCTGGCTCGAGCAACCGAGCACGACAATCCAGCCGCCCAGCACGGCTGCCCACGAGCGCGCGATCACACGGCGACGATCCCACGGCGGGCGGCGGCATGCCACCGCAGTTGGCTTCGCCCCAACGAAATGGGATGAGACGGAACATGCGGCGGCGCGATCTCCTCGGTGTGCTCCTCACCGGACTTTCGTCGGCGTGCGCTCCGGAGTCGCCTGCCACGTCGACTCCCAAGGCAAGACAGCCTCGGGAGGAGCTCGCGGCTCTTGGAGCTCGCTACGAAGCACTGATGCAAAAGCATGGGGAAGCCGAGTGGGGGCGCTACGCCGGAAAGCTGGCGGAGGGACCCGCAGCCCAACAGCGGATGCGCCAGCTCCGCAACGCCGAGCAGGAAATCTTTCGCGAGGCAGGCGCGATCTTGAAGCGGTTCGGGGATGGTGTGACGACGCCGCGGCGCGCCGATCTCTGGCAACGCGGAGCCCTGGGCTTGAAGCTCCTCGGCGACGCGCGTTCGGTGGAGCTTTCCGACGAGCTAGAAGGCCTCATCAACGGGCACCGATACATGCTCGATGGACGCCGAGTGTCGCGGGGTCAAATGCACGAGATGAGCCGCTCCTCGGACCGCGCGACGCGACGCAACGTTCGCCGGCTCGAAAACGCGCTTCATGTCAAAGCGGCGCCCATCGCCCGCGAGCTATTCGAGCGCCGGCGTGCGTTGGCCAAGGAGCTCGAGCTTCCGTCCTTCCACGTCGCGCTCTTGGAGGTGCGCGGGACGAGCGCGCCGGACACGTGGCGGGTCGTGGATGCGCTTCACGTGCGCACGGCGCGTTCGTACTTCGAGCTGGTCAAACAGCTCCGCGGCGTCAGCGAGGGAGCCCTCGAACCTTGGGACTTCGACTACGCGCTCGAGAAACTGGTCTCGCCGCCCGAAGAGCGTTTCGACCCTGGCCACGCGTTTTCCCGAGTGTTCGAGATCTATCGGGCGTTCGGTATCGATCTCGAGAAGAACGGTCCGTCGCTCAGCGTGCGGGATTTTGCTTTCGGCGGTCAGACCATCGCTGTCCGGGTGCCCGACGACGTGCGGATGATCGTGCGCTCGATCCCAGGGATGCGGTTTTATGGTCTGTTGCTTCACGAGCTCGGTCACGCGTTCAGCGTGCGCGCGACTCGAGAAACCGATCCCCTGTTCAAAGGCTACGAGTGGGTTCCTGGCTTGCTCGATCCGGCTTATGCCGAGGGCATTGCGGAGGTGTTCGGTCGCCTGCTGGACGAGCCGGAGATCCTTGGCGGCCATCTCGGCCTCAGCGCGAGCGAGATCACGCGGGCAGTGAAGGCGCGCCGGACGAGCACCCTGGTGTCGATCCGGCGTGGATTCGCCGCGGCGCACTTCGAGCACATTGCCCTCGAGCAACCGAACGTGGATCTCGACAAACTTTCGCTCGGCATCGAACGCCAGGAAACGGGCCTGCCGTTGCCCCGGGATGCGGAACCGGTGTGGGCCACGTCTCCGTTTTTCGCGACCTACCCGGTCTACACCCAGAGCTACCTGTTTGCGTCCGCCATGGCGGTGCAGGTTCGACAGGCACTCAAGGCGCGCTTCGGTGCGCGCTGGATTTCCCCCGCCGCCGGCGAGCACCTGAAACAGGAGCTCTGCGCCGATGGCTCTCGCTGGACTTTGCGGGAAAAGCTCATCCGCGCGACAGGGAGCGCGCTGGATCCCGAGCCTCTGATTCGTTGGGCCAACACCCCATGACCCTGCGCAAGACCGCGTCGCCCCTCACACTGATTGCCAAAGCAGTGGGTGGGCCCCGTGCGGTCGGCGGAAAGGTCCGCCGCATCGGCCGCACGCTCCGGATCTACGTCGCGCCCGGCGAAGTGCGGCGGCGCTTGCGGGAGCTCGAACGCCGGGGTCTCGTCCCCGCGAAGCCGACCCGGGCGCAGCTCGCGTTCGGTGCCCTCGACATGCTGCGCTTCGTGATCGTGCCGTTCGCGCGGGACTACTATGAAAAGCAGGGCATCAACTTCCACTTCCACCAACTCCTGCGTTTTCTCGATGATCCGGTCAGCCTCATCGATCCCACCGGGCTGCTCTCTGACAAGGACACGATCATCGGGCACTTGATGCAGGTGACGCATCTGAACCCGGTATACGATCTGCAGCTCTTGCAAATGTTCCCTGAAGGACTCGACGAGCTCGAACAGCAGGTGGGCGCGATGCTCGACGGAACTCATCCGCGCGCGGAAACCATCGGAGCCATCGTGGAAGATCCGGAGTACCACGCGCGACTTCTGGACTACGTACGCCGCTTTCAGCAGCATCCCGAAACCCCCGACCTCGTGCGAGAGCAAACGTTGCGAGACGATCCCCACGCAGCGGCCGCCGAGCGAACCTTCGCGACGCTGCCGGGATATTTGCGCTACTCGAGCGCGCTGCCGACGAGCGTGACAGCGCTCCTCACCCGGTACCGCTCCCTCGCTCGCTTCCCTCTCGATGCCGAGGTCAGCGCGTGAGGCGTTGGGCGCTCCTGGCGCTCCTGGCGCTCGGCTGCGGCGGCTCCGATGACTCGGGTGCCGGCGGGGCAGCGGGCGGTGGAGGCAGCGGCGGAATTGCGAGCGGCGGAGGCGGCTCGCCTTCGGGCGGGAGCGCAGGCGTACCGACAGGTGGAGGGGGCACAGCGGGCGGCGGCGCCGGAGCCTCAGGCGCAGGGGGTGGCGCCAGTCTGTGCGGGACGGCGCCCGGGAATTTTTTCGCTCACGGCACGTTCGAGGAGGGCATGGATGGACTCGCTCCCGTCGGCTGGGAAGTTCGCGATACCAACGCACCCGGCAGCTGTGCCGGCTCGGGCTCGGCGAGCGAGCACGTTTTTTTCACGAGCCCGGCCCCGGGTTGCGCAGGCAATGCCCTCGCGGTCGACGCCCGCGGCCAGTGGGATTGCTACGCGATCCAGCGGGTCACCGATTATGGCAGCATCGAGGGTGGTGCGACCTACCGCGTGCGCGTAGCGGTTCGGTCGAAGGGCAATGCAGTGAATCCCGCTGCCTGGTTCGTGATCGGAGCTCAGTGGCTCGACGGGAGCGACGCATTCTTCGGCGACGAGAAGAACCCGAAGAGCGCGAGCGCGGACGAGAACGACTTCGACTGGAAGATCCTGTCGTTCGACCTCGTCGCGCCCGCGAATGCGAAGCGCATGCTGATCTGGCTCTCGGCCCACTACCCCGGCCGCGTCGACTTCGACGACCTCGGCGTAGAAAAGCTCTGAGCTACCGCGTCAGGGAAGCTTCGGCTCCTCGAGCTTCTTGTCGCAGGCGAGGGAGCCCAAGAACGCGACGATCGACCCGATCTCGCCATCCGAGAGCTTCTTGTCCGCGAGCAGCGGCGACCGGTGTTTGTTCTCCTGACCGCCGCCAGCCATGAAGCGGACGGCTGCTTCCAGGGTCGCGACTGACCCGTCGTGGAAGTAGGGAGCGCTGTTCGAGACGTTGCGCAGGCTCGGTGGTTTGAAAGCGGCCCAGTCGTCGTCTTTCTTCGTGACGGCCTTGCGCCCGATGTCGACGTCTTCTTCCTTCTTGTCCTTCGTACCGATGCCGGCGTTGAAAAACGCGCCATCTTTGCTCATGAACGCGATGGAAAATCCCGGGGGCGTGTGGCAGGTCGTGCACCCGGCTTTGGTGCTCATGAACAGGGCGCCGCCCTTCTGCTGCTCGTCGGTCAAGGCCTTCTTGTCGCCCTTGGCAAATTTGTCGTAGGCCGTGTCGTTGCACACCAGCGTGCGCTCGTACGCCGAAATGGCCTTCACGATGTTGTCCGGGGTGACGCCGTCCTCGGGGAAGACCTCCTTGAACTGCTTCTTGTAGCCGGCGATTTTCGCGATCTCCTTCGCCTTCTTGTCGAGGTTTTCCTTGCCGACTCCCATGTTGCCGCCGGCCCAAGCTGCGGTGGCTTGTGCCTCGAGAGTGGGCGAACGCCCATCCCAATACAGAGCGTGCTGATAACCGGCGTTCCAGATCACGGGACTGTGCCGCGTCAGCTTCTTCTCTTTGGCGCCGATCGCCAGCGGGTCCTTTCCGCCGTTGCCGTTTTCATTTTGATGACAGGAGTAACAGGACACGGAGTTGTCCACGCTGAGCCGCTTGTCGAAGAAGAGCTGGTGGCCGAGCTCGACCTTGGCGTCCGTCTGGGGGTTGTCCGCTGGTATCTCCATCTTGCCCATGTCCCATTGAAGGGTGGCTGGCATCTCCGGAGGCTTTTCCGCCGCAGCACTCGGTGCGCTTTTTGCGCTCGTCTCGCTCGTGTAGCTGCTGGTGCTGGGTTTGTCGCAAGCTGCAAACAGCGCGACCGGGAGGACAATCGCCCATCCGATCGAGATCGTACCTTTTGTCATCGCTCACTCCTTGGTGCTGAGCGGCCACGCGCGCCCAGGGCTCGGCGGTCGTTCGCGATTCACGGCGCTTTGGAATCGAGCGGCCGTGAACGCCCGAGGGTTGTCGTGTAAATAATCGACCGACGCAAGCCCCCCGACAGCGGCCTTCCGGCTGGTCGGTTCCAGGTGGGGAAAAATGACCCAGCTTGCTATATGGAGATGCGACGAATGTTGGGACGAGTTCTCATGGTGGCAGGCTCGGATTCTGGTGGCGGCGCAGGGATCCAAGCCGACATCAAGACCGTCACCATGCTCGGTGGCTACGCTTCCACGGCCATCACGGCTCTGACGGCCCAGAACACCCGAGGGGTTTTTGGCGTCGTTGCAGTGGATCCCCGCTTCGTCGCCCAGCAGATGGAAGTCGTGCTCTCGGACATCGGCGCCGATTGCATCAAGACGGGCATGCTCCATTCCGCGGAAATCATCGAGGCAGTCGTTCGAACCCTCGAAAAGCACGCCCGGCAGGTTCCCATCGTGGTCGACCCGGTGATGCTTTCAAAGGGCGGTGAGCCGCTCCTTTTGCCGGAAGCCCGGAAGCTCCTCGAGCTCCGGCTCCTTCCTCTCGCGGCGCTGGTCACGCCCAACGCACCCGAGGCCGAAGCCCTGACGGGCACTCCGGTCCGCTCCATCGACGACATGTCCGTTGCGGCCGATCAGCTCCTGGCTCGGGGCGCCAGTGCCGTTCTGATGAAAGGCGGTCATCTCGAGGGGGACACGGTCGTGGATCTCTTGCGCACCCTCGACGGCTTCGAGCGGCGCTTCGAGTCGCCACGAATCGAGAGCAAGCACACCCACGGAACGGGCTGCACACTGGCCTCGGCGATAGCGGCGGGGATCGCCGAGGGGCTTCGCCTGGAGGACGCCGTGGCACGAGCTCACGATTACGTTCACGAAGCGATTCGAACGGCGCCCGGCATCGGGACTGGGCACGGTCCGGTGAACCACTTGCATTTGCTCTCGAGGTCGACGTGAGCTTTGCAGAATTTCCGACGCTACCGAGCGTACCGGAAGCCCAGATCGGTCGCGGCAAGAGCGCGTTGCGTTTCGAGGACGTGGCCCAGGACGGTCGCGTGCGGATCGAAGGCGTGTGGCCTCCCATCGGCCCCATCCTGTGGGGCAAGATGGATGTGGCTCGATCGCTGATGCGTCTCGGGCAGCAGGGGATCCGAGCGATCCTCACCTATGTCCTCATCGAAGGTGGGAGTGATCCGGTCAGTGTTCGAAACGCATGCGAGCACTCGGTGCGCTGGCAGCTAGGCCACTGTCGCGATGCTCGGGGAGAAGTGAGTCGGCTCTTGTTCGACACCTGGCTCACGTCGACCGCACCCCGCGGCGTCTTGGACAATCCGGCAGTTCCCTCCGACGGGGAAACCGTCCTCGTGGCGCGCGCCTATGGCCAGCACGTACTCACCAAGCCCGCGGCGGCGCCCGGCCAGCACCGCGTGCTTCGCCTCGATGGCACGGACTTTCCGGCACAGCCCGAAACCGAGCTTCGTTGGCGCGATCCCCGAGGGATTCTCGCCTTGCCCCCGGGGTCGGTGGCGCTCGAACCAACGCCCCGAGCGGACAGTACGCCCATCGTCTTTGGCCTCTGTCACACGGATGGAAATCAACACGTCAACTTCCTTTCCTACCCGCGCTTGGCGGAAGAGGCGGCGATCCGACGCCTTCACGGGTTGGGGCTCGGAGCGCGACACCTCGCACGCCGGGCGGAGATCGGATATCGCAAGCCGTGCTTCGTGGGAGATCGAGTGTGCATCGTGCTCCAGGCGTTTCGGCTGGCAGACGAAATCGGCGTGGCGGGTGCGTTCTTCGCCGCCGAGGAAGTCCCCGCCGAGGTGGGGTCGTTTTCGGAGCTCCCTGCTCCGCGCGCCGTGGTGCGGCTGGGATTTCCCGCATGATCGCCCCGACCCAAAGCAGCGGGCGGGTTCGGTGTCGGAAGGTCGTGAGTCGTGCGGTCTGGGCGTTCGTTTCCTGCATGCTGTTTTCGATCGTGGCCTGCGCTCCCGGGCTTCCCGAAAGCGCGACGGGGCCCAAGCGCGCGCCGCCGCCCAAGCCGGGCTCGAGCATCACTCACACGAAGATGTGCACCTGTACCGCGTGTCCAGTGGCGCGCTGCTGTCGCGGGGAGACCGCCGCCGACTCGGAGACTTCCAGCTGCACCGACAGCACGGACTTTTCCTCCGAGGCTTGCACGCTATCCATCGGGAGCTGCGTGGGCCGATGTTACGATTGCGTCTGGCGCGTTTCTCTCGGCGACGACTGCACCGACAAGCAGCCCGACGAGTGCTGCTGACGGCGGCTCGGCCGGTCAAAACCCGGGGGACCGAAAAATTCCTTGCTGAGAGCCCCGCTCGGGTCGAAAACCCTGGGCCATGACGCGTTTTCGCACGCTCCTCACCATCGCCGCCATTTCCTCTCTCGTCGCCTGCGAGGATCCACCTCCCGAACCGAAGGAGAGCTCGCCGCCCAAGCCGGCGACCACCGCAAAGGTGGATCTCCCTTTGAAGAAGACCGCCTTACCGAAGCCCGAGGAAAAATCGATCCCGGCTCCTGAAGATGTCGCCGCTCCGCCGAAAGGTGCGAAGAAGACAGCGTCGGGCCTTTACACCAAGGTTTTGACCAAGGGCACGGGCAAGGACAAGCCGAAGCTCGAAGATCGAGTGAAGGTTCACTACACGGGCTGGACGAAAGACGGGAAGATGTTCGACAGCTCCGTCACGCGGAATAGTCCCGCGACGTTCGGTGTGGGCGGAGTCATCAAGGGCTGGACGGAAGCTTTGCAATTGATGGTAGCGGGCGAGAAGCGCCGGCTTTGGATCCCCGCCGACCTGGCATACGGCGAGCACGCACCGCCGGGATCGCCCGCGGGCCAGCTCACGTTCGACGTGGAGCTCCTGGAAATCATGGCGGCGCCCAAGCCCTGGCCGGTTCCCACGGACGTGAAAGCGGCGCCCAAGACCGCGAAGAAGACGGATTCGGGTCTGCAATATCGGCTCGTCACCAAGGGCAAGGGAAAAACCCATCCGAGCGCGACCGATCGCGTGACGGTGCATTACGCGGGCTGGACACCCGACGGCAAACAGTTCGACAGCTCGGTCACGCGGGGCGAGCCGGCGAGCTTCTCGCTCAACGGCGTCATCAAGGGCTGGACCGAAGGCGTTCAGCTCATGGTCGAAGGCGACAAAATGCGCTTCTGGATCCCCGCGGATCTCGCTTACGGCGACAAGCCGACGCGACCCGGTGCGCCCTCGGGCCCGCTGGTCTTCGACGTGGAGCTCTTGAGCATCAATGGGGGCAACAAGTGAAGAGGCTGTCGAGCTTCGTCGAAGGCAAATGGATCGAAGGATCCGGAAAGCCGGCTGAGCTCGTCAACCCCGCCACGGAAGAAGTCCTCGCTACCGCGTCGAGCGCAGGCATCGACATGCAGAGCGCACTTGCGTTCGCTCGGGAGCGCGGCGGGTCGGCGCTCCGCGAGCTCACCTTTGCCCAGCGCGGGGCGATGCTCGAGGCGATGAGCAAGACGCTCCACGCCGCGCGTGAAGAGCTGATCGACGTCGCCATCGCGAATGGTGGCAACACCCGCAGCGACGCGAAGTTCGACATCGACGGAGCGACCGCGACGTTGATGGCGTATGCAGAGCTCGGCAAGGAGCTCGGGGACAAGCGACTGCTCTTGGACGGTGCTCCGACCGACATTGCCGGCTCTCGCATCCAAGGCTTTCACGTGCTGTCGCCCCGGCACGGCGTTGCGGTTCACATCGGAGCGTTCAATTTCCCGGCCTGGGGTTGGGCGGAAAAGGCGGCCTGCGCCCTCCTTGCTGGAATGCCCGTCGTCACCAAACCCGCGACGGCGACCGCACTCCTCGCCTGGCACACCGCGAAGCTCGTGGTCGATGCCGGTCTCGCACCAGCTGGAGCATTCAGCCTGATCGCCGGCTCGGCGGGAGACTTGCTCGACCACCTTTCCTGGAGCGACGTGGTCGCCTTCACTGGCGGAAGCAGCACGGCGTTTTCGATCCGGAAGACCGAGCGACTCCTCGCCCAGGGCGTTCGCGTCAATGTCGAGGCGGACAGCCTGAATGCCGCGGTTCTGCTCCCGGGCGCGGAGGAGCCCACGCTGCGCGCATTCGTGCGGGACGTTCACCGCGACATGACCCAGAAGACCGGGCAAAAATGCACGGCAATCCGCCGCGTGATCGTACCGGAAGGGGATCGCGATCGCGTCAAGGAGCTCTTGGCGGAAATGCTCGCCACGACCAAGATCGGCAATCCCGCGAGCGACCAAGTCCGCATGGGACCGGTGGCGACCGCTGCCCAGAAGCGCGACGTGACTGCCGGCGTCGAAAAGCTCCTGTCCGTGGCTCGCGTCGCGTGGGGAAATCCCGAGAAAGTCGAGCCGATCGACGTCCCGCCCGGCAAGGGCTACTTCGTCCCGCTCCTTTTGTTGGAAACCGATGACGCTCTCGCTGCGGGCGCTGTTCACGAGCACGAAGTGTTCGGTCCGGTGGCAACCGTGTTGCCGTACGATGGCTCCCCCGAGCATGGGCTTCGCATCATGCGCGCTGGCGGCGGCGGGCTCGTGGCGTCGGTCTACGGAGACGATCGGAAAGCGCTGGGCGAAGTCATCCAGGGAGCGCTCGGGTGGCACGGACGCATCGTGATGGTCGACGCAAAGATCGCCGAAAAGAGCATCCCTCCCGGGACGGTGCTTCCACAGCTCGTTCACGGCGGACCGGGGCGAGCCGGCGGCGGGGAAGAGCTCGGAGGCCTCCGGGGGATGACCCTCTATCAGCAGCGAACCGCCGTTCAGGGCAACGGCCCGCTGGTCGCGAAGATCGTCGGCAACTGAAGATGCGGGAAGATTTCTGTCACGCCAGTGCGCGATCGATTGCCGAAAGCGCCCGTGTGACGCCGCGATGCACCCTGCGATGGGTGCTGGTCGCGTTCTGGATCCCATCGGGGGGATGAATCCAGTCCAGGACCTTGGGCCCGACTCCACGCCGAGGATTGAGCACGACGCGAGCGATGCCGCGGCCGTTGTGCTTCATCATGTCGCGCACGGCGTCGTCCTGCATCCTCGTCACGTGGGTGGCCATCGCGCGGGGGTTGAGTCCGAGCAGCTCGAAGTCCGAGCGGAACGTGAACCCGCTCGCCATGAGCAAGAGCACGCATTCGGTCTGAAATCGCATCGTGCGGCGTGCTTCGCTCTTGCTCATCTTCTCTGCCAGGCGAGGAAAGAACATCACGCCGAGGCCGACGTGGCGGGATTCATCGCGTTCGAAGTTCGGCAGGAGCTCCGACAGGATCGGACACAGATTGCTCTCGGCAATGCCGCGAAAGATCACGACCGCATTGGTCTCGAACAAGAGCTGCATTCCCACGAGCTTCATGGCGAGCGTCGGCGCATCCAGCACCTTGCGGAGGAGCCTGCGCGGCAGAGCGCCCAGCTCGGGGCTGGGTCCGAGCGCCACGACGTAATCGCGGAGCACCGTGAAGTGACGCGCCTCGTCGAACACCTGGCCTGTGGCGGCCATCTTCGCGTCGGTGTCATCGATCCCCAGGGCGAGATCGGCGGAGATGTTCCAGGCCGCGAGCTCTCCCCACATGAGTACGGTGAGCAGGCGCGAGAGGGCCGCTCGAGTGTCCTCGGGCATGTCTTTGCCGGGCGGACCGTGCTTTTCGATGAGCCCGGCGAGCACGGCCTTGCCGTCCCAGGCATGGGTCTGCGTCAGGTGATACAGCCGCTCCAGGCGCTTCTGCTTCTTTTCTGCGGCGCGGGCGCCGGACTCGACGAGTAGCTCATAGGGAGGGAATCGCTTGCTCATGAAAACTCCTTCAATCCTCGCCCTCACGGGCGAGGATGCCGAACACTTCGAGCCGAGCGACCTCGCGAGCGATGGCTCGTGCGTCGATGGGGCGGCCCTCTTGGATGTAGGACATCACGACCTTCTCGCAGCCGCCGAGAAAGAAGCGGGCTGCGAACGCCGTATCGATCTTGCGGATCACTCCAGCCTTCATCGCCATCTCGAGCTCCTCCGCGGTCTTGTCCAGCATCACCTGATCGATGCGCTCGAGCATCTCGTCGACGATGCCGTCGGCGCCGCGCCCCGCTCGGAGGACGAGTCTGGCAGTGTCTGCGTTGGCGAAGACCACCTCCAGCACGCGGCCGAGGCGAACCTCACTGAATCGAACGAGCCCCTCCGCCGTGGCCACGAAGCCCGGTGGGATCTCGAGAGGCCGACGGCGCTCGTACGCAGTGCTGACGCTCTCGACGATTCGCTCAGCGAGCGCACGCAGTAGCGCCCGCTTGTCCGCGAAGTATTGATACAGCGTGGCGCGACCGATCCCGGCCCGCTCGCAAACGTCCCCGATGCTCGTCCCGTGGTAGCCGCGCTCCGCAAACGCGGAGAGCGCACAATCGAGGATCTCCTTTTTGCGCTCCTCCGCCGGCTTGTAGGTGCGCTTCGCGCGTCGTTTCCCGGGGCGGGGATCTCCGAAGGGCGTGGAGGCGGGATCGGGGGTCATTCGTTTCAGAACTGACATGTCAGTTCTGAGCGACCATTCGTGCGCCTTCTTCCCGACCGTGTCAAGTAGCGGCTAGATAAATATCCGAAATCAAAGTTGTTTCTGGTGCCCCCAGGGAAGCGTGGCATAACCGCCCTCATGGGCTGGGTGCGAGCCGCAGCGGGCATTTTCGTGGTGGCCACCCTCGATTTCTTCGCTGCTTGCTCCTCGAGTCACGAGGGGCTCAAGCAAAAGCCTCCCGCCACGGGGGGAACCGGCGGCGTGGCCGATGCGGCCGACGTTGAGAGTGATACTGGCGACAGCGCTCCCGACGCGTTCATCGAGCCCGAGGGCACACCCCGTCTCACTCTCCTGCACGCGGTGGTCGACAGTGAGCGCATCGCCTTTTGCTTTTCCAAGGTCGAAGACGGAATTGCCGGTTCGCCCGTCGGCTCGCCCTTGCCGGCGGCGGGTCTCGAGCCCGGTCAGTCGCTCGTCGTCGATGCGATCCCGGGTCTGGATTGGCACACCGACGATCTCCTGACGACGGTCGTCGCTGGGGATTTCAGCCTGCTTCAGGGCAAGAGCTGCAGCGAAGCCATCGCGCTCGCCCAGAGTTTCTCCAATGAAGCGGACGCCGGCAGTGATGCGTCGGACGCCGGCAGTGACGCATCGGACGCTGGCGCCGAGATTGCCGATGCTTCGACGGACGGCGACTCGGAGGCGGCCCCGCCGCCCCCGCCGCCCCCACCGCTCCGCGCCATGGACCTGCCGGTATTGCCGGCACCGACTCTCGGCAATGGCTACAGTTACCTCCTGGCCGCGAGCGGGTGCATCGGAGGCCCGGCATTCGTGGACGACAGCGCCGAGTTCGTGTGCGGTCCGGGCTACACCCCCGAAACTCCAACCCTCTCCCCAGTGCTGGTCAAGATGTCGCGCATCAGCTCGCCCGACGCAGTCGGCTTGCAAGCGCTGAACGCTTCCCTCGGCAGCGATCCGGTCGACCTCACGTCGATCGGCCCGCCGACGCGATCCCTCAACGATCTCGACATCGCGTACGGCGTCGCCGCGGGAGCCATCTCACCCCAGCCGCCGAATCTGAATTACCCCCGCGTCCTGTTCGGCAATCCCATCAGCGCATCGAAGCTCGACGTGACTCCCTACGGTTCCGGTGCCGTGAGCTACGAACAGAGTTGGTCCGCCGCTCTGTCCGCCGGCACGCTCTCCGACATCGAAGAAGGCAAGAACTACACGATCGTCCTGTCCGGCGCCCGCTCCACGCTCACGAAAATGAAATGGTGGAACGGGCCCACGCTCACCGTCCTGGCAAACGATCCCTGACCAGAACAATTTCACAGGAAGGCGAAAGGTCGGAGAGTATTTGGGTCGCCCACCGAGTGCAAACGAAACGAAGCGCCCCAGTCACACCCCAAAAAACTCCGAATTCCTTCCGCCCTTCCGCCTTCCTGTAAATCCCCCGTATTTCCCCTGGAAGCGGGTCGACGAGGTCAGTGATGGAGCGAGAGGTCGGCGAGCTTGCTCTTGGCTTCGTTGATGTGGGAGCTGGTCGGGAAGCGCCGCACGAAGGCTCGCAGAGTGTTCTTCGCGTCGTTCCAGGCTTGGATGTCGATCTGACATTGGCCGAGAAGCAGAGTGGCTTCGTCCATGACTTCCTTGTCGACGGAAGCTTCCGAGATCTGGATCAGCATCGGGATCGCCTCGCGCTGTCGACCGAGGGCGCGAAGCGCGTAGCCGAGCTGGAGGCGTGCCTGGGAGCTGTGCGCCGCGTCGGACTTGTATTGGAGCGATTCCTTGAGAGCTTGGGTGGCTTCGTGCCAGCGGCCGGTGCGGACGTTGTCGAGGCCCGTCTGATAAGCGATGAGCGAGAGCTCCTGTCGAGCACGCTCCGTGGCTGCCTCGAACACGGCGCGCTCGGTGTGCGTGAGCGGAAGCTTCGCGACTTCATCGAACTGTTCGATCATCTCGCGCCGTTTGTTGTTGACGATCAGGTCGTAAAACTGACCTGCCGCACGGCTCGCGCGTTGACTCGCCTCTTCCCGAGCTTGAGCGCCCTTCAGCTCTTTTTCCAGGAGCTCGAGACGCTCACGGGTACCCTTCGTTTCGGCGCGCACCGCATCGACACGAGCGTCCCACGCCAGTTTCAGCGCGATGAACAAGACCACGATGGTGACGACGTATGCGGTCGCGCTGTTGAAGACTATGCGCCGCTCGTAGCCCTGCTGGCGCTTCGCGATGCTCTTGAGATCCGCGGACAGCGCATTGACGAGGTTGTTCGTCTTGATGGTGAGCGAGCGGCTCTCCACGCTTTCCCGCTTGATTTCCTCGAGGTCGTACTCGTCCATCGCGCCGAGACGGACGTATCGCCGTCCGTCGAAGTGGGCAAGCGACTCGCGATAGGGGCGGGCCCAAACCCCAGTTTTGTCGGCTTCTCATCCGAAGGACTTGAATGTCGGAGTCTCTCCCGCTAAAGCGCCTGGGCTCGCGAGCGCCTTTGTGCCGCGCCCGAGACTCCGGAGCAGCATGGACACCAGCGACATTCGCAAGGGCCTCAAGATCATGCAGGACGGCCAGCCGTACATCGTGGTCGAGTTTCAATTCGTGAAGCCGGGCAAGGGCCAGGCCTTCACGCGCACGAAGATGAAGAACCTGCTCACGGGCGGCACCATCGAGCGCAACATCCGTTCCAGCGAGAAGCTCGAGGCAGCCGATGTCGAGGACCGGACGATGCAGTTCATCTACCCCGACGGGGAGATGTACTTCTTCATGAACTCGAACACGGGTGAGCAGCTCGGCGTTCACAAGGACGCCGTGGGAGACGCGGCGGATTTCTTGATCGACGGCATCGACGTCCAGGTCACCCTCTACCGCGGCAATCCGGTGTCCGTGTCGCTTCCCCCCCACATCGTCGTCCAGGTCACCGAGACCGAGCCGGGGATCAAAGGGGACACTGCGACCAACGTCAACAAGCCCGCCAAGATTTCCACCGGCGCCACCGTGGCCGTTCCGCTCTTCATCAACGAGGGAGAGTGGATCAAGGTCGACACGCGCAGCTCCAGCTATCTCGAGCGCGCCAAGGCGCCCTGAGCGGGTCGTCTCACGGTCGGGTCCAGAGCCGTACGCTATCGCCGTCCGTGCATGCGATCGCCCGCGCCTGATCGGCGATCACACAATCAGCGAGGGACTTCGTGTCCCCGACGCGCCAGAGCTCCGGCTTGTCGGTTCCGATCACGGCGAGACCCAGGGAGACAGGTGCGACGAACGACTTGCCATCTGGCGAGCGCGCGCTGCCGAAGACGCGCGGGCGAAGTACCGCCTCGGCACGACTCACACTCGGGCCCACGTGCGCGCCCATGACGATTGCCTCGATCCCCTTGTCCTTCAAACCGAGGGGAGCGAACGAGGGAGTGGGCGAAGGGCCGCTCTTGCATGCGCCGGGGCGTGGGGAAAGAAGCTCGGTGGGTTCGGGCGGATGAGAGTCCGCCCCGACGAACGACAACAGCACTTCGCTGCGATCGCACGCCATGACGAACCCGCTCAGGCGTGCACCGTCGCCTCGCGAAAGTGCCAAAGGCCAGCTCGAAGGGCCCGCATCCGGGTCGACCGCCTCGACCTCGCCGCTGGCTGAAACTCGAGAAAGACCGGCTCCAGTTTCGACCAGCAGCGCGCCGCCGGCCTCGAAGGCCAGAGGGCTAAAGCGCAGCTCCTTCGTGCGGGGCGGAGGGTGAACGGCGGGCGTCAGGAGCTTGGGAGACTCCACGCTCACGACGGCTTTGAGGACGAGCTTTTCGAGCCGAGCCCGCTCCTTGTCGCTGGCCTTCTTGAAATACCATCCGTCCCGGGACAGTGCACCGAGCGCCGCCAAGGGATCGCCCGCAGTCAGCTGAGAAGTGACCTCCGCCGCGAGCAGACGATCGACGGTGGTGCCGAGATCCCCACAGCGAAACGTCGAGCCGTCCTCGGCAAGCACGCGCGGTACTCCACCCTCCGCGCAGAGCGAGGAGATCAGGCGGCGCACGTTCGCCACTCCCTGCTGGACGCTCACGCTCGCGCTCTTTCTCTTCGCGCGCGACATCTCGATCGATGCGGCTCGCGCAATGGACGAGCTCGGCTCGTGCACCTCCCGCGATACACCCGCCGCTCGATCGAGGTAGCGAAGCTCCGCGGTCGCCGGACGATCGCTGCCGACCTTGGAAACCCGAATGCTGACGCGTACGTCGTCGCGTCCGTCGGCATCCTGGTCGCTCGAGTCCACCGAAATTCCCAGCGTCTCCCCGGGCCCCGGGTCGGCGACGCGCAAGCCCATGGACAGCACGCGATCGGCGAGAGGTTGAACGACTTCGATGGCGCGCACGGGAGAACGCGACAAGACGGCGCTCTGGCACTTGGCAGTCACGTCGTAGGTCACGCTCTTCGGACCGGTCTGGGCCAGCGAGACGGTGTGTGTGCATCCCGGACCCGAGGGGACGAATCCGGGCAGCGTGGTGAGCTTCTTCTGCGTCGGATACAGCCAGAGCTCGCCGGCGGGCGCATTCGCCGTGCCCGGAGCCGGGACCGTCCAGGCCACGATTTCGTTCTGGCCATCCCCGTCGAAGTCCGCGGCGATGGCGCGCTCGAAGGCTCGTCCGGCAGGAGCTACGAGATCCCGACCGTCGAACGTCCAACGGGTCGCCGCAGCCGGCGCGGTGATCGCGGGACGCGCTTGAAACAGCGACCCAGCGTCGGGCTCCGCGCTCGATGCGACGCTCGCCGAAGCCGCCGCATCGGGGCTCTCCATGCCGCTCGACACCGTGAACGGTGTGTACGGCTTGTCGTCACGGCAGCCGTTGCAGGCGCCGAGGCTGAGGGCGGCGACGAGCGCAAACCATTCGAAACGGCGTGACAGCATGGGATTCGGGTCAACGTCCCTGAAACTTGGCGTCCCTCTTCTCCACGAACGCTCGAGTCCCCTCGCGCATGTCCTCGCTGTCGAACAGCGAGCTGAACAGGGCCGATTCCAGCTCGTTGGCCACGCAGAGGTCCGCATCCACGCCGCGTACCATGGCCTTTTTGCTGTAGTGGACTGCGAGCGGGCCCTTCTTCACGATCTTCTGGGCCACCGCTTTGACCCGGTCGAGGAGCTCCGTGTGGGGAACCACCTCGTTCACGAGTCCCATCTCGTGGGCTCGCTGGGCGCCGATGGCATCGCCGGTGTACACGAGCTCCCTCGCTCGACCCACACCGACTCGTCGCGCGAGCCGCTGGGTTCCGCCAAAGCCGGGCATGAGACCGAGGTTCACTTCCGGTTGCCCGAAGCGCGCTTTGTCCGACGCGTAGATGAAGTCGCAGGCGAGGGCGAGCTCGCACCCGCCACCGAGCGCGTAACCGTTCACCGCCGCAATCACCGGAAACGAAGCGTTCTCGATCACGTACCCGATGCGATGCCCCGCTTCGCTGAACGCCTTGGCCTGGGCGGCCGTGAGCTCACTCATCTCGGCGATGTCGGCTCCTGCAACGAACGCCTTGTCGCCGGCGCCCGTCAGGATGGCTGCGCGCACGCTCGGCTCTTTGGCTCCGAGCGCCGAAAAAACCGCGATGAGCTCGGAAACCACCTCTCGGTTGAGGGCGTTCAGCTTGCTGGGGCGGTTGATGGTGACGATTGCGATGCCGTCGGCTTCCTCGACGAGGAGGGTCTCGTAGTCGGTCATGGAAGATGCTCCTCAGCGCTCGAAAGCGCGTCCGATTTTCTGGCCTTTTTCGTCGTACACGTAGAAGCCGCGCCCGACCTTTCGGCCATACCAGCCGGCGGCGACCAGGTTCCGGAGCAGCGTTGCGGGCCGGTACTTGTCGTCGCCGAACTCGCGGTGCAAGACCTCCGCGATGAACAAGAGCGTGTCGAGACCGATGAGATCGGCGAGCTCGAGGGGGCCCATCGGGTGATTGAGACCGAGCTTGGCGCCGACATCGATGTCTTCGGGAGTGCCGAGCCCCTCTTGAAGAGCGAAGCATGCTTCGTTGAGAAACGGGATGAGCATGCGGTTCACGACGAACCCCGGTTGATCCTTGCTGGTGATGACCGTCTTGCCGAGCTTTTCAGCGAGCTCCCGCACAATCTGCGTGGTCTCGTCCGCCGTTTGCACCCCACGCACGATCTCGACGAGCTTCATGAGAGGAACCGGATTCATGAAGTGCATGCCGATCACGGCCTGGGGTCGTGAAGTTCGACCAGCCAGACGCGTGATGGAAATACTGGAAGTGTTCGACGCGAGGATGGCGTCGGGTTTCATCTTTTCGTCGAGGGTCTTGAAGAGCTGAGCCTTCACCTCGAAGTTTTCTGTCGCCGCTTCGATCACGAGCTCCGCTCGCTCGAGGCCCTCGCCGACGGCGCACGGGTGGATTTTTCCAAGAGGGCGCTGACCTCCTCGGCCTTGGCTTTGCCCTTGGCGACTTGCTTGGCGAGGATCTTCGCGATCTTGGCCTTGCCCTTGTCGGCCAGCTCGACGGTCGCGTCACTCAGCAGCACCTCGTAGCCGGCGGTCGCACATACCTGGGCGATGCCGGCGCCCATTTGGCCGGCGCCGATCACGGCAATGGTTCGGATGTCGCTCGCTTTCATTCGCGCTAGCTAGCTTTGCATCCCCCTCGAGGCAAGCCCCGTGCTCGCCCTGGCGAACGTGGTTAGAGTCGAGTCGCTCATGGGTCCGCGTTTCCTCCTCCTCGCTCTTTTGCTCGCCGTAGCCGGCTGCGGCACCGCCGCGACTCCGTCGCAACGTGCCGCGATGCTGGTACACCGCGGACAAGACGAAGATGCGGTGCAGGTGCTCGAGCGTCACCTGAAGGAGCATCCCGACGCGATTGCCGAGCGGCGCATGTTGATTCGCGTGCTGGCGCTGACCGGCAACCTGGCCAAAGCCCAGGCCCAGGCCGAAGAGCTCGCCAATCGTCTCGGGCCCGGGGATCCCGCGCCCTGGATCGAGATGGGTCACGCGTTCGAGCTCACGCATCGATATGAAGATGCTTTGGGCATGTACGACCGCGCAGCGGAGGTCGCGCCGGGAAAGCCCGACGGCGCACGCGAGGGAGGTTTGCGCGCTGCAGCATGGGGTGAGCTCGAAATGGCAGAGCCGCGCCTGGAGGAATCACTACGTCGCGACGCCAAGGACGCGGAGGTTTGGCACGCACTCGGCCTGGTGCGGATGCACCTCGAGGACTACGACGGCGCGCGAACGGCGTATCTGTCGGGACTTCAGGTCGATCCCAACGCACTCGAAAATCGACTCGGACTCGCGACACTCGCGGTGGCGCGTGGAGACGCGAAGAGCGCGCTCGAGAACTACGATGCAATCGTGGCTGCTCGACCGCGTCTCGGAGACGCGCATCTCGGGCGCGCCTGGGCCCTCATCAAACTGGGTCGTTTCGACGAAGCGGAGGAGGCGATCGGGCGCGCGGAAGAGCTCGGTGGGAGCCGCCGCGCCATCGCGGCGCAGAGAAAGCTCATCTCAGGCCTCCGAGCCGGCACAAATCGATGAGATTCAGCTAGTTAGAGGGCTTGTAACGCCCCCCCACGTAGCCTAGGGTTCAAAGCCCCCCACGCGGCTTTCGCCCGAGGGGCCCCCGTTCGTCGGGTGTGGTGGCCGCGCCCGACGCTTGGAGGGGTCCCCGGCCGGGTGCCGCGGCGGAGGGAGGCGACTCACAGGCTCGAAATGCACGCGCAGACGATCCGAACTGCCCTCGGTCAACTCCAAGAAGATCCCGACTCGCAGCCCGGCTGGGCGTCGCTGGAGGGTGCGCTTGGCGCGCCCGATCGCGACATCGACGCCGCCGAGCTCTTGCGATTGTTCTCTGCGGCGCGTGCGCGCCACGCAGAACGCGGCGAGTGGGACGCTGTCACGCGGCTTTTGGACATGGAGAGTGTCGTCGTCGATGGGACGGACGCACAGCTCCCCGTGCTCAAGGAAAAGGCGCGGGTTCTCCGCGAGGAGCTGTTCGACGAAGACGGTGCAACCCGTGTTCTTCGTATCGCTCTCGAGCTCGCCCCCTCGGACAGCTCGATTGCGGATGCTCTGCAGGACAGCCAGAACAAACGCGAGAAGTGGAAGGATCTCGTCGCCACCTATCTGGCGGAAGCCGAGCAGGCGCCCGACGACGTCTACAAGAGCTCGATGCTGATGCGAGCAGCGGAGATGGAGCTCCGGTTCGCGGGGGATGCAGGCGACCCGGCCTCGATGTCCGAGCGACTGGAGCAGGCAGTTCGGCTCGATCCGACCAACGTTCGCGCCGGGAAGATTCTGGAGCGACTCCTGCGTCGAACGCGAGCGCTGGGAAGACGTCGCTCGCGTGCTCGAACGCATGAGCGACCGCGCGGAAACGCCGAAGGACCGCATCGAGGCGGGCGTGAAGCTCGGTCGCCTGTACGCCCGGCAACTCGGGGATCCGGAACGCGGCGGCTCGTGCCTATGGGCGCGTGCTGCGGGATCGAACCGACCACGCCGAAGCGATGGGGTACTTGACCGAGCTCTACGAGGGTCAGGAGCGTTGGGACGATCTCGTTCAGCTGTTCGAGCGCGATCTGAAGAGCAAGGACCTCACCAACCCCGAACGCGTCGGCGACATGCTGCAGATCGCGATGCTGCTCTGGAAGAAGGCGGTGCGAGCCAGTGACGCGGAGACGTGGTTCGAGCGCATCGCTCGTCTCGAGCCCGCCCAGCCGATCATGCTCGATTTCTATCGCGAGTATTCGGCAGAGCGCGACGACGAAGGCCGTCTCATGGACGTTTTGGGCGCCGCCCAACGTTCGATGAAGGACGGTCCGGACAAGACGAAGATCTCTTCGGAGATCGCGCGGCTCGCGGAAGGGCAAGCAAACGCCCAGAAGGCCGTGGAGCAATACAAGGGAGTTTTGCGCCAGGATCCGGACAATGCGGAAGCGCGCGAAGCGCTGAAGAGGCTCTACAAGCAAACCCAGGGGCACAACGCGCTGGTCGAGCTGCTCCGCCAGCAGCTCGAGCGCACCGATCAGAACGACTATCAGGCGCGCATCGGGATCCTGCGGGAGGTTGCGGGCGTCTATCGCAGTTACTTGAAGAGCGACACGGCGCTCGTCAGCGTCTTGAATCAGATCGTCCAGCTCGACGAAAAGCTGGATGCCGAGGACGTGGAGGAAGTGCGAGAGCTCGTCGCGCTCTACGAAAAGCTCGGGCGCTGGCGCGATCTTCTGACCAACCAGCTCAAGCTGGCCGAAATCGTCGGCGACCGGCAGGAAAAGATCGATCTCTTTCGATCCGTCGCCCGCCGCTGGCTGGAGCAGTTCTCGAACGTCCAGAACGCGACCGACGCGTACGAAGCACTCCTCAAGGTCGACCCCGCGGACGACGAAGCACGGGAACGGCTGGCGGAGCTGTACCGCAAGCGCCGTGCGTGGCCTGCGCTCTACGAGCTGTTCGAGCGGGAGCTCGAAGGCTCCGAAGGCGCTCGTCGCATCCCCATCTTGATGGAGATGGCGGAGCTTGCCGCCCAGCGCTTGAATCGCGGTGCCGAAGCCGTCGAGCTCTACAAGAAGGTCCTCGAGATCGATCCGGCGCGAATCGACGTTCTCGATTCCCTCGAGCGCCACGCAGAGCGGAGCAAAGACTGGCCCACCCTGGCGGGCGTCCTGGAAAAGCGCGTCAATGCGAGCCCGGACGACACGACCAAGCTGGCGGTCCTCTCGAAGCTCGGTGGCGTTTACGCCGATCACATGAACGACCACGCCGCCGCCGCGGGAGCTTGGCAGCGGGTGCTCGAGCTCCAACCCGGACACTCCCGGGCGCTCCGCGTATTGCGGGACTCGTATCTGCAAGGTGGCGACTACGACAGCCTCGAGGCGCTGTACGCTTCCCAGAACGACTGGGAGGGTCTTGCCGAAGTCTTGAGCACGGCCGCGGATCGATCGAAGGACGATGCCGCCAAGGTCGATCTCTCGTACCGCGCTGCCAAGGTCTACGAGGGCCAGCTCGAACAGCCCGAGCGCGCATTCCGCTCCTATGAGCGTGTGCTTTCGGCCCAACCGACGGACGTGCGCGCCGCCCGGGCCCTGATTCCGCTCTACGAAGAAGACGAAAAGTGGGCGCGTTTGCCCGCGCTCTACGAGCTGCTCGTCGAGCACGCGAGCACGACGGACGACAAGCTCGAGATTCTTGAAGAAGCTCGTGGGCGTCACGAGCTCGAAGCTTTCGGACAAGAAAGCTGCCGCGAGCTATGCCCGGCGCGCGTTTCGCCTGGCTCCCTCCAACCCGGACGCGCTGGCACTGCTCGACGACACGACGCGCGCTGCGGGGACCTTCAGCGAGCTCGGCGAGACCCTCGAGGCGCGCCTCACTCAGCTTCGGGAGCGCGCGGATGCGCCGGTAGAGGCGGGTCCGGAGAGCGGCGGCAAGAAAAAGAAGAAGAAGCGCGACGAGGCGTTGACCGTGCCCGACGGCGCTGCCGCTCGCGGTGCGGCGCTCACCGATGTCGAGCTCAGAAACCTGTCGCTCAAGCTCGCGGAGCTCTACGCAGGCGAGCTCGGGCGCCTCGACGACGCCGTCGCTACCTACAAATCGCTCCTGGAACGCGACGCGGCGGATTCCGATGCTGCATCGGCGCTCGAAGCCATCCTGCGCCGCGAGGATCGCCGGGACGAGCTTCGCTGGCTGCTCGACCTCCGGGTCGTCAACGCTCCAGCGAACGACGTGAAGGTTCGCATCTTGAGCGACTGGGCCACCCTCGAGGAAGAAGTCTTCGAGTCGGCCGAGAAAGCGATAGCGCTCTACCGCCGCGTCCTGGAGTCCGACGGCACCGATTGGAACGCTCTCCGAGCTTTGCCTCGGCTCCTTCTGGCAGCCGACGATGCGGCCGGTGCGGCGGTCGTCATCGAACAACATCGCGATCAGCTGGCCGGAGAGGAACGCGCCGCCCGTGACGTTGAGCTCGCGGAGCTCTATTTGACCAAGCTCGATCGCTATCAAGATTCGTTGAGCTCGGCGGTCAAAGCCCTGGAAAATAGCCCGGGCAACGCGCGAGCCATGACGGTTCTCGAGCAGCTCATGGAGCGAGACGACACGCGCGCCCACGCGGCCGAGGTGCTCGCCGAGCAGTACTCGACCGGTGGCGAGGGCCGCCGCGAAGCTCAGGCCCTCAGCGTGATGCTCGATCAGACCACGGACTCGGCGGAGCGCCTGCGCATCTTCGAGCGTCTCGCCGATGTCCACGAGGAGAAGCTCAACGCCTACGGCAGCGCACTCGACGTGATGCTGCGCGCCGCGCGGGAGTTTCCGAGCCAGCTCTCGCTCTGGGATCGGGCGGATTCCCTGGCAGCGCTGGCAGGCCGTCCCACCGATCTGGCAGAAGCGTACCGCGACGTCCTCCGGGCCGATCTTCCTCGGACCGAAGAGATTGAAATCTGCGAGCGCGCCGCTCGCCTCCACGAGGACAAGCTCGGCGACCCCATCGGAGCGACACCCTACTTGGAACGTGTCCTTCGTCTCGATGCCGGGAACGAGCAGGCGTTCATGCGCTTGAAGGACATCCTGACGGCAGCCGAGCGTTGGGGTGAGCTCGAGGCGCTGTACGATTGCGCGGCCGAGGCGACGAGCGACCTCTCGCGCCGCACCGAGATGCTGGTGGAAGTCGCGTTGGTCTGTGAAGAAATCATCGAGGACGCGGCGAAGGCCACCCGCTACTACGAGCGCATCCTGGAAATCGAGCCGACTCACGAGGCGGCGGTTCAGGCGCTCGATTGGTTGTACGTTCGCCAGGAACGACACGAGAGCCTCGCGGAGCTGTTGGAGCGGCGTTGCGCGAACGCGATGGGGGACGAGCTTCTGGAGCTGAAGCTCCGACTCGCACGCCTCGATTCTCGATCGACTGCACCAACCCGAGCGCGCCATTGCCCACGTCGAAGACGTTCTGCGCGAACGCCCGAACGACTACGACGCCAGGGAGCTCGGCGAAAAACTCCTCGAGATTGGGAGTTTGCGAGGCCGTTCGGCCCGCATGCTCGAAGCCGTCTACGAGGCGCGTGACGAGATGCGCGATCTCGCGCGGGTACTCAACATTCGGATGGAGGAGCTCGACGCCTCCCTCAGTGGTCAGGACTCGCTCGGCGACGAACGCCAGGAGCTCCTGCGGCGCATCGCGCACCTGAGAGACGAACGACTCCACGACGACGAGGGAGCCTTCGAGGCCCTCGCCCGCCTCGTTCCCGACGATCCCCTGGACTCCGACGCCCGGGAGCGGTTCCTGGAAATCGGTCGTCGCATGGGAGTGCACGCGCGGGTCGCCGAGGTGCTCGGTCGCTCCGCGGACCACGCCGACACGCCGGGGCTCACAGGCGAAATCCTGATGAAGGTCGCCAGTATCTACGAGGATTCCCTCGAAGACGCGTCCCGCGCGGAGGCGACCTACCGTCAGGTGCTGACCCTCGACGAGAGCGACGCGGAGCTCGTGCTGCCCGCCGCCCGCGCTCTCGAGCGCATCTACATCGCCGGCAATCAACACGCACGGCTGGCGGAGGTCCTGCGGGTTCAGGTTGGGCTGGAGCAAGACGGGGAAAAGCGCCGGGAAATCCTCGGGCGCTTGGGAGAGCTCTGCAATTCCGTCCTGAACGACGCAGAGGGTGCCATCAAGGCGTGGAGTGCACGTCTCGAGGAGAATCCCTCCGACGAGCTCGCGCTGGCCTCTCTCGACAAGCTCTACGAACGCACCGAAAAGTGGCAAGACCTCGTCGGCATTCTGGAGCGTCGCAAGGAGATCACCGATGACTCCGGGCTTCGTCGCAAGCTGATGGTGCGCGCCGCCGAGGTGCTCGCGGATTCGACTCGGCGCAGTCGCTGAGGCAATCGACGCCTGGCGCGCGGTCGTGGACGAATTCGGCTCCTCGATGGAAGCGCTAGTGGCGCTGGAAAAGCTCTACCAGAACGCCGAGCGTTGGGAGGAGCTCGGCGAAACCTACGACGCGCATCTCGATGCCGTGACGAGCGACCCGGAGCGCCTGGAGCTCCTGGGCAAGCTCGGCGATTTGCGCCGGGAGCACCTACGCGATCTGGATGGAGCGCTCGACGCGTACCGCCGCGCGCTCACCCTCGACACGACTCACCCCGCCAGCCGCTCGGCCCTGGAGAAGCTTCTCGACGACGAGGATCCCCTCGCGCGTCGCGAGGCTGCTGCCGTGCTGCATCCGATCTACGAAACCGATGGCGAGCACGAACGTCTCCTTCGCGTCTTGGAGATCGAAGTCCTGGCCGCCGAAGATCCTTCGGAGCGGGTGAGCGCTCTCGAAAAGGCCATCCAGATCGCGGAGATCAGTCTCTCGGATCCCAACCGCGCCTACGGCTATGCAGAGCGTGCGGTGCGGGAAGCTGCGGGGCACATGGAGCTGGCGCCCTGGCTCGAGCACCTCGAGCGCGTCGCTGGCCTCACGGAGCGCCACGGCGACTACGTGAAGCTTTTGTGCGACACCGTTCCCAACATTTTCGACGGGGACGTGCAGATGGCCGTCACCTTGAAGATCGCCGAGCTCGCGCGCCACAAGCTGGCGGATCGGGATCTCGCTCGTGAGTACTACGAGAAGGCACTGGAGCTTCGTCCCGACGATCGGCGAGCTCTCATGGCACTCGAAACGCTGTATGACGAAGCGGGTGATCCCAAGAGCCTGCTCGGCGTTCTGGAGCGTCGTGTCGAGACGGCGGAAAACGACGGCGAAAAGAAGGCGCTTTTGTACCGTCGCGCCAAGCTTCTCGCCGAGGTTCTCGACGACCATGCCCAGGCAATTGGTGTCTACGAAGCGATTCTCGAGCTTTCCCTCGACGAAGAGGCAATCGCCGCTCTGGAGTCCCTGTACACGCTCGAAGAGCGCTGGCAGGAGCTCGTGGACTTGCATCGTCGTCAGCTCGATGCCGGCGGCGACGGAGCTGCGGATCTCCATGTGAAAATTGCGCGGGTGCTCTCCCAGCGCATGAGCGATACCACCCGAGCGTTCGACGAGCTGGAAGAAGCCCTCACGATCGAGAAGCTTCATGCTGGCGCAATCGGTGAGCTCGAGCAATTGATGCAGAAGGCATCGGAGGCGGAGCACCGGGCTCGCGCAGCCGAAATCCTCGAGCCGACCTACCTGTCTCGAGCCGACTACACGAAGGTGATGGACTCGATCCGTGCACGGCTGGAGTTCACCCAGGAACTCGACGAACGCAGGGAGCTCTTGAGCCGATTGGCTCAGCTCTACGAGGAGCAGAAGGAGGACTACTCCGCGGCTCTGGAAACCGTCGCGAAGCTCTTCCACGAGGACATTTCCGATTCCGAGACCATCGTCGAGCTCGAACGCCTGGCGAAGGTGGCGGGCGCCGAGGGACGCCTGGCGGAAATCTACGCCGGAGAGCTCGCTGAAGTTGCCGGAGACGACGACGTGTCGGCCAGGATCGCGAAGCGCACCGGAGAGCTGTTCGCCGCCCTCGACGAAAACGAACGTGCTCTCGAATTTTTCCGCCGTGCTCTGGTCGTCGAACCCGAGTCCGTGGAGCTGTTCGATGCCATCGACGCGATCCTGAAGAAGACGGGGCGGCATGCCGAGCGAGTCGACCATTATCGAGCGGCGCTCGACCATCGGTTCGAGCCGGCGGAGCGACTCGCTGCGCTTCACACCATTGCCGAGCTGCAACGCCGCGAGCTCGGAGACGTCGATTCCTCCATCGAGAGCTATCGAGCGGCACTCGATGTCGACGAACGGGACGAGCGTACGCTCGATGCGCTGACGGAGCTCTACCGAGAAAAGGAGCGCTGGCAGGATCTCGCCGAGCTCACTCTGCGTCGCGCGGACAACGCCTTGGATCCCGAGGCCAGCGCGCCTCATCGTCTGGCTCTGGCCAAGCTCTATCGGAGCGAGCTCTCGGACAACGATCGCGCCGTCGACCAACTCGAAGAGATCGTGCGGGCGCTGCCATCCCATTCGGCGGCCATCAACGAGCTGGAAGCTCTGCTCGACAACGAAGCGCTGAAGGAACGCGTGGTCGAGATCCTGCAACCGCTCTACGAAGGTGCGGACGATTGGCGGCGCCTCATCCGTCTGAACGAAGATCGGTACGCGCTCGCTGAGTCCCCTGCGGAAAAAGTCGCGGTTTTGCGCGAGACTTCGAAGCTCTGGGAAGACCGCGGCAGCGACTCGCGCCGAGCTTGCAAGGCACTGAGCATCGCGTTCGGCCTGGATCCGGACGATGGCGAGCTCCGCGTCGAGCTCGATCGACTCACCGAGGCCACGAACACGTGGGATCGACTGACCGACGTCTACGAACAAGCCCTCGAGGCGCATCCCGACATGCTCTCGAAGCGCGATGTCCTCGCACGACTCGCCGAAGTGCACGACAAACGGCGCGACGACCCGCGTGCTGCATTGAATGCGTACGAGCGACTCCGTCAGGTCGACGAGACCGACCTCGAGGTCCTGGCGAAGATGGAACCGCTCGCGACCCTGCTCAGCGACTGGGAAGTGCTGGTTCGCGTGCTGACGTCCAAGGCAGAGTACGTGCTCGACGACGAGGAGCGGGCGAGTCTGTGGCGGCGAGTGGGTGAGGCCAAGCGCGACATGCTCGAGGACAAGGCCGGCGCCATCGAGGCGTACGAGCGCGCGCTCGAGCTCGATCCCGAAAGCGCCTTCACCGTGGATTGCTTGATCGATCTGCGCGAAGGCGGGGAGGAAGCCGAAACGTTGGCGGAGCTCTACCAGCGCCGCGTCGAGCTCGCCGGACCGGACGACGAGGAGCTCAAGTACGACCTCCTGGTCCGTGCCTCGGCCGTGTGCGAGGAAAAGCTTTCCGATCGCCGCCGAGCGATCGAGCTCATGAGTCAGGCGCTCTCGGTGAGGCCCGGGGATCCAGCCGTGCTCCATTCCCTCGATCGCCTGTATCGCGTCGAGGAGATGTGGCCGGAGCTTTTGGACAACCTCCGGCTCGAAGCCAGCCAGGCGGAGAGCTCGGACGAGCGCGCCCGGCTGCGTCGGGAAATCGGCGTTCTCTTGAGCGAGAAGCTGAACAGCCACGATGACGCCCTCGAGGCCTATCGTTTGGTGCTCGACGAAGCACCTCGGGACTCGGATGCCATTGGGCGCGTGTTTGCCCTCGGCCGGGATCACGAGGAGCTACGAGAGGCCGTCGCCGGGATCTTGGTGCCAGCGCTCCGAACCACGGAGCAGTGGAAGCCCCTCGTGGATGCCCTCGAGATGCGAATCACCATCGAATCCGATCCGGTAGAGCGTGGTGAAACGCTCCGCGAGATCGCCGAGGTGCTCGACGGACGCTTGTCTCAGCCGGCGGATGCGCAGGCCGCGTTGCTTCGTGCTCTGTCCGAACGTCCCGAGCAAGCGGAGCTCCACGCAGAGATCGAACGTTTGTCCGAAACCAGCGATCGTTGGGCGCCCTACGCCGACGCGCTCTCGGAGCGTGCGATGAGCACGTTCGAGCCGGAGGTTGCAAAGGACCTCTGGGCGCGCCTAGGTCGCGTTGCAGAAGAGCGCCTTTCCGACGATGCGCGCGCCGTGGAAGCCTACAGCCACGCCGTCGAGCAGGCGGGGGACGTGCCCGAGCTTCTCGAAGCACTCGATCGACTCCACGGCAAGGTTGGCAACCACCAGGAGCTGGCCGAGATCATCGAGCGCCGGATCGCGATCGCAGAGTCCGAAGCGAAGCAAGCGGAGCTCTATCATCGTCTGGGCGTGCTCCAGGCCCGCGAATTCTCGGAGCCGGCTCGGGCGCTCTCGAGCTTCCGAATGGCACTCGAACGCTCGCCCGAGCTCGACAGCGCAGCGGAGGAGCTCGAGAAGCTGACAGCCGATCGCGATCTCTTCGAGGAAGCCGCCGAGGTGCTCGAGTCGGTGTATCGCGCCCGTCAAAAGACCGATCGGCTCGCCCAGCTCTACGAAAAGCGAGTCGGCTTCGCCGAATCACCCGGCGAGCGAATCGACATGCGTCGCTCGTTGGCACGCGTCCTGGAAGAGGACTGCAGCGACCCGGCAGCGGCGCTCAAAGTGCTCGAGCAGGGGTTGGTCGACGACCCGACGGACTCGGCTCTGCTGGAAGAAATCGAGCGCCTCGCGACCGCAACCTCGAGCTTTGCAGGTGCGGCCGCGGCGCTTCGAGCCGCCATCGAGCAGAAGACGGAGCTTCCGCCGGACGTGGGCCGCGACCTGTGCGTGCGCGTCGCCACCTGGCAGCGCGACAAGATGGAGGATGGGAACGCCGCAGAGGCATCGCTTTTGCGGGCGCTGGAATTCGATCCCCAGAGCGACGAGGTACTCGTGTTGCTCGAGCAGCTCCAGCAAGCTCCCGGTCGCCAGCGCGATCTGGTGGCGACTCTCCGTCGCCGCGCGAAGCTCCAGCTCGACGAGCAGCGTCGCGAGGATCTGTATCGAGACGCCAAACGACTCGCCGACGAAGCGGGTGATTCCGAGCTCAGTGAGGGCTTGCTCCGAGAGCTTCTGGAGCTCGACGAAACGAATCGCTACGCCCTCTCGGAGCTCACCGAAATCCGTGAAGCGGCCGGTGATTTCAAAGAGACCTATCAGCTCCTCGTGCGCCGGGCGGATCTGGCTGCGCAAGGGACGCGAGTGAGCGAGCTTCGACACCGCGCGGCGAACATCGCGCGGGAAAAACTGGGCAAGCCGGCGGATGCCATCGCGATCTTCGAGCAACTGTTCGAGGACGATCCCCAGGACACGGAAGCGGCGACAGCGCTTCGCGAGCTCTTTGCATCAGAGCAGCGCTTCCAGGATCTCGGGCGCTTGTTGGAGCGCTTGATCGATCTGGCGGACGGAGCGGCTCTCCGGGGAACCTTGCGGATCGAGCTCGCGCGCTTGAACCTGGAGCATTTCGAAGCGCTGGACACCGCCGTCGAGCTCCTCCGAATCGTCCTCGAGGAGGAGGAGGGTCGAGCCGACGCGGTCGTGTTCCTGAGCGAGCTCTACGAGAAGGCGCAGCGCGACGAGGAGCTGGCCGAGCTTCTCACCCAACAGATCGCCCTGGCCAAAGCTCGGAGCGATACCGCCGCAGAGCTCGAATTCGAGGTCCGCCTTGGTGAGATCTACGAGACCAGGCTCGGCGATCGGCAAAAGGCGATTCAGACCTACTCGACCGTGCTGGCTCGGGACGATGGGCACCGTGGTGCGCTGGAGGCGCTGGCCCGACTCCACCAGGCGGATGGGAATTCCAAAGAGGCGGCCATCGTCATCGACCGCTTGCTCGTCCTGTCCGAAGGACAAGAGGCGATTCGGTTGGCGATGGACCTCGCAGACGTTCACGAAAAATCGACGATCGGGCCGCGGCCATTGGAGCCCTCGAACGCGGGCTCGCAGCCGATGGCCAACACCAGGACCTGAGAACCCGCCTCGCAGCTCTGTACGAGGCGACCGGCGAGTGGGAGAAGCTCGCGAATCACCTGGAACAGGATGCCGAGATCTTCAAGGACCCCGAGCTTCGCGTGAAGCTTCTGGTCCGCGCGGCGGACATCCATCAGAAGAAGCGCAACGATCCGGCGGCCGCGGCCACGATGCTCGAGAAGGCCAGCCAGGAAAAGCCCGACGACCGCGGGCTGCTCCTCGATCTCTGTGACGCCTACAGCGCTTCGGGTCGCGGTAAGGCGGCCGCCGAAGTGCTGGAAAAGATCGTCGAATCCTACGGAGGCAAGCGCTCGAAGGAGCTTGGAGAAATTCACCGCCGCCTGGCAGCGGCGCACCTCGCCGACGGCAATCAGGAAAAGGCGATGGAAGAGCTCGACAAGGCCTTCCGAATCGAACCGGGCAACGTTCAGGTGCTCAAGCAGCTCGGACTCGTCGCCCTCGAGGTGAACGATTCGAAAAAGGCGATGCAGATGTTCCGAGCGTTATTGCTCCAGAAGCTCGACGCCGACTCGCCCATCACCAAAGCCGAGGTGTTCTATCACCTCGGGATCGTTCACAACAAAGTCGGCGAAAAGTCCAAGGCGATTCAGATGCTCGAACGAGCCATTCAGACCGACGACAGCCTCGAGCCCGCCAAAGCGCTCCTCGCCGAGCTCAAGGGCTGAACCACTCGTGCGCGATCGTGTCGCCTTCTTGATGGGCGTGCTCCTCGCATGCGTCGTGCGGGTCCTCGCATGGACGTGGCGAGTGCGCGTGCTGGTTCCGGAAGGGCTCTTCGAGCGACGCGAACCATTGGTCTTCGCGTTCTGGCATGGCCAGCAGCTGGCTCTGCTTGCCGCGCGTCGCCGCCGGCCCGCACTGGTGTTGGTCAGCCGCTCCCAGGATGGTGCGATTCAGAACGGCGCGATGCGGGCTCTCGGCTTCCGCGTGGTTCGCGGATCGAGCTCCCGGGGTGGCGCATCGGCAGCGCGGGCGATCGTGCGGGAGCTTTGCCGCGGAGAGCTCGATGCTGTCTTTGCCGCGGATGGTCCCCGAGGCCCCCGGCATCGGGCCAAGCCCGGCGCTGCGCGGGCGGCGCTCCTGTGTCGCGGCACACTGGTCCCCCTCGCCAGCGCAGCTTCCCGCAGCTGGGTGGTCCGACGCGCTTGGGACCGATTCGAGATCCCTCGGCCCTTTTCCGAGGTCGTGATCGTAGCTGGATCGCCCATCGATCCGCGACGCCAGAGCCTGCTTTCCGAAGCCATCGACGCCGCGGAGCGCGCTGCTCGCGAGGAGCTCGCTCTGGGCGTGCGGCACCCAGAGGCCGCGTGACGACGCGGGTGATGATCGATGGCGCCCTGCTGGAGCCCGAGCAGGCGACGGTGAGCGTGTTCGATCGTGGCTTCTTGTTCGGCGATTCGGTGTTCGAAACCATCCGAACCTACGCAGGCGTGCCGTTGGCGCTCGATGAGCACCTCGAACGTCTCGCGCGGAGCGCCGAGCGGGTGTTCATTCCGCTTCCCGTTCCCATTGCCGTCATCGCCGACGAAATCCGAGCCACGCTTCGAGAAGCGGACAACCCGGAGAGCTACGTACGCGTCGTGGTCACGCGGGGAAGCGGGCCTCTCGGACTCGACACCGGATTCGAGGTGCACCCGACCCGCGTCGTCATCGTAGCGCCGCTCGTCACGCTCCCTGCCGAAGCGTACGACAAGGGCGTCGATGTCATCACCTATCGCACCCAGCGCGTCGCCGAAGCCACGGATGCCGTGGGCGCCAAGGTCGGGAACTACTTGGTAGCGGTTCTGGCGACGCGAGCGGCACGGGAGGCGGGGGCGAGCGAAGCGTTGATCCTCGACGCCAGCGGTCGGGTGGTGGAGGGCGCGAGCTCCAACGTGTTCGTCGTCGAGTCGGGGCGGCTCGTGACTCCCCCAGAAGACGCCGGGATCTTGCTCGGCGTGACCCGCCGCCTGGTGCTGGAGGTCGCCCAACAGGCTGGTATCGAGGTCGAGCTCCGCCCGCTCACCCTCGAGGAGGTCCACCGCGCTGACGAGCTCTTCCTTTCGTCCAGCATTCGGGAGCTCTTGCCCGTAGTGCGGGTGGATGGGCAGGTAGTGGGTGAGGGGACGCCGGGACCCATCACGAGACAGTTGCACCGCCACTTCCTAGAAAAGATCAAGAAAATCAAATGATTACGTTGTTGAGTCCTGCTGCGAGTTGAATCCGTTTACGCTGAGGCCTGTCTAAACGTCACGAGCTTTCTACTGGCAGCCAAAGACGCGGAAAAACCCCTGAAATCTGTCAGGGAAGATGGCTCCTGGGTAACCCGTACGACAAGGGAAGAGGTGCGAGCGAGATGAAGACGATCCTTGGTTCAGTTGCTTTGGTTCTCTTGGGTGGAGTTCTTTTGAGCACGGCGGGTTGCAAGACCACGTGTGGGAAGGACGAGCAGAGCGGTGCGAGCGGTTGCACCTCCAAGTCCCTCACGGAGTTCAAGGGCACGCAGGAGTCGAAGAGTTTTGCGTACGCGGCGGGTGATTCCCTGACCATCGAGACGGTCTACGGCGTGGTGAACGTGGAACAGGGCACCGCGGATCAGGTTTCCGTCACCTTCGACCCGTTCGACTTCGAGGGCTACGACGAGAAGGACATCGCCACTCGACAGATGGGCTCCCCGGCCAATGGCGGAAACCTCGTCCTCGAAGCGGGAACCGGGTCGGTCAAAGCCAGCCGCTCGGGTGACACGACCAATGGGCTCGGTGCGACCATCACCGTGAGCTTGCCCTCGAATTTCAGCGGAACGCTCACCATCATCAATCATGGCGATGGCCCGGTCCAGCACTTCGATACCAACGTGGACTACGTTGGGCAGGCGGTTGCCCTGAACGTCACGGGCGAGGCCGGACTGGGTGACTGCAAGATCCAGGGTGCGCCCAGTGTCGTCAACACCAAGGTCGACTGCGCGAAAGAAGTCGATGTCTACGACGTGAGCGACAACGTCACCATCACCTCGCGCGAGGGATTGCCCTTCGACGATGTCGCCGCCGTGGCGCTTCGTCTGTCGAGCATCTCGGACACCGCGAGCGGCGGGAAGATCCACTCAGGCGACGGCCCCGTGGACATCACCTTCCCGTCGGGAGCGAACTTCTCGGTGCAAGCCAGCGCGCCCAATGGTGAGGTCGTGGAAGGCACCGTCCCCGCGGCCTGTGTCCTGGATACGGCGGCGGCAACCGCGAAGACCGTGACCTGCGGCAGTGGTGGCGCGAACTACGAGGTATCCACCGATGGCGTCAACGACAGCGTGTTCGCCGCGGGACGCGTGATTCTGCACTTCTAGGCTCACGTCCTCTGGCAAGAAGTAGTCGCCCGATGCTGGGTGGCCCGTGCTCGTTTTGTCCCTCGGACGAGCCTCACGGAGCGCTGCTGTCGTCCGCCGGGGGAGCTTCCGCCGCTGGGGGAGCTTCCGCCGGGGGAGCTTCCGCGGCCGGGGGAGCTTCCGCCGGGGGAGCTTCGGCTTCAGCGGGCGCGCCGGCGGGAACCGGAATGCGCAAGCTGCCGTCGTTTTGGGCGAGCATCAGACTGACCGCCTTCTCGAAGAAGCCACGCAAGAACGGGAGCTCCTGGGGGCCGTCCGTGATGAGACCGCGGTTCTTGACGCACACGATGGCGGCGGCGACTTCGAGCGCTCGCTGCTCCCCTTCGCGAGCCAGAACCCCGAGGGCACTGTCTCGCATAGCGAGAGCGAGGGCAGCTCGTCGCTCTGGCGTGAAGTAGCGATCCGTTGCCGCACGGATCTCGGCTTCGAGCTTCTTTCCCATTTCTTCCGGCTCAGGGCGATTTCCGGGACCAATCGCTTCGCCGAGGTGCTCGAGCATTTCGTCCACCGCCTCACGCGTCGGGAACCAGCTCCGGAACTCGGGCAAGCCATGCAGGGCAGCGGAGTGCTCCGTGAGCTCCTTGGCGTCCTCGTCGGCGAGCTCCAGACCCTCGTCGTCGAAAGGATGGGGAGGGGGCTCCTTGGGGATTGGCTCGAGGAGGGACTTCGCGCTGGAAAACCCCAGCGGTTCCGGAACGCCGCGCTGGGCGTGAACCTTGCGCGCCTCGGCGACGCGGTGACGAGCCCAGTCCACCGGCACGCTGACCGGCTTGTATCCGGCACCCGGGAGCACGCGTGCCATCGATTCGCGGAGCCCACTCTGGCTCATTTCTCCAACTTCGACGCGATGCACGCCGGCGGTGTCGCTGAGCACCACGAAGGCAGCGCGGTAGCGGCTGGCTGGAGAACGAGCTGCAACGACGACCAGCGCATTTCCTGCTCCGTCCGGCGGCATCAGCCACGCCTCGAAGGTCTCCGGAGCTTTGGCGCCGCCGAGGGTCGCCACCTTGCCGCGCTCCGGGATCTTCACACCGCGACTCTTGAGCACGTTCAGTCCGCGCCGAGCCGCTTTGCGCGCGGCTCCCTTGCCGTGCTCGGCCGCTTCCGCGACCGCAAGAGCGTTGCCTCCGGAAATCCAGGCCGCTACCAACGCTTCGGCGTTTGGCCCGGCCTTGTCGAGAGCGGAGAGCGCTGCGTCGGCGTTTGCACCGAGCTCAGCATCGGAAAATGATTCGTTCTTGGACATGGTCCATCCTCTAGAAGCTAGAAGCTAGAAGTAGAAGCTAGAAGCGAGCGACGCCGTCGATCTCGACGCGGGCGCCTTTGGGCAGCGCGGCGACTTGGACGGTGGCCCGGGCGGGCGGGTCGGACGAGAAGTAGCTCCCGTACACCCCGTTGACCGCCGGAAAATCAGCGAGATCCGTGAGAAAGATCGTCGTCTTGACCAGGTGTTCGTACTCGAGCCCAGCCGCTTTCAGCACGGCTCCGAGATTGTCCATCACGCGTCTGGTCTCTGCCTCGATGTCGCCAGCGACCATCTGACCGCTCTTGGGATCGAGGGGGATCTGCCCACTCAGGAACAGGAGCTCGCCGGCGCGAACCGCCTGAGAGTACGGACCGATTGCGGCGGGGGCCTCGTCGGTGGAAACGACGGCTTTCATCAGGGCGCGCATCTTGTCCTCCTCGCGCTCGGAGATCAATCGTCCCGGGTGGCGATCAGCGACCGTCGATGGTGCGCCGGCCGCTGATGGCGCGTCCCAGGGTGATCTGGTCGGCGAATTCGAGATCCCCGCCGTGGGGAACGCCGCTCGCAATGCGAGTTACCGACAGCTCGGCGCCATCGAGCTCCCGCGCCAGATACAGGGCAGTGGCTTCTCCATCCACGGAGGGTGGCGTGGCAACGATGACTTCCTTCACACCGTCTTGTCGAATGCGGGCGAGGAGCTCGGGGACGGGCAGCTCCTCGGGGCCCACGCCGTCGAGGGGCGAAAGAAGCCGGCCGAGAACGAAGTAGCGACCGCGCATCGCGCCGCTCTTTTCCACGGCAATGAGATCCTGAACCCGAGCCACCACGCACAAAAGGCGGGCGTCGCGTCGTGAGTCCCGGCAGATGGCGCACACCGCGCTACCGTCTTCGCTGATCTCCGCGAGGTTGCGGCAGCGCTCGCAGGGGCGAACCACATCCGAGAGCCCCGACAGCTCGCGCCCCAGATCGGTCGACAGGTCGGACCGCTCGGCCAAGAACAGAGCGAAGCGCTGCGCGGTCTTCTCGCCCACGCCCGGGAGGCGAGCGAGCAATTGAATCAGACGCGAGATCCGTTCCGGGTACACGGCGTCAGTCCGAGGAGAGCTTCAGGTCCTTGAGTCGAGCGCCGAGCACTTCCATGGCATCGACGACGCGCGGATGGCGCCGGGCGTCGGACATGGCGCGCTTGAGCTCGTCCTTTCGCTGTCGGGATTGTTGCGCGGCGACCGTGTCGAACGCTTTGGCCCGAGCGGAATCGAACTCGAACGCAATCTGCATCCGGCGCCCAAAATGCTCGCTGGCAATCCGTGCCAGAAGGCTGAGGCTTTCCTTGTCGGACGCCTGCCCGGAAAAGACGCTGCCGGGCTCCCAGCCGATGACGAGCTGACTCTCGCCAATCTCGAGAGGAGCCGCGTGCTCGAGGAACGACGCCAGCTCCGGCCGAGTCTCGGAAAGTCGCTCCAAAATCGCGATCCACGCGACCAGGACGGCGTCGCTCGATTCCGGGGCAGCGGCGGGAGCGGGAGCCGGAGCGGGAACGGGAGCCGGAGCGGGAACGGGAGCCGGAGCGGCAACGGCAACGGGAGCCGGAGCGGGCGCGGCAACCGCAACGGGAGCCGGAGCGGGCGCGGCAACGGCAACGGGAGCCGGAGCGGGAGCTCCCGCGGAAGCCTCGATTGGGGCGGGTGGGGATGGAGGCTCGCCCTGACGATCGCGCGGTGCCGGTTTCTGATTGGCCGAGCTCTTCGTCTCGCGCTGGCGGGGGCGCGAGGGCGCTGGGGGCGGCGAGTCGAGCGCGGGAGCCGTGTGGGGTGCGCGCCCGGCGAGCCGGCGCTCCAGGCCACCGAGCCGCGTCACCAGATCGTCGACGGGCACGACTGCGGGACGACGGGCCAAGCGCACCAGCAGCATCTCGAGAGAGGCCCGAGGCTGACCTGCCTTCAAGACTTCTTCCAGACCCATCGAGAAGCCCTGATGCAGACGGAGTAGGTCGTCCGCATCGCTCCGCTGGCCGAGGGCGATCACGTCTCGCTGCTCTTCGTCCGCGAGATCGAGCAGCTCGCCGGGTTCCTTGCACACCTTGGCCACCACGAGGTCGCGGAGCAGCGCCAACAGATCTCGAGCGACGTGCGCGGTGTCGTAGCCTTGCTGCGCGAGGCTCGACACGATTTCCAGAGGCCGAACCGCGTCTTTGTCGACCAGAGCCGCGGCGATGTCGTGGAGCACCTGGTGGCTGGCGACGCCGAGGACGCGGGCGACGTCGTCCCCTCCGAGCTCGTCCCCGCCCCAAGCGATGACCTGATCGAGCAGGCTCATGGCGTCTCGCATGCTGCCGGCCGCTTCCCGCGCGATGATGCCAAGAGCGCGATCGTCGGCGCGGATCTTCTCGGCCTCGAGAACCACACGCAGGCGATCGGCGATCAACTTGCTGGGGATGAGCTTGAAGTCGAAGCGCTGCACCCGGCTGAGGATGGTGACGGGCACCTTCTGCACTTCCGTGGTCGCGAAGATGAACTTCACGTGGGGAGGCGGCTCTTCCAGGGTCTTCAAGAAGGCGTTCCACGCGCTCTGGGAGAGCATGTGAACTTCATCGACCACGAAGATCTTGTAGCGATCGCGAGCGGGTCGATACGGGATCTGATCCTGCAGCCGCCGGACTTCGTCCACACCGTTGTAGCTGGCGCCGTCTATCTCGCGGACGTCGACATCCGTGCCCGCCGCGATCTCGGTGCAGGCAGGGCATTCCAAGCAGGGCTCGGCCGTCGGTCCCGGATCCGTCCCTGGGGGGACCGTGCCCGGCTTGCGCATGCAGTTCAGGGCCTTGGCCAGAATGCGAGCGCTGGTGGTTTTTCCCACGCCGCGAACGCCAGTGAACAGGAATGCGTGAGCGACCCGTCCGGTGGCAATGGCGTTTCCCAACGTTCGCGCCACGTGCTCCTGTCCCACGAGGTCATCGAAGCTCATCGGGCGCCACTTGCGCGCCAACACCACGTAGCTCATCTCGCCTCCGGAGGTAGCAGATCGGGCCCCGTGGAAAAAGCCCGGCGACCGGTCTCGGTTTCCCGTCCACACCCGTTGGGCTAACGTCTCGGTTCTGGATCGAAAGCGACGCCAAAAGCCACGAAAATACCGCTGCCCAACGGTTTTCACAGGAAGGCGAAAGGGCGGAAGAACGGAACCCAAATTCTTTTGGGGAAATGAAAATACGAATTCAGGGAGGCACGGACGGGCGGACGAGTGAAACAGAGAAATTAGAAAAAACTCCCGATTAACTTCCGAACTTCCGCCTCCCTGTGAAATTCCCGATGAGCGGCCAAGGCGAATGAGGTTTCCAGCTCGCTGAGTTTCGAGGAAAATGTCGGAATTGCGCTCGGTGAAACTCGACTCACGTGTCCATGAGCTCCTGACTCGAGGCGCGCTGGCGGTCGTCCTCGTGCTTTCGTGCGCGCGCTGTGGCGCGACCACGCCGCAACCGTCCCCGATCCCGGAGGAGCCGCCGCCGGTCGTCGACGCCTCTTCACCCGTCGACGCCGGTGCGGACGTCGAGCCGGCTCCTCTGCCCCGGGTGAACATCGAGCTCGAACCCGTCGACGTCTCTCCGGTGGATTCCGCGACCTACGTGGAGATCGTCGCGCCCATTGCCGAGCAACGTGTACTGGTCCCCAAGGCCATGGGCCTGACCTTCCGACTGAAGAGCGCAAAAGCTCCCGACGGCGCGGCGCTCGTGTGCGCCCTCGATGCCGAGCGTCCTCATCGCTACGTCGCCGGGATGAAGCTCGGCGATCTGCTCCCGGATGCAAAGGCCATTGCCGAGGGTCCCCACGTACTGACCGCAGCGTTCGTGGACGGGGCCGGCGCCGTGATTCGTACTCGCCCTGCGTCCCGTGCCCCGTTTGCGATGGTCCGGTTCTGGGTGGGCGAACGCCAGGAAGGTCGACCCGAAGCGCCTCGGGTCGTGCTCTTGGCTCCGAGTGGCACGCTCAACGGCGAAGCGGTGGCCGACGAAGCGCGGATCGATTTTTTGGCTGCACCCACCCGGCTCGGGGTCGAAGGTGGACGGGTCCACGTGTCCATCGCGGGTGGGGGATTGACGGCGGAAAAGGACCTCTCGGCGTGGCAACCCATCGCCATCCGGAACCTGCCGAGCGGAGACTTCGAGGTCGATGTTTCGCTCTTCGATCCCAGCGGCAAGCCGCTCTCGGAGCCGTCGGCCAGTGCACGTCGCATGATTACGGTGAATCGGGACGCGCCTGCTGTCCGGAAGCAGTGAGATCTTCATGGGTCCTCATGTCCTCGCCGGCATCCTGATCGCTTGGGCGATCGCACAGGTTCTCGGCGGAGGCTTCTTCGTGCTCGCCCATGCCCGAGCGAAGCGCGAGGTGGACTACCTGCTGTTCGGGCTGCTCTGTTTCGCGCTCGCGGTGATGACCGCAGGCTTGGCGTTCGGGACGTTGCAGGACAGTGCGCCAGCCTGGCTCAGCGCTGCTGAGGTCGGCCACGCCGGTGGGATCGCGGCGGTCGCTCTGAATCTCCACTTCGCGTTGCGCTACTCGGAACGGAAGCATCCCCAGCTTCTCGTGCTCGGAGTGTACGGGATCGCCGCCGCGTACGAGATCGTCAATGTGGCCGGTCTGTGGTGGCGCCCAGATACGTTCACGACCTGGACCACCCAAGTCATGGGCGGGTCGTTCGTCCTCCGCTCCTCCGAGCCCACCTGGTTTGCGAGCTCCTTCTACCTGATCACGGCCGTCGAGCTTCTGGCGAGCATCGCGCTTCTGTTTTCTGCCTATCGCTTCGGGAAGCGAGAGGCCTGGATCGCGTGCGTTGGAGGAATCGCGCTTTGCGCAGCCGCGCTGAACGACATTCTCCTGGCGATCGGCCTCGTTCACGATTCCCTGTTCCTGCTTCCCCACGCTTTCATGGTCTACGCCTTCAGCGTCGCGACGACGCTCGTCCTGCGCTACGGGCTCGCGGCGGGCGAGCTCGAGCAAGCCGAGACCCACCTGATGCAGGCGGCCGAGGAGCTGCGGATTTCCCACGCATCGCTCCGGGAAGTGCAGGGCGAGCTCCTGACCAAGCAGCAGCTCGCCGCCGTGGGCGAGCTCGCGGCGGCCATCGCCCACGAGGTGAGAAACCCCCTCGCGATCATCATGAACGCGGTCTCGAGCCTGCGTCGACCCAACGTGAGCGACGCGGATCGGCAGATGCTCCTCAGCATCGTCGATGAAGAGACGGGGCGCCTCAATCGTTTGGTGAGTGATCTCTTGAGGTTCGCGCGGCCGACGGTGATCCAGCGCAGCAACGTCGACTTGGCGGAGCTGTGCGAAGCGTCCCGCCCTCCCGGTTGCAGGGACCATCAAATCGAAGTGCAGCTTCGAGAGGGGGCGCCCACTCACGTGGAGGCAGACGCAGGGCTCTTGCGCGGGGCGCTGGAGAACCTGATCGAAAATGCCTGTCAGGCGACCCCGTCCGGGGGAACGATTCGGGTCTCGGTGGGATCTGCGGCGATCGGGGAGACTTCTTGTGCACGAGTGGAAGTGCGGGACGAGGGCGCGGGGATGGAAGCTTCGATCCTGTCCCGTGCGCTCGATCCGTTCTTCACCACCCGCCCGAGCGGCACGGGCCTCGGGCTGCCGATCGTTCAGCGGATTGCTCGGGCTCACAGCGGTGTTCTGGAAATGGAGAGCTCTCCGGGTGACGGCACGACCGCGGCGCTGATCTTGCCCATCTCGTTGCCCGAGGTGGCGGAGGTTCCCCCGATCAGCGGCCTGTCCGTACTCACCGAGCGGGAAGCATGAGCATGGATCCGAAACGCATCACGAGCATCGACAAGGCTCGGGTCTGGCATCCCTACACGCCGATGGAGCAGTACATCGCAAGTACGGAGCCACTGGTTGTCACCGGGGCGGAAGGATCACGCCTCGTGCTCGCCGACGGTCGGACGTTGCTCGACGGAAATTCGTCGTGGTGGACGGCGCTGCTCGGTCATCGGCACCCGCGCCTCGTGCGGGCGCTTCGGGAACAGGCGGAGCGGTTCTGTCACGTGGCGCTCGCGGGCATTACTCACGAGCCCGCAGCCCTTCTCGCCGAGGAGCTCATCCAGGTGGCCCCGCCCGGGCTTTCCCGGGTGTTCTTCAGCGACGACGGTTCGACGGCGATTGAAGTCGCGCTCAAGCTCGCGCTTCAATACTGGTATCAAAACGGGCGACCCGGGCGGCGGCGCTTCGTGGCTCTCGACGCCGCGTTTCACGGCGAGACGCTGGGCGCCACGGCGCTCTCGGGCGTCGAGATCTTCCGCCGACCCTTTGCGAGCGTGCTCCTGGATTGCGTGCGGGTGCCCGCCGAGGGCCACGAGCGGGCGTTCGAGGAGCTCGAGCGCGTGCTGGATGCCGATCCCGATGGCATTGCCGCCGTCGTGCTGGAACCCATCGTGCAAGGGGCGGCCGGCATGCGGATCTACGATGCGGAGCTCCTTTCGCGAGCGCGCGCCGTCACCGAGCGGCACGACGTATTCCTGGTGCTGGATGAAGTCTTCACCGGATACGGTCGCACGGGTCCCATGTGGGCGGCCGACCACGCGAAGATCCGGCCGGACATCGTGTGCACGGCGAAGGGCTTCAGCGGTGGAATGCTGCCGATGGCCGCCACGCTGGTGAGCGAGCGCATCTTCGAGGGGTTTCTCGGCGATCCGGAGCGCGCGTTTTATTACGGTCACACGTTTTGCGGCAATCCATTGGGAGCGAGCGTGGCGCGGGAGGTCTTGGCCATCTATCGAGACGAACGCATTGTCGAAGGGGCTCGCCCCAAGTCTCGAAAGATCGCCCGTGCCTTCGAAGCATTGGGGGATCTCCCAGGCGTGGAAAACCCGCGCCACATCGGGATGATCGGCGCGCTGGATCTCGCCGGAGACAGTGGCTATCTCGCTCGGGCGGGATGGGCCGTCTACGACGAAGCGCTCCGGCGCGGTGCGTATCTTCGACCGATGGGAAACGTGGTCTACGTCGCCCCACCGCTCAACATCGAGGACGCCGACTTGGACGAGCTTCTCTCCATCGTGAGTGAGAGCGTGCGCGCTGTCGCCAGCGCTCGAGGCCGCTAGGAACCACGCCAAAATAATGGAAATCACCGATGGCGGCGCACGTCTCATGATTGATCACAAGTCGCAGTCCAGCCCCTACTCGTGATTCCGCGGTCACTGGCTTCGAAACCAACTCTCGACGCAGCGTCTTTTACGGGACGCCAACCTACCTTGGCGAGCTACGAGCTGAACGCAGGAGATCTAACCGCAGGCGTTTGGGTTTCGATGATTTTGGCCCGCCCTCTCAGTCGGGGTTCGAGCCATCGGTCACCACCGGCACCGAGGGATCGAGAAAGTAGCCGGCCGCATCTCGCTGGATGACGCCGCGCAGACCCATGCGTCGGAGGCTCGCCAGCGCCACCCAAACCCGGTTCTGGGCAGAGTCGGTTCGAGCGTGCTCGCCCGGCCACCCAGCGCTGAACAGCTCCTCGGTCGACACTCCGCTGCCTGAATGCCGGGCGTGCTCTGCAATGAGTCGCGCGAGCAATAGCCGAATCGGATTGCGGCTTCTGAGATCGATTTGTGCGCTGCCCGGCGGGCGGATCCATTGGGTATCCTTGCCCACCACCAGGGCGTGGGCGGCCGGCCCCTCCGATCCGGTAACCTCGCTGGATTCGCCGCCAAGATCCCCGAGAGCGCGGCTCAAGAGGTACGCCGCGTCGCGCACTGCAGAGGAACGCAACGGTGGTGTGGTCTCGTTGCTCGGGGACAGGACCGCTTCGAGTCGCTTGCGCGCTCGGGTGAAGTGAGTCCTCGCGGACGGGGCGTCGCTCGCGTTCCGGCCGTCGGCGAGATCGAGAAAACCTTCCAAGAGGTCGTGAGTCGCACCGAGCTCCTCGCTATCGCTGCGCAAACGGCGCGCAGCATCGAATTCCGAGCGCGCCTCGTCCCGCCGGTTCTGACGGGCGCGCACCGCTCCCAGGTGGGAGTGTGTGACGGCCTCGAACACCGCGTTGCCGATCTCTCGATAGATTTCAGCGGCCGCAGAAAGTGCTTCTGCTGCGGCGTCGAGACGCCCGGTGCGATGGTCCAAGATCCCCAGATTGATGAGCGCGAGCCCTTCGACCCGGCGGTGTCCGATTTCCCGCGAGAGATCCAGAGACGAAGTGAGCGTCCGGCGTGCTTCGTCGGAGTCGCCTTGCTCGCACAGAACGCAGCCCAGGTTGGCGAGGGTGCTGCACTTCATCCGCCAGGTCCCGAGCTCGTCGTCGAGGGCCAACGCTTGGCGGTAGCGCCGCTCCGCGGGATCGAGCAGGCCGTCCTCGGTCTCGACCATACCGAGGTTCGAGAGCGCGAGGCTTTCGAGGTGGGGATTTTCGAGCCGCCGAGCGAACGTCAATGCCGTTTCGAGCTCGGACTTCGCTTCCACGAGCTCCCCGCGCCGTGCCTGGGTGACGCCGATGTGGGCACGAGCGTACCCTTCGCTTTCGAGATCGGATTGCGAGAGGCTCGAGGCGAGCGCCCGCTGAAACAGTGGAAGCGCTTCGTCATATCGACTCCACGTGATTCTCAGGTTCCCCTGAGCGATGTCGAGCTCGCACGCGAGCAGCGGGCTGTCGATCGTCCCGAGAAGCTCTTCGGCTCGCGCAAAGTTGTCGGTGGCGTCGTCCGTTCGGCCCGAGGTGCCCTGGGCATCCCCCAGAGCCACCAGGGCGCGGACCTCGAGCTCCGTTGCGCCGACCGACCGCGCTGCTCCTACCGCCTCGCGCAGGATCTGGATGTGGGTGTGCAGCGGTCCGCGAAAGCGGAACAGGGGGCCTTGGGCGAGCACGGCGCGTGCTTTCAGCTCCGGATGGCGTTCGGATTCTCTTTGTTGGACGGCCTCGAGATTTTGTTGTTCGAGCGCGAGCTCGGCCAGGGCTCGAGCTGCATTTCGAGAGCGTGTGAGAGGAGCCAGTCGTTCACCGAGCTCGAGGAAGTAGCTCGTGTGCCGCGCCAACGTCGGCTCCTCCTCGTCGCTCTCCGTGAGCTTCTGACGGGCGTACGCCCGAATGCTCTCGTACAGGCCCAGTCGATCGCTGGCCGCATCCCGAGCGAAAATCAGGGATTTTTCCCGGAGCGACAGCAAGACATCCATCACGCTCGAGCCGGGCTCGAACCGGACGACTGCCTCCGCGGCTTGCAGGGAAAACCCACCCGCGAACACCGAGCACTGGGCCAAGGCTCGGCGCTCGGCATCGTTCAAGAGATCCCAGGATCCGTCCAGTACCGCGCCGAGGTTTGCGTGGCGCGCGCTCTTGTCCCGGCGTGTCGAGCTGAGGAGCGCGAAACGGTCGGAGAGACGTTCCTTCAAAGTCGCGACGCTCATCATTCGTAGACGCGGCGCCGCGAGCTCCAGCGCCAACGGGATCCGATCCAGCATGTCGACGACCTCGCCGAGGGTCGCCTCTTCCTCGGGGCTCGGAGCCCAGTTGGGCAGAGCCTCGCGGGCCCGGGCCAAAAACAGAGCGAGCGCTGATTCGGGATCCAAGCTCTGGAGCTCGACGCAGACCTCGCCATCGATCCCCAGAGCTTGGCGCGAGGTTACGATGAACCGAGCTTCGGGAGCGCTCGCGTGCCAATCGGCAACCACTTGCCCGGCAGATGTTGCGGCTTGCTCGAAGTTGTCGAGGACAATCAGCGCCCGCCCTCGCGATCGGAGCGCTCGGCCGACTTGAGTGATCGCTGCATCGGGGCTATCCGACAGCACCAGCGGCACCCCAAGTACACCGCTGACCGCGGCGGCGACACCCTCGGCAGTCCGCTGGGAGACCAGATCACAAAACCAGATCCCCGGTTCGCCGAGCTCGGGCCTGAGGCGTCCCGCGAGCTCGACGCACAGACGGGTCTTGCCCATGCCGCCGGGACCGAGGAGCGTGATCAGGGCGGAGCCTTTCCGCACGAGCTCCGTGAGCTTGGCGAGCTCCTCTCTGCGACCGAAAAAGTCCGTACCCGCGGCGATCGGCTCCGCGTCCGACCCTTGGCGACGCATGGCGATGAGTAGCGTCGGTTTGCGACCGCAGCCTGTCAACTCGGCTTCGACTGGGCCGATTTAAGCTGTCGTTAAGGTCCCTCGCCGCCACTCGAAGGGTATGGCGAACCAGAAAAGCGGGCAGTGGGCTTGGGCCGGAAGCGTGGCGGTGGCGCTCATCGTTTCCTGTTCGGCCTCGGGAGGGGGAGCAGAGAGGGGAGGGACGGGAGCCCTCCCGGGCGCGGCCGGATCCGGCGGCGGATCGACGGCAGGCTCGCCCGGATCCGACGCCGGCATCCAGATCGACCTGGATGCGCCGGTGAGCAAGGCGCCGCCCTGCGCCAATTCCGATTTGACCGGAGATCTCGACGGCGACGGCTTCAGCGTGGCCGGCGGCGATTGCAACGACTGCAGCGCGGAGATCAATCCGGGCGCCTACGACTATCCCGGAAACCTGGTGGACGAGGACTGCAACGGCACTCTGGACGACGAGCTGACGGAGTGTGACCAGCAGATTGTCGGGCTGTCCTCTTCCGATGCAATGGATGCGGCGAAGGCCATTGGGCTGTGTCGCGTCGCCAATGGCTCGAGCTGGGGAGTGGTGAGCGCGAAGTACGTCCTGGCCGATGGCTCAGCCGGCATGGATCCGAGGGGACACGGGCTGCTCACAGGCTTTGGCGAGAAGGTGACGCCTCGCGAGGGCAAGAGGATGCTCGTGCTCTCGAGCGGCACCGCGCGGCAGCCGGGCGATCCCGACTATCAGGATCCGGGCAGCTCGTGGCTCGGGACCGAGTCCGCGACGCCTCCCGGTTTCCCCATTTCTTCGCCGAGTTGCTCGAACATCATGGCCGAGCTGCCGACGGCCTACGACTCGGCAGCGCTCGAAGTCGTGCTGCGAGCTCCGACGAACGCCAAGGGCTTCCGACTCGACTTCGATTTTTACACCGAAGAGTTCCCGAACTTCATCTGCAAGCAGTTCAACGATTTCTTCGTGATCTTGCAGAGCCCGGCTCCCCCGGGCAGCCAGCTCGGCAACATCGCCTTCGACGATCAAGGAAACCCGGTCAGCGTGAACAACGGGTTTCTCGAGGTCTGCGAGCCTCAGGCCGCCGGGGGAAAGAAGTTCGACTGTGCGCTCGGCCCCGACGCGCTCGCGGGAACCGGATTCGAAGGGACGGGCGCGGATCTCGACCCCAAGCACGCCGCGACGGGTTGGCTCATGACCGAGTCGGCAGTGGAACCGGGCTCGGAAATCACTCTACGTTTTGCAATTTGGGACGCGGGGGATTTCGTCCTTTCCAGCACGGTGCTCGTGGATCACTTCGAGTGGGATGTTCAGGGTGGCGACGTCCCGATCACCACCCCGGTTCCTCGCTGAGCTTGACCGGCGAAGAGCGGCAGGCAACGCTAGCCGGCCATGTCCCAGCGCCGGCGCTACTTGTTCGTTTGCGTGAACCGACGACCCGATGGGACGCCGAAAGGTTCCTGCGCGGCGCGGGGCTCGGTGGAGCTCCACGCCCGACTCAAGGAAATGCTGAAGGAGCATGGGCTCTCTTCGACCGAGGCGCGAGCTTGCACGTCCAGTTGCCTCGACACATGTTGGGTCGGACCGAGCATCGCCGTGGAGCCGGACCACTATTTCTACGGTCGCGTTGGCATGCAGGACCTACCCGAAATCGTGGAAGCGCTGAAGAACGGGACGCGTGTGGAGCGTCTCGTGCTCTCCCCGGAAGATTTCGTCGAGCCTCGCGGGCTGAAGGAGCCGAGCAGCTGATCGCTCGGGGTCGCTTCCGGCAGTTGCTCGTCGGGTCTTACGAGGACGGCGGCGGGCGCGAACGCCCGGCGACCCTCGTGCTCGAAGGGAAAGAGGCCCGGCTCTTGCCCCGCCTTTCGGGAAGCATCGAAGTCGAGGGCCGCTTGGACGCCGACGGGATCGCCCGGGATCGCTCGGTCCGCGGCAGGGTATTTTTTCGCGCTCGCTCCCTCGCCGAGCGCTACGAGCTCGAGCTCCTGGACGACGCGGGGCGCCCGCTTTCGCTCGCTCTCGAGCGCCGGCCGAAGCTCGCGGACCTCCTGTTTTCGTCGAGCTCCGTGCAGGGAGAGCTTCGTGATGCGGAAGGCCGCTCCGTGGCTCGCCTCGCGCTTCGAATCGACTATCGGCGTGAGCTCCGGCGCTATCTGCCGCTCTGACGTGCAGTAGCGGCGGGCCCGAGCCTGGTGTATTCGGCAGGGATGCAACGCCTCGATCCCAAGACGACCGCGATCGTCGTGGTGGATGTTCAACAGCGTCTCGCCGACGTGATGCCGCCCGAGCAGCTCGAGCGTGTGCGTCGGGCGACTCGCATCCTCGTCGAAGGCGCACGCCTCTTGGGCGCTCCCGTTCTCGCGACCGAGCAATATCCCAAAGGCTTGGGTCCCACGCTCTCCGACGTGAGTGAGGTACTCGGTGCCGCGGGCGCTTCGCGCTTCGAGAAAACCGAGTTCAGCGCTTGCGATGCTGCGGGCTTTGCCCAGGCACTCGAGCGGACCGGTGCTCGGGCCGCGGTCGTGGTCGGAATGGAGACTCACGTGTGCGTCTACCAAACGGTGCGCGACCTCACGGCGCGGGGCCTCGAAGTCCACGTTCCCATCGACGGCGTGGTCTCCCGAGTCGAGGACCATCGACAGACCGGCCTCGAGCTCTGCGAGCGGGCAGGGGCGGTCCGAAGCACCGCCGAAACCGTGGTCTTCGACTGGCTCCGCCAGGGCTCCGGGGACGCTTTCAAGCAGCTTTCCAAGCTGATCCGCTGAGATTTTCGCCTTTGGACAATTTGTCCAGAGGGGACGGTTTGTCTAGGATATTGACTGCTTGTCCTACCAATGACAGGCTGGCGTCATGGTTGACATGATGGCACCCGTTGATGACAGCCCGTCCGATCCCGGCCCGGCTCCCGCTGCCGCCGGGAGCGAGATCACCGTACTCGTGGTCGACGACGAGCCCAGCAACGCTCTTTCCCTCGAGAAGATCTTCCAGCGCGAACACATGCGGGTGTTCACCGCGGACGGAGCGAAGGCAGCGCTCGACGTCGTGCGCAAGCATCGCGTCCAGGTCGTGCTCACCGATTTGATGATGCCGGGCGTGAACGGTCTCGAGCTCCTGCGCGCGTTGAAGGAGCTTTCTCCAGATACGGAAGTCGTGTTGATGACCGCGTACGGCACCGTCGAGACGGCGGTGCAAGCGATGCGCGAAGGCGCTTACGACTTCGTCGAGAAACCGCTCAAGCGAATGAACACCGTGAAGAGCGTTCGCAAGGCAGCGGAGCGTCACGAGCTCGTCGCCGAGAACCGTTCGCTGCGCGAAGAGCTCAAGCTCTTGACCACGCGAGAGATCGTTGGTCAGAGCGCGGCTCTGCGGCGCGTGCTCGAGATCGCGACGCAAGCGGCTCCGTCCTCCGCCACGGTGCTCGTGCTGGGTGAAAGCGGCACTGGCAAGGAGCTCGTCGCGCGCTACATTCACGGCAAGAGCGCTCGCGCCAGCGGTCCCTTCGTCGCCGTGAACTGCGCTGCGATCCCGGAATCCATCCTGGAATCCGAGCTATTTGGTCACGAGCGCGGTGCGTTCACCGGTGCGGTCGCCAAACGCGAGGGTCGCTTCGCTCGCGCGCGCGGCGGCACGTTGTTCCTGGACGAGATCGGTGAGCTCACTCCCGCGGTGCAGGTGAAGATCCTTCGCGTTCTGCAGGAAGGCGAGTACGAGCCCGTGGGTGGTCACACCGTGAAGGCGGATGTGCGCATCGTCGCCGCAACCAACAAAGATCTCGCGGCCGAGGTCGAGGCCGGGCGTTTCCGGGAAGATCTCGATCTACCGACTCAACGTCATTGCAGTGACGGCTCCTCCGCTGCGCAATCGACGTGAAGACATCCCGCTCCTGGTCGATCATTTTCTCGGGGTGTATTGCAAGAAGAATGCTCGCGCGCGGCTCACGGTTCTGCCCGAAGTCATGCGCAAGTTGATGGACTACTCCTGGCCGGGGAATGTGCGCGAGCTCGAGAACGTGATCGAACGCGCCGCGGTCCTGTGCCGATCGGACTCCCTGCGACTCGAAGATCTCCCGGAGGTGGTGGCACAAGCCGCGCAACCATCACCGAGTGCACTGAACTTTCCCATCGGAACGCCGCTCGAAGAAGTGGAGCAGCGAATGATCCGCGAGACGCTCAGCTACACGAACGGCGACAAGTCCCTGGCCGCCCAGCTCCTCGGAATCTCGACCCGAACCATCTACCGAAAGCTCGGCGAAGACTGATCCCCTTCCGCCTTCCTGCATCCGGAGTTTTCACAGGGAGACGGAAGCGGAGAAGGGTTTTTGGGATTTCGGGATCGGCTTTTCGTCGGAAAATCGCAAAAGCTTCCGGCCTTCCGCCTTCCTGTAAATCCCTAGGTGCCGACCGCGGGTTGCCAAAGTGTCAGCACTAAACGGGTGTCCGGCGGTTCCCTTGCCAGGTTGGCGAAGAAAATGGGCGGAATCGGGTGCATAACGCCATGAAATCCCCGAGTTTCTTTAGCGATTGACCCTGGCACGGCTCTGGCTTTAGGAGGGCGAAGCCCGCGAACCATTCCTGTGTCTTTCGACGCCCTACTCAAGAAGTATTTTTCCGCCGTGGTCCTCGGCCTGGTGGCGCTGATGGCGTACTTCCAGGCCGCGGGGACGATGCGGCTTTTCGGCGCAGCCCTGACGCCCGATGAGCGCACCCTCGCCCAGGCACCGCGGGGCTCGCAGCCGATCGTTCCGGGCGGGACCAGCGCCGATCGAAGCGGCGATGCCATCCTCGCGCGAAACCCGTTCGATTCGGTAACGGGTCCGCTCAACGGTTCGCCGATCGACTTGAGCTTGCCGACGACTCCCGTCGACACCTCGAACCCCCTCACCGCACCGCGTTGCGAAGGCGTGCGGGTCAGCATCGTCACCGAGTCGACCGATCCGACCTGGTCCATTGCCGCGATCCAAGGGCCCGGCGATCCGCGGCCGACCATCCGTCGAGTGGGAGACAAGATCGGCGCCCAGGAAATCGCGTTCATCGGCTTCAACCCCGCCGAGAAGAGCCCGGCTGTCTGGCTCACCAATGCGAGCTCGCTCTGCCAGCTCCTGCTCTTCGCACCCCAACCGGTACCCACGCCCGCTGCTGCAGCGAGCCCCGAAGCGCCACCTCCGCCCACCCGTCGCGGACCGTCGCCCGTGCCGGCGGACATTGCATCCAAGATTCAGAAGATCAGCGAGACGGAATTCAACGTGGATCGCTCCGTCGTCGACAAGATCCTGGAAAATCAGGCCGAGTTGATGCGGTCCGCCCGCATCGTGCCCGAGCAGCAAAACGGCAAGGTGGTGGGCATTCGCTTGTTCGGCATCCGCCCCGATACCTTGCTGGGCACCCTCGGCTTTCAAAACGGTGACCGCCTGGAGACCATCAACGGTTTCAACATGTCGAGCCCGGAGAAGGCGCTGGAGGCGTATGCGCGTCTCCGGACGGCCGGCAACTTGAACGTGAAGGTCAACCGTCGCGGCAAACCCCTGAGCATCGACTTCAGGATCAAGTGAGACACTGGATGCTTTCGCACTTGGAAAAGACATCGCTATCGCTGTTTGCTTTCGCCCTCGGGCTCGGACTTGCTTTGCCCGCGGCCGAGGCGCAGCAAGCTCCGCCCATTCGCTCCCAGCCCACGCGACCGAGGCTTCGAGCGCCCAAGGGGATGCCCACAACCATGGGGGGCGGCGGCCCGAGCCTGGGACGCGTCCCGCCGGGAACGCCGGGAACGCCGGGCGCTCCGGGAGCTCCCGCACCTGCGGCACCTGCGGCGCCCAACGACAAGCCGCCGCCCGGCGCGGCCGGAGCGCTCCCGGACAGCATGGAGTCCATCGCCAAGGCGACCGACATTCCGTTCAAGGCCAAGCCGATGGGCCACCTGGTGAAGTTCAACCTCCAGGATGCCGATCTGGCCGAGCTCGTGAATCACATCAGCGGAATGACCGGAAAGCGCTTCATCTACGGGCCGAAGGTCCGACAGGTGAAGGCAACGGTCGTCTCGCCGGAGCCGGTGACACTGGCTGAAGCATACGAGGCGTTTCTTTCGATCCTGGAAGCGAACGGGATGACCGTCATCCCCCACGGACGCTTCTTGAAGATCGTCGACTCGGGTGGAGTCGTTGCGTTGCCGACGCCCATCTATTCTCGAGGCGAGCCAGTGCCCGCGGCGGATCGTTTCATCACGCGTCTTTATCGCTTGAAGTACGTGTCCGCCGACGAGGCGAATCAGCTTCTCACGAAGTTCAAGAGCAAGGAGGGCGACATCTCCGTGTATGCGCCCGGACAGCTTTTGATCATCACCGATACGGGCAGCAACATCCGCCGCATGATCCGGATCCTGGAGGAAGTCGACGTTGGTGGGGCGGGCAGCAAGATGTGGATCGAGCCGGTGCACTACGGCTCGGCCGAGGACATGGCCAAGCGCATCAACGAGTTGTTCGAGCTCGGTCAGGGCGGCGGCCCGGACGCTGCCGGAAAGGGTGGCGGCGGAGGTCTCAGCAAGGTCGTTGCCGACGACCAGACCAATTCGCTCATCATCGTCGGCACGGACGACTCGTATCAAAAGCTACTCGAGCTCATGAAGCGGATCGACACGCAGCCCGCTGCGGAAGGGCGGATCCACGTGCTCCCGCTTCAGCACGCGACCGCGGAAGATCTCGCCAACGTGCTTTCGCAAATGCTTCAGGGCCAGGCCCAAGGCGGTGCGCCGGGTCAGCCCGGAGCCCCACGCACGGGGATGTTCGAGGGATCGATCAACGTCATCGCGGACAAGAGCACGAACTCGCTCATCGTGACCTCATCGGGTCGCGACTACGCGTCCATGCGACTGGTGGTCGACAAGCTCGATCAAGCACGACGCCAGGTGTTCATCGAGGCCGTGATCATGGACGTGTCCATCGATCATTCTTCCAAGCTCGGGGTCTCGTTTCACGGCGGCACCACGGCGAACGTCGGCGGCGGCGGGGACACGTTGATTCTCGGTGGCTTCGAGGCGGGCAACTCCCTGAGCTTCCCGGCCAATCCAGAGCTCTTGCAGGGCGTCGCGCTGGGCGCTCGAGGACCCGAGCTGTCCGGCACGTCCAACCTGCTGGGCACCGGCCTCAGCATTCCCGCGTTCGGCATCGTGCTCAACGCCCTGGCCCAGAGCGGCGACGCCAACGTGCTGGCGACGCCCCACATTCTGGCCACCGACAACACGGCGGCCGAGATCAGCGTGGGGGAAAACATCCCGCTCCAGGAAAACTTCGCCAACTCGGGGCTTTCCTCCCTGGCTTCGGTGCCGGGTCAAGCGGGCGCCAATCCGTTGGCGAACATCGGAGCGCTGACCTCTTCGCTCGGGTTCAACACCCCCCGGCAGGACGTGGGTACCAAGATCAAGGTCACTCCCCACATCAACGAATCGAACCAGGTACGCCTCGAGATCGAGGAGGAGATCAGCGAGCGGGGTGCGACGAGCGGCGCTCTCGGTGTCGTTTCGATCACCAAGCGTACGGCGAAGACCATCGTCGAGGTCGACGACCAGCAAACCATCGTCATCGGTGGCCTGATGCGAGACGCCGTCGTGCGGAGCCGAAAGAAGGTTCCGGTGTTCGGCGACCTCCCGGTCCTCGGCTTCTTGTTCCGTCACTCCGAGAATCAGACTCGCAAGACGAATCTCTTGCTGATCCTGACTCCGACCGTCATTCAAACGCAGAACGATCTGCGCAAGATTTTCGAGCGCAAGATGCAGGAGCGGCAGGAGTTTCTCGATCGCTACTTCGTCTTCTCGGGCCAGGACTGGCAGCCGCCCCGGGACTACACGCGCACCAACGGTCTGGTGGAAGAAATCCGTCAGGCGTACGTCGACGTCGAAGAGCGGCTGCGGCTCGAGCAAGAGAGCGCTCCGAAGAAGCTGGATCACACTCCGACCGAGCCCATCGAGCTTCCCCAACAGGTCAAGGCAGGCAGCGGCGGCGGGGCCACGCCGCCGACCCCGAACCCCGTGCCGACACCGCGCCGGCGTCCCCGTCCCCGAACGACTCCCACTCCCAATCCCGCAGCTCCCACCCCGCCGCCGGCCCCGGCTCCCCGAGGCGATCTGGATTCGCCCATTCGGATCAATCCCGTGGCCCGCAGCGTCAACGTGGAACGAATGGAATGAGCTGATGTTGGAGCAGCGCGCCCTCGGCAACATCCTCGTACGCCACGGCGTGGTCAGTCTCGAAACCCTCGAGCCGCTGTTCACGCAGCAGCGCGAGAAGGGAGTTCCGCTCACGGAGCTTCTGGTTCAGTCGCAGGCGGCCACCGAAGAGGACGTGGCGCGGGCGCTCGCCGCCGAGTGCGGCCTGCGTTTCTTGAGTCGCGTCGACGTTGCGTCGGTGCCCACGCAGGTCGCGACGCGCTTGCCCATCGGTTACTGCCGCAGTCACAAGCTGCTCGTGGTCGGGGAATCGGACGAGGGCGTCCAGGTCTTGTGCGCCGATCCCCTGGATACCGCCGCACTCGACGACGTGCGTGCGACCTTCGGACGACCGGTGACCGCGAGCGTCGGAACGGCCGACCTGGTCGACGAGGTCATCAATCGCGTATTCGAGCGCCAGGAAGCTTCGAGCGAGCTCGAGAGCGACGAAGCGTTTCGCAACGAAGACGAAGTCGACATCCTCGAGTCGGACGAAGATGCGCCGATCATTCGCTGGGTGAACGGGCTGTTTTTCAGCGCCGTGAAAGAGCGAGCGAGCGACATTCACATCGAGCCCGAGGAAAAGGAAGTTCTCGTTCGCTACCGCATCGACGGCGAGCTCTACGTGGCACGCAAGGCGAGCCGCCAGTTCATCAGCTCGGTCATCGCCCGCGTGAAGATCATGGCCGGGCTCAACATCGCGGAAAAACGCCTGCCCCAGGACGGTCGTATCTCGCTCAAGATCGCCGGTCGCAGCATCGATGTCCGCGTATCGACCATTCCGACCAGTCGCGACCACGAGCGCATCGTCATGCGTCTCTTGCACAAGACGAACGTGCTGCTCGATCTGACCGATCTCGGATTTTCGGAGCGCGACTACCATTTGATGAGCCAGCTCATCGAGCGCCCGGACGGCATCATCTTGGTGACCGGTCCGACGGGCAGCGGCAAGACCACCACGCTGTACGCGTGCCTCAACAAGATCAACCGCCCGAACATCAACATTCTCACAGCGGAGGATCCGGTCGAGTACGAGCTGGCCGGCGTGCATCAGGTGCCGGTTCAGGCAAAGATCGGCCTGACCTTCGCGAACGCCCTGCGGGCATTCTTGCGGCAAGATCCCGACGTGATCATGGTCGGCGAGATCCGCGACAAGGAAACCGCCGAGATTGCGATCCACGCGTCGCTCACGGGTCATTTGGTGATGAGCACCATCCACACCAACGACGCTCCCGGCGCCGTGACCCGTCTGGTCGAGATGGATATGGAGCCGTTTCTCGTGCGCTCGACGGTGATCGGGATCCTGGCGCAGCGGCTCGTGCGTCTGCTCTGCCCGCATTGCAAGGAGGCATACGAAGCCAGCGACTTCGAGCTCCAGCAGCTCGGCATCGATCCGGAACGAACGCGACGCCGGGACAACCGCAAGCTCTCGGCGCGCTACATCGTGCCCGGCGTGGAGTACAAGCCCATCGGCTGGCGCGGCCCCGGCATGCCGACCTTGTATCGCCCGAAGGGTTGCGACGAGTGCGACAACAAGGGGTTCTCGGGACGGCTCGGGATTTACGAGCTCCTCATGGCCGATGACGTCGTGGGCGCGCTCATCTTGAAGAGCTCCGACGCGCAGACCCTCAAGCGCGCTGCACAGCTCCAGGGCATGGATTCTCTCCGAGATGATGGCGCTCGCAAGGTTCTCGAGGGACGCACCTCGGTGGAAGAAGTCGTCGCGGCGACGCAGGACGACTTCATCGTGGACGAGTAGGTGGAGCGTGGCTGTTTTCGAGTATCGCGGCATTCAGATCGACAGCGGCAAGCCCGTCAAAGGCTATCGCGATGCCGACAATGCCAAGGCTCTGCGCGGCTTGCTCCGCCGCGAGGGCATCTTGCTCACGCTCGCGACGGAGGAGAGCGAGCGCCAACAGAAGGCCAAGAAGGAGATCGATCTGTTCGCGTTCTTCCGTCGCCCGAGCGCATCGGACGTGGCGGTGATGACGCGCCAGCTGGCCACCCTGGTTCGAGCCGGCGTTCCCCTCGTCGACTCGATCTCGGCCCTCACCGAGCAGGTCGAAAAGGAGCAGCTCGTTCGCGTGCTTTCCAGCGTGCGCGAGAGCGTGAACGAAGGAACGAGCTTCTCGAAGAGCCTGGAAGCGCACCCGAAGGTGTTTGCGCCTCTGTTCGTGAACATGGTCGCGGCGGGAGAGGCGAGCGGAACCCTCGAGGCGGTGCTCGAACGACTGGCCGAATTCATGGAGGGTCAGGCGCGTCTGAAGGGGAAAGTCGTTTCGGCACTCGCGTATCCGGTGCTCATGATGTTCATCGGCGGCGGGCTCGTGGCGTTCTTGATGGTCGCCGTCGTTCCCAAAGTAACGAGCATCTTTCAGAATCTCGGCCAAGCGCTGCCCTGGAATACGCAGCTTCTGATCTTCGTCTCCAACCTGATCGCCGGATACTGGTGGGCGCTCTTGATCCTCAGCGGCCTGGCGTTTTTCTTTTTCCAGCGTTGGAAGAGCCGACCCGCAGGACGCATGAAGCTGGGACAAGATGAAGCTCCGCTGGCCGCTCTTCGGCCGCCTGAACCTGCTGGTGGCGGTGGCGCGTTTCACGAAGACGCTTTCGACGCTTCTCGCCAGTGGCGTTCCGCTGCTCAAGGCGATGGAGATCGGACGCAACGTGCTTGGCAACGCCAAGCTCGAGGGTGTGGTGACCGAGGCCATCGGATCGATTCGCGAGGGCGAAAGCATCGCCGAGCCACTCAAGCGAAGTGGAGCGTTCCCCCCAATGGTGATTCACATGATTGCCGTCGGGGAGCGCAGCGGCCAGCTCGAGGCCATGCTCGAGAGCGTCAGCCGGGCCTACGAATCGGATGTCGAAACCCGGGTCACGGCGCTGACCAGCTTGCTGGAGCCGCTGATGATCCTCGTGCTCGGCGGCATCGTGGGCTTCATTGCGCTATCCATCCTCTTGCCCTTGATGCAGATGAACCAACTCGTACAGTGATGATGATCGAACATGCGCCGCAGACGTTCCACCGAGCAACGCACCTTCTTTCCCTGGGAGAGTCGCGGCGGACTTCTGCGCCGGCTCCGCCTGGGGCGAGTGCGGCCGGTGGTGCTGGGAGCGCTGGCCCTCGCGTTCGTCGTGGTGGTGGCGAGTCGGGAGCGAAGGCGCTCCGGCGAGCGGCAAACCCGAGCGCGTCTGGTCGACGTACGGGTCGCCGTGGACTCGTACCTTGCCGATCACGATGGGGGCTGTCCGCCGGATCTCACCTCGCTCGTCGGCTACGGCGCGGTGAACGAGGAGCCGACGGATGCGTGGGGACGGCCACTGCGTTTGATTTGCCCGGGACCGAAGGAGGGCCAGAGCTACGAGCTCATGAGCGACGGCCCCGATGGAAAGCCGGGGGGATTGGATCGCATCGAATGATTGAAGGAGAGAGAACATGATTCGAGTCCGAGAGCTACTCACCCTGCGCGCGCGGCGCGGTGTCGGAGCGCGGCGTCACGCTGATGGAAGTGCTGATCGTCGTGGCCATCATCGCGATGGTGGCGGGTGGCGTGGCGTTCTACGCATTGCCCAAATATCGTGAGAGTCAGATCAAGTCGGCGCTCGTCGGCGCGCGAGTGATCCGCACCGCGGTTCAGAGCTGGCAGGCGTCCAACAACGAGACCAGCTGTCCGACGATCAGCCAGCTCGTGCAAGACAAGCAGATCGATCCCGGAACGAGCAGCAACGATCCCTGGGGTCAGCCCTACACGCTGACCTGCTCCGACGACGACGTGACCATCATTTCTTCTGGCCCGGACAAGAAGAAGGGAACCAAGGACGACATCCGCATGCCGAAGTCGTCCGGTACCGAACCCGCCGCGGATTGAGATTTGAAACGAACACTTCGCTTCCAGCACTTTCGAACGCAGCGCGGGCTGCGGGGGCTCACGCTCGTCGAAGTGCTGGTCGTGGTCGCGCTGATCGCGCTGATGTCGGGTGCCGTGATCTTCGGCTCGGGCATGCTCGGCTCGAGCCGTCAGCGGGCCGCAGCGACGCTCATCATGAGCGGTGTGCGGCTGGGGATCACGAGAGCCAACTCCACCGGCCGTCCGGTGCGCATGGTGTTCGACCTCGAGGAGGACCGCCTGCTGCTCGAGGAAACGACCAGCGGCCAGATGCTGCGCGAGAAAGAGGAGAAGAGCACCGGCGGTGGTGCGGAGGCTGCGACCGAAGCGGAGCGAGAGGCGCGCGCTGAAGCCGATCGCATTCTCGAAGGGCCCCGAGCCCCCCGCGCGCAGTTCAAGCCGGTCAAACAGTTCGGGTTCGATGGAGACGATCCCAAGGGCGGACGCTCCCTCGGCAACGGGATCCAGTTCAAGAGCGTCCAGACGGAACACGATGAGGAGCCGCGGACCGAGGGCCGGGCCTACCTCTACTTCTGGCCCGGCGGTGGCACGGAGCGTGCGTCGATTCAGATCTACCGGGGAGGGGACACCAACGTGATGAGTGTCCTGGTGAGCCCGCTCACGGGTCGCGCCAAGATCGAGAAAGGCGCGGTCAAGCTCGAGGCGCCGAAGAACGATTCGGACTACGGCCAGACCGAAGACAGCGAGGAGCCATGAGCCGGCGCCGCGGCTTCACGCTGCTCGAGGTTCTCGTCGCGGTGGCCATTCTCGGCCTCGGGATGACCGTCGTCTTGAGCAGTCAGGTCGGGCTCTTTACCAGCGCCCAGCGCGCGCAAAACCTCAGCATCGCGACGAACCTCGGTCGTTGCAAGATGAGTGAGGTCGAGCTCCAGCTGCAAAAAGAAAGCTTTCCGAGCTCGGATTTGGACGAAGAAGGTCCGTGCTGCGAAGACGAGAGCGAGAAGAGCTTTCACTGCTCGTGGAAGATCGAGCGGATCGAGTTGCCGCAGCCCGTGAGCCTCGGCGCATCCGGGGATGGAGGCGTGGACGACGAGCCGGGAGGGCTCGGGGCGCTGGGAGTTTTGGCCCAGGCCCAGAACGGCGGGGGTGGCATCGCTGACGGAGGCCTGAGTGGTCTGGCGAGCGCTCTCGGCGGCGCTGCTGCCGGTGGAACCCAGGGCATGGCGCCGATCGTCATGAGCATGGTGTATCCAGATCTCAAACCGATGCTCGAAGCGAGCATTCGCAAGGTCACGGTGAAGGTCCAGTGGCGCGAGGGCAAGCGAGAGCGCGATCTGCCGTTCACGCAGTACCTCACCAATCCCCAGCAGGGCGGCCTCGACCCGAATGCTGCCAAAGACCTCAGCAACTTGGTGGAAGAATGAAGACGCGCCGTCTGGTCCGTCGCGTCCGCCGGAGCCTCGCCGGCTTCACGCTCGTGGAGCTTCTGGTTGCCATCGCGGTGCTCTCGATGATCAGCGTGCTGATCTACTCCGCGTTTTCCAGCATGAAGCGGAGCAAAGAGGGCATCCAGCGCGTCGGCGATCGGTATCGCGAGGGCCGGATGGCGATGGCACGCATTTCCCGGGAGCTTCAGGGCGCGTACATCTCGCTCCACGTTCCCATCGATCTCAGCCTTCAGGTGGTGAAGACCGCCTTCACCGGCCACCAGGGCACCCCCGCCGATCGCGTGGATTTCAACTCGTTTTCCCACGTGCGGCTGGATCGGGATTCCCACGAGTCCGACCAGTGCGAGATCTCGTATTTCGGCGCGAGTGAGCGCAAGACCGGCATCAACAATCTCGTGCGGCGCGAGAGTCCCAAGCTCGATCAGTATCCAGAGCGGGGCGGGCGCGTCGAGGTCCTGGCAACGGACATCGATCTGTTCGACCTGGAGTACCTCGATCCCCTCACCGGTCAGTGGACCGAGAGCTGGGACACCACCCAGGCAACCGGACAGTTCAATCGAATGCCGCTCCAGGTGCGCGTGATCCTCGTCTTGAACGAGGGCCGGCGTTCCACCGAAGGCCGAGCCCGCCAACCGATTCGGTTCGCAACCAAGATCCCCATCGCGATGCAACGCCCCCTGACTTTCGCCACTCAGTGATGAAAAAGCCGCTCCAAAGTCCCAAGACTCTCCGCCTGCGCCGCAAGCGTCGTGGCGTGGCGATCGTGTTGGTGCTCGGAGCGCTCACCATCCTGACCGTGATGCTCGCCGAGTTCCAGGACGAGACCAGCGCGGAGTTTGGCAGCGCACTGTCCCAGAGGGACGCGCTCAAAGCCGAGTACGCGGCGCGGAGCGCGGTGAACCTGTCCCGGCTGCTGATCGCGACGGAGCCGACGATTCGAAAAGCGCTCGCACCTCTGTTCTTGATGATGAAGCAAGGCCCGCCCCAGATCCCGGTCTGGGATTTTGCCGATCGAGTGCTCGGCGCGTTCAACGACGAGAGCGGTTCCGAGGCGTTTTCGAGCCTGGCCAGCGTGAACCTGGCCGAGGGCAAGAACCTCGGGCTCGAGGGCGCGGGTTTCGAGGTGAAGATCATCGACGAGGACTCGAAGATCAACGTCAACGTCGCGGCGCGGGGCGACGCCTTCAGTCAGACGCGCCTCGGGATGCAGATCCTCGGGCTGACCGCTGGCCCGCAATACAATCCGATGTTCGAGCAGCGGGACAAGGCGGGACAGTTCTCCGATCGCGGCACGATCTGCAGCGCGATGATCGATTGGGTCGATCCGGACTCCGAGGCCTATGTGTGCGACGTCTCGAACTCCGCTCAGCAGAACGGCGCGGAGGATTCGTATTATCAACTCCTGAAGAAGCCCTACCCGCGCAAGAACGCCGCCTTCGACAGCTTGGAGGAGCTCCGAATGGTGCGAGGCGTGAGCGACGACTTCTGGGCGACGTTCATCGATCCCGATCCGACCTCGCCGGAGAAGCGAGTCGTGACGGCGTGGGGTCAGGGCGTGCTCAACGTCAATACCGCGAACGGTCAGACCTTGCTGGCGGTCGTGTGCTCGGCCGCCGTGGATGGAACCCCGGTCTGCAACGATCCGGGGGAAGCTGCGAAGTTCTTGAGCGGCGTCGAGCTGATGAAAGGCTTCACCGCGGGCGCTCCGCTCTTCGGCTCGCCCAAGGGATTCATCAGCGCAATGAAGGGCAAGGGGATGTTCGCGATGGCTTTCGAGGCCATGGGGCTCAAACCCATTGCTTTCAAGAGCGAAACCGAGCTCATGAAGGCCATCACGATCGAAAGCAAGGTCTTCAGCATCTACGTCACCGGCTATGTGAAGAGCGGCCAGCGAGAGACGCGCGTTCGAGTTCACGCCGTGGTCGACTTTCGGGGAGCGCCGCCTCCCGGGCTCAATCCCGATGCGCTGACCAAGATCTCAGCCCTGAACGACGCCCTCAACAATGCTGGAGGCGCCAACGGCGGTGCGGGCGGCACGGAGGGCACGGCCACTGACCTCCCCGCGGGAGCCACCGACGCCGCGATCGCAGCCGCTTTCCAGCCGAGCCCCGGCGGCAACATCATCTACTATCGGATCGACTGATGGCACGCCTGGTGGGAATCGACATCCGCGCGACGCACGTCCGAGCTGCGCTTTTGCGCACCAGCTATCGCCGTGTGACCATCGAGCGCTTGCTCGAGGCTGAAGTCGCCGGGCCCGAGGAGATCGATCAGGCACTGCTCTCCTGTGTGCACCCGCTCCTGCCCCACACGGATGGCATCGCGACGGCGGTCGAGGGTGACGAGAGCTTCATTCATCGCCTGACGTTGCCGCCCACGGCGCTCAAGCAGCTCGACTCCGTCCTGCCCTACGAGATTGAAGCGCAGATCCCGGTCGACATCGATGAGCTCGTGTACGACCACCGGATGCTGCGCCGGGGGGGCGGTACGGATCAGGTCGTGGTGCTCGTTGCTGCGGGTCGAACCGAACAAGTTCGCGGACGCATTCAGCTTCTCGAGCGAGTTTTGGGCCGAGCGCCGGAGCGAGTGGGCGTCGGACCCCTGACGCTGGCGAACCTGGCATCCATCTCGCCGGAGCTGGCAGCGCCCGGACCTTTGGTGCTGGTGGATCTCGGCGGGACGCGCACGGAGATCGTGATCCTGGCACACGGTGAGCCGGTGTTCGCCAGGACGCTTTCCCGGGGAGTCGCCGGCTTGCCAGCCTCGGCATCCGCCTTGGCGGGTGAGCTTCGTCAAACGATGGCGGCGTGGGTTGCCACCGGTGGTCAGGCGATCGAAGCGCTCTATCTCCTCGGCGGTGGCGCCCACGCGCCGGGCGCCGAGAACTATCTCATGCACGAGCTCGGTCTCGTCGTGAGGCAGCTCCCGGCTCTCGCAGTCGAAGGCGTGACGGTGGACATCGCCGATAGCGTGTCTCGGTTCGCCAAGGCGATCTCGCTTGCCGTGGGGCTTTCGGGACGTGCCCGCGATCTCGATCTCCGCCAAGGCCCGCTTTCGTACCAGCGCGGCTACGGCTTCTTGAAAGAGAAGATCCCCATCCTCACGGGTCTGGGCGTTGCGATCCTGGTGAGCTTCCTTTTCGCGACCTGGGCGGAGATGAGAACGCTGGGTAGGGAGGCGGAAGTGCTCCAAAAAGCCCTCGCGACGCTCAGCAAAGACGTGCTCGGTCAAGCGTCCTCGGATCCCGAAGAGGCCGGTGGCCTGCTCGAACGGGCTCAGGCGAAGGAGGAAGTCGATCCCATGCCGCCGCTCGATGCGCTGGACGTGCTGGTCGAGATTTCCAACGCGGTTCCCACCAGTGTGACCCACGACATCGAAGAGTTCGACATGCAGCGCACCCACGTGAAGCTCAACGGTGTGGTCGGATCTGCCTCGGACGCGCAAATCATCGCGAACAATTTGAAGAGTGCTCGCTGCATCAGCGACGTGAAGATCGCGAAGGTGACTCAGGTCATCAACAGCGATCGACAGAAGTACGTGCTCGAGATGGACGTGAAGTGCCCGGAAGAGGGCAAAAAGAAGAAGAAAACCGAAACCGAATCAGAGCCGGCGCCGGAGTGAACGATGGGCCTTTCTGAACGCATGCAACAGCTCGAGCCGCGGGAGCGCCAGCTCCTCGGCGTGCTGGTCACCGTGTTCGGTGTGCTCGTCGTCCTGGCACTACCAGTGGGTGTGACGGCGATGGTTGCGTCGAAGCGTTCGGACAACGAAGCGCTTCGGGACACGATCGAAAAAATTCAGCAGGCGCGCCCGGCCGTGCTCGCCCAAAAGGCCGAGCGGGATCAGATCCTCAAGCGCTACAAACAGCCGACGCCCGCGCTGGCTGCGTTCCTCGAGCAGATGGCCAGCCAGAGTGGTGTCGAGATCCCCGAGAGTCAGGATCGCGCGGTCGTTCCCCACGGCAAGAAGTACGAGGAGCGCTCCACCAAGATCGTCTTACACAAGGTTGGCATGCTCAACCTCGTGAAATTCATGGAGAAAATCGCGCAGAGCGGCCACCCCGTGAGCGTCACCCGGCTCGACGTGAGAAAGCGCGCGACCGAGCCCGATTCCTACGACATCGAGATGATCGTCAGCGCGTTCGATCGCAAGGCGGAGGAAAAGAAGAAGGCCGACCAGGACAAGGACACCGAGTCGTCTCCGCCCACCGACGAGGAGGGACCGCCATGAGCCCGCGTGTCCGGCGCATCCTCAAGTGGATGCTCTACCCGCTCTTCTATTTCGTCGCGTTTGCTTGTTTTGCGATCTGGACGTTTCCCTACGAGCGTCTCAAGGACCGGTTGGTTGCGGAGTTCAACGCTCGACAGCCCGCGGGCACGGGGACGCGCCTAGAGATCGAGGACATGAGCGGGTACTGGCTCTCGGGGGTCGAAGCCGAGGGCGTGAAGCTGACGACACCTCCACCAGCTCCCCAGCCGGGTGACGAGGGCAAGCCGAAGGAAGCGCGGGTCATGAAGATCGAGCAAATCCACGTCCGGGTTTCGCTTCTTCATCTTCTATTCGGCACCAAGGAAATTTCGTTTGGCGGCGACGTGTTCGGCGGCAGCGTGGACGGCTACACATCGGATGCCGACGACGCGCGCACGATCAAGGTCGAGCTCGAAGGCGTGGCAGTGAGCGACCTGCCGGTTTTGCCCGAAGTCGTGGGCCTTCCGCTGGGGGGAACTCTTTCGGGTAGCGTCGACTTGCGCCTGCCGGAGTCCAAGCTCTCCAAAGCGGAGGGCAAGATCGAGCTGACCATCGCGGATCTCACGATCGGCGACGGGAAGGAAAAGATCCGGAACACGATTGCGCTGCCCAAGCTCGAGGCCGGCGAGCTCAAGCTCGAAGCGGAGGCCTCCGACGGGCGGCTCAAGATCGAGAAGCTCAACGGCAGCGGCAAGCACCTCGAGGTGGTTTCCGAAGGCACCATTCGCCTGCGCGATCCCCTCGACACGAGCCTCGTGGAGCTCGGTCTGCGCTTCAAGTTCTCCGACGCGTACAAGACCCAAGACGACATGACGAAGGGCCTGTTCGGCGAGCCGGGTTCGCCCGTTCCGGGCGTCTTCGATCTCGACGCGAAGAACAAGCGCGCCAAACGCCCCGACGGATTTTACGCCTTCCGCATGACCGGCCCGCTCGGCAAGCTCGACATGTCCCCGTCCCCGCTTGGGGCGGCGGGCGGCGCAGCCCCACCGTCGCGAGGGGCGCGAGGGTTTTCGCCGCTTCGGTGATCGATCGCCCGGGCTTGGAAAAAGGGCCTCTTTCCGGGCAATGGCGGCCAGCGGCACCGGTTGTGCTCGACTCCGGTGGTGGAGCCGGGTGGCGCGGGAGAGCGCAGCGCGCGGGAGAGTTGGCGCGGCGCGGGAGGCGGAACTAGCCAGGTTTGTCGACGCGATCCTTCCCAGGCGCAACTTGTCCAAGTTGGACACGTGACTTGGTCTAGTTGAGCGCGGAGAAAAGGGGCTCCTTGGTCGGGTGATTCTGCCTCCGTGAAGCGGGCGCCCGAGCAATCCAACCAGTGCATCGCGCTTCGCGACCGCTTGAGCCCGACACTCCCCCGCCTGGCGCCAGCCGCGCTGACACCAGGCGAGGGCCGGCGGTCCACTACGCCCGCTCGACGAGCCGCACGAGCGTCCCGATGATGCGGTTGAAGTCCCCCCGCAGCCCCGGATCGATCCGAGCGATGTACCCGAACGCTTCCGCGACCTCGAGACAAGACAGCATCTCCCGCGACGACCCGCGGCACTTGGGGCCGGTTGTGCTCGACTCCGTGGTGGAGCCGGGTGGCGCGGGAGAGTTGGCGCGGGAGAGTTGGCGCGGCGCGGGAGGGAACTAGCCAGGTTTGTCGGCGCAATCCTTCCAGGTGCAACTTGTCCAAGTTGGACACGTGACTTGGTCTAGTTGAGCGCGGGAAAAAAGGGCCTCCTTCAGGCAGTGGCGGCCAGCGGCATTTTGCAGTTGCTCCGACTCCGTGGAGCCGGCCCGGGAGAGCTGGCGCGGAGAGTTGGCGGGGCGGCGCACTGACCGGTCGGTCGGTGCTCGTCCCACCGAGCGCGTGAAGCAGCAGAACTTCCTCATCCGACGCTCCCGCGCCCGCCGACCGCCCTCCCACTACGCCCCCCGCCCCCCACTCACCGCTCGTCCCCCACGCACTGCCCACTGCCCCCTGCACCCGCCCACTCCCTCCCGCGCGAAGCTCCGCCAAGCGCGCGTCCCTCCATCGCGATCCCCGCTCGGCCCTGCACCCGCCCACTCCCTCCATCGCGATCCCCGCTCGCCCCCGCGCCCAGCTTCTCCCCAAAACCCCTCCAAGTTGGACACGTGACTTGGTCTAGTTGAGCGCGGAGAAAAGGGGCTCCTTGGTTGGGCGAGAGGATTTCGAGCCAGGACGAGCGCGTGAAATGCGGTTCTGGCGCGGTGGGGAGCTTCTGCGTATCCTTGGTGTCATGCCGAGCCGGGGTCCTTCACGCCGCCCTGTCTTCACGAGCTCGAGAATCACTCACGGCTTCCACGTAAAGGTACCTTTACGTGGAAAAGACCAATAAAATCAAACACTTACTGCGTTTTCGCCCTTGCGGGCGGCCGTGATACTGCCTCCGTGAAGCGGGCGCCCGAGCGATCCAACCAGTGCATCGCGCTTCGCGACCGCTTGAGCCCGACACTCCCCCGCCTGGCGCCAGCCGCGCTGACACCAGGCGAGGGCCGGCGGTCCACTACGCCCGCTCGACGAGCCGCACGAGCGTCCCGATGATGCGGTTGAAGTTTCCCCGCAGCCCCGGATCGATCCGAGCGATGTACCCGAACGCTTCCGCGACCTCGAGACAAGACAGCATCTCCCGCGACGACCCAAGAGCAACGTGATACTTCGCCGCCCGATTCCGCCCCCGCGAGTACATGCCCTCCCCCAAGTTGAGGCTCGCGCTGGCACTACACCGCCGAAGCTGCCGCCCGAGATCCCGGTCCTTGCGTTCGATGACAGCGAGACTCGGCCGCAACCGAACAATGACTTCGAGAATGACAGGATAAATTCGCAACATGCTGAACTCCTTTCTTGCGAAACAGAAAGGCGCCACCCGCCGCGCGCAGACCGTGTCAAGGCTGCGAGGGAGCGCAAGCGACCGAGCACCGCGCGCCCCGCGCGCGGCCCCGGCCTTGATACGGTCGAGCACGGCGGTACGATGAGAAATCCAAGCAAGCGACCTCACCACCCACTCTCGCACCAAGCGACCCGCCCGCAGTCCAGTCGAGCCGCCCGAGCCACCCAGTCGACCTTCGCCCCCGCTCCCACACACAGTGGCGGCCAGCGGCATTTTGCAGCCGGTTGCTCCGACTCCGTGGAGCCGGCCCGGGAGAGCTGGCGCGGAGAGTTGGCGGGGCGGCGCACTGACGATCGGTCGGTGCTCGTCCCACCGAGCGCGTGAAGCAGCAGAACTTCCTCATCCGACGCTCCCGCGCCCGCCCACCGCCCTCCCACTACGCCCCCGCCCCCCACTCCCCGCTCGTCCCCCACGCACTGCCCACTGCCCCCTGCACCCGCCCACTCCCTCCCGCGCGAAGCTCCGCCAAGCGCGCGTCCCTCCATCGCGATCCCCGCTCGGCCCTGCACCCGCCCACTCCCTCCATCGCGATCACCGCTCGCCCCTGCGCCCACCCTCCCCAAAACCCCATTGGCAGGGCGCCGAAGCGAAAGCGAAAACTCCCGGACGCAGGACCCCCAGCAAGCAGGACTGTCGGTCCCGCCCCAAATCCAACTTCACGCGCACGCGCGGACGCACGTGAACTCTCGGAGCCGTGTCCCTCCGGACGCTAACTAAGCGTCCACCGAGATCCGAAGCAGCTTTCGCAGCCGGAGGTACTGCCCGCTCACACTGAACAGCACGAGCTCCTTGAGGCGCTCTTGCGGAGGAACGGCGCTACTGGCTTCGTCGCTGGCCTTGATGATCTCGACCGCTGTTTCGAGATCGTGCGCACACAAGAACCCGGCGCGATCGGCGGTGAGGTCGACGCCGCCAACCCAGCGCTTGAGATCGAGGGCCGCGCCGGACTGGAGCAGCTTGGACACGATGCGCGCTAGCTGATCTCGTGCCTGGCCATGCAGGCTGCGATCGAGCGCGGCGCGCGCGTCGTTGACGGGTCCTTCGAGCTCGGCTGCGATGGGGAATTGCGGCACGATCATCTTCACCGCCGCGAACAGCCAGGACTTCAGCCCGGTGCCGCTCGGGATCAGATGGCGCACGTACATTCCGGGTCGGAAATAGGCGAGGTGTCGGGCGGCGATGAACGCCGCTGCCTGGGGCGGGACTTCCGCCGAAAGCGCCGCGACGCCGAGCACGATCGACGGCTGGTAGGCGTGCAAGTACGAGAGCCCGCCCGGATCGTTGCTGTTCTGGAACGTGGGCGGAGGCTCCATCCCGAGAACGCCCGCCGCGTAGTAGAGCGTTTGGCTCATGGGATAGGGATGGCGAGCGAGATCGATGGCGTAGCGTCGATCGTAGCCCAGTGTCTCGAACGCCTGACCGCGCGCCGCGATGACCGCGGGCTCGATCAGTGCAAAGACGCTGGTGAGAAGCGGTTCGGCGTCCACGTGCATGAGGTTCGCGAGCCAATCGTCGTCCGTGAGAGCCGAGGCCGCGGGGGCCGCCGTCTCTGCGCGCATGCGCTTGAAGAAGCGTTCCTCGTCCGGCTCGGCCAGGTTCAACACGTACAGCGCCTGGCACAGACCCCACGCCGCGTCCGCGTCCTTCACCTCGGTGTAGAGCTTGCGCAGTAGCTTGTACGACTCGGGGCGGTACGGGTTCTGGCGCAGGATCATCTGCTGGGAGGCGACGGCCTTGTCCAGATACTTCTTGGGATCGGTCGCGTAGAGCTCCGCCAGCTGTTCCTGGCGCTGCCGATTTTCGGGATCGAGGGTCTGAGCCGCTTCGTAAGCGTCCACGGCGCGATCGATCCAACCGAGCTGTTTCTCGTAGAGCTCCCCGAGCTCGCTGAAGGTTTCGAGCATGGTGGGCTTGTCTTTTTCGGCGGTCGCGGCTTCGAGCTTTCGCTGGAGCAAGCGCTCGACGCCCTCGTGGTCGCCCTTCTCACGACGGAGCTCGATGGCTTCGTTCAGGGCCTTGTCCGCCTTGGTATCGAGCTCGAGCACCTTCTGGTAGAGCTCGAGGGCGCGATCGACGTCCCCCATCTGCCGAGCGCAAACGGTGGCTGCGGTCTGCAGGTACTTGGCGCGCTGCTTGGGATCCTCGACGAAGTCCGCGAGGCGGAGCACGACGTCGACCAGCTTGCCCCAGTCTTTTTCCTCGCTGTAGAGCTGCATCAACTTCGTGAGCAGCCGGCGGTCGTCGGGCTTTTCTTCGAGCGCGGCGACGAAGCTCTTCGCGGCCCGGGTGCGATCGTTGAGCTTGCCCGACGCGATGTCGCCCATGTCGATCAGGAGGCCAACGCGATCTTCGCCCGTCGGCGAGATCGAGCTGGCGGGTCTTGACCTTGATGACCTTCTCCCACTCTTCCTTCGCTTCCCAGTACTTGGCGAGGGCGACGAGGGGCAGCGTGCTCGATGAATCGAGCTCCGCGCTTTCCTCGAGCGGGGCAAGGGATTCGTCGAGGGCGCCCGATGCGCGTAGCGCCTCGCCGAATCGATACAGCGCCAGAGCCTTGTCCTTGCCTTTGAGCTGCTTGCCGAATCGCTCGAGCAAGTCCTTGTAGAGCTCTGCCGCGCGCGCGGGCGCACCGTGCTCGAACGTGACCTGCGCGACGCGACCCAGGGCATCCACGTCGTCGGGCGCAATGCGGATCAGGGTGTCCATCGGCACGAGCGCTTTTTCCGTGCCGCCGGTGCGAGAGAGAGCGTCGACGTAGCGAACGAGGATGCGCGTCGCATCCTTCTTGTCCAAGCTGTCCGCCCGCTCGGCGATGACTTCGTAGTGCTTCGCCGCTTCGATGTAGCGCTTGCTCTCGAAAGCCAGATCGCCGAGCACCACCAGTGCTTCCACGTTCGTGGGATCGAAGCCGATGGCACGCTTGGCGGCGTCTTCGGCACGCTTGTCGTCCTTGAGCCGTTCGCGAGCCAGCGTCGACATTTCGCCGAGCAGCTTGGCCTTCGCGCGGTCGCCGTCGGTTTCCTGCATCTCGCGCTCGAGGAGCTGGATGGCGGCGTTCACGTCCCCGCGCGACAGGTAGGCTTCGCGAAGAGCGGCTGCGGCCGTCACGTCGCTCGGGTTCGCGTCCAGCGCCAGCTTGTACTGTTCGATGGCGCTGTCGCGATCGCCGCGGGTTTCGAGGAGCTTGGCGGCGCGCAGGTACTGCTCGGCCTTGGCTTCCTTGCTGGCCGCCTTTTCCGCCAGTTGCTCGATCGCCGCGAGGGCGGCGTCGGCGTCGCCCGCCGTCTCCCGGATGTGGGCGAGCGCTTCGAGCGCGCCGGCGTGCTCGGGATCGACCTCGAGGGCCTTCTCGTACGACCTTCGTCGCTCGCTCCGGAGAGCCGATCTGCTCCGACAGGACTCGACCGAGAGCCAGCATCGAGCTCGAGCTGCCGCGCCGCCTCGCTCACGAGCTTGAGGTGTCGCTCGTAGAACGCGGCGACGTTCTCCCAGCGATCGAGGGCGCGATAGTGGCGGATGAGCGCCGTGATGGCCCCGTCGTGAGCGCTGTCGATGAGCAGGACCTGTTCCCAGGCCTCGGCGGCCTTCTCGTGATTCGAGAAACTCCTCGTCGTGGATCCCCGCGATGCGCTCCCAGAACGTGATCTTCTGGCGCGGGGTCGCGGCTTGCTGCACTTGCTGCTCGAGATTCTCGAGCAGGTCCTGGAAGCGCCCCGTCTTGGAGAACAGGCGATCCAGGGCGCGCAGCGCGTCCAGGTTCTTCGGATCCTCTTCGAGCACGATCTCGAGCCGACGGATCGCCTCGGCCTCGTTCTTGAGGTGGTCCTCGTACACGTCCGCGATGCGGCAGAGCACCTTGAGACGTTCTTCGCCGCGAAGCGCTTCGGCGCGCCGCTCGAGGAGCTTGACGTAGCCCTGGAAGTCCCCAGTGCGTTCGTAGATGCGCGCCAAGGCGTCGTTGGCGTGCTCGTGACCGGGATCCTCGCCGAGGACCTGCTCGTACAGATCCCGCGCGCGACCGGTGTCGCCGAGCTGAACCTCGAGAATGTCGGCGGCTTCCGCCCGGCAATCCCGAGCTCGCGCCGGAGTCGCCGACGCATCGGCGCGCCGCCCGAGCACCATCACCAGCTCCGGCCACTGCTGCGCCTTGCGATAAATCTGCGTCATCCCCTCGAGGGCCGCGTCGTTCGCAGGGTCGGTGGCGATCACGGTCTGGTAACAGGGCAGGGACGAGATCGGGTCGCGCGAGCTTCTCCGAGTACCAGCGGCCCATGCGCACGAGCATCACGTTCTTGCTCTCGGGCGGCACGTCTTCGGTCGAGCCCGCCTGAGTGCAATGGGAGAGCACCTCGTTCCAGCGGTCGGAATTCGACCCCGCGAGTCGCTCGATCTCGTCCGCGTAGCTCGTTTGATGGGCATCTTCGCAAAACGCCTGGGTGTAGGCCACGAGCGCCTGCTCCGGATCGTCGAGCTCGGAGAAGTAGAGGCGTCCGATCTCGGCATAGGCGCGGGCGCGCTCGGTTCGGCTTTCGGCCTTTTCGGTGCGGGCCAGGAGCATCTCGATGAGCTCCTCGTACTTGCCGAGCTGCTTGCGGACGTCTTCCAGAGCGGTCAGAGCGATGTCGTCACTCGGATCGAGCTCGTACAGCCAGACGTACATCTGCTCGGCCTTTTCCAGATCCTTGGCCGAATGCTCGAACAGCCGCGCAGCGCGGAAGAGAAGGCTCTTCTTTGCTTCACGCTTGTGCTTGTCATCTCCCACGTCGATGGAATCAGCGGCGACGCTGAACGCCTCGCCCACGCGAGTTGCATCGGCGCCTTCTTCCACTGCCGCTTCGAGCGCTACGGCGGCATCTTCGTCGCTGGGGTCGGCGACGAGCGCATCCACGCGTTGGGTGAGCTCCTCGTCGGTGAGCTTCGATTCCTTCTTCGCGACGGTCGTGCGGCCCATCGTCTCGAGGGCTTCGAGGAGGCTGCCGGCGGTCTTTGGGCGTTTTTCGGGATCCTTTTCCAGCATCCCGAGCACCCAGTCGTCGATTTCCTTCGTGATCCAGCCGCGAGGGGCCACCGAGCTCGGAGGCGCGGGGGCTTCGGTCAGATGACCGATCGCGGCTTGGATCGCGGTGCCCGTGGGGAAGGGCGACTTGCCGCAAAGAATTTCGTAGATCACGCAGCCGAACGAATACACGTCGCTCCGCGGATCGGACGGCACGCCACGGATGAGCTCCGGCGCCACCGACTTGGGAGAACCAACCGTCGAAAATAGCTCGTTTTGCCCGTTGACGGCGACTCGGGCGCGAGCCCGGAGGCGGTCGGATCCGGCGTCGACCAGGACCAGATTCTGGTTGCCATCCGCGGTGCGAAAGACAATCACATTTTCCAGCCGAAGGTCGCCGTGGGACAGGCGACGTTCGTGGATCGCGGCGAGGGCCTCGAGCATGGCCCGGAGCAGGGGTCGCGCCTCGTTGATGTGCATCGGACCCGTGCGCGAAATCCGCACGGCGAGGGGTTGTCCCTCGACATACTGATGCGCGAGCGCATATCGCTCGCCGATCAGGCCGGCGATCGTGCCTTTGGGGAGTCCCGGATGATTGATGGCGCCAACCAGGCGCGCGACCGTCAGGAATCGGTGCAAACCGCGACGATCGCGGGTGGCCTCGCGGCGCAGGACCTTCACGCGAATTTCCTTGTCGCCGAGCTTCGCGAGGTACGTGAGTCCGAGGCGGCCGTCGCCCAGCTTGCGAACGATGGTGTACTCGCCGAGGGTGGATCCGGGCCGGAGCTCCTCGTCGAACGGCAAGCCGTTCGAGCGAATCGTGAGTACCTTCGGATTCACATCGGGCTTGGACGCCAAGAGCGCGTCACACAGAGCTTCGACCGCGTCGACCTCGATGCAGTGCTGCGTGAGCGCATTGGCGAACGAACCTTTTGCCGCGGTTCCGCCGAGCTCGTCGGGCTCGAACCCGAGCACGTTCTTGCTGAGACTCAAGAGCTCCTCGAGATCGAAGAGCCGCTCGAGATCCGCGCGCAGGATGTCCGTCTCCATGTTTTGTGCCTCGCGCGCCTAGGGGCGCCGGAGAAGAGCCCCTCGGGCTCCGGTTGGGGGGCGCATGATAGCGAAAGCCGAGGTGGAAAACAGTGGCTCGGCCCTCGAAAATTGGCGCCGCAGCGCGGCAATTTCCGGGGCGCTCTTCGCGGTTTTCTGGACCCTCGGGCCACGGGCGTGAAAGGGTCGCCCCATGACCCGTCGGGCGATTCTTCTCGAGCGAGCACTTCCCCTCGGGATCCTCGCGACCGCCGTCGTAGCGGTTCCGGTGATGATTTTTTCCTCTTCCGGCCTGAATCGGCTGAGCTCCCTGCGTGCCGAGCGCACCCGGGCCGATCAGGAGATTTCCCGGCTGACTCAGCAGATCTCGGAGCTTCGCGCCGAGGTCAAGCACATCAAGAGCGACCCTGCGGCCGTCGAACGGGTCGCGCGCGACGAGCTCGGCCTCGTGCGTCAAACCGAGGTCGTGTTCCAGTTCAAGGACTGAGCCAGCCGAACGAGGGGGGACGGCTTGAAAACTCTCCGGCCTCGGGGGACGCTCGGAAAATCGTGAGCGTCGAGCTGGCACGCCGCCTGCTGGAACATGGCACCGTCTCGCCCGACGAGGTGTACACGGCGTTGCTCGACGTGGTCACGCTGGGCGTGCCGTTCGTCCAGGCGCTGGTTGCCCGCGGCGTGAAGCTCGGCACCGAGGTCGAGCGTGAGCTCGGCAGGCTACGAGTTCCCTCGATCACCGACGTTCGCGTGTCGCCCGAGCTCGCCGATCAGCTTCCGGTCGGGATGTGCGAGCGCCTCCTCGCGGTGCCGATGCGTCGGGCTCCGAGCGGTGAGATCGAGGTAGCGGCCGTCGACCCCCTCGATCCCGCGGTGGCCGCCGAGCTCGGGTATCGGTTCCGGGCGCCGCTTCGCATCTCGCGGGCGTCGCTTGCCGAGCTCCTTTTGTCCATCGAACGCTGGCTCGACGAGCGCATCCCGGAATCGCGCGCTTCGCGCACTCCGGCGTTCGGCACCTTCGTGACCGAAAAGAAATCGAGTCCAGGGATGCCGGATCTCCGTGCGACCTGGCGCTGAAGCGAAGGCTCGCCCGAGGCCGGTCGAGCCTGGAAACGAGCTGGCCAGCGAGCCGCCGCCGTCGCATCCCATTCCCCTCGTCGTCCGCTCATTGCCGCCGGCTGAGAAGCGCCCGCGCGGACTCGGAGGAACTGATCCCGGTGTCGGGCGTGCGCCACGCCTGGACATCATCCAGGGGCAGGACGAGGAGGGAGAGCCGATCATCGGACTCTTTCGCTCCAAGCCGCCGCCGCCGCCATCGTCCGCCTCCGTGCCGGAGATCATCGTGCCGGTTTCCGCCCACGCCGCAGACCTGGAAACGGCGGAAAGCGCTGATGAGGTTTTGGGGCTTTTGGCGCGCCTGGCGACGCCTCTTGGGCGTTCGGCCATCGTGTTTGCGGTGCGGCCGAACGCCTACGCCGCACGCACTTGGTCGAGCAACCTCGCTGACATGATGCAGCCGCATCCTCCCCGCATCCCTATCTCCCGCTACGGCGTCATCGACGCCGCGTTCAGCGACGGACACTTTTTGGGGCGCATCCCCGAAGACACGGCGAACGAAGCTTTGACTCGCCTCCTCGGCAACGTCGAAGTCTACGTCGTCCCCGTGTTGATCTCCGATCGTGCCGCCTGCGCGCTGGTGCTCTCCGAGCTGCATTCGACCTTCGAGGACACCCGGAGCGCCGACGAGCTCGCACGGCTGGCAGGCCTCGCACTCGAACGCATCGTCCGCGAACGCAAACGCGGAACCTGACCCGCGGTGCAGCCCGGGGATTGGAACAGGAAGGCGGAAGGGCGGGAGGATGCCTTCCTGTGAAATCTCCGTCGTCGATCCCTCATCGGTCAGGATAACGAGGGATTTGTTGACAGCTCGCCCCCCGAAACGCTAGCGAAGCGGTCGCCGTTGGCCAAACGTCCGAAGTCCAAGGGATCGAAAAAGGGCGGCCCGAAAGCGCCGTCCGGCGCGAAGCCGCGCGGCAAGTCTCGAGGCGGTGGACGCGGGCGCAGCGATTCGCAGCTCGAGCTCGGGCTCGCGTCGCGCGAAGAACGCGCCCCGCTCCACGAGATCACTCAGAACAAGTATCTGAATTACGCGCTGAGCGTGATCACGGCGCGCGCACTGCCGGACGTGCGCGATGGGCTCAAACCGGTGCAGCGGCGCATCTTGTTCACGATGTGGCAGGCGAACGTCACTGCCGACGCCAAGCATCGAAAGTGCGCCAAGGTCGTCGGCGACGTGATGGGCAACTATCACCCCCACGGCGACGCCGCGATTTACGACGCCCTGGTACGGATGGCGCAGGCATTCAGCTTGCGAGTGCCGCTCGTGGACGGCAGCGGAAATTTCGGCTCTCTCGACGGCGATCCACCTGCGGCGTTTCGCTACACCGAGTGCCGCCTGACGCGCGTCGCCGGGGAGATCCTCGGCGAGCTCGACCAGGACACGGTGGAGTTCCGGCCGAACTACGACGGAACCAAGACCGAGCCCGTCGTATTGCCGGCCCGACTCCCCAACTTGTTGGTGAACGGCGCGACGGGCATTGCCGTCGGGATGGCGACGAACATCCCTCCGCACAATCCGGAGGAGGTCACCACCGCAGCCATTCGCCTGCTCGATGCCCTCACGCACAAGAAGACCCTCAGCGCCCGGGAGCTCTGCCGCACGATCAAGGGCCCGGACTTTCCGACCGGTGGGCAGATCGTGTCCACGACGGAAGAGATCAAGCAGGTCTACGAATCCGGCCAGGGCTCGATCAAGCTACGCGGAACCTGGAAGCCCGGCACGGTCGATCGCTCGACCAAGACGATCATCATCACGTCGATTCCGTACGCCGTGAACAAAGCGCAGCTCGTCGAGCGCATCGCCGAGATCGTACAGAGTCGAAAGCTGCCGCTGCTTCTCGACGTGCGGGACGTGTCGGCAGACGACGTGTGCATCGAGCTCGTCCTGAAGAAGGAAGCCGACGAACAGAAGGTGCTGGCCTATCTTTTCAAACAGACGCCGCTCCAGACGAACTTCGCGGTGAACCTGACGTGCCTGGTGCCCACGGAAAACGCCGAAGTGGGCCGGCCGGAGCGCCTGGATCTTCAGCAAATTCTTTGGCATTTCTTGCATTTCCGCCTGGAAGTCGTGACCCGGCGTCTGGAGCACGAGCTCGGCGCTCTCGAGAAGCGCATCCACATCTTGGAGGGCTTCGCGAAGGTCTTCGACGCGCTCGACGAGATCCTCCGCATCATCCGCAAGAGTGACGGCAAGGCCGACGCGGCTCAGAAGATCATGAACCGCTTCAAGCTCGACGCGGAGCAGACCGACGCGATCCTGGAGCTCAAGCTCTACCGATTGGCTCGGCTGGAGATCCTCGTGATCGAGGAGGAGCTCAAGAAGAAGAAGAAGCGCGCGAGAGAAATCAAAGGACTCCTGGGCGAAGCCGAGAGCAAAGGGCGCTGGGCGATCGTCAAGCGTGAGCTCGAGGAGATCCTCGAACAGTATGCGAAACGGGACAAGCGGCGCACCCTGATCGAGAGCGTCTCGGACGAGCCGGAGCTGACCGCGGAAGACTTGATTGTCGCCGAGGACAACCACGTTCTCATCACCCGAGACGGTTGGGTCAAACGCCAGCGAGAGATCAAGGATCCAAACTCGACGCGCCTGCGTGAAGGGGATCAGGTTCTGGCGTGCGTCGCTGGTTCTACCCGAGCGACAGTGGTCTTTCTCTCGAGCTATGGCACGGCGTACACCGCGCGCATTGCCGACGTGCCGGGTACGACGGGCTATGGCGAGCCAATCCAGAAGCTTTTCAAGTTGAAGGACGGAGAGGCGATCGTCGCCATGCTCTCCCTCGATCCCCGCGTATCGGGTGATCTGAGCGAGAAAGGCGAGTACCTGCCGGAAACCTACGCCGTGGCGGCCACGAGCGACGGCTACGTCTTGTCGTTCGGTCTTTCACAGTTCCTGGAACCGAGCACGCGCAGTGGCCGGCGCTTCGCGAAGCCGGCTGGGGGTGCGAAGGTGCTCCATGCGTATGCCGTCAACGGTGACGAAACGCTGATCGCTGCATCTCGAAATCGGCGAGCACTCCTGTGTCAGGTCGAGGAAGTGAACTACCTCTCCGGTCCGGGAAAGGGCGTCCTGTTGATCAAGCTCGACAAGGGCGACGAGCTCGTCGGCTTCCGCATCGCGAGCGCCGAGAGCGATGCGCTCGTCATGAAGACGAGCCTGGGCGGAGAGCAACGCATCACTCGTTCGCGGTACGAGCTCACGACCCGCGGTGGCAAGGGACGGGAGATCATCAAACGCGGGCAGCTCGTGGAGCAGGTACTCGAAGCTGTCGAGCCTCCCGGAGAGCTCGCCGGCCGCTGAGCTTTCGCCGGCGATCGCCCGATCCGGGGTAGATCCGGCCCCCCTTGCTTCGCGTTCCTGAAAAATTGAGACCGCTGGCCGATCCGTGGCAGCTTCCGGGCGCGATGGCCGGTTACTCCGCTCGAAACATCACGGTGCTCGAAGGACTCGACCCGGTACGCAAGCGCCCTGGCATGTACATCGGTGGGGTCGGTAGCGCGGGTCTCCATCACTTGGTTTGGGAGGTGGTCGACAACTGCGTCGACGAAGCGATGAACGGGCACGCCCGGGAAATCGTGGTGACCTTGCACCGGGATGGCGAGAGCGTCACCGTGATTGATGACGGGCGCGGCATCCCGGTGGACCTCCATCCGAAGTACAAGAAGAGCGCGCTCGAGATCGTGTTTTCCACGCTCCACGCCGGTGGAAAATTCGAGAACGACAACTACAAGACCGCCGGTGGTTTGCATGGTGTCGGCGCTTCCGTCGTCAACGCACTGTCGGCGGAGCTGATCGCGACCGTGAAGCGAGATGGCCACGCCTGGCAGATGGAGTTTCGCGGCGGCAAGCCGATCGGCAAGCTGAAGAAGCTCGGCAAGGCGCGAGGCTCGGGCACCACTGTTTTCTTTCGGCCCGACCCGGAGATTTTCCCGAAGACCGCATTTTCGCCGGATCTCATTCGAGAGCGGCTGGAGATAGCGAGCTTCTTGCACAAGGGACTAGCCGTCACGTTCCTGGACGAGGCGACCGGGGCCAAGCAGACGTTTCAACACCCCGAGGGCATCACCGAGCTCTTGAAGAAGGTGGTCACGGCCCGAGGCGCGCGCGCCGTCCACGAGCAACCGTTCACCCTATTTCGAGAAAACGGCGCCCGCGTGGAGTTGGTGTTTCAGTGGACCGAATCCACGGACGAGCACTTGCAGAGCTACGTGAATGGCATTCCCACCGGCTCCGGCGGTACCCACGAAAACGGGTTTCGTTCCGGCTTGGTGAAGGCCGTCCGCAACTACATAGAAACGCACGATCTGACTCCGCGCGGGGTGACCCTCAGCGCCGAGGACGTGCGAGAAGGCCTCACCGGTGTGCTCAGCGTTTTCCTCTCGGACCCACAGTTTCAGGGTCAAACCAAGGATCGGCTCAACAATCCCGACGCCCAGGCTGCGGTCGACGCCGTGGTGCGCCCCTCGCTCGAACAGTGGCTGAATCAGAATCGCACGACAGCGGAGCAAATCGTCGCGCGAATCATCCTGGCCGCGCGCGCGCGGGAGGCGAGCCGGGCGGCCAGTGCGGCCATCACCCGCAAGACCGCTACGGCCGGGAGGCTGATGCTTCCGGGCAAGCTCAGCGACTGCATCGCGAGTGATCGGCGGGACACGGAGCTCTTCATCGTGGAGGGGGATTCTGCCGGTGGGAGCGCGAAGCAAGGTCGTGATCGCAATCGTCAGGCCGTGCTTCCTCTGCGCGGCAAGGTGCTGAACACCGAGGCCATGGCAGTCGGCAAGGTACTCGAGAACAAAGAGATCTCCGACCTGGTGACGGCGCTCGGCTGCGGGGTGGGTCTCGGGTTCGACATCGCCAAGCTTCGCTACGAGCGCGTGATCCTGCTCGCCGATGCGGACTCGGACGGCAATCACATCACCACGCTCTTGCTCACGTTCTTCTACCGGCACCTGCCCGAGGTCATCCGGCAGGGAAAGCTATTCGTGGCGGTGCCACCGCTTTATCGCATCGACATCGGCAGCGCGACCTATTGGGCAACCGATGACGCCGCCAAACAGAGCATTCTCGAGGAGCATGCAAAAGAGCGCTCGCGCCCGGAGATTACCCGCTTCAAGGGTCTGGGCGAGATGATGCCCAAGGTCCTGTGGGACACGACGCTGAACCCCAAGACGCGGCGGATCGTGAAGGTCCACATCGCCGACGCGCTGGAAACGGATCGCATCGTGAGCGATCTGATGGGGAAGGACCCGCAAGCGCGCTTTCACTTCATCATGGATCGCGCGGACGAGGCCGTGGCGCTGGATATTTGAGCGATAGCCCGACTAAGCTGGGGTTTCATGCGCTTTCGGTGCGTGCTCCTGGATTTCGACGGCACCTTCACTCTCGCGGAAGAGGAAGGCGCGCCGTTCGTCGAAGCCTATCGGCCGAAGCTGGCAGCGCTTCTTGGCCGCGACATCGATGCCGCCTGGGCCGAGGCGGAAGCGCTGGTGCGAACCCGACCGGCTGAATACGGCTGGCTCTTTGCCAAAAAGCTCGCGGCACCCGGCAATGCCGACCCCTACATCCGCTCGACCACCATCGCGCGTATGTTGATGGAGCGCTTCGACGTGCTTCCCGATCTGACCGAGCGCGACCGCGTTCTCGGCGAGCTCTACTACGAATGCTATCCGAGCTCCGCGACCGTCTTTCGCCCCGGCGCCCGGCGCGTGCTCGAGGAGCTCATGGCGCGGGGCAGTCCCGTATACGTCGTCACGAACTCGGACACGGACGCGGTATCGAAGAAGATCGACCAATTGATGGACGGCGCGAAAGCCAAGCCCGTCGTGCGCGGCAATGCCAAGAAGGCTTACATCGTGGACCCAGACCCGATGGATGAGCGCTACTCGCGTCTCGCCGAGATCCAGACGTTGCCCGGTCTGGCGCGCCCAATCTATCCGCGGCGCGGTCGCTACTACGAAGTCCTTCGACGGATCTGGCAGGAAACGTCCACGCTTCCCGAGGACACCCTGGTGGTCGGGGACATCTACGAGCTCGATCTGGCACTGCCGCTCCATCTGGGCTCCGCAATCCACCTGATCGAAAGCGCTGCCACGCCCGACTACGAGCTGAAGTTCGTCGCGGGCGCCAACCGCGGTGGCGTGAGCGCCGACCTCGAACCCGTGCTTTCGCGCTGACAGCGCACTCCGCTCCGCCGTGACTGGACAGCGTGGCGCAGGACCGCCAGGATTGGACTTCTCCCGATGTTCGTTTGCAGTCAGTGTGGGTACTCGGAGCCTGGGGCTGGATTTTGCACCCAGGATGGCACCCCCCTCGCTGCCGCCGAAGATCCGTTGCTCGGTCAGACTCTTGGCAGCTACCGCGTCGCTCGCGTGCTCGGGCGAGGCGGTATGGGCACCGTCTACCTCGGAGTCCATCCCGGGATCGGGAGCCGTGTCGCGATCAAGGTGCTGACACCCGAGTCTTCCACGAGCTCGCAGCTGGTCGAGCGCTTCTTTGCCGAAGCTCGTGCCGTGAACGTGATCAAGAACGACAACATCGTGAACGTTCTCGATCTTGCCGCGCTCCCGGATGGGCGCCCCTACATCGTCATGGAGTATCTGGAGGGCGCTGCACTGGCCTCCGTGCTCAACCAGAGCGGCCCGCTACCACTCGGTTGGCTCTGCCGTTTGGCAACTGACGTGCTGGATGCACTCCGAGCGGCACACGCCCACGGCATCGTTCATCGCGACCTGAAGCCGGACAACGTGTTCGTTACCGGCAGCGGTCGGACGAAGGTGCTCGACTTCGGAATCGCGAAGCTGAAGAAGGACGCCACGATGCTCAGCGCCGAGACCCGGACGGGTGCGCTGCTCGGAACTCCTCAGTACATGTCGCCCGAGCAGGCTCGGGGTCAGCATGTCGACGCGCGCAGTGATCTCTACTCGCTCGGGATGATCCTCTACGAAGGGGCCACCGGTCATCGTCCGTTCGACGCCCAAAACCTGTACGATCTCTTGCGCCAGCAGGTCGAGCTCGTGCCTTCACCGCTCCGGACCTACCGCCCGGACGCGCCCGCCGCTCTCGAATCTCTGGTGTCTCGGGCGTTGGCAAAAGATCCCGCTCAGCGCTTTCAGTCGGCGCAGGAGATGGCCGTAGCTCTGGCTCGAGTCGCTCCCCAGCTCGCAGCGAATACCTGGAATGCTCCGTCTTTCTCCGGCGTCGCGCCGACCCTCGGGAGTCAGCTCGAAGCTCGGACGCCTCCGCCGACTCCCGGCTACACCCCCGTTCCGGTGGGAACGCTCTCGGGGTCGGCTTCGGTGGAGGTTCGACCCGCGGAGGTTTCGAGTCGCTCTCGCGGAGGCGTGCTCATCGCGCTCGGCGGCATCGGGCTCTTGGCGCTCGTGGCGCTCGTCGTTGCCATCGGTGGAGTCGCGTTCTTTGCACTCCGTTCTACTCCGGCATCGCCAGCCACGACCGGTACGGAGGCTCGCGCTTCCAACCCGGCGATTCCCGAGCCGACGAGCACGCCCGGACGCGCGGTGAAGGGAACCCTGACCGGGGTCTGGAACATCGAGTCCGCGTCCACTCCGGGTACGGGAGCCGCCTATTCGGGGGACGTGAACATCACGGCTCGGCGCGATGGAGCGTATTCGTTGCGCTGGAACGTTGGCGCCGGCGAGACGATGGTCGGCACGGCGATCGACACGGGAAAGTTGCTCGCTGTCGGTTGGAGCGCGAGCAATCAGCACGGGATCGTCTACTACGAGGTGAAGGGCGGGAAGCTTTCAGGTCGTTGGGCGACCGCCGGAGTGTCCGGGATCGGCAGCGAGGAGCTCGATGGCCCGCCGGGGCTCGATGGAACCTATCGCATCACCGCCGGGAACTCGCCGTACCAAGGCGGTAAGTATGCCGGCACGGTCACGATCAAACCGGCGCGAGGAGCGTACGATCTGCATTGGACGCTCACGAGCAAGGAATCGTATCAGGGCGTCGGTATCTTGATGGACGACATTTTGGTCGTGGGCTGGGGCGCTGGAAATGTTGGCGCGGTCGCCTACGAGAAGCGCGGTGAGCGTCTGGTCGGGCGCTGGACGATGACCGGCGCCGGCATTGGCACCGAGACTCTTCACCAGCGTTGAGTGGTCTCAGCGCCGACCCGGCGCGCTCACGCTGCAGGTGATGCTGTCGAACGTGTCGTATCGAATGTCGATCACCTCGACGGAGCTCGCGCTCGGATCGCTTTCGATCTCGACGTAGAAGCCCGAAAAAGCCGAGCTGCTTCCGGAATAACTGCCGGCGCTCCGCCAACTGGGTGTGTCGCTCGCGCGCCCGGCAACCTGGGTGATGAGCTGGGGCGTGTTGCAGGGAGCCGCATCGCTCGCGCAGGTCGTTTGCATGAGGCGCGCCGTGTACGTTCCCTCGCCCCCGATCAGGAGCTCGAGGCTGAAGGAGTCGCTTCCGAGATCGGAAAATGTGGACAGCGGAATCGTGACTTTGCCAATGCCCGGGCCCAGGCGAAACCCGATGCTGTCGGCGGTGATCCCGGTCACCTCTTCTGCGCGTCCCTCCGTCGCGCACGGCGTGTCCTTGCACTCGTCATCCAGGAGCCGAGCGCGGCTATCGACGGTGGAGCTGCACGAGCCCACCGCAAAGAGCGCAAGAACGCTCGCGAGTCCCCCACGTCTTCGGCTTCGGTCAGCCATCCAAAACCCCAGTGATGCCGATGAAAGTAGCACCAGCGTCGTAGTTCCGCCCGAGCTCGCCCGGCGGATCCATCGGCGCGCGAATCACACCAAATGTCGGCCCGATGTGCGCCTTGGGAAACAGGACGGAAGCTTCGATCCCGTACGCAAAGCCCGAATCGTACTTGCCCCCGCTGGAGCCGAACTCGAGCTTGCCCCAACCGAGCCCGATGCGAGGCGCGAACACGACGCGCACCGTGGAGCTCCCGAATACAAACGGAAGCTCGATGCCCGCAAAGTAGCTGGTTGCCTGAAGCTCGGGTCCGCCAGAGGTCTGGTCGGGCTTCGACCCGCCGTAGCTTGCTGCGATCCACGGTCCGACGCCCGCAAACTTCGCGAAGAAATAGTCGGCGTCGAATTCCAGCCAAGTGACGCCGATGCTGTAGCCCTCCTCGGACAGGAGAATCCTTCTCTTCGCTCGGAGCGCCGTACCCAAACGCGAGCGTGAGTCGCAACATCCAGGTGAGTGGGCGCTCCGGCTCGGGCGGTGGTTTCGGGGCCTGCCGAGGTGCGGGAGTCGGATACGGATACGGATACGGGTAGGGATACGAGTAGGGATTCGGGTACGAGTACGCCGGGGAAGGACTGGTGGGTGGAGGCGCCGTCGGCGCAGTCGGCGGGGGCGCTGGGGGAGCCGGCTGTTCCGTCGTCGCCGGGGGCGGGGGCGGCGGTGGCGCGGCGCCGGGGTCGGGCTGTGCGGCTTGCATCGCCAACAACGCGGCGTCGAGGATCAGCACGTTACGTTGTCCAGCATGATCTTCTCCGCGGTCGGGGTCAAAGCCCTTGCGGTTTGGCCACGGCGGACGAAAACATCCCGTCATGCGGATCCGCCCACTTTCCCTGGCTTTGGTTTGTTTCTCCGCCTGCGTGCCCCAGCCTCCGAACGAGCCGCCAGAGTCCCCCGCACCCGCGGCGCCCGCTCCGGTGAGCGTAGAAAGCACGGCTGGGTCGACCCCGACTGCGGGCTCGCCCGTTCACGATGCGGTCGCGGCCGCAGATCGCGCCGCGGACGATCGGGCTCTCGACGCTGGCAGAAAACCGGAAGAGGTCTTCTCGTTTTTCGGGATCGCCCCTGGGATGCGGGTCGCCGATCTCGGCGCAGGCGGGGGTTACACGAGCGAGCTCCTCGCAAGGATCGTCGGGCGCGACGGAACCGTCTACGGGCAAAACTCGAAGTTCATCCTGGAGCGATTCGCGGAAAAACCGTGGACGGAACGATTGGCCAAGCCGGTCAACGCGAAAATCGTGCGCGTTGATCGCGAGTTCGATGACCCGCTGCCGCCCGACGCGAAGGATCTCGACGCGGTGATTCTGCGTCCTCTTCTATCACGACACGGTTTGGCTCAAGACGAATCGCGAGAGCATGAATCGCGCGGTGTTCGCTGCTCTCAGGTCGGGGGGCATCTACGGCATCGTCGACCACGCCGCGCGCGCCGGTTCCGGAGTGCAACGATGCCCAGACGCTCCACCGCATCGAAGAGAAGGTCGTGGTGGCGGAGGTGGAGCGCGCAGGATTTCGTCTTAAGGCGGAGAGCGATGTTCTCCGAAATCCCGATGATCCCCGGGATTGGAACGCCTCGCCCAAGGCTGCCGCCGATCGGCGTGGGACCAGCGATCGCTTCACGCTCCGCTTCGAAAAGCCGTGATCCCGGGCAAATGCTAGAAGGGCTGTGGCATGACACGGCCCGCCGACATCGACACCTGGACCCGACTCGCAACGGGTGAGCTTCGAGGCAAACCCTTCGACTCGTTGGTCTGGCACACGCCCGAGGGCATCGACGTGAAGCCGCTCTACACGCGCGCCGACGTTGAACAGCTGATTTCGTCGACTCGATCCCGGGAGAATTTCCCTTTGCGCGTGGCGTTCGCGCGACCATGTACGCCGGCCGCCCCTGGACGGTTCGTCAGTACGCGGGGTTTTCTACGGCAGAAGAGTCCAATGCGTTCTATCGGAACGCGATCCAAGGAGGCCAGAAAGGGCTCAGCGTCGCTTTCGATCTGGCCACTCATCGGGGCTACGACAGCGACCATCCGCGCGTGCAGGGCGACGTCGGCAAGGCTGGCGTCGCCATCGACACCGTGGAGGACATGAAGATCCTGTTCGATCGGATCCCGCTGGAAAAGATGAGCGTTTCGATGACCATGAACGGCGCCGTGCTGCCCGTGATGGCGATGTTCGTGGTCGCCGGCGAAGAACAAGGGGTGAAGGTCGGCGATCTCACCGGGACCATTCAGAACGACATCCTCAAGGAGTTCATGGTCCGGAACACCTACATCTATCCGCCGGGGCCTTCGATGCGCATCGTCGCCGACGTGATCGAATACACCGCGCGCCACATGCCGCGGTTCAACTCCATTTCGATATCCGGGTATCACATGCAAGAGGCAGGAGCGACGGCGGATCTCGAGCTGGCGTTCACCATCGCCGACGGCCTCGAGTACGTGCGCGCGGCCCTCGGTAAGGGTCTTGCCATCGACGACTTCGCTCCGCGTCTGTCGTTCTTCTTCGGGATCGGCATGGACTTCTTCATGGAGATCGCGAAGCTTCGCGCGGCGCGCCTTTTGTGGGCGACGCTCATTCGCCAGCACTTCGATCCCAAAAAGCCCGAGTCGATGATGCTGCGCACCCATTGTCAGACGAGTGGAGTGAGCCTCACCGAGCAGGATCCCCACAACAACGTGGTGCGCACCACGATCGAGGCGCTGGCCGCCGTGCTCGGCGGGACCCAGAGCCTTCACACCAACAGCTTCGACGAGGCGTTGGCGTTACCGAGCGACTTTGCCGCTCGCATCGCCCGCAACACACAACTCGTGCTCCAGCACGAGACGGGGATCACCCACGTCGTCGATCCGTGGGGGGGCTCGTTCTTCATGGAGTCGCTCACTCATGCCCTCGCCCAAAAATCCCTGGGGTTGATCGAAGAAGTCGAAACGATGGGAGGGATGACCCGGGCAGTGGAAGCGGGAATGCCCAAGCTTCGCATCGAAGAGGCAGCGGCTCGGCGCCAGGCGCGCATCGACCGCGGTCTCGAACGCATCGTTGGCGTAAACGAATTCAAGGTCGAAAGCGAAGAACCGGTCGACGTGCGAGTCGTCGACAATGCAAGAGTTCGTGATTCGCAGATCGAGCGCCTCACGGCCGCGAAGAAGAGTCGCAACGAGGTGGACGTGCAGGCCAGCTTGGACGCGCTGACCCGAGCCGCAGAAACGGGCGAGGAAAACCTGCTCGAGCTTTCGGTTCGAGCCGCCCGCGCCAGGGCCAGCGTTGGAGAGATCTCGACGGCCCTGGAACGTGTGTTCGGGCGCCACCAGGCCGAGGCGCAAACCGTGAGCGGCGTATACGGCAGCTACTACCGCGACGATCCACGCTGGCAGGCGCTCCACGATCGGATCGAGCGCTTCGAGCGCGAGGTCGGCCGCCGTCCCCGCATGTTGGTCGCGAAGATGGGACAGGACGGGCACGATCGCGGAGCCAAGCTCATAGCGACCGCCTTCGTGGATGCCGGGTTCGACGTCGACATCGGTCCCCTGTTCTCGACGCCCCGCGAGGTCGCCCGTCAGGCGGTGGACAACGATGTGCACGTCGTGGGGGTCTCCACCCAGGCTGCTGGTCACACGACTCTGGTGCCCGCTCTGATTGACGAGCTCGGGAAGGCCGGTGGCAAGGACATTGCCATCGTGTGTGGGGGCGTGATCCCTCCCGGCGATCACCCCGCGCTCGAACGCGCAGGCGTGAGTGCCGTGTTCGGCCCGGGCACGCCCATCCTCGACAGTGCAGAGCGGGTGCTCAGCGTGATCGAAACGAAGCAGAAGCACGTCGGCTAACGCTCACGAGTCAGGCGATGCGAGGCAAACGACACTGGATTTTCGGGTGCTGTCTCGGGAGCGTGCTCGGCTGCTCGAACGTCGCCGAGCCGTCCGCCACCACGTGTGGTGGTGTTGGAAGTACCGGAGGCGGACACGCCGCAAACCGCGAGCGCGACATCGTCCGCCGAGCCGGTGGGCGTGAGTGGAGCCGATCCTGGTTTTCGGGGCAGATGGGAAGGCACCGGGCTGCAGAACGATGGTCAGAGCTGGCCTATCGTCGTCAACGCGAACGGCAATCACCGTGGAGAGTGCGCGACTGCGGAGTATCCGACCATTCGCTGCACTGCCGTTTGGTTCTGCACCGCGGAGGACGCAGACGGGACCGTGCGCGGTCGTGAGCAGCTGACCGACGGTCTCGATCGCTGCATCGATTCGGGTACGCTATCGATGCGACTCACGGAGTCGGGTGAGCTGCAGATGAGCTGGCAGGGTGACGGGATCACCGCCGAGGCGACGTTGCGACGGGCCGAATGAGCTGAGGTATGCTCCGCCCGTGCCGGGGCCCGTGTATGAAGCGCTCGAGCTCCTCGGGGAAGGTGGGGTGGGACGCGTGTACCGCGCTCTGCATCACCCCAGCGGTATCGGCGTCGCCCTCAAGACCCTCCACGGCGCTCGAGCTCGTTCCGAGGCCTATCGGCTCTTCGCCCACGAAGCCGCCGCGGCCGCGCAGCTGCGACATGAAAACGTCGTGGAGCTCTACGACTTCGTCCTCGATGAAGGACGACCGTATCTCGTGTTCGAGCTCATCGACGGATACAACATCGATCGCTGGCTCGACGAGTGGCCGGGATGGGACACGGTCGCCGATGCGTTCGAGCAAGTATTGGGCGGGCTTTCCGTCGCCCACGCTGCGGGCATCATCCATCGTGACCTCAAGCCAGCGAACTTGCTCTTCACAAGGGATGGCCGGGTCAAGATCACTGATTTCGGCATGGCAGAGGTGAAACAGCCTCTCGAGGTCGACACCGATCGGCCGGTGGGAGGAACGCCTTTGTACATGGCTCCGGAGCAGCTCGAACCCCACGGCCATCACGGTCCGTGGACGGATCTCTACTCTCTGGGCGTGATTGCGTTCGTGCTGTTCAGCGGTGGCGATCGCATCCCGGCCAGCGTGGATTGGCGGGCAGCCAAGCGCCGGCCTGCGCCGCGTCTCGTCCCGCGTCCAGGACTCGAGCTCAGTCCCGAGCTGATTCAGTGGGTGGAAGCACTTCTCGAGCCGTCTCTGGCGAAACGTCCACGCTTTGCTGCGCACGTTCTCGACTCGTTTAGAACATTCCGTCACGGAGCTCGAGAAACGGTGGTGGGCGTTTCCCGCGGACTCGCCGGTCTGTTTGCAGGCGCTTCGACGGTGGCGATGAGCTCCGACCTGGCGAGCGCTTCTACGATCGCCTTCGATTCCTCGTCGAGTGAGCTGGGTTCGTCGGGCTCTTGGACCGGTGCCGAAGGCGCATCCATCGCACCGGGCACGGAGCTCGAGCTTCCGTTTACCTTGCCAGCGTCCGACGATCCCGTGAGCGGTGCTTCCTTGATTCGTTTGAGGCAGCCACCCTTCGCAGCACGCGACGACGAGCGAGGGCACTTGCTCGAGCTCGTGGAGCGCGTTCGCTCGGAAAAGCGCGTGCGCGTGCTGACGCTCCTCGGAGAAGCGGGTGTGGGGAAGAGCCGTCTGGCCCGCTGGCTCTTGGGGGAGGTCGAACGCAGCGGATCGATGGAAGCGACCGCAGCCGGATACGACCCGTCCGGCACCAGCGATGGGCTGCGCCGCGCGCTCGCGAGGCTGTTCGGTCCAGCCGGCGCCTGGTCGCGCTCGCCGCCATCGCCCAAGGCGTGGGATCGCTGGAGGCTCGAGGAGCACGTGGAAGACGTTCCGGCTCTTCGCGCTTGGGTCGAGCAGAGCGAGGAAGCTCTCCGCTTTCACCCAACGAAAGTGATCGACCTCGCGGTCGGGGCATTGGTCGCAGCAGCGGCCGTGCATCCGCTCTACCTCTGGCTCGACGACGTGGCCTGGGCTCGCGACGGTGCGCTCGAAGTGGTCGAACGCCTACTCGAGCTCGAGAACGTACCGATTCTGATCGTCCTGACCGTGCGTTCCGGATCGGCAGAGCACCCGAGGGTCCGGGCTCGTCTCAAGACGCTTCGTGCCCACCCGCGCGCCGAGGAGCGCGAGGTCGTGCGAATGGACCTCGCCGGACGCGCCGCTCTCTTGGCGGAGATGGCGCCGCTCGCACCCGCGACTTCGGAAGCCCTCGCACGTTGTCTCGACGAGACCCCCCTGGTGCTCGTTCAACTGGTGTCGGACCTATTGGACTCCAAGGCGCTCGTCCCTGGACCCGACGGGTATCGAGCACCAGAAGGCAGAGGCTTGAGCGAAATCGTCGCTGAACGCTCAATCGGTCGTCTGCTGGCTGAGCGGGTGGGCAAGCTCATTTCGAGCTTCGGCGACCGCGCGAGCGAGGCCGAATCGGTCCTGATCCGGGCCAGTCTTCTCGGTCAACGCTTCGACGAGCGGGCGCTTTGGCAGGCTGCTCGACCCGATATCCGCCGTCGCTTCGTGCAGGCGGTGATTGGGCGGAGCCTCCTCTACGGCCTCTTACGGGCGGAGCCCAAGAGCTCGTACCGCTTCGAGCACGACCTCTTGCGCAAAGCGGCGCGCGAACGCATCGAGGGTCGCCTCGATCGAATCGAGCTCCTGACGGTCACCGCTCGGGCCATTCTCGAAGTGCACGGTCGGACGAGGCCGGAAGTGCGCACCAGGGCCGCACTCCTCTTTCGGGAGGCGGGGGCGCTCGACGACGCCTTGGAGCTCGTCTTTGCGAGCGTGCACGACTACGGGCTCATGAGCTCCATCGCCGTCGCGGAGGATCACCGGACGATGGCTCGCGAGTGGATCGAGCTGGCGGATACTCCTGGACGACGTGCTCGTCTCCATTACGCGACCGGGATCCTTCGCTACTACTCGCTGCGCTATTCCGAGGGACTCGAAGAGCTCGATCCGCCCTTCGCTTGGCCGAGGAGACCGGCGACCAAGTGCTGGCGACGAAATGCCTCACTGGCGTCGCCAGCATCCATTTCTACGAGGGACGATTGCTCGAGGCCGAGAAGGTGGCAAAGACCGCTCTGGAAGCTTGTAGGCCTGATGTCCCCGACCTGGCCGACGCGGGACTTCACGCGGCGCATCGCATGGCGGAGGTGTCCGGGCTGCGGGGTGACTGGGATCGGGCAATCGAGCTCTTCCGGCGCGCGCTGGAGTTCGCGCACCAGGTCAAAGAGCACGAATACGAGCACTACTTGACGGTCGATCTCGCAGAGCTGTTGGTGGCCCAAGGGAACATCGATGAAGCCCGAGCGCTGCTGGACGGTGTCGATGCGCTCGCCCGAGAGCAACATTTTGCTTTCACGCCGGAGCTCACCAAGGACGTGAACTTGCGTCTGCGCGCTCGTAGTGGCGATCGGCAAGGGCTTCGAGACAGCATGCGCACGCGCCTCGTCGAGTTGGAGGAGCGAGGCGACGCCTGGCGGGTGACGTCGTTTCGAGTGCTCGACGCACTGGTCGCGGCCGAGGAAGATTCAGCGGACTTGGCAGCCACCGTGGCAGGGCTGCTTCCCGCATTCGCGGCCTGCGCGAACGAGAAGCCGTTCACGCTGTGGGCGCTCGATCGCTTGCTGGCGCGTCTCGAAGAGCTCGGGCGGACCGAGCTCTTTGCCGAAGTGAAGAGCTTGGTCGACGCTCAACGGGAGCGTTGTGCTCGGGGACTCTCCGAGGATGGTCTGCCGGTCGCGCCGCATCCGGAATCGCAATGAGGGCGCTCGCTCCGCCCGGCGGGAACACGATTCCCTGGCGCCGAGGAGCCGAAGGCGTTCGCCCCTGCTCCGTGAGTCAGCGGCGAGATCGAGCGAGCTTCCGAAATCGAATCCAGCGAAGCGTGGGAGGCGTGGAGACGGCGATCGAGAGGAGGAGAAGAATCCACCACGCCCAGCCGAAGTAAGTAGCTAGCCCGAGGCCCATGGCCATGCCGAGTAGGGTCGCGCCTCCCACCCACAAATCGACATCGGCGACGCGCATACTGTCGAACGCCGGGTCGTGGGAAACGTAGTAGCGCGCTGCCTGTTTCACTACCGAAGCATTTTCAGCCCTCGGGGTCCGCCCGTCGAGGACCGCCTCCACGTCCTCGGCGAGATCGGTAACGCTCGGGTAGCGTTTCGCCTTGTCGACGGTAGTTGCGCGACGGATGACGGCTTGCAGGGAGGGAGAACATCGCGTAAATGGGCGAATTTTGCCCTGGGAGACCTGGATCAGCAGGGCCTGGACGGTGGGCGCCTGAAACGCTCGCTCGAGCTCGAAGAGCTCGTACAAGATCGTTCCCAGGGCGAAGACGTTGGATCGTTCGTCGAGGGACTCTTGGCGCGCTTGCTCCGGAGACATGTACGCCGGAGTCCCGGAGCCGCTGGTGCGCAGCCCATCGGGCAGCTGGCCCCGAAGCTCGTCGCCGGCGGGTCCAAGTAGTGGCAGTGCGAGGCCCCAATCGGTGACCAAGACCTCGCCGTGAGCGCCCAGCATGACGTTGGCCGGCTTCAGATCCCGATGCAGGACTCCTCGCGAGTGAGCGAACGCCACGGCTTGAGCGAGCTGCAAGAACAACCGCAATCGGCGCTCGTTCGTCAGCGAGGTCTCGGCATCGGCCCTGGCGAGATCTTCGATGGCGGCCTCGAGGGAGTCACCGCGGATCCGCTTCATCGTGAAATAGAGGTGACCTTCCGCTGTCACTCCGAGATCATGCGATGGGTACGATGTTCGGATGATCCAGGTAGGCGCTGACCCTCGCCTCCCACAGGAATTGTTCGAGTATTCGGCCGTTCTCCCGAAGCTCTGGACGCAGCTGCTTGATGGCCACTTCGCGCAACAGGTCGCCATCCCAAGCGCACTCGACGACGCCCATGCCGCCTTCGCCGAGCACGCCGCGAGGAGAGTAACGTTGCCGAGCAGGGGACAGCGCGGGGGATGCGCCAGCCTCTGCTGGACCCAGCGCTACGACCGTGCTCTCGATTCCGACCAGTAAGCCCGTATCGCGAGACATGCAGGGGATCTTACCCGGCCTTTCGTCGCTTCATCGGCTCGGTGACGAGCTCCGAGCTACCGTCCCCACCCAGGGACAGCGCCAGGCGAAAGCCGATCCATTCGCCCAGGGAACGGACGGCTTGCTGGTAGCGGAGTGTGTGGTGGCTCCCGGCCGTCGTCGACCAGGTGCCGCCGCGCCAGATGACCTGGCGATCATCGGCAGCCGGAGCTCCTTGCTCGGCCAGCGTCGGGAGGGGGAGGCCGTCCGCGCTCGACGACGTCCAGTCGCCGACTCCGCCGGCCAGGTCTCGTACGCCGTACGGCGATTCGTCGAGTGAAAATGCACCGATGGGTTCGCTCTGGGACGCTTCTGGTCGGGATTCACGGAGCTTGGCGAACGACGGATTGAGGCTCGTTGCCATCGGAAATGCCCGACCGTCCGCGCCCCGAGCGGCCTTCTCCCATTCCCGGTCGGTTGGGAGGCGGTACGGCAAAGCAGTCCGTCGAGAAAACCACTCTGCGTAGGCGACAGCGTCATACCAGCGAAGGCCGGCCACTGGCAGGTCGAGCTCTCGCTCGGGTGGCACACGGGCCTTTCCTGCGCCCTCGAGCGCGTAAGGTCCGAGTCGCCATTGGCCGGATTCCTCGATTAGATACGGCGCATTGTGGGAGTCGTGGGGCGTGCGAAGCTCGCGCTCTTTGGGATCGGTGAGGGACCGCAACCAATCCACATATTCTCGGCAGGTGATCGGAAAGCGACTGATCGCAAAGTCCGGTAGGTCCCCTCCTTCAGTCGCGTCCTGTCGAGCGCAAAGATACGGGCCGCCCGGGATCAGTACCATTCCACCCGGCACTTCCCGAGGACCGGGGATCCGGATCTTCAACCGATGTGTGATGGCGCGGCGGATTACGACGGGGTATCGAACCTGGCGCTCCAACGAGCCTGCGACAACCAGGTACGAGCCCGATGGCAGGAGCTCCACGCCCGTGGGCGCCCCGCCGAGCTCTCGAAAGTCTCCCAGACTGAGCAGGGGCCCGGCGGGTTCGTATCGCGCGATCCGAATGGTAGCCCCCGGCGGCCGAGTTTCCACCACGAGCTCGCCCTGATTGGCGAGCTCGAGCGCAAGGTCACCATCGTCGTATGCCCGAGCGAGATCGACGAAGTGCGCCATCAGCTGTTCGTCGCCGCCTCGTTCCACGTCCAGGAATCGCTGATAGTAAAGCGATGCCAGGGCACGACGTGCTTCCTGGTGGTCGGGAATCCGTCCGATGGCGCGCAAGAGCTCGGTCTCGGCGCGAGCGCCCGCCTGGGCGGCTTCATTACGCAGGAGATGAGCTCGGCTTGCCAAGCTCCACGCCGATTGCTTTTTGTCGTGACCCTCCCACACAGGGATGGCGGCAAGGGCGCTGTCTGCGGCGGCTTCCAACCGCGATGCTTCCGTGGAGAGCCGCGCCAGCTCGGCGCGCGCCTTCTGGCTTGCTTCGAGGTAGCGCATGGCTTCCTCCTCGCGCTCGGCACGGGCACGCTCCGCGTCGAGGAACTGGTCGATGGCGGACGCGATGAAGCGCGGCCGCCCTGGCCGGCCGATCGCCAGGGGCGCTAGACACGCGAGCACGAGATCATCGAAGAATCCCGGCGCATTGGGCTGCTCGCTCCGCTGGCAGCAATACGGTACGGGTCCAGCGGTAGCAGGCACAGCCATTTGTTCGGGCTGATCTCGACGCTCTGGTCGCCCAGATTCCCGCCGGGCGCCGGGGCGATCCCGATGAGATCGCCCAGGCGATGGTATTCCTCGCCTCCGACGAGGCCGCGTTCACGGTCGGCAGCGAGCTCGTCATCGACGGCGGGATGAGCGCCCTCAGAGAGACCTCTGCAAAACCCTAGCCAAATGTGCTTGATACGAGCTGGACGGGGTTTGGCGGAGGTGGTGATGCGACGTGAGACGCGGCAGCTGAGCTTGGCCGAGGCGCTGGTGAACGGCGGCAAGAGTGGCGAGCGGCTGGCGCGGATCTTCGTGGTGCTGGACTGGCCGGCGTTGGAGACGGTGCTCGGCGATCTGCGGGCGGCACCGACCGGCCGCCCGGGCTACCCGCCGCTCGTGATGCTGCGGGTGCTGCTGCTGGCGCAGTGGTACGGGCTGTCCGATCCCGAACTCGAGGAGGCGCTGGCCGACCGCCTCAGCTTCCGCCGGTTCGCCGGCCTGCCGCTCGACGGCCCGGTGCCGGACGAGACGACGATCTGCCGCTTCCGTGGCGAGCTGGTGCGGCGCGCGCTGAGCGCGCGGCTGATGGCGGCGGTCGAGGCCCAGCTCGCCGCCAAGGGTCTGGTCCTGCGCCAGGGGACCCTGATCGATGCGACCCTGGTCGAGGCCGACGCGGACGTGCGCAAGGGGCCTGATGGACGGCCGCTGACGGTCGAGCGCGAGGCCGGCTTCGCCAGGCGCCGGGGCCGGGCGTTCTTCGGCTTCAAGGCGCATCTGGCGGTCGATCAGGGCTCGGGCCTGGTGCGCCGGACCCGCCTGACCGCGGCCAACGTCAACGAGACGCTGGTCGCGGACGGGCTGATCCTCGGCGACGAGGCGGCGGTCTACGCCGACAAGGCCTACGACACTGCCGCCCGCCACGCCGCCTTGGCCGCCCGCGGCATCGGCGACGGCATCATGCGGCGCGGCAACCGCCGCCCGCTCGGCGCGGCGGAGGTCGCGCGCAACCGGGCGCTGGTGCCGATCCGCTCGGCGATCGAGCGCGTCTTCGGCACCCTCAAACGCCACTATGGCTGGACCCGCGTGCGCTACCGCGGCCTCGCCCGCAACGCCACCCATCTCGACCTCCTGTGTCTCGCCCTCAACCTGCGCCGCGCCGACGTGCTGACCCGCTGACGGACCCAACCAATGGTTGAGCTCTAACCCGCCCGACCGCCGCGTTTGCCGCTGCGGCCCTTCGCACCGCCACGCCACAGCCCCCCGTCCTCGCTCGACCTCCTCATCTGCCTCTCCACGCAGCCTTTCGCAGAGGTCTCTCAGAGGCCTGGTCGGCGTCGCGGCCGACGACGCCGGGATGACCATCGCCCGCCAGGTCAGGCCCCGCGGCGGCGGACGTTGACGGACCTGCCCGCCAGACCCAGAATGGCCGGCAAGCAACTCAGCCAGGGAGGCTTGAACATGGGTCGTGCCAGACGGATTCGCGCCGGCGCCGTGGCGCTTTGCGCCGGCGGCGTTGCCTTGCTGCTCGCGATCGCGGCCGCCGAGGCCGCACCGCCCAAGACCCTCGAGCCCGGCAAGCTGAACGTGGCACTCAACGGCGACATGCCGATGACCGGGCTCAAGGACGGCAAGCTGATCGGCACCGACGGCGATCTGATGGTCCTGATCGCCCAGCGCCTCGGCCTCGAGGTCGTCCCCCACATGATGGAGTGGTCGGCCGAGATCCAGTCGACCAAGCAGGGCAAGGTCGACATCATGCACGGCGCCATGGGCTGGATCAAGGCGCGCTCCGAAGTCATGCTGCTGACCGACCCGATCTATTATTTCGGCACGCTGCTGGCCCAGAAGCAGGACACCAACTGGTCGACGTTCGAGGACATGAAGGGGCGCAGCGTCGCCACGGTCTCCGGATTTACGCTCGTGCCGGAGCTGAAGACGGTCGAGGGGATCGGCGAGGTCAAGCTCTATGACACGACCGATGGTGCGCTGCGCGATCTGATCGCCGGCCGGGTCGACATGGCGATCCTGGATCCGCCATTGATGCAGCTGGCGATCCAGCAGAACCCGGACTGGAAACTCCACCAGGTGGCGCTCAAGCCAGAGCCCGACAAATATCCGATCATGTCTCAGGTCTACAACGTGATATTCGGCATCGATCCCGACGAGAAAGAGCTAGCTGACGCCTTCAATCAGCAGATCGCCAAGATCTGGGCCGACTGCACCAATGTCAAAATCATGGCCAAGTATGGTCTGGGCGACAAGAGCTGGTTCACGCCGCCGCCCCAGGGCGAGAACCTGCGCAACGGGGCCGACCGGCCGAAGGACTGGGTGGCGCCGGACGGCGACCACTGCTTCTAGCTCCGGCCCGCCGCGAGCCGGGCGCCATAGTGAGGCGTCCCGGCATGGCTGCGGTGGCCATGCCGGGCGTCTCCTGTCGATCATCGGACTGCGCCAGCGTCGAATGGAGCCCCTGCTCAGGATCGTCGATCTGCACAAGAACTTCGGCGCGCTCGAGGTCCTCAAGGGCATCAGCATCGAGGTCGGGCGGGGGGAAAAAGTCACGATCATCGGCCCGAGCGGCTCCGGCAAGACGACCCTGTTACGCTGCATCAACTACCTGGAGAAGCCGAGCTCGGGGCACGTCTGGGTCGACGGCACCCTGATCGGCGAGAAGCAGGCGGGCGGCCGGTTCGTTCACCTCAGCGATCGCGAGCTGGCGCGCGAGCGCGCCGAGATCGGCTTCGTGTTCCAGCGCTTCAACCTGTTTCCGCACCTGTCCGCGCTCGACAACGTCGCCGTGGCGCCGCGCCGGGTGCTCGGGGTGCCCAAGCCCGAGGCCGAGGCGCGGGCGCTGGCGATGCTCGAGAAGGTCGGCCTCGCCCACAAGGCCGCCGAATATCCCGAGCGCCTCTCGGGCGGCCAGCAGCAGCGGGTCGCGATCGCCCGCGTGCTCGCCATGCAGCCGAAGCTGATGCTGTTCGACGAGGCGACCTCGGCGCTCGACCCGGAGCTGATCGGCGAGGTCCTGAAGGTGATCCGCGAACTCGCGCTCGAGGGTCGCACGATGGTGATCGTCACCCACGAGATCCAGTTCGCGGCCGAGGTCTCCGACCGGGTGATCTTCATGGACGGCGGCCAGATCGTCGAGCAGGACCGGCCCGGGCAGATCCTCAAGGCGCCGGGGCACGAGCGCACCCGCCTGTTCCTGCGTCAGATCCTCGAGCGCTAGCCGCCCCGGCGATGCTCCAGTTCTGGACCAAGCTCTGGCAGTGGCTGCCGGAGATCCTGCCGGTCCTCTGGCACGCGACCGGCATGACCATCCGGGTCACCCTCGGCGCGCTGGTGGTGGCGCTCCTGCTCGGCCTCCTGATCGCCCTGATGCGGATCTCGCGGCTGCGGCCGATCCGCTGGCTGGCGCTCGTCTATACCGACGTGCTGCGCGGCACGCCCGCTCTGGTCCAGCTGTTCATCATCTATTTCGGCCTCTCGGACATCGGCATCGAGTTCGACCCGGTGAGTGCTGCGATCATCGGTCTCGGCATCAACGGCGCGGCCTACGTCGGCGAGATCTACCGGGCCGGGATTGAGGCTTTGCATCGCGGCCAGATGGAGGCGGCGCTGTCGCTAGGCATGACGCCCGCCAAGGCGATGCGCTTCATCATCCTGCCGCAGGCGATCCGGATCATGCTGCCGCCGCTCGGCAATTACGCGATCGGCCTGGTCAAGGACACGGCGATCATCTCGACCATCGCAGCACCCGAGATCATGTTCGAGGCACGCCGCCTGGTCCAGGCGACCTTCATGCACAGCATCAGCGGCCAGATCTACCTGGTCTGCGCGCTCTTCTATCTGGCGCTGACCCTGCCGCTGTCCTACATCGTCCGGCGCTTCGAGCGGGCCAGGCAGCGCTGGCGCTAGCGGCGGTGATCCATTTCCTGGCCGGCTACAAGAACCATCTCGGCGACTGGATCGTCGAGATGAGCATCGCCTCGCTCGGCACGCTCAAGCTCATGCTGGCCGCGTTCTGCCTGGCCTGCGCGCTCGGCATGGTAATCGCGCTGCTCCGGATCTCGCGCTTTGCCCTGCTGCGCGGCTTCGCCAGGGTCTATATCGGCTTCTTTCGCGGCGTGCCGGTCCTGGTGATCCTCTATTGGATCTACTTCGCCCTGCCCGAGATGGGCTACAAGTTCCTGGTCATTTCCTCGTACACCGCCGCGGTCCTGGGGCTCGGCATCCACGGCGGCGCCTTTCTCGCCGAGGTCTTCCGCTCGGGCATCGAATCCCTGCACCGCGGCCAGATGGAGGCAGCCCTCTCGATCGGCATGACACCGGCCAAGGCGATGCGCTGGATCATCCTGCCCCAGGCGGTCCGGGTGGTCGTGCCGCCGATCGCGAACTATGCCGTGGGCCTGCTCAAGGAGACGGCGCTGTGCTCGATCATCGCCGCACCGGAGCTGATGCTGCGGGCCAAGGACCTCGCGTCCTCCTCCTTCCTGCCGATGCACGCCTTCGTGCTGGCGGCGGTCTTCTACTACATCATGAGCTTTCCCCTGATGCGCGCGGCCGAATATCTGGAGGCGCGGATGGGAGCAGGCCGGTGACCCGGGCCCGGGCGCGGAGCCGCCCATGAAGGTGCTGGTGCTGGGCGGCGGCGTGATCGGCGTCACCACCGCCTTTTTTCTCTTGAAGGACGGCCACGAGGTGACGGTGATCGAGCGTCAGGCGGGGGTCGCGCGCGAGTGCAGCCATGCCAACGGCGGCTTCGTCGCGATCAGCCAGGCGGTCCCCTGGTCGGCGCCGGGCGTGCCAGCCCAGACCCTGAAGACGATGGCGCGCCCGGACGCGCCGATCCTGATCCACGTCGGCCAGCTGCCGCGGATCTGGCGTTGGGGGCTCGACTTCATGCGCGCGTCCCGGGCCGCGCCGTCCTGGGCGAACACACAGGCCGTGCTCCGGCTGGCGTTCTACAGTCTCGAGGCGCTCAAGGAAATCCGGGCGACGACCGGCCTCGACTACGACCGGGTCACGGGCGGCGCCCTCAAGGTCTACTCCGACCAGAAGAGCCTGGACGAGGCGATCGCCACATCCGAGCGCCAGCAACCGCTCGGGCTCGATTTCCGCGTCCTCGACCGCAAGGCTTGCCTGGCGCTGGTGCCGGCGCTGGCCCCCCGGATCGACTCGCTCGCCGGTGGTATCCACTTCGAGGGCGAGGAGGGCGGCGACTGCTTCAAGTTCTGCGAACGCCTCGCCGTCTGGTGCCAGGAGCGCGGCGCCCGGTTCCGCTTCGAGACCAGGATCGAAGCCCTGGAGATCGACGGCGCCCGGATCGCGGGCGTCCGCACCGACCGGGGCCCCTTGAGCGCGGACGCCTACATCCTGGCGCTCGGCGCCGACAGCCCGCTGCTGATGCGCCCGCTCGGCGTCCGCCTGCCGATCATCCCGGTCAAGGGCTACAGCATCACCGTGCCCAGGGCGCCGTTCCCGGACGCGCCTCTGATCCCGGTGGTCGACGAGCTGCGCAAATTCGGCATGATGCCGCTGCCGGGCCGCCTGCGCATGAGCGGCCTCGCCGAGATCGCAGGCTACGACACGACCCCCGAGCCGCGCCGCTTCCAAGCCTTCATAGCGGGCTTCACCGGCCTCTTTCCGCAGTTACAAAAGTGCCTGGAGGCGGCAGGCGACCTCAAGCCGTTCTGCTGCCTGCGCCCGGTCACCCCGCATGGCGCGCCGATCCTCGGCCGCTCGCGCTTTGCCAACCTCTACTACAACGTCGGCCAGGGCCACCTCGGCTGGACCCTCGCCCACGGCTCCGCCAAAATCCTGGCCGCCCTCCTTACGGGTCGCGACCTTGGCCTCGACATGTCCGGACTCCATCCGGGGCCGACCCGATAGTCAGGGTTGCCTTCGGAAAATGTCCGCACGGGCCGACGCGCCGTCGTTCCCGAAATCGCGCACACCCGACCAGCGATTTCTTTCGCTCGGGTGTGAAGCATCTCACAGAGCCGCCTCAACGTCTGCGCTAGCCTGCGGCCAGCGAAATTAACAAACCGAGGAGGCAACGATGCTGGCAATTTCCGGCCGGATTGGGTCGCTTGTCCATGGAATTTTGGCCCGCGAATCTTCAGGCGAGCCTGCATTTGGGCGCATCTCCGTTGGACCATCATTCGCCCAGCGGCCTGGGCTATCGTTTGGTCTTTTATTGGTTTCATTGTCTTCGTCTTCGTTCCGCAGGGACGCGAAATCAGTCTCCGCTTGGCTGAGGATATTTCCGAAGGCAATGTATTAGCATGCGTTTTTCTGATTGTGGGCTTGATCGGGACGACCTATAGCATATGGTACGCTGGCAGATCGGTGTTCTACGTCGCTTATGGACCCTTACGTTCACGTCTCTTCTGGTACCGACTGCATTTGGCCAAGCACCAGTCAGCGGGCGCGTACGACAAGGCGTGTGATCGTTGGCGCCGCTGGACTCCGCGCTGTATCGCTTTGCTGCCGGGGCTGGGTATGGCCGTCGGCCTGTTCGTGGGGACAGGCCGGCTGAGCGACGTGGGCGGAAAGCCCATCACCATCGCGGTTGGAATCGTGTTTGTCGAACTGATCGTCTTTGTTTTGCTATGCACTCGGCAGCGCAGGCTGCAATCTGTTGCCGCGCACATGCATTCGATTCAAGAAATACCTGAAAACCGCTTCACCGACGCGATGATCCGCGAGCATCATCGCCAAGCCGGAGAACCTTTGGATAGTCTGCCGCTGCGCACTCGTCATGCCGTGATGTATACGACTTGGGGTTCGATTGCTGTCGTGATCCTCTTCGCGCTGCCGTCCGGCCTGTGGATTGCACGTGAGATCGGAACTGCGTTCATCATACTGATATCGATCGGACTCTTTGGCTTTCTGGGCACCTGCAGACTGTGCCATCCGGTCAACCGTCGCCAGTACGGTTCCGTACTCGGGCTGATCACGATCGCCGTCGTCGTCGCGGCCATAATCGGGCGGTTCGGTGGCACCGACAACCACGCCGTTCGACAGGTGGCGGCCACCGATGCCGCATCTCGGGAGCGCAGCCGGGTCGCAAGCAGGCCGACCATTGAGCGACATCTTGCTCGTTGGCTTGCGCTGCGGGCAAATCTCAGTACCGACGAGAATCCCTACCCGCTGGTGGTCGCCGCCGCCCAGGGCGGAGGCGTGCGGGCAGCGATGTGGACTGCCCTAGCAGCCCGTTGAAAAAGTCGGATGGTCGTGGTGGGATTGGTTGAGTGATTGGCGGGTGGGGCGGTGGATGGCGCTGGGGCGGCAAGGGGCGGTGCAGGAGGCGTTGCTGATCGGCTGGCACGAGGTGCCGAGCGCGCCGGGGCATGTGTTCTACGACCGATTGAACGCGGTGCTCGACGAGGCCGGGTTCGACCGCGAGGTCGAGGCGCTGTGCGCGCCGCACTATGCGGTCGGCGCGGGCCGGCCGTCGGTCCCTCCGGGGCGCTACTTCCGGATGTTGTTCGTCGGGTACTTCGAAGGCCTGGACAGCGAGCGCGGGATCGCGTGGCGCTGCGCCGACAGCCTGTCCTTGCGGCAGTTCCTGAAGCTCGGGCCCAGCGCGGCGGTGCCGGATCACAGCACGCTGTCGCGGTCTCGGGCCCGGCTGCCGCTCGAGGTCCACGACGCGGTGTTCGCGCTGGTGCTCGGGCTGCTGGCGGCCCGCGGGCTGGTCCAGGGCCGGCGGGTAGGCGTCGATGCCTCGACCCTGGAGGCGAACGCGGCCATGCGCGCGATCGTGCGGCGCACCGATGGCAGCGGCTGGCAGGCGATGCTGGGTGAGCTCGCGCGGACCAGCGGGCTGGCGACGCCGAGCGCGGATCAGCTCCGCCAGTTCGATCGCACGCGCGCGGGCAAGCGGGTCTCGAACGCGGAGTGGGTCAGTCCGGTCGACCCGGAGGCGCGGATCACGCGGCTCAAGGACGGCCGCACCCGGCTGGCCTACAAGCCCGAGCATGCGGTCGATCTGGACAGCGGCGCGATCCTTGCGGCCACGGTGCATCCGGGCGATGCCGGCGACACCCTGACGCTCGAGGCGACCCTCGAGGTCGCGGCGTCGAACCTCGAACCCCTGGAATTGGCGCCGGCGCGCGAGGCTCCGGCCGAAGTGGTCGCCGACAAGGGCTACCACGCGCGCGCGGTCCTCAAGCGCCTCGACGAGGGCCCCTGGACGACCCGGATCGCCGAGCCCGGCCGCAGGACCGTGCTGCGCTGGCACGGCGACGACGAGGCCAGGCGCGCGGTCTACGCCAACCGCCGCCGGCTCCTGTCCGGGGTCGCCCGGGTGGCGCTGGTGTTGCGCGCGGTGCTGTGCGAGCGGGCGTTCGCGCACGTCCTGGATCGCGGCGGCATGCGCCGCAGCTGGCTGCGCGGGCGGGAGAACGTCGCCAAGCGCTACCGGGTGCACGTCGCGGCCTACAACCTTGGGTTGATCATGCGCGCGCTGTTCGGTGCCGGCACCCCGAGGGCGGCGGCCGACCTCCGGCTCCTGTGGCTGGCCACCGGCGATCGCCTCCTCCTCATACTGCTCGTCGGCCCGAAAACCGGATCGACCGCCCCGGCCACACCCGCCGCGATCGCGGTCGTCATCGTCACACCCGACGATGGCGCTTTATCAACGGGCTGCTAGTGCTGGGTTCCCTTCAGGATCGTGACCCGGCATTCGCGTGCAGCCTCTTCGCGCTATCCGGCGTTTCGGGCGGATCGGTCGGAGCGCTCGCCTTTGCCGCCAAGCTCCATCAGCCGGATTGCGGGTTAGAAAGGCCCAATCGACTCAACTCGCGACCGTCAAGGACGGATGCTCGTCGGGCGAAGCGGGCGGACTTGCATGCCAACTGGCGGCCGTTTTCAGCGAGGATTTTCTCGCTCCGACCCTTGCTGGCGCCCTGTTCCCGGATCTCATCCAACGGTTCGTTCCCACGGGCTGGCTGGCCCCTATCCTCCCGCAGGGCACTCCGGTCTTCCTGCCGGACCGACAGCAGTTCCTCGAGGCGGCCTGGGAACGCGCCTTGCCCGAATGGCAGTCGCGGGGCCATGCGAAGGGGTTCATCGACGTCGTTCGTCCTGCCGACGCCGACGCTGCCCGTCCGGCGCTGTTCCTCGCGGCCACCGAGGTCGAGAAGGGCCGACGCTGGATCGCGAGCGATGTCCGACTCGACCGGCAGCTCTTCGTCGACGCGGTCGATACGCTGACCGGACGGCAGCTCGACGACGGGGAGCCGATTTCCTGTGCCGACCGGCCTTCGGATCCGGATGGCGAGTTCCATAGGTGCATGGCGCTTGCGGCGGCGGCCGCGGCCGGTTTGAGTGCTCGCTTTCCATATGTCAGTCCGCCCGGCATGCTGACGTTCGCCGACCAGGCTGGCGAGGAGCGGACCTACCATCTCCTCGATGGAGGGTTCGTCGACAATTCGGCAGCGATGACGGCCGCCGAGATCTTGAAAGCGATTCGTGGCTGGTGCGAACCGGCCGACGCCCACCCTGGCACGCTTAAGTGCGAGCTGAAACGCTCCCATAAGGATGCCGAACCCGAGCGCGTCGGCGGCACTTGTCCCAGCGGCTACAAGTGCGACTCCGTGTATGTGCGACCAGCCGTCCTGCTGCTTACGAATGAACCTGCGCGTCCTGCCACGGAACAACGAGAGGCTGCTGAGCGACCGTTGACCGCGTGGTTCGCAGAGCTCGGGGATCCGATCAGAGCGCTATTCAATGCGCGCGCCGGCCGCGGGCGTGCCGCCCACGACTTTTTGCTGCACGAGCGCTCTTTGATGGCCGGGTGCGGAAATCTGGCCCTCGATGTCGTGCTTCAGGGTGACGATGGCCGCAACGATGACGAGAACGTCCCTCTTGGCTGGCTGGTCCGCGGAAAGACGGCGCAAGAGATGGAACGGCGCGTGAAGAACGAGCTCAACTCCTCCAGCGCTTCTACTTGGTTGCGTACCGTCTATGGCTCTGCCGCCCACGATGAGGCGTGCGATGACGCCGTCCCGATCGCTAGTATCGAAAGGTGACAGACCGGTCAGCGGGCGCCTGTCGGCGCTTCGAACCTGGTGCTGTAGGGCGGGAAGTCGCCGTGGGCGAGGAAGGCCTGGTGATAGTGGGCGAGCTTCTGTTCGTCGACCTCGACGCCGAGGCCGGGGGCCTCGATCCGGCCCCAGGTCGGGCCGGTCGCGATTGGCAGCGGCTCGGTCAGGATGTCGCCCGCCATGAACTGGGCGGTCTGCTGGTGGCCGTCGGTGGCGTTGGGCAGGGTCAGCATCAGGTGCTGGCCCGCGGCGGCGGCGAGGCCGAGCTCGCCGTGGGTGTGCTTGCAGACCTGCCAGCCCTTTGCCTGCGCGGCGTGGCAGAGCGACTGAAAGCGCCGGAGCGTGCCCACCCAATAGGAGCTGAAGCACAAGAAATCGCCGCAGCGGCTGTCGATGATCCGGTACGCGTCGGCCTCGCGCCAGAGGCCCTCGTTGACGCACAGCGGTACCGGCACCCGGCGCTTGAGGTCCTGCATTAGCTCGACCGGATCGATCGGCACCGGCGCCTCGACGAAGTTTATCTCGAACCTTTCGTGCCAGTCGGTGAGCAGCCGGGTCGCTTCCGGGACGGTCCAGGCCTGGTTGGCATCGATCCGGATCTTTCGGTGCGGGCCGATCGTGCGGCGGATGGCGGCGAGCATCGCTTCCTCGGCCGCGGCGTCGACGCCGACCTTGAGGTAGAAGACGGTGTAGCCGCGCTCGACGCCGTCGCGGCACTGCCCGGCGACCGCCTCGGGGCTGCCCCAGTTCAGGTAGCAAAAATAATCGACGCGCTCGCGCACCGCGCCGCCGAACAGGCGGTAGAGCGGCTGGCCGCAGGCCTTGGCGCACAGATCCCAGAGCGCCATGTCGATGCCGGCGAAGGCGAAATTGCCGGTCATCGGCTGGAACTGCCAGGCGCCGGCGACGAACACGTCGCGCGCGATCGCCTCCATGTCGAAGGGGTCGCGGCCCTGCGCGATCGGGCGCATCGCGGCAACTGCGCAGGCGATCCCGGCGGCATCGGCCGCGCGCGTGCACTCGCCCCAGCCCTGCAGGCCGTTGTCGGCTGTGAGCCTGACGATCACGTCGGTCACGCCGTCGCGGGCGACCAGCGAGCTCAGCTCGGCATGGGTGTAGGGCACCCGGACCGGCCAGATCTCGATCTGCTCGATGCGCATGGCTTGCCTCCCACCAGGTGGCCAGGATGGCACATCGCCCGGCCCGGCGCACCGGCGTCGCGAGCGAAGGGCCGAAGCGTCGGGTCCGATCGCTAGTAACCCAGATAGGCCCGGCGCACGGTGGGGTCGGCGCCCAGCTCCGCCGCCGGCCCGGCGCGCACGACCCTGCCGGTCTCGAGCAGGTAGGCGTGGTGGGCCAGCGCCAGCGCCAGCTCGGCATTCTGCTCGACCAGGAGCATGCCGACGCCGTGCTCGCGGTTGATCCGGCCGAGGATCTGAAAAATTTCCCGGACCACGAGCGGGGCGAGGCCGAACGAGGGCTCATCCAGCAGCAAAAGGCGCGGGCGGAGCATAAGCGCCCGCGCGATCGCCAGCATCTGCTGCTCGCCGCCGGAGAGCGTGCCCGCCTGCTGCCGGCGGCGCTCGGCGAGCACCGGGAAATAGCCCTGGACCCGCTCGAGATCGGCCCGGATGCCGGCCGGGTCGCGCCGGACATAGGCGCCAAGCTGCAGGTTCTCGGCGACCGAGAGGCGCAGGAAGGTGCCGCGGCCATCCGGGACATGGGCGATCCCGAGCCGGGCGATCGCCTCGGGGCTCAGCTGCTCGATCCGGCGGCCATCGAAGGTGATCCGGCCACGGGTCAGGACCAGCGCCGAGATCGCCCGCAGCGTCGTCGTCTTGCCGGCACCATTGGCGCCGAGGACGGTCGTGATGCTGCCGGCCTCGAGCGTCAGGTCGATCCCGAACAGCGCCTGGGTCTGGCCATAGAACGCTTCGAGACCGGCAACCTCCAGGCGGCCTGCCATCAGGCGACCGCGCCGAGGTAGGCCCGGATCACGTCCGGGTGCTGCTGGACCAGGGCGGGCGTGCCCTCGGCGATCTTGCGGCCGAAGTTGAACGCCACGACCTTGTCGGAGACCGCCATGACCATCTGGACGTGGTGCTCGACCAGGAGCACGGCGAGCTGGCGCTGGTCGCGGATCGCCCGGATCCGCTGGCCGAGGTCCTGGATTTCGGTGTGGTTGAGGCCGCCTGCGGGCTCGTCGAGCAGGAGCAGGGTCGGCTCGAGGGCGAGCGCGCGGGCGAGCTCGATCCGCTTTTGCATGGCGAAGGTGAGCGCGCGGGCGGGGGTTGCCGCGACCTCTTCAAGGCCGAGCTCGATCAGCAAAGCCTCCGCGCGCATCCGGACCCGCCGCTCTTCGCGGCCGACCCAGGGCAGGCGCAGCGCGTCCGAGAGAAAGTCGCTCCGGCTCCGGGCGTGGGTCCCGATCATGACGTTGTCGAGCACGGACAGGCTCGGGAACAGGGCCAGGTTTTGGAAGGTCCGGGCGATGCCGAGCGCGGCGATCCGATGCGGCGGCAGGCGCAGGATCGAGCGGCCGCGAAAGCGGATGTCGCCGCGGTTCGGTCGGTAGAGGCGGCTGATGCAGTTGAAGAGCGTGGTCTTGCCGGCGCCGTTGGGGCCGATCAGGCCGACGATCGAGCGCTCCTCGACGTCGAGCGAGACGTCGGCGAGCGCCACCACCCCGCCGAACCTGAGGGCGAGATCGCTGACCCGGAGCAGGGGTCGCACGGTCATCTGCAGCGCTCCCGACATCGCGCCCGAACCCGGCGCCCCGCCCCAAGTCGGCGCCCGGCCTCGCGCCGGCGCCCCGGCTCGAGCTGACGCCCGGGCTTGAGCAGCGCCCGGCTCGAGCGAGCACCTCGGTTCAAGCTAGCGCCTCGGTTCAAGCTAGCGCCTCGGTTCAAGCTAGCGTCCGGTTGGAGCTGGCGCCGGTTCAAGCTGGCGCCCGGTTCAAGCTAGCGCCAAGTCGGTGTGCGCGTCACGTCCAGGCGAGATCGACCCCGTGATCGCGCCCGCGGGGTGTCGATAGCACGTTAAGTTGACCGGTGTTGGTAGCACATGGGTTGACCGCTGTTGGTGGTGGAACCTGTGGGGCTGGTGGGCAAGCCGGAGGCTTGTCCACAGATCCACAGGGGCCGGCCGCCCAGCGGTATCAGGCGGCCAGCGGTTGGTCATGGTCGAGCGGGCTGCCGTCGGCGCGGTAGCGGGCGAGGCAGCGGGGGCCGTGGAAGATCGCCAGCGTGCCGTCCGGGTAGTCGTGAACCCTGACCCGCACCTTGACGAAGTGCGGCCGGATCGGGCTCGGTGGGATCTGCAGCGACAGGCCCCGGTAGCGCACGGTGTTGTCGTTGCCGACCACGCGCTCCTCCTGGACGCACAAAAGATCCCGATGGACGCCGGCGGCGTCGGCGACGAAGGCCGTCTCGGGGTGCTCGGGCGCGACCGCAAAGCGGCTGTTGTGCTCGGGCAGGTAGGTCTCGCAGATGAAGCGGTTGGCGGCCTCGATGGTGGTGACGCCGGCCAGGGCGAGCTCCTTGGGCAGACGATCCTGGAGGGTGCCAAACGTCCGCTCAGAACGCCCCCGCGCCTCGGGGGCGTAAGCCGCGATGTGCTCGATCCCGAGCTGGGCGAGCGCCCGGCCGACCTGGGTCGGCTGATCCTTGGCGACCTTCTCGCCCGCCTTTGGCGTGTAAAAATAGTGGCTCGCGCGGTCGGTGTAGAGCGCGCAGGGCAAGCCGTGTCCCGCGATTACCTCAGCGAGCGCCCGGAAAGTGCTCATGGTGCCCTCCTCCTCGACCAAAAAGGCCGAGTAGATCTCGCTGGTGGCATCATCCATGGTCACGATCAGGTCGAGCTCCTGATCCACCGCCGGCAGCCAGCGATGGGTTGAGCCGTCCTGGTGCAGCATCATCCCGGTCAGCGGCCGGCGCGGCCGCTTCTTGCGGTGTGCCGAGCGGCGCTTGGCCTTCGCGACCAAGCCGGCCGCCTGCAGCCTGAGCTTGGTCCAGGTGTAGCCGCGCGTGAAGCCGTGATGCTGGCGCAGCTTGTCGTGGAAGTGCTTGGCGGTGAACCCGCCGTAGCGCTCGCGATAGAGGCTCAGCACGTCGTGCACCTGGTCGACCGGCGCCCGCCTGGCCGAGGCCTTGCCGAGCCGCCGGTCGAACAAACCGGCCGCGCCTTCGCCTTCGTACCGGTCCCGCCAGCGGCGGAAGCTCCGCTCGCTCATGCCCAGAATCTCGGCGGCTTCCGCCTGGCTCAGCCGACGCTGCCGCCAGCGGCCGTAGACGTCCTCGAACTTCATCCGTCGCAGTCCTTGCAGCACCTCCGTCCGCCGCATCCATCCCTCCACGCTGGAAGGGAGAATCCAACCGGACAGATCGCGTGCTACGAAGACCGGTCATATCCTGTGTCACCGACAGATCGCGCCCGCGGGGTTGCCGTAGTGCTTTAAGATGCGATAGTAAGGGCAAGCTTTTTCTCGATGACGTCGCCCGCGGTAGAGGTCCATGAATTCCCTTCTCGTGCCCGGCGCGCTGGTGCGCCATCCGACCCAGCCGGACTGGGGCATCGGCCAGGTGCAGTCGGTGGTCGGCGAGCGGGTCACGGTCAACTTCGAGCACCGCGGCAAGGTCCTGATCAACGCCGCCGTGATCCAGCTCGAGATCGTCGCGCCCGAGCGCCCGGGCTGACGCCGCCTCGGACCGCGGGCTTTGGCCAGAGCGAAGAGCGCCCCGCGCCGACGCGCGCCGAACCAGCGTGCGGCCGCGTCCGGGCGGTCGCGCAGCCGGGCCCAGAGCCCCTCGCGGCGCCGCTTGCGCTGGCTGCTGACCGGACCGCTGGGCCTGATCCTGCTGATCGTGGCGGTCGGGTGGTATTCCAGCCTCGGTCTCGATGACCTGCGGCGGCCGGCGCCGGAGGCCGGTAACGCCCAGATCACGCTGCTCGATCGGGCGGGAGTTGCGTTCGCGAGCTTCGGCGACCGCTATGGCGACTATCTCGGCCTCGGGCAGATGTCGCCCTGGCTGCCCAAGGCGGTGGTCGCGATCGAGGACCGGCGCTTCTACCAGCACCCGGGGATCGACCCGATCGGGATCGCGCGCGCCCTGGTCCAGGACCTCAAGGCCGGCCACATCGTCGAGGGCGGCAGCACGATCAGCCAGCAGCTGGCCAAGCTCGCGTTCCTGAGCCCGGAGCGCAGCTTCGTGCGCAAGGCCAAGGAAGTGTTCTACGCGTTCTGGATCGAGGCGCGCTTCACCAAGCGGGAGATCCTCGAGGCTTATCTCAACCGGGTCTATCTCGGCAGCGGCGCCTATGGGGTCGATGCCGCCGCGCGGCGCTATTTCGGCAAGCCGGCGAGTGAGTTGTCGCTGGCCGAGGCGGCGATGCTCGCGGGCGTGATCCGGGCGCCGTCTTATTTCGCCCCGACCCGCGATCTGGCGCTCGCCCGGAAGCGTGCCGCGGTGGTGCTGGAGGCCATGGTCGAGGAGGGCCAGGCGAGCCACGCCCAGGCGGCCGCCGCAGAGGCCCATCCCGCGACCATCGCAGCACCCAGGATCCAGGCCGACAGCGGCTATTTCGCCGACTGGGTGGCGGCCGAGAGCCGCCTCTACGCCGACCCCGGTCAGCCCCGCCTCGAGGTCCGGACGACCTTCGATGCCAAGCTCCAGCAGGCCGCCGAGGCGGCGGTCGCGGGCGTCTTCGCGCACAGCAATGGCAAGGCCGGCCAGGCGGCCCTGGTCGCCATGACCCCGGACGGCCAGGTCCGCGCCATGCTCGGCGGCCGCGACTATACCGACAGCCAGTTCAACCGCGCGACCCAGGCCGAGCGCCAGCCCGGCTCCGCCTTCAAGCTGTTCGTCTACCTCGCCGCCCTCGAATTGGGCCTGCGCCCCGAGGACCAGATCTCGGCCGCGCCGATCGCGGTCGACGGCTGGCGGCCGCGCAACGACGACGACGCCTATCCGCCGGCGATCACGCTCACCGACGCCTTCGCGCAGTCGGTCAACACCGCCGCGGTCCGCCTTTCCGACCAGGTCGGCCACAAGGCGGTGACCAAGATGGCCGGGCGGCTTGGGATCACCTCGAGCCTGCGCGACCAGCCGAGCCTGGCGCTCGGCAGCTCCGAGGTCCGCCTGATCGAGCTGACCGGCGCCTACGCCTCGATCGCCAACGGCGGCCGCCTGGTCTGGCCGGAGGCGATCCTCTCGATCCGGGGCACCAAGGATGCCGTGCTCTACCAGCGCCGGGTGGTCGACGAGCCGGTGCTGGAGCCCTCGGTGGTCCGCGAAATGCGGGCGATGCTCGAGGTCACGCTCGAGCGCGGCACCGGCCGCCAGGCTTCGCTCCGCCGCTTCGTCGCCGGCAAGACCGGCACCAGCTCCGACAACCGGGACGCCTGGTTCATCGGCTTCACCGACGACCTGGTGGTCGGCGTCTGGGTCGGCAACGACGACGGCCAACCGATGCCGGGCGTGACCGGCGGCACCCTGCCGGCCCAGATCTTCCGCGATTTCATCCTGCGCGCCGAGGGCGACCTCCCGTTCCGCCCCGCCCCGCCGCCCGCCAAGCCCGGCGAGAACCCGGTCGTCGACGCGTTCGGCACCATGGTCGATCACCTGGTCCGCTCCATCAAGGGCCTGTTCGGCGGCAACTGAGCCTCCATCGCCTCCACCTCGATGCCGATTGATCCGATAAAGGCTCCGGATTGATCGCGGGACCCGGCCGCAATGATCAATCTTCGTAGGAGAAATTCTGTGTATCGCCCGTTTTTCATCTGATCGTTCAGCGTCGAAACGCCCTTGCCACAAGAACTCTGGTGGCGTCCTGCAGATGTCTTACGAGTGATAAGCACGATTGACCCGAAAAATCATCGATGATGGGCACACATCAGAACTTGAAGTGACTCATGCATGATACATTTGTGGAGCCTCGATAACTCACATCCGTGCGCTGGAATTGACCTCGCGGCGGCGGCGGCCGGGCGGATCAATCCATTGATCCTCCATCCATTGACTGGAGAAAACCGCGATATCGCCTAAGCCGCTCAAGAATCACGGCTTTCGGCGCATGCTCGAGGATCAGGCGGGATCAATCGGCCTGGAGAAATCCACCGAAAGAGACCTGCGGCATGGTGCACGCCGGGTGACAGTTGTGTCGCATTCGGTGCGGCCAGCGAACGTGCGGCACGCGCTGATGGAAACCCCTGGCGTCGAAAGGTCGGCTCGGTTTCGATGACGCGATTCGAGCGATGCAGGAACCCGCCCACAGCCAGCAACGAGCCGACGTCGACGGCCAGGGCAACGCCATCGTCCAGTTCCTGCGCAAGGACAACCGGGTCGACTTCGGGCGGCGGCCGTATCGGAGGCTCTCCCGCTACCTGCGCAGCCGGCGCATCGAGCCCGACGCCGACCTGCTCAGCCCCCGCAGCCGCTCGATCCCGCTGGTGGGGGGCCTGGGGCCAGATGCGTATTGTGTCCCCTTAACTCCCAGCCGCTCGATCCCGCTGGTGGGGGGGCTGGGGCCAGATGCGTATTGTGTCCCCTTAACTCCCTGGCAGATGCGTATTGTGTCCCCTTAACCCAGATGCGTATTGTGTCCCCTTAACCCAGATGCGTATTGTGTCCCCTTAACCCGGCAGATGCGTACCCCTTAACTCCCTGGCAGATGCGTATTGTGTCCCCTTAACCCGGATTCCCCGGATGAGTTGAATATCTGATGACGTTCTCGCCAGATTTTGCTAACGTTGTCAGGGGTTTGGCACGACCGATGGGGCGTGATCGTGGGGCACGCGACGGGTGAAGCCAGTGAGCTGCCTCTGAGGCCCACTTTCGACAGGCGGATCAAGCTCGAGTTCCACGGTGCCAGGATCACTTCCGACGGCGGGTTGCTCGCCTACCGTGAGCTGGAGGACGTCCTGGGGCTCACGGAGATCGCGATCACGGAACTCTTGGACGGCCGACGCGGCAAGAACACCCGCCACGAGCTGAGCGGGCTGTTCCGCCAAGCGGTGTTCGGCCGGCTCGCCGGCTACGAGGACGTGAACGACGCCGAGCGGCTCGCCTGCGACCCCGCGATGCGGGCGATCGTTGGTCGCGAGGGGCTGGAGCGCCTGGCGGCGTCCAGCAGCCAGATGGGGCGCTTTGAGACCGAGTGGTTGGCGACCGATGCCAACTCGGAGACCCTCGCCGATCTGTCCGGTGCCTGGATCGACCAGATCCATGATCGCAAGCCGCCCCGCAACATCGTCCTCGACATGGACAGCTCCGAGAGCCCGACCCACGGCCAGCAGGAGGGCTCAGCCTGGAACGGCCACTTCGGCTGCACCTGCTATCACCCGTTGTTCCTGTTCAACCAGTTTGGTGATCTTGAGCGCTGCCTCCTGCGGCCGGGCCACGTTCATAGCGCTGAGGACTGGCGCCTCGTGCTGGAGCCGGTGGTCGGCCGCTACCGTGAGCGAGGCGTCACTCTCTACTTCCGCGCCGATGCGGCCTTCGCCAAGCCGGAGGTTTACGAGCTCCTGGAGGCCGAAGGCATCCGCTACGCCATCCGGCTGCCGGCCAATCAGGTCTTGCAGCGGCGGATCGGCTACCTCCTGACCCGACCCGTCGGCCGGCCGCCCAAGAAGCCGATCGTGTCCTACGCCAGCTTCCGTTACCAGGCCGCCGGCTGGACCCGAGCCCGTCGGGTGGTGGCCAAGGTCGAATGGCACCAGGGCGAGCTGTACCCGCGGGTCGGCTTCATCGTGACCAACCTGACCCGACCGGCCAAGGGGGTGGTCAGGTTCTACAACGGCCGCGGCACCGCTGAACAGCACATCAAGGAAGGCAAGAATGCGATCCGCTGGACGCGGCTGTCGTGCCACGCCTTCCGCCACAACGCCGTGCGGCTCCAGCTCCACGCCCTCGCCTACAACCTCGCCAACTTCCTGCGCACCTTGGCGCTGCCTGCGGAGGTCCAGCACTGGTCGCTGGCGACCCTGCGCGAGAAGCTGGTCAAGATCGGCGCCAGGATCGTGCGCCATGGGCGCTACGTCGTCTTCCAGCTAGCCGAGGTCGCGGTGCGGCGGGCGCTGTTTGCCGACATCCTGCGCCGGATCGCCCGGCTCAGGCCAAGGCCGCTCCTGACATGAGCGAGGCGTCCAAGGTGAGCAGCAATCCCACAGGCGAAGTGCGCCCGCAATCCCACAAACGCGCCCCCACCAGGCGCGGAGTGGGTTGGCCTTGCCGAGGGAGCGCTGCGGCGCCCCATCCGCGACCTTCACGGGGCCTACGTGGATTGCCTAATCCTCCCAACAGGTGCATCCTGGCCATGGAACCGAGCCCATCTGGGGGAATCTCGGATTATAACTTAACCTTCTAATGTTCCTTGGAGAGATCGGCTTAGCCCGATGTTCCTCGGAGCCGATCTGCCCCTCGAGCAGGCCAGAGGGTGGAGCGGAGGTCAAAGGCCCGCCAAACGGCGGGGGAAGCGGAGCCACGCGCAAGCCCGAGTGCAGCGGGCCGAGCATGGCGAGAACCCACCCTTTGACAGCAGCGAGCTCCGATGGCATCTTTGAATTTCGGACGGGTCATTGTTTTCGTTGACTAACGCCAAAAAATGGTCCATCTAGACGTGTTGTGCTCCTAGCCGAGTCGCTCCTATGCTCTTCTAGGCGTAGGTGTTGTTGGAAGGATAGGCAATGCCGACGAATCCGACTGTTCGAAGAGTGCCGGATGATCAAAAGGATAACTATCAAGAAGCACTCCTCCAGGAAATACCAGATGACGAGATACGACAAATGAGCCTGCCGTCCGCGTGCAGTAGTGGTGATGGCTGGTGTGAGGGCGGCATGTGCTACGTGTGTTGTAATAATAGGTGGTACCGGTTCGTTGATGGAAACAATCGCCAGTTCACATGTAGAGATGGCCACGACAAATGGTACCGCTGCAACGGCGATCGCTACTTCGCTATCTGCTAGGTGTAGCAAAGGAAATAGTGAGACCCACCCTTTGACCGCAGCGAGCTCCGATGGCACCTCCTTGGTTGATGGGGCTTAGCTCTCAGCCGGCCTCTCTCGCCGCATCCGTCGCCCTTGACACGGCCCGATCAGGCACCAAGGCGCTCAGAATGGCCGTGTCGCTAGTTGACACGGGGTAAGGAACCGATATCAAATAAGAGAAACCAAAGCGGGAAGGATGCCATGAACCCTGATACCGTTCGTCCCGACACACCGCCCGCTCGCGCGGCCCTGGTGACGGCCGAGATTATGAACCTCGGCGCGGTCAGCAAAGAGCTTGGTGAGTTTCAGATCCTTCGCATAGTCCGAAGCGATGGTAGCGTCTCGGTGAAGGTCCTCGAGCCATTCACTTGGATGTGGGTTGCTATCAAACTTTGCGAAGGCGTCCTCCAGGCCATCGGAGCTAGGATTTTTGCATCGATTTTTGAAAATGGCGACAAAAGCCTCGACATTCTGCTTGAGGAGGCTATCAAGGCTATAAGAGCTATCATCCGGGCTGCCATTGCGGAAAACGAAGCGCGTAAGATCGGCGACGAGGTGGCCCACCTGAATTGGGCCTACCGTGACTATCTGACGGTCCCGACGCCCTCAAAACTCGAAACGCTGAAGTTCGCGACTGGCAGCACCATGGAGGGCGCGACCAGTCTCGGCATGCTCACGGCTGGCCATCTCACAGTAATTGGCTCGCTTGAGCTGGCGCTCTACCAGGAAGCCTTCAAGGTATCGAATAAACCGGGAGACAAAGAGCTTATTGTCAAGCTTACAGAAAATCTCTTGCCGCGAATACCACGCCTGGTGCAGAAGTTTGTCGACTATGAGACAAGTCGGTTCTCAGACATACGCGTCACGGGAACGGATCGCAGTGATCCACCAGTGAGTGGACGCGAACGCGTAAAAGTGCCGATGTATTATTATTTATATGACAATCAGTACTCATTCGGCAGTCCGGATCGGGGTCTTGTCGAGAAAACGCGCGCTGACACAATTGCGCTCTATCTTAAGCGCCAACATGATGAGGTAACAGGGTCTATTGAGGCAGTTGGTGAAAAATGGAAGGCTATCGGCGCTATGTACCGTGGCTAATGAACAGAGATCAGAAAAAGGGGAGAAAGCGGTTCAAAACACCACCCTCTCCACCTCGCCCAAGCTCACTGCATCGTTCGTCCGGTCATAGAGCTTGGTTGTGCGCGGGCTGGAATGTGCCGCCATAACCTGCGCCTTCTCGATTGAAGACGGGCTTATGGCCAAGTTCATATTCCAGGCGGGCGGCGGCGCGCTGTTCGACACGCCGGGGCATTACGAGTAAATGCCCTTGTCAAGCATCCGCTGCCGGCGAATTCGGGCTTAACTCCCTGGACGTGGAAGTGCGATCCTGCGGCGCCTCGACCTCATCGGGCATAGCGTCAACCCGACGCCATGTTGCGAAAACCGCCAAGCAGACGGCGGACCGCGGCGCGAACCGTCCAGCGGATCCCCCGGCGACGCAAGGTATAGCGGATATTGGAAAGGCGGTAAGGCTCGCGGCTCGGCATTGGGTAGCGGCGCAGCCGGAGCCTGCCGGCCCGCTCCTCATAACCCCGCCACGTCGTTACCGCGTTGATGCGCGCCGCCACCTCTGAGAGATCGACCCCGCGACCGTGGAGAATCTTGACCGGGCCGTCGACGAAGCCGGGGGTCGTGAAGCGGCAATTGTACTCGGGCGGAAGGGTGGCAATCCTCACTTCGCTGCGGCAGAGCGCTTCCCGAAAGGCGCCCTGATCGCCGAGGACATGGACTTGCTCGTGGGCCGGACGCAGCCACCGGATCTCATCCCGCTGAAGACGGTCGAGGTTGCGAGCGAATAGCCCTGCCCATTTCGAGAACAAGGCATCGACGGCGGCGCAACGTCGGAACAGGATCACGCCGGAGTTCAACTCAGGGAAGCTGTCGGGCACGCCATCGACCTCATGCATAGCGCGCGTGGGGGCATGGACAGCGGCAAGATCGAAAACCTCCAAGAGAGCGAACAGATCGTCCAGGTCGCTGCAGACGTAAGTGTCGGAATCCAGAAAGAGCGTGTGGCGGTACGCCGAGGTTGTGATATGGCTGGGCTTGGCGGCGGACATTGGTCGAGAACGGTCGGGTTCGAACTCGAACCAGATCGTCGATATTAGGGCCGGCGCTTTCCACATCAGAAAATAAGGTGATAGGTAGGTCGGGCATGTGGTGCTTGACGCTGGCGGCGGAGATCAGCGCTTCTGAGACGTATTTCAAGCCGAAGGCGATGTAGATCACACCCCGGTCCATGTCCGGCTCTTTTCCGCTCGGTCGGACGAGATCGCACGCGGCGGGCGCGACAGGACCGTGGCATAGATCCTACAGGTGCGATTCGCGAGCCTTCGCCAGTCGAATGGCTCGAGATCGAGAGCCTGGCGATCGGTCGTGCGCGCCCAGGTGCTCGTTGCCCCCAGACCGGTCACGGTCAGATCGCCAGCATACAGCCGGATCCACTCGGCGCCGAACGTCGCCTGCTGATCGCCCATCGCACCCAGGTCGGGCACCAGCACCGGTCGGCCGAACGTCAACGCCAGCATCACCGCGCCCGAATTCAGCACGGAGCGGTAGGGCAGCACCACGAGATCGCTGGCCAGGAAGAAGGTTTGCACATCTTCGGGCGGCACCCAGCGCAGGTCGCGGCGCACGTTCGAGGCCTTGTCAGCGGCGGCGCGGACCTCGCGCTCGACCATCGCATCGAACGGCTGGCCAACGACCAGCAGAATGGATTATGGGGACACAATACGCGATTGAGGGGCGGCCGGGAGCAGGCCGTTGGGCTCGACCAGCTCGGGGATCACCACCTTCAGCTTGTCGACCAGCGCATCCAGGGTATCGGCCCCGGTCGCGAGGCCGGGCACGTCGTCGCTCGCGGCAACCCACACCGCCGCCTCGGCGTCCCAGGTGCACTGCACGGTGTAGACCCGTTCATGCATACGCCGCGTCCTCTCTGGTCCGAACCCAGCGCACCATAGTCTCTTCCGGACCCCGACGAAATGCCGACGGGCGAGGGAATGGCCCAAGGAGGCAGACGGGGTGGTTAGGGCGTCGGTTTGCGCGCGCGCTCGACGTAGGCGCGAAGCACGGCGTTCATGCGGGCCTGGTAGCTGGGCCCTGGGCCTTGAACCATGCGACCAAGCCGGCATCGAGGCGGAGCGTGAGCCGCTGCTTGGGTCGGCTGGCTCGTACGACCAGGGCGTGCTCGGGCCAGCCGGGCTCGGGCTCGAAGCTGTCCGGATCGTTCCGGATCGCCGCGGCGATCTCCTCGTCGGTCAAGGCGTCGAGGCGCACCCAGTCGGTCAGGCTCTGGTCAAGCCCCTCGCCCGAACGCATTCTGGTAAGCTTGTCGCTCTCGGTGCCGCGCTCTCCGTGCGCTGATCAGCCGTATCCGGTCGCCCCGCCGAGCGAAGACGACCGTGATGACCCGCCCGCGCACCAGGCCATACGCAAGGTGGCGGGGCTCGCCATGTGGTCCTGGGACGACCCTATCTCGAGCACGTCGCCCTGCCAGATCTCCTTGGCGTCGACGAAGTCGATCCGGTGCTTGGCGAGGTTGGCCCGCCGCTTGGCTTCGTCCCACTCGAACCCAATGCCGGCCCGCAGCCATAGCCTGGATATGGGCGGCCCGTCAAAACCCTGCCTTCAGGCCCGCCCGCGCCGGTCGAGGATCCGCCTCACTTCCCCAGCAGGCCCTTGAGCAGCTTGTTGATCTGCTCCTCGGGCTTGGGCTGGCTCTTGGGGGCGTTGTTGCCCGAGGGCGGCGGGGTCTGGTCTTCGCCCAGCGCCTTGCTCAGACCCTCGACCAGGGCGTCGCTGCCGCCCTGCTTCTTGGCGTCCTTGAGCACGTCCTTGATGCCCTTGGCCTGGTCGCCCAGCTGTTCGAGCTGCTTTCGGGCCGCCTCGGGGTCCTTGAGCGCGCTCTCGACCACGCCGCTGAGGTCGGGGGTGAAGGTCAGGTGGTCCCAGGGCCCCTGGATGATCACCGGCACCAGGATGCCCGCGACCTCCTGCTTGCCGCCCTGGCCTTCGAGGTTGGTCGTGGCCTTGGGCTCGATCCGGTAGTCGAGGCTGCGCCTGGGCAGGTCGACCGTGCCGCGGCCGCCGATCCGCAGGGTTGGTGCCTGCAGGTGCATGTCGTCGTTGGCGACGATGCCCTGCTTGACCGTGAAGCTGCCGCCGAGCTCGGCGAAGTCGGTCTTCTGGGTCTGGCCGGCCTCGGGGTTGAGGAAGGCGCCGGCGGCGTTGCGGACCATGGCGGCGAGGTTGATGCCGACGATGGCACCATTGGCGAAGGTGACCAGGCCCTTGCCGTTCAGGTTCTGGACGAGCTGGCGCTGGCTCTGGCCGCGGGTGGTGAGCGCGAGCTCGGTGCTGGCGGTGCCCTCGAGGCGCTCGAAGCCGGCGGCGGCGGTGAGGAACGGCAGGGCCTGCAGGCCGTCGAGCTTGAACTGCTGGCTGATCGCGGGGGCGCCGTTCTCGAGTGCCACCTTGAGCGTGCCGCTGCCGTGGCCGCCGTAGAGGTCGAACTGCTTGAGCGCGGCCACGAGCGTGTTGTCCTTGAGGGTGAGGTCGAGGACGGTGCGGCCGAGCTCGATGGCGCGCACCCGGAGCTTGTCGAGGGTCAGCTCGAAGGCGACGTCGGCGCCGCCCAGGGGCGGCAGCGCGATCGGCTCGTCGGACCAGCCGGCGGCGGCAGCCTCGGTCGCGGGTTGCTGGCCCGGCGCGCGGCCGGCCTGGGCCGGCGCCTGGCCGGCGCCCGCCTGCTGGCCACCCGGCTGCGGCTGACCGGTCGCGGCCGGCTGGCCGCCCGGCGGGGCCGGCGGCGGCAGGTAGGGGTTGAGGTCGACCGCGCCGAGGTCGAGCCGGCCGTTGACCTTGGGCACCGCGCCGCCGAGGTCGGCCACCACTTCGCCCTTGGCGGCGATCTGGTCGAGGCCGATCGCGACGTCGGTCAGCGCCACGCGTTGGGGCGAGCCGTCGAGCTTGCCTTTGAGGGTCAGGGTCTGGAGGCCCTGGCCCGGGAAGTCGAGCGGCTTGCCGAGCCAGGCCGCGAGCTTGCGGATCGAGGGCACGGCGAGATCGAGCCCGCCCACGGCCGCGGGCTGGGCGCCATTGCTGATCCGGCCGGTGAAGCCGAATCTGGCGGGCGTCGAATTCGACCGCGAGCTGAAGCGGCGAGGCGCCGCCGCGGATCACCTCGAGCGGCTGGTCGAGCTTCAGGTTGAGCTTGATCGGCTGGTTTTTGTAGGCGAGCGCGCCGTCCGCCTGCAGCGGGCTCTCGAGGTCCGGCAGCTTGACGGTGAGGTTGATGGCGTCGACCCGCTCATGGGCGCCGCTGGTGGCATCGCTGTAGGTCAGCGTGCCGTTCTCGATCCGGATGTCGCCGAGCTTGATCTCGCTGACCGGCAGCGTGGTGCTGCCGCCCGAATTGCCGCCGCCGGCCGCGGGCGGATTGGTCTCCTTGGTGGCCTTGGGCCCGAACTGCCAGTTGGGGCGACCGTCCTTGGCGACCTCGAGATGGATCTCGGGCTCGACCAGGACGAAGCGCGCGACCTCGACCGCGCCGTGCAGCAGCGGCCAGACCTTGAGCTCGACCTCGAGCGCCTTGAGCTTGGCCATGTCGGGGTCGGCGGCGCCGGGCGGGTTGGCGAAGCGCACGTTCTCGGCCTTGAGCGCCACGCTCGGCAGCAGGGCGACGTGGAGCGGCCCCTGGATGCTGAGCTGGCGGCCGGTCGCGCGCTCGACCTGGGCGGTCAGCTGCTGCTTGTAGGTCTCGGTCGGGATGACGAAGGGCAGGGCGAGGGCCACGCCGATCAGCAGGACGATCAGGCCCAGGACGATCAGGAGAAACTTCTTCATGCGCACCTCGGGGCTGCGACGCGAGCCGGCTCGCGAACGGCCGCACCCTGGGCGCGACCCGCGGGATTTCCCTCATATGAGGAGGCGGCCGCGCGGTGCCAACCTATGCGCGCCGGATTCCGACGCCGATCAACTGGCTGCGGCGGCCTTGGCAGGGCGCTGCGCCGGTGCGATGCGGGATCACGCGCGGCTTCGGGGTCGCCCTTCCTGGCCCTGGCCGGGTCAGCCGCCGAAGGTGATCTCGACCCGGCGCGCCCGCTCGCCGGTCGGGCCGGGGGCGGGGCCGCCGGCCGCGGCCTTGACCGTGCTGCCGGACAGCTCGCCCGCGCGCAGGGCATCGGCGACCGCATCGGCCCGCTGCTGGGAGAGCGCCTGCCCGGCGCGCTTCTCGGCGGACGGGTCGGCATAGCCGGTGACCGCGATCTGGGTCGGCCGCGCGATCAGCACGGCGTCGCGGGCGGACGTGACCACGTTCATGCCGTCGGGGGTGATCCGGTTGCTGCCCTGGTCGAAGAACACCATGTAGGGCGTGTGGATCAGCGCGCTCTCGGACCTCTCGAGCGCGGCCAGGAAGCTGTCCTTGCAGTCGCTGAAGTTGGCCGGGTTGTGGATCGTCTCCAGCTCCTGCAGCCAGCATTCGAAGTTGACCTGGGCGGCGGCGGCATCCGCCGGGGCCGCGCTCCGGGCGCCGCCTTCGAGCGCCCGCAGCAGGCGCTCGCGCAGCTCGATCGCCTCGACCTGGGAGGCCTCAGGCACCGCCCGGCTCGCGACCTTGTCCGGCCAGACCGTGTTGCCCAGCATCGCGTCGCGCGCCTTGCTGCGGAAGCGGTACCAGTTGATCGGGTGGGTCTGCTCGCGCTGAGCCTCGGCGAGCTGCAGATAGCCCTCCTTGAGCTGCTCGTTGAATGGCAAGGGCGGCCCCATCGCCTCGACCTGCTCCGGCGGCAGGGCCGTGGTGCAGGCCCAGAGGGCGGGCAGAAGACCCGCCAGCAGCAGCGGCTTGCAGAGCGCACGCATCGCGATCCAGCTCCCAACCATAGCGTCCGACTCCCGGTCCGCAGCGACCGATCCGGATCGGCGGCCGCGCAGGCGATTCGAAGGCTCTGAGCCTTACCCGCAACGCGCGAAAACGCAACCTCTCGGTGAAGCCCGAGCCAATTCACCAGGGCGTATGATACAATTTAAAGCCGCCTGCGCCAGTCCGATCAGGGGTGCTACGTCGGTCAGGAAGGCAACCCGGTTCGCGCCGCGGCCGGAGGCGCGTGGCGCCAGGAACACCGGGACCAACCTCCCGATGGCTCAGCCTGCCACAACGCTTGCGCCCTGCGCGGACAGATGCCGGGCGGTCGCCTCGCCCGGCCCGCTGCTCGCGCCCGTGATGACGACGACTTTTCCTTCGATGCTGCGGCTCGTGAGCTTGTCTTCCGGTTGCGGTGACGGCCTCAGCGGCCGACCAGCTGCTGCAGATGTTCCGGGTAGCGGGCCCCTTGCACCGTGATTTTGGAGACCGCGAGCTCGATGTCGCGGAGATCGTCAGGCGTCAGTTCGATGCCAGCGGCTTTGATGTTCTCCTCCAGCCGGTGCAGCTTGGTGGTGCCGGGGATCGGCACGATCCAGGGCTTCCGGGCGAGCAGCCAGGCGATCGCGATCTGAGCGGGCGTCGCCTGCTTGCGGGCCGCGATCCGGCCGAGCAGATCGACCAGGGCCTGGTTCGCCTTGCGGGCCTCCGGCGTGAAGCGGGGAACGCTGTTGCGGAAGTCGGTGCTGTCGAACGTCGTGTTCTCGTTGATGGCGCCCGTGAGGAAGCCTTTGCCCAGCGGGCTGAAGGGGACGAAGCCGATCCCAAGCTCCTCGAGCGCCGGCAGCACCGCCTCCTCGGGTTGCCGCCACCACAGGGAATATTCGCTCTGAACCGCGGTCACCGGCTGGACGGCATGGGCGCGACGGATGGTCTGCACGCCGGGCTCGGAAAGCCCGAAGTGCCTCACCTTGCCGTCCCGGATCAGGTCCTTCACGGCTCCGGCCACGTCCTCGATCGGCACGTCCGGGTCGACGCGATGCTGATAGAACAGATCGATCACGTCGGTCCTGAGCCGCCTGAGCGAGGCCTCGGCGACCTGCTTGATGTGCTCCGGCCGGCTGTTCAGGCCCCGCTGCTGACCTGCAGGCGAACTGAGATCGTGACCGAACCTGGTGGCGATCACGACCTGCGCGCGGACCGGGGCCAGAGCCTCGCCTACGAGTTCCTCGTTGGTGAACGGGCCGTAGACCTCGGCGGTGTCGAAAGATGTGACGCCGCGCTCGACGGCCGACCGGATCAGCGCCACTCCCTCCTGCCTGTCGACTGCCGGACCGTAGCCGAAGCTCAGTCCATGCAGCCGAGGCCGATGGCCGAAACCTCCAAGTTGCTGTTTCCAAGCTTGCGTGTCTGCATTTTATCCTCCTTGGACATGTCATTAGAGTTCTTGTCCGCGCCTCGTGGCCGTTCCGAAGGTGCTCACGGAATCTGCTGGACGATCAGGCATTACGTCTGGTGGCATGATCTTGACTGTGGCGGAGCGGGCGCGTGCGCTGATTATCGGCCCGAGGTATGGGCTGCCGCGGTATTTCGCCCGGTAGGCCTCGTCGACGAGATCGTTGATCGGCCCGTCGACTGGCTCGAAGGTGACCTCCTTGGTCATGCCGGCGGCGGTGATCCTCCCCGCCTTCTGCCCCACCGCGGCCTAATACCAACGGGAGGTCTGCCCGTTGTAGCCGCGCACGTAGAGGGCGTCGTCGACGGCGACCGACCAGATCCACGTCGGCGTGCCATACGTCACCCCGTCCTTGCGGACCGGCGAAATGTGCAAGCCATCGGTCTCAGCGATCTTGCGCAGTTCGTCTTTCGACCACGTGGTCACTTGGATCTTCCTTGATTACGGGCGCAGCAGCGTCTTGATCGCGCGCCGCTCGTCCATCGCGCGGTAGCCTTCGGCCACTTGGTCAAGCGGCAGGGTGAGATCGAAGACCTTGCCGGGGTCGATCTTCCTGTTCCACACGAGCCCGATCAGGTCGGGCAGGTATCGGCGCACCGGGGCGGGGCCGCCGTGGAGGCGGACGTGGGCGAAGAACAGCTCCTGGCCGTCGAGCTCGACCCCGTGCGGCACGCCAACGTAGCCCACCGACCCACCCGGACGGGTGGAATGGATCGCCTGCATCATCGATTCCTGCGTGCCGACGCACTCCAGTACCGAGTTGGCGCCGACGCCCTTGGTCAGCTCCCTGATGCGGGCCACGCCCTCGTCGCCGCGCTCGGTGACAATGTCGGTTGCGCCGAATTCACGGGCGAGTTTCTGCCGTGCCGCATGGCGGCTCATCGCGATGATCCGCTCGGCACCCATCTGCTTGGCGGATAGGACACCGAGCAGGCCGACCGCACCGTCACCCACGACGACGACCGTCGCACCCGGCCTGACGTTCGCTGCATCGGCGGCGAACCAGCCGGTGCCAAGGACGTCGGAAGTTGCCAACAGGCTGGGAATCAAATCATCCGGCGGAACTCCTGGCGTGGCCACCAGCGTGCCGTCCGCAAGCGGGACGCGCAGGAGCGGCGCCTGCGCGCCGCCGACGAACTCCTTGTGCTGGCAGGATGTCTGGTAGCCGGCCTGACAGTGTGGGCACGTGTTGTCGGAGGCGAAGAACGAACCGATGACGAACTGGCCCGGCTTGACCGACCTGACCGCGCTGCCGACTTCCTCGACGATGCCGCAGTACTCGTGCCCCATCGGGGTCGGCTCGCCGACCCCTTGGATGCCGCGGTAGGGCCAGAGGTCAGACCCGCACACGCACGTGGCCGACAACCGTATGATGACATCTGTCGGCTTGACGATCGTCGGGGCGGCGCGCTCCTCGAAGCGCACATCGCCCGGACTGTAGAGAACAGTTCCTCGCATGGTTTATCTCCTCCTTTTCAAGGTTACTTGCCGATTGCTCGATCACGAGCGCGACGGACCAAGTTACGCCGATCTTGCGCAGCTCGCCCTGAGACCATGCCGTCGTGGGTTTCTTCTTAATTATTGCTGGTCCAAAAGCTCGATCGTCACTTTGACCGACCCGGGCACGTTCAGGGCTTCGGCACCGGAGTTGATCTTGCCAATGACGATGATGCCGGGCGCGGGGATCGCCTGCCCATCGTGGCGGTAGTAGATCGCGACGTCAGGGCCCGGCGGCCAATAGACCACCTCACCGACTTCATAGGTCTTTGTGTGCCGTCCGCCTACCGAAATGGCGCGCGGCAGGCGAGCGAACTTCTCGCGCCGGAACAGATCGTTCATCGTCAGGGTCAGCGGCAGCAGCGAAACGAAATCCCGCGTGGTCTCGCTGTCAATCAAGCTGGCCGTAACTGCTTTCTCTCCGATCTTCAGGCTGATCTTCATGGTGCTTGCCTCCTGAAGAGATGTTCCGGATGCCGGCGCCGGCTCGGACTTGCTGTCGGCGCCGCAAGCGGCGTGGCTGAGGCCGAGGGCCAAGGAGAGGGCCAGAAGCTGCATTCGTCTCATGGTGGGTTCTCTTCTCGTTCAGAGGCTGACCGCCGGCGCTCTCAGGAGCCGCGCCGCGATCGCCGCCGCGCAGAGCACGACCAGTGCGCTCGCGAGGAACACCGAACCCAATCCAGCCCAACCCGCGATCAGTCCGAGCGCTGGGCTGCCGAATCCGAGCGCCAGGTCGAGAAATGCAGTGTAGGTGCCCATTGCGAGGCCGCGGCTCTGCGGCGGAGCGCGGCGGACGGCTTCGACGCCGAGGCCGGGGTAAACCAGCGAGTAGCCGAAGCCGGTGAGCACGGCCCCGGCCGCAGCCACAGCCCGGCCGGGCGCCAGCCAGATGAGCGCCAGGCCGGCAGCCTCGATCAGCACTGAGACGAGCGCGACCCTGGCCCCGCCCAGCCTGTCGGGTAGGTGGCCGAAGGCGACGCGCGCTGCGATCAAGGACGCCGCATAGGCGCTGAACGGGAGCCAAACGGGAGTCCACCCACGTTCGGCGAAGAGGAGCGAGCTGAAGGCGAGAATTGCGCCAAAGCCGATGCTGCTGAGCGCCGCACCAAGCCCCGGCATCCAGACTGCCCTGGCCACACTGATGAATGCGAGCTGCGAAGAGGGCTGCGACGGGGGGACGGCAGGCAGCCGAACGACGAGCAATAGTGTTACGAGCGGCACCAGCGTCGTCGCCAGCGCGACCGCGGCAAACCCGCCGATCGCGTAGAGAGAGGTGCCGACCGGCGCGCCGAGCGCAAGGGCGGCGAACATCGCCGTACCGACCCAGGCGATCACTTTTCCCGCGTTCTTCGCGTCGACGAGTGCCAGCCCCCAGCTGACCGCGCCGGTGATGATGAAGCTCTCAGCGCCACCGAGCAGGGCGCGGCCGAGCAGGAGAATCGTCACCGAGGCGACGGGAGATTCGACGAAGTCCAGCGACAGCAGGTACAGCAGGCCGGACGCCCCGGCGGCCAAGAGGCCGATGACGACTTCGCGCTTGGCGCCCCTCTTGTCGGAGTGGCGTCCCGCCCACACCCGCGAGATGAGCGATGCAGCAAACTGGCTGCCGGCGACGAGGCCGACCACGAAGGCACCAAAGCCGAGCCCCTGATGCACATGGAGCGGCAGGACCGGGAGGGCGAGCCCGATGACCAGAAAGGCGACCAGGACCACGGCCATGATCGGCAGCAGCGTCGCGATGACACGAGTTGCCGCCTGCGGCCCGGAAGGGGCGATGGACATGGAAACTGCTGTCATTGCAATGCCTTGAATGCGGAGTCGCGGCGGAGGGCTTCCATCGGAAGGGCCTATTCGGCCTGGCCGCATTCGCCCCCGTATTGCTCGTCGCTGACCTGCTCCATCCAGTCGACGGTCTTGCCGTCGAGCTTTTCCTGAATGGCAATGTGGGTGATCGCCGTGGTGGCCGTGGCTCCGTGCCAGTGCTTCTCGCCCGGCGCGAACCAGACCACATCACCCGGCCGGATTTCCTCGACCGGCCCGCCCCAGCACTGCACCCGGCCGCGGCCGGACGTGACGATCAGCGTCTGGCCCAGCGGATGCGTGTGCCAGGCGGTGCGCGCGCCGGGCTCGAAGGTGACGCTGGCGCCGGCGGCGCGCGCCGGATCGGGCGAGCTGAACAGCGGATCGATACGGACCGTGCCGGTGAACCACTCTGCAGAGCCTTCACGGGAAGGCTGCGAACCGCTCCGTTTGATGTCCATGGCCGATCTCTCCCTCGATGGATGCGCTGACGGTCATCTAGGTCGTGGATCGGCATGCGATTAGACGCTATAATGCGCATGAGCTTATAAGCAGGCCTTCTGAATGGCGCGGGCGAACATCAACGACCTTGCCGCCTTCCTCGCGGTCGCCCGGGAGCGCAGCTTCACCAGGGCCGCCGCTCAGCTCGGCGTGTCGCAGTCGGCACTGAGCCAGACCATCCGTGGACTCGAGGAACGGCTCGGTCTTCGGCTCTTGACCCGCACCACGCGCAGCGTCTCGCCGACGGAAGCCGGCGACCGCCTGCTGCACACCGTGGGCCCACGGTTTGAGGAGATCGATGCCGAGCTCGAGGCCTTGAGCGAACTTCGGGAAAAGCCCGCTGGCACCATCCGGATCACGGCCGTCGAGCATGCAGCCGACACGGTCCTGTGGCCGAAGCTCGCGAAATTCCTGCGGGAATACCCGGACATCAAGGTCGAGATCATCATCGACTACGGCCTGACCGACATCGTCGCGCAGGGTTATGACGCCGGCGTGCGTCACGGCGAGCGGGTAGCAAAGGATATGATCGCCGTGCGGATCGGGCCGGACACGCGCATGGCGGTCGTGGCCGCGCCGTCGTATTTCGAGGAGCGCTCGGAACCGAAGCGGCCGCAGGACCTGATCGGTCACAACTGCGTCAATCTGCGTCTGCCCACCCATGGCGGGCTCTACGCCTGGGAGTTCGAGAAAGACGGCCACGAACTGAAGGTGCACGTCGAAGGCCAGCTCGTCTTCAACGCGACCGCCCAGATGCTCAATGCGGCGCTGGCCGGATTCGGCCTCGCCTATGTGCCGGAGGACCTCGCGCAGCCTCATCATCGCCAGGGGTCGTCTCAGGCGGGTGCTCGAAGACTGGTGCCCGCCGTTTTCCGGTTACCACCTCTACTACCCGAGCCGCCGGCAGCACGCGCCCGCCTTCGCCCTGCTGGTCGAGGCGCTGCGCTACCGGCCGTAACGCCGGCCCGCGGCCGGACGCTCAGGATCCGGATTCTCTCAGGCGCTCCAAGGGATCGCCGCGGCCGCGCGGGTCCGGTGGGGGCGTTGGCATGACGAGCGGTGCCGGAGCGTCGAGGCCGGCTTGGCGCAGCAGCTTGCGCATCACGGTCGGCAACGCCAGGCGGTCCAGCTGGTCGGTCCGGCACCAGAGCCCGCTCGGCCCGGCCCTGGCGATCGCCCTCGCCGCGGCCTTGGTGGCGCCTTGGGCGAGGGTCAGCTCGAGCAGGAAGTGGGTGAAGGCGTGGCGGACCGGGGGGCTGTGCAGGCGCCAGTCGGCCGGCGCCGGCGCGTGGCCGAGCGCCGCTTCGAGCGCGAGCTCGCCCTCCTGCCAGGGGCTGGAGGGCAGCTCGTGCAGGCCGCCGAGCAGGCCGTCCGCAGGCCGGCGGCGGAACAGGATCGCGCCGTCCGGGCGGGTCAGGAGGAAGGCAAGTGCGCGCCGGATGGGGCGTACCGGCTTCTGGGCGCGCCTCGGCAGCTGCTCGGCGATGCCGGCCGCGTGGGCCGCGCAGGCGGCGCGCCACGGGCAGTCCGGACAACGGGGCTGGCGCGGGCGGCAGAGGGTCGCGCCGAGGTCCATCAGCGCCTGGGCGAGGTCGCCCGGGCGATGGTCGCTCGCCAGCGCCGCCGCCCGCGCGTGGAGGTCGGTCAAGGCCTGGGGCAGCGGCGTCTCGATCCCATAGAGCCGGGCGAGGACGCGCAGGACGTTGCCGTCGACCGGCAGGGCGGGCAGGCCGAAGGCGATCGCGCGCAGGGCGCTCGCCGTGTAGGGGCCGATCCCCGGCAGGGCCCGGAGTGCTGCTTCGTCGCTCGGCAGCCGGCCGCCGGGGCGCGCCACGATGACGCGGGCGAGCGCGTGCAGGGCGCGGGCGCGGGCGTAATAGCCGAGGCCCTGCCAGGCGTGCAGCACGTCCGTCTGGTCCGCGGCCGCGAGCGCATCGAGGCTCGGGAAGCGCGCGAGGAAATCCGGGAACCTGCGGCTCACGGTGGCCGCGGTGGTCTGCTGCAGCATGATCTCGCTGAGCAGCACGTGATAGGGGTCGGCCGCGGCCCCGGGGGCCGCCCGCCAGGGCAGCAGGCGGCGATGGCGATCGTACCAGGCGAGCAGGCGGCGGATCAGCATCGCAACCGGCGGTGGCCGGTGGTCCCTTGCCCGTTGTCGTACGGCGCCCATGTTTAAGAGGAGGAAGCAGCGTCGGGGCGATCGGGCAGGGTCTCGTCCCCCGTGGTCGCGCAACCCGGAGCCAGAGCGCCGCGCGGATGTCCAGTCGACGACGCCGGAAGCTGCGAGGACGGCCGGCGACCGCACGCCGGGGCGGCGGGCTGCGGCGCCTGCCCGAGCTGCTCGGCCGGCTGCTCGAGCCGGCGGCGCGCCGGCGCGGGCTGGCGGAGGCGAGGCTGCTCACCGACTGGCCGCTGGTGATCGGGCCAGAGCTCGGGGCGCGCTGTCAGCCGGTCCGGCTGAGCGGCGCAGCGGGTCCGGCGGGCGGCGTGCTCACGGTCCATGTCGGCGGCGCCTTCGCGCTCGAGCTGCAGCACAGCACGCCGCAGCTGCTCGAGCGGATCAACGACTTCTTCGGCTATCCGGCGGTCGCCCGCCTGCGGCTGATTCAGGCACCGCCCGTGCGTCCGGTCAAGCGGCGGGGGCCGCGCCCGATGCGGCCTCTGGCGACGGACGAGCTCTCGGAGCTGGCAGCGCTGGTCGACCCGGTGACGCCCCCGGACCTGCGGCAGGCGCTCGGCGTCCTCGGCCGGACGGTCAAGGCCCAGATCCCCGATCCGGATGAGCGCCGGCCGCGGATGAGCTGAGGGCCGGTCGCGGACGGACCCGGTCCGGCGCCGATCGTTGCCCTGGCGGCGGAGCGGCAGGCCCTGCGGGCGGGCCATTCAGGGCCGGTTAAGCCAATTTTGATAGATTGCCTCGGGTTGTCGCGCGTCGGGTGCCGACCTATCCTTGGCGCGAGCGCTCGGGTTGGAAGCGAGGAGGGGCAGGTGAAGAAGGTCGTGCTGCGGCTGTCCGGTAGCCTGATTGCGGTGCTGGGCCTATGGACGCTCGTGTGGCTGCCCCTGGTCCTCGGCCAGAGCTCCGCGGCCGAGCCGCAGGAAGAGGCGATCGGCGATCCGAACGCCCCGGTCACGATCATCGAGTACGCCTCGCTGACCTGCCCGCACTGCGCCCATTTCCACAAGGACGTGCTGCCGCTGCTGAAGGAGCGCTACATCGCGCCCGGCAAGGTGCGGCTGATCTTCCGCGATTTCCCGCTCGATCAGCGGGCGCTCTCGGCCGCGATCCTCGCCCACTGCGCCGGCCCGGAGCGCTATTTCGGCTTCCTGGACGTCTTGTTCCAGACCCAGGAGAGCTGGGCGCGCGGCGACGACTACCTGGCGGCGCTCAAGCGGATCGGCAAGCTCGGCGGCCTCACCGATGCGCAGATGGACGCCTGCTTTGCCGACCAGGACCTCGCCAACCGAATCGTCCAGAGCCGGCTCGACGCCCAGAACCAGCACGACGTCAACTCGACGCCGACCTTCATCATCGGCGGCAAGTCCTATGCCGGCGCGCGCGACATCGACGAGTTCGCGAGCCTGATCGATCCCCTGCTCAAGAAGTCATAGAGCCGCCCCGGCTCGATCTCCGGCGGCCTCGCGGAGCGCCCGGCGTTCTCCGGCGGCCTCGCTGCCGCGCGTCCGGCCGGGCGCTCGGGTGATCGATCTTTGTCTTCCTGCTGGCCAACGGCGGCCTTAGGGCGCATGATCATGGTGCGCGAGGGCACCCGCCGTGGGCTCGGCGCTCGTGTCCTGGCGCCGCACAGATGCGGGAGGTCGGCGATGGACGCGGCCAAAGTGGCCCATGGGGTCCGCGAGGCGGTCGGGGTCTTCCACGACCGCAATGCCTTGCAGAATGCGGTCGAGGATCTGTTGAACGCGGGCTTCGATCGCTCGGAGCTCAGTCTCCTGGCCGGCGCGCAGGCGATCGAGCAGAAGCTGGGCCACGCCTATCAGAAGGTGCAGGAGCTGGAGGACGACGCGACCGTGCCGCGCGCGGCCTTCGTGGGTAACCACTCGCTCTCGATCGGCCGGATCGGGATGATCGGCGGTCTCGCCTACATCGGCGCCACGGTTGCGGCCGGGGCGGTGGTCGCCTCGGGCGGGGCGCTCGCCGCGACCATCGTCGCGGCGGTCTGCGCCGGCGGCGGCGGCGGCCTGGTCGGCGCCTGGACCGCGCGCCTGTTCGGCCGCGACCAGGCCAAGCGGCTGCGGGACCAGCTCGACCACGGCGGGCTGCTGCTGTGGGTCGCTCTGCGCGACGACGACCACGAGCGCCGGGCACTGGCGATCCTGGCCCAGACCGGCGCCGACGACGTCCACGCCCATGAGCTGCCGGCCTCGGAGTTGCCGTGCGACAACCCGCTCTCCGGGGTAACGCTGGATCCGTTCCTGCCCGGCGCGCGGATCTAGCCCGGCCGGCCGGGGACGGCGCAAGGCGGGCCGGCGGCGGGCGTCATGGCGGGCGATCGGGATTTCGCGCCGTTCCACTCTGGCCGGGTGCCGCGTTATCAGGAGATCGCGACCTTCATGCGCGCGGCCCGGGGCGCACTCGCGCCGCCGCTCGAGGTGGCGCTGGTCGGCGTGCCGCTCGATCTCGGCGCCACCTACCGCATGGGCGCGCGCCACGGGCCGGCCGGCGTCCGCGAGGCCTCGCGCCTGATCCGCCAGGTCAACCCGGCAACCGGCGTGGCGCCGTTCCAGCTCTGCAACGTGGCCGATGTCGGTGACACCCCGAGCGACCCCTTGGATGTGGTCCACAGCGTCGCGCTGATCCAGGGTTTTTTCGAACGGGTCCAGGCCCTCGGGGCGGCGCCGGTGGCGATCGGCGGCGATCACACGGTGCCGCTGCCGGTGCTGCGCGCGATCGCGGCCGCGCGCCCGGTCGGGCTGATTCAGTTCGACGCTCACGCGGATGTGTTCGACGACTTCATGGGCAGCAGGATCAACCATGCGACCTTCGTCCGGCGCGGCATCGAGGAGGGCCTGATCGAGCCCGCGCGCAGCATCCAGATCGGCCTGCGCGGCACCCGCTACGGCGCGGACGACCTCGACTACAGCCGGGCGGCGGGGATCCGCGTGATCACGATCGACGACTTCGAGCGCCTCGGCCGCGAGCAGGTGGGGGCTGCGATCCGCGAGGTGGTGGGCGCCGGGCCCGCCTACCTCACCTTCGACATCGACGGCCTCGACCCGACCGAGGCGCCGGGCACCGGCGTGCCCGAGCCGGGCGGCCTGTCGATGCGCGACAGCCAGGTGCTGCTGCGGGGCCTGACCGGCCTCCAGATCGTGGGCGGCGACGTCTGCGAGGTGGCCCCCCCGCTCGACCCGACCGGCATCACCTGCATCAACGCCGCCAACCTGATGTTCGAGATCCTCTGCCTGGTCGCCACCACGCGCGCCGCCCGCCCCCCGCGCTGATACCTCAATCTGCACCCCGACCACGCCGCGGCGCGCGTAGCGCTCACCCGATCGGCCGCCACGACCACCGTTCGGGCTGCCGGGGGTGCCGGCCATGCCGCGCGTCCGTCTTGCGTGAAGGCTCAAGAAGCGCCAACCTCGGCTCCAGCTTCGGGTCATGCGGGACATCGCGGGTTTTACTTCCGCAGCCGCGTCTTTGTCTGGGAGGGAGCCGTGGCAACATCCGATCTGAAGAACCGTAGCGGCGGGTCGATCGACAGGGGGGCGATCGAGGAGTTTTCGAGCGGCATCGCCGGCAGGGTGATCCTGCCGACCGATTCCGACTACGACGGCGCGCGGCGGATCTGGAACGGCAGCATCCAGAGATGGCCGGGCATGGTCGTCCGGTGCAGTGGCACGGCCGACGTCGTCCACGCGGTCGGGTTCGCGCGCGCCAACGACCTGCTGGTCGCCGTCCGGGGCGGCGGCCACAACGTCGCCGGGCGTGCGCTCTGCGACGACGGCATCGTGATCGATCTGTCCGCGATGCGGGGCGTGTTCGTCGACCCGGGCCGGCGGACGGCGCGGGTCCAGGGCGGTGCGACGCTTGGCGATCTCGATCGCGAAACCCACGTGCATGGCCTGGCCGTGCCGGCGGGCGTCGTCTCGCGGACCGGGATCGCCGGCCTGACGCTTGGCGGCGGCGTCGGTTGGCTGGTCCGGAAATATGGTCTGACCTGCGACAACGTCCTCGCCTTCGAGGTCGTGACCGCGGAAGGCAGGCTGCTGACGGCGAGCGCCGAGGACAACCCGGACCTCTTCTGGGCGCTGCGCGGCGGCGGCGGCAACTTCGGCATCGTCACGTCGTTCCTGTTTCGGGCGTACCCGGTCGCAACCGTGCTGGGCGGGCTGATCGTCCACGCCCGCGACCGGGCGCGCGAGGTGATCCGCCATTACCGCGACTTCATGGTCTCGGCCCCCGAAGAGCTCACCGCGTATGCGGCCCTGATCTCGACACCCGATGGCCAGCCCGCGGTCGCGGTGATCCCCTGCTATTGCGGCGACCTCGCGGAGGGGGAGCGGGTGCTGAGGCCGCTTCGCGAATTCGGCTCGCCGCTCATGGACGCGGTGCAGCCGATGCCGTTGCCGACGATGCAGAAGCTGCTCGACGGCGCCTTTCCCGATGGCACCTACAACTACTGGAAGTCGACCTTCGTGAGCGCACTGAGCGACGAGGTGGTCGACCTGATCGTCGAGCACGCCAACCGGATGCGATCGCCGCTGTCCGCCGTCGTCGTCGAGTTCTATGGCGGCGCCGCGGGCCGGGTCGGCACTTCCGAAACCGCGTTTGCCCAGCGTCAGGCGCAGTATGACGTCGGCTTCATGGCGCAATGGACCGATCCGGCCGAGGCCGACACCCATGTCGCCTGGGCGCGCGCCATGGCGGACGCGCTCGACGCCTATTCGAGCGGCCGCTATCTGCTGAATTTTCTGAGCGAGGAAAGTGCTGACACGATCCAAGCCGCATTCGGCGAGAACTATCCTCGCCTCGCTGAACTGAAGAAAAAATACGACCCGACCAACTTCTTTGCGCTCAATCAAAATATCAAGCCGGCGGGATAGGCTATTCAGAGGACAATCTCCTGAGCACCGGTTTGCTCGCTCGGATGGGCCTCACCACGCGATTGCGATTCGCGGATCGTCTTGTAGGTCCTTTCCCCCTCCCCTTGCGCTCGGTGGCGCGTGTGTTCGAGACATCGGAGCCTAGCGGACGCGTGGAACCCAAAGAGAGAAAAACGAATCTCCTGTGGCTCTCGGACTTAAGGTGCGTAACGGTTGAAGACAAAGTCGCGAGCTTTTGCGATCGCGTGGCAGGAAAAGCACGTCCTGTGCACGGCCGCGCTGGCTGGTTTGCCGTCGTCGAACTGAGCGAACCCCCAGCCGCCGGTCGCGGCGTATTCTCTTGAGTCCTTGACCATGAACTGAACCCCGTTCTTGGGCGGCCCGGCCACGAACGATTGAGGATGGCCAAAGGCTTTTTCGCTTTCCTCCAACGGGAGGTAACTCCAGGCGAGCCGGGCAATGATGGTACCGTCCGGGAGCGGAAGCTTCCCTTCCCGGTAGGCCTCGATCGCAACGTCGTTGCCCAGAATGGCGCGCAGATCGTTGAGCTTGCCTTCTTCGTGGGCCACGGCGATCAATCGCCAGTCGCGGTATCCGGGGGGCATTTTGACTCCGTAGATCGGGGCGGCTTCGCCGTCGGCCTGTCCGGATGCGGGGGCGATGGAGGCGGCCACGCCGGCCAGCGCTCCGACGGCAACCAGCACGAAAACAGTCCGTCTCATACGGTGCCTCCTTCGAACATTCGCGATTTCCAGGCTCCTTCGTCAGGCGGAGCGGAGGGATTTGAACGACGCGCGCATCTCGGACACGAAATACGCCGGCTGCTCCCAGGCCGCGAAGTGCCCGCCCTTGGGAAGTTCGTTGTAGTAGATGAGCTTGGGAAACGCCTTCTCGACCCAACTCCGCGGCGCCGTATAGATCTCCGTTGGATAGGCGCTCACGGCCACCGGGATGTTGACGCCCTTGGGCGCGAAAAACGCAAACTTGTTTTCCCAGTAGAGGCGTGCCGAAGAGATCGCCGTGTTCGTCAACCAGTAGAACGTGATGTTGTCGAGGAGGTCGTCGCGCGTGAGGCCTTCGGGTTTGCCGTCGAAGATGCGTACGATCATCTCGTAGCTGTCCCGGTCGTGATCAAGAATCCAGCCTGCGAGGCCGATCGGTGAATCCGCAATCCCGTACAGCGTCTGCGGACGGTTGCCCATCTCCTGAGCGTAAGCCAGGCCGTGCGTGTAGAAGAAGACCAACTGATCGTAGGCATGTCGTTCGTCGGCTGAGAGACCGGATGGGGCCGGCGCGCCCGCGAACGCCGCCTTGTCGATGTCGGCTGGAACCGCGCCGGGCATGTTGGTATGTATGCCGAGCAATTCCGGAGCTGCTTGCACGCCCATGAGTTGGGTGATGAGCGCACCCCAATCGCCGCCTTGCGCCACATATTTCGTGTATCCGAGGCGGTTCATCAGCACGGTCCAGGTCCGCGCGATGCGCTCGGGCCCCCAGCCTGCCGTGATCGGCTTGCCCGAAAACCCATAGCCCGGCAGCGACGGGATCACGACGTCGAAGGCGTCCGACGCAGTCCCGCCATGGGCCGTAGGATTGGTCAGTGGATCGATGATCTTCAGCTGCTCGATGACCGAGCCGGGCCACCCGTGGGTGATGATGACCGGTAACGCATTCGCGTGTTTCGAACGGACCTGAATGAAATGAATGTCGAGCCCGTCGATCTCGGTGATGAACTGCGGCAGGGCTTGCAGTCTCGCCTCGCACTTGCTCCAGTCGTAATCGGTCCCCCAATAGCGCGCGAGTTGCTGCATCGTCGCGAACTGCACGCCTTGCGATGCATCCGTGACGGTTTCCCGGTCGGGCCAGCGGGTCGCAGCGATGCGTCGGCGAAGCTCGGCGATCTCCGCCTGCGGGATGCTGACGGTGAAGGGGCGGATCGAGTCGCCGCCCGCCGCTGCGCGCAGCGTCCCGGGAAGCATGCTGACGGCCCCGGCGGTGGCCGAGCTGACGAGAAAGTCGCGCCGGCTGGTCGATGACGATGGTGTGGACATGGCCGTTCTCCTCGGAGACGCGTGCGGTTGAAAGCTGGCGCGCACACCATTTGGCGCCGGCTGCCTCAGTTTAACCGAATTGGCGCGGAGCACGATCTTCACCCGTGGCCAGCGCTCTCGATCCGTTGCTGCCACGCCCGCGGACAGGTTCGATGGCCGCCGTTGCCGCGTGCGCGCAGCAGATCAGCCCGAGAGGTGCTCGCCGAACCAGTCGCGGGCGGCTGCCGAGGCGCTCTCGAAGTCGGCGACGTAGGCGTCGAAATGGCCGCCCTTCAGGGTCACGAGCTTCTTTGGCTGGAGCGCCTGCTCGTAGGCGGCGAGCGCCTCGTCGGCGACCGTCAGGTGGTCGCCCAGCGCCACCACCATGAGCAGGGGCGTCGGGCTCACGTAGCCGATGTAGACGCCGGGCTCGTAGGCGAGGAACAGCTCGACCGAGCGCAGCGTCACCTCGTTCCTCCAGGACGGCGCCCGGGTGCGGCCGGTCTCGGTGAACCACTGCCAGCTGTCGGGGGTCGGCAGCGCCGCCGGGCCGGCCGGGTCCTCGGAGACCACCGGGATCATGCCGGGCGGCTTGCCGGCGTAGCGGTCGCGCCGGTCCTGCGCGCAGACCGCCTCGACGCCCGCCACGACGTCGGCCCGGATCAGCCGGCGCGCGTTGCGATGGCCGCTGATCAGCGGCACCTGCGCGGCGACGCATCTGATCCGCCGGTCGATCGCGCCGAGCACGAGGACGTGCGCGCCCGAGTAGCTCGAGCCCCAGACGCCGATCCGGTCCGCCCGGGTCTCGGGCAGGGTCTCGGCATAAGAGATCGCGTCCCGATAGTCGTTGATCTGTTGCCAGGGATCGATCTCCTGGCGCGGGTCGCCGTCGCTCGCGCCGAAATTGCGGTTGTCGAACACGATCGCCGCCAGGCCCGCGGCCGCGAACACCTCGGCGAAGCGGTCGAGGTACATCTCCTTCACCGCCGAATAGCCGTGCGCCATGACGATCGTGGGCCAGGGCCCGCGGCCGCCCTCCGGCCGGTAGTGCCAGCCCCGCAACGTCACCCCGTCCTCGGTCCTGAACTCGACATCCTTGCGCATGACAGCCTCCCCTGACCCGCGGCGCGCCCGCCGCATCCCAGTCTCTCCCGATGGCGGCGCGCCCGCCGCTGGAGAACTTTAGCCGATCCAGCGCCGCCGATGCGAGATGCCGCGCGCTGTTCCGCCACCGCGGGCGGAGAAAAAAGCCAGGGCATTGTGCCGGGTCCGGGACTTTTCGGCCGGTGCGAGCGTATAACTGATGGGAGTTTGTACCCGGAAAGTCCGGGCCAATTGATTTACGGCTGACATCAGAATGGGGGTGCTGCAGATGGCAGACGACCGGCATGGTTTCTCCAGGCGGCGCTTTCTGGCCAAAACCGGTTCCGGTCTGGCGCTCGCCGGGCTGGCGCCCGCCCTCTTTGCGCCCTTTGTCGCGCGCGCCCGGGCAGCCACGAAGACGCTGAAGATCATCCAATGGAGCCACTTCGTCCCCGCCTACGACACCTGGATCGACGCGTTCGCCAGGGACTGGGGTCAAACGAACGGCATCGACGTCACCGTCGATCACATCCCCGCTCTGGAGCTGCCCGCGCGCGCGGCGGCGGAGGTTGCGGCCCAGGCCGGCCACGACCTGTTCGCGTTCAACACCGCCGGGCCGCACCTCTATATCAAGCACGTCCTCGACCTCGGCCCGCTGATCGCCGAGATGGAGAACAAGTACGGCAAGGTGCAGCCGATCGGCCGGCAGCTCGCCTACGACCCCGACAGCAACACCTGGCCCGCATTTCCGGCCTACTACATTCGCTATCCGGGGCTCTACCGCAAGGATCTGTGGGACGAGATCGGCATGGTGCCGGAGACCTGGGAGGACATCCTCAAGGGCGGCGCCAAGCTCAAGGCCAGGGGCAATCCGGTCGGCATCGGCCTCGGCCACAGCGGCGACCCCAACAACAGCTGGCGCGGCCTGATGTGGTCCTACGGCGCCACCGAGGTCGACGCGAGCGGCAAGCAGGTCGCGATCAATTCCAAAGCGACCCTCGAGGCGGTGAAGCTCGTTCGGGCGATCTATCAGGAGGCCATGGACCCGGAGGTTTTGTCCTGGGACGACGCCGGCAACAACCGCTTTCTCGCCTCCGGCAAGGGCTCTTGGATCCACAATCCGATCTCGGCCTACCGCACGATCCAGAAGTCGAACCCGGAGCTCGCCGACAAGATCTTCTTGTGGAAGACGCCGGCCGGCCCGGTCCGCCGGCTGGTGGCCGGCAATCCGAACTCCTATGTCATCTGGAAGTTCGCCCGCAACCAGGACGCCGCGCTGGCGTTCCTGCGCCATTACGCCGAGCACTGGGCCGAGGGCTTCGAGGCGAGCACGGGCTACAACCATCCGATCTTCGCGAACGTCCTGCCCGCGCCGATGCCGATCCTGTCCGACGACCCGAGCTCGCACCCGCCCGACAAGCTCAAGATCCTGGAGACCGCCAACGAGTGGCACGCGGCCTACGGCTATCCGGGCCCGGCGGGGCCGGCTGCCGACGAGGTCGTCAACGCCTACGTCATTCCCGACATGATGGCCGGCGCCGCGACCGACAAGATGACGCCGGAAGAGGCGGTCGCCTGGGCCGAGAAGCAGATCCGCGGCATCTACAAGAAGTGGCTGGGGTGAGTGGGTCGGGAGGCCGCGCGAACAGGGATCAGGTGCCGGGCGCAGGCTGAGAAAATCGACTTGGCGATCCTGGTGCCGGTTCCTGCGTCGGGGACTTGCCGGCCGCGGCGGGCGGTCTATTTCACGTTGCAGAAGCCGGCATCCGGGGATCTCGGATCAAAGTGATGGCTGGCCATAACCGAGCGGGAGTGCAAGCGATGTCAACGGGAGACAGCTCGCGTCGTTTCTCCAGGCGGCGCTTTTTGGCCAAGACCGGGACCGGTCTGGCGCTCGCCGGCCTGGCGCCGGCCCTCTCGGCCCCCTTCGTGTCGCGCGCCAGCGCCGCGGACAAGTCGCTGAAGATCATCCAGTGGAGCCATTTCGTTCCCGAATACGACACCTGGCTCGACGCCTTCGCCAAGGACTGGGGCGAGAAGAACGGCATCGACGTCACCGTCGATCACATCCCCCATCTGGAGCTGCCGGCGCGCGCGGCGGCCGAGGTCGCGGCCCAGGCCGGCCACGATCTGTTCGGCTTCAACGGCTCCGGCGGGCCGCACCTCTACATCAAGAGCGTGCTCGATCTCAGCCCGCTGGTCGCCGAGATGGAGAAGAAGTACGGCGAGGTCACGACGATCGGCCGCCAGATCGCCTTCGACCCCGAGACCAACACCTGGCCCGCCTTTCCCGACTACTACATCCGCTTCCCCGGACTTTACCGCAAGGATCTGTGGGACGAGATCGGCATGACGCCGGACACCTGGGAGGACATTCGCAAGGGTGGCGCCAAGCTGAAGGCCAAGGGCAATCCGATCGGCATCGGTCTCGCCCACAGCAACGACCCCAACAACAGCTGGCGCGGGGTCATGTGGTCGTACGGCGCCACCGTCTGCGACAAGTCCGGCAGGGAGGTCACGATCAATTCCAAAGAGACGCTCGAGGCCGTGAAGCTCGCGCGCGCGATCTACAAGGAGGCGATGGACCCCGAGGTTTTGTCCTGGGACGATGCCGGCAACAACCGCTTCCTTGCCTCGGGCAAGGGCTCCTGGATCCACAACCCGATCTCGGCCTACCGGACGATCCAGAAGTCGAACCCGGAGCTGGCCGACAAGATCTTCCTGTGGAAGACGCCGGCCGGACCGGCGGGCCGGATGGTCGCCGGCGCCCCCAACTCCTACGTGATGTGGAAGTTCGCGCGCAACCAGGACGCCGCCAAGGAGTTCCTGCGCTACTACGCCGGCCACTGGGTCGAGGGCTTCAAGGCGAGCACGGGCTACAACCACCCGATCTTCGCCAAGGTCGTGCCCGAGCCGATGCCGATCCTGTCCAACGACCCGAGCTCGCACCCGGCCGACAAGCTCAAGGTCCTGGAGACCGGCAACGAGTGGCACGCGGTGTTCGGTTATCCCGGGCCCGCGGGGCCGGCCCCCGACGAGGTCGCCAACGCCTTCATCATCCCCGACATGATGGCGAGTGCCGCGACCGACAAGATGACCCCCGAAGAGGCGGTCGCCTGGGCCGAGAAACAGATCCACGGCATCTACAAGAAGTGGATGGCGTGAGTGGCTCCGGGCCCGTTCCCGGGTCCGCCTGACACGAGGCTCTCAAAGGCCCGTCCGGGGCCCGGCGCGGGCGGCCGTCTGAGCGGTCCGCGGCGCCGGTCCCGGGCGGTGCCGTCGGGGTCGGCACGGCGCCCGGCCGGCATAGCGGGTCCGGGCGCGGGTCCGGGCGCGGGTCCGGCCGCGCGGCCGGGATAGAGGGGCGGCGATGGCGCACATCGCGACCAGCGAGATCAGGAAGCTGTTCGGGGAGGTGGCCGCGGTCGACGGCATCAGCCTGTCGGTGCGGGATGGCGAATTCATGGTCCTGCTCGGGCCGTCAGGCTGCGGCAAGACCACCTTTTTGCGGATCGTCGCCGGGCTCGAGAAGCCGTCCTCGGGCACGGTCCAGATCGACGGCCGGACGGTCAACGAGGTGCCGCCGCGGGGGCGCGGGGTCGCCATGGTGTTCCAGAGCTACGGCCTCTACCCGCACCTCACCGTCCGCAGCAACATCGCCTTCCCCCTGAAGACCCAGCGGACGCCCAAGGACGAGATCAACCGGAAGGTCGCCTGGGCCTCGCAGCTGCTCAGCATCGATCATCTGCTGCAGCGCAAGCCCCGCCAGCTCTCGGGCGGCGAGCGCCAGCGGGTGGCGCTGGCCCGCGCCCTGGTCCGTGAGCCGACGGTCTTCCTGCTCGACGAGCCGCTTTCCAACCTGGACGCCAAGCTGCGGACCTCGGCGCGCAACGAGCTCAAGCAGTTCCAGAGGAAGGTCGGCACCACCACGATCTACGTGACCCACGACCAGGTCGAGGCGATGGGCATGGGCGATCGCATCACGGTGATCGACCACGGCAAGATCTGTCAGGTCGGGACGCCGGCCGAGACCTACGACGATCCGGCCAACACCTTCGTTGCGACCTTCCTCGGCACGCCGCCCATGAACCTGGTCAGACGCAACGGCGCGATCCTCGGCTTCCGGCCGGAGCACCTCCTGCCCAGGGAACTGCTGGACGGCGGCGAGCTGATGGACTTCACCTTCGGCATCCGGCGGGTCGAATACCTGGGTTCGGAGCGCATCCTCTACGGCGGGCTCGACGATTTTCCGCCGGATCTGGAAGTCATGTGCAAGCTACCCGCCCACGTGCACCTGCCCGGGCTGCAGGAGGGCGAGCGCCATGCCTTTGCGGTCCGCCGGTCGAACCTGCGCCACTTCGACCAGACCTCGGGCGAGCGGATGGTTGCGCGTTAAGCGGATGGCGCCGCGTTAAAGCGGATGGCGCCGCGTTAGGAGACAGCGATGGCCACGATCGTCGAGCCGGCCCCCTACCGCCAGAGCCGGTTCTCCCTGGATCGCAGCGAGTTCCTGGGGCCGCTGTTCATGGCACCCGCCATTCTGTACATCGTGCTGCTGGTGGCCTTGCCGTTCTTTCTCACGCTCTATTACAGCGTCAGCGCCTACAGCATCTACAATCCCAGCTATAAATTCGTCGGTCTGAGCAACTTCTGGGACGTCATCCATGACGATATTTTCCGCAAGACGTTGCTCAACACGTTCATCTTCACGTTCGCCTCGCAGATTCTGGCGCTGTTCCTGGGCAAGATCGCCGCCCTGCTGCTGCTCCAGGACTTCCCGGGGCGGAGCATCGCCCGGGCGCTGATCATCCTGCCCTGGGCGGTGCCGGTGGCGCTCGCCACCCTCGCCTGGCAATGGATGTTCGATTCGCTCTACAGCGTGATCAACTGGACGCTGCAGGCGGTCGGCCTGATCGACGCCAACCACTGGCCGCAGTGGCTGGGCCAGGAGGACCTGGCCATGCTGTCGGTGATCATCGTCCACGCCTGGCGGCTGTTCCCGTTCGCCGCGGTGCTCTTCCTGGCCGGGCTGACCTCGGTGCCGAAGGACGTGCTCGACGCCGCGACCATCGACGGCGCCGGCTTCTGGCGGCGCAACTACCAGATCATCATGCCGATCATCGCGCCGATCGTGCTGATCGCGCTGATCTTCGGCACGGTGTTCACCTTCACCGACATGAGCGTGGTCTACCTCCTGACCAAGGGCGGTCCGATCAACGGCACCCACGTCCTGGGCTCGCTCGCCTTCCAGGTCGGCATCCTCTCGGGCGACGTCGCGCACGGCGCGGTGATCTGCCTGTTCCTGCTGCCGTTCCTCATGGTCGCGGTGATCGCTCTGCTCCGCTTCCTGCGCCGCCGGGAGATCTGACATGCCGCAAACTCTCAAGAAGATCGGTGAGCAAGGCGGCTTCTACGGCCTCCTGTCGCTGCTCGTGATCTTTGCCGCCTTTCCGTTCTATTGGATGCTGATCACGAGCTTCAAGACCGAGGGCGACCTTTACAACCTCAAATCGATCCCGTACTGGTTCAATGCCGCGCCGACGCTCGGCCACCTGCGCTATCTGTTCGAGCAGACGCTGTTCGTCCGCTGGGTCCTGAACTCGCTGACGATCGGCGTGTGCGTGGTGGTGATCACGCTCGTGGTCTCGCTGCCCGCGGGCTACAGCCTCGCGCGGCTCGCGGGGCGCAACGCCGAGACGCTCGGCATCGGCATCTTTCTCACCTACCTAGTGCCGCCGACGCTTCTGTTCCTGCCGCTCTCGCGGGTGGTCTCGATGCTCGGCCTGCAGGACTCCCTATGGTCGCTGGTGGTGGTCTATCCGACCTTCACGATCCCGTTCTGCACCTGGCTGCTGATGGGCTTCTTCAAGTCGATCCCGCGCGAGATCGAGGAGGCGGCGATCGTCGACGGCTGCACGCTGGCCGGCGCCTTCTTCAAGACCGTGCTGCCGCTCTCGGTGCCGGCGATTCTGACCGTGGTGATCTTCTCGTTCACGCTCGCCATGCAGGAGTTCGTCTATGCGCTGACCTTCATCGCGTCGTCGGACCAGAAGCCGGTGACGCTCGGCGTGGTCACCGACCTGGTGCGCGGCGACGTCTTCTACTGGGGCGAGCTGATGGCCGCCGCCCTGATCACGAGCGTGCCGGTCGCGATCCTCTACACCCTGTTCCTCGACCGCTTCATCGCCGGCATCACCGGCGGCGCGGTCAAGTAGCCCCGGCGCTTGGACTGCGCCAGCTACAATAATCGATCGTCCCAGGTGAAGGGCACGAGGCGCGGCCGCCCAATCCGCGCCGCGTCCGGATGTCGTGGGTTGAGCAGGACATTGTGCTCGACCGCAAGGATCGCAGACGGCACGATCAGGATTGCGTGCACGCGCACGTCCAGCCAGTCGTCGCCGATCGGCCGGCAGACATCCTCGCCAGCGGAACTTTGCCATCCGGTCGGCAGATCGGCCGCGCTCACGGTCCGGGCGGAAACCGTCTCCGGCACCGTGATCTCCATGAGCACGTAGTCGCCGGGCGTCACCGCCAGGTCGAGGTGGACCCGCACCTCCAGCACAGCGAGCGCAGCCGTGGCCGCGCAATAGACGATGGGGCGCCCGCGCGTGTGCCAGCGGCCGTCGGTCACCTCACCGCCGCGGCCGGAGAGATCGGCATACCGTCTCTTGGTCAGCCGCCAGACGAGCATCAGGCGGCGATGCCATGGGCGATCCGGTAGAGAAGTTGCTCGACCAGGTGGCCACCGATCTCCGTCGCGAGGAGGTCGATCGGGCGTCTGCCGCCGAGGACGGTGGTCGGGCGGCGAAGCCAGGCGCGCGCTTTGTCCCGATCGGCGAAGGCGTCCTCGGCCAGCGCGATGATCGAAGCGACCCGGACGGCGCGCTCCGATTCCGCCTGGGACAGCGGCTGCTTTTTCGCTTTCCGGTGCGACAGCGTCCGGCGGGGAATGATCAGTCTGTCCAACTCGTCCGGCGACAGGGCTTCCTCGGTGAGCGCGGCGAGTGCGCCCAGCGGCAGGCGACGCTCGACCAGGGCGAGCAGATCGGCATCGGACCTGACCTCGACGCCGAGCAGCTTCCTGCCCCCGAGCTTCTGCGACGTCAGTCGCGCCCGTGAGCCCACCGTGCCTGCCGTCTTTTCGATCATCCCCGCTCCGCTGCGCAAGCTGCCATCATATAGTAGGCAACTTGCCGCTATCCGCAAGGCCCTGGGTTCCTGGAGCGAGGGCTTTTCCCGACGGGCTGGGACGGCTATCTAGAACGGCGAACGCACAAGAGGCCCCGACCGAGACGCCATGCCCAGCTCGAACGAGATCCGCCAAGCCTTCCTGGACTATTTCGCGCGCCACGGCCACGAGGTCGTGGCGAGCAGTCCGCTCGTGCCGCACAACGATCCGACGCTCCTGTTCACCAACGCCGGCATGGTCCAGTTCAAGAACGTGTTCACCGGGCTCGAGCGCCGGCCCTACCGACGCGCCGCCACCTCGCAGAAATGCGTGCGCGCGGGCGGCAAGCACAACGATCTCGACAACGTCGGCTACACCGCCCGCCACCACACCTTCTTCGAGATGCTGGGCAATTTCTCGTTTGGCGACTACTTCAAGGAGCTCGCGATCGAGCTCGCCTGGAAGCTCATCACCGAGGAGTACGGCCTGCCCGCGGACCGGCTGCTGACGACGGTCTATGCCGAGGACGATCAGGCGTTCGATCTGTGGCGCAAGATCGCGGGGCTGCCCGAGAGCCGGGTGATCCGGATCCCGACCTCGGACAATTTCTGGCAGATGGGCGATACCGGCCCCTGCGGCCCCTGCTCCGAGATCTTTTACGACCACGGGCCCGAGGTGCCGGGCGGGCCGCCGGGCAGCCCCGACGAGAGCGGCGACCGGTTCATCGAGATCTGGAACCTCGTGTTCATGCAGTTCGAGCAGATCGAGCCGGGGCGGCGCGAACCCTTGCCCCGGCCCTCGATCGACACCGGCATGGGGCTCGAGCGGATCGCGGCCGTCCTCCAGGGCAAGCACGACAACTACGACATCGACCTGTTCCGCCGGATCATCAGTGCCAGCGAGGAATTGACCGGGACCCGCGCGGTCGGCGCCAACCGGCCCTCGCACAAGGTGATCGCCGACCACCTGCGGGCGTCCGCCTTCCTGATCGCCGATGGCGTCATGCCGTCCAACGAGGGCCGCGGCTACGTGCTGCGCCGGATCATGCGCCGCGCCATGCGCCACGCCCACATGCTGGGGGCGAAGGAGCCGCTGATGTGGCGGCTCGTGCCGGTGCTGGTCGCCGAGATGGGCCAGGCGTTCTCGGAGCTGGTGCGCGCCGAGGCGCTGATCACCGAGATCCTGCGGCTCGAGGAGACCCGTTTCCGCGACACGCTGGAGCGCGGCCTGCGGCTGCTCGAGGAGGCGACCGCGGGGCTGTCCGCGGGCGGCGTCCTGCCCGGTGAGACCGCGTTCCGGCTCTACGACACCTACGGCTTCCCGCTCGATCTGACCGAGGATGCGCTGCGCGCGCGCGGCATGACCGTCGACAAGGCGGGCTTCGACGTCGCGATGGCGCGCCAGCGGGCCGAGGCGCGCGCCAGCTGGAAGGGCTCGGGCGAGCTCGCCGAAGAGCGGATCTGGTTCGAGCTGCGCGAGACCCTGGGTGCGACCGAGTTCCTGGGCTACGAGGTCGATCAGGCCGAGGGCCAGGTGCGCGCGCTGGTGGTCGGCGGCCGCCCGGCCCCGCGCGCCGAGCCCGGCAGCGAGGTCATGGTGGTCGCCAACCAGACGCCATTCTACGGCGAATCCGGCGGCCAGATCGGCGATCTCGGCACGATCCGCCGCGGGCCGGCCGTGGTCACCGTCAGCGACACCCAAAAGAAGGCGGGCGGCGACCTCTACGTCCACGTCGGCAAGCTCGAAGGCGGCCCCCTCCAGGTCGGCGATACGGTCCAGCTCACGATCGATGCCGAGCGGCGCTCGCGCCTGCGCCGGGCGCATTCGGCGACCCACCTGCTGCACGCCGCCCTCCGGCGCCATCTCGGCAATCACGTGACCCAGAAGGGCTCGCTGGTGGCGCCCGACCGGCTGCGCTTCGACTTCAGCCATCCGAAGCCCGTGACCGAGGACGAGCAGGCCGCGATCGAGGCCGAGGTCAACACCTACCTGCGCCAGAACGACGAGGTGACGATCCGCCTGATGGACCGCGAGGCGGCGATCGGCGCCGGCGCCATGGCGCTGTTCGGCGAGAAGTATGGCGACGAGGTCCGGGTCGTGCGCATGGGCCGCGAGCCCGACGGCAGGACGACGTCGACCGAGCTCTGCGGCGGCACGCATGTGCGCCGGACCGGCGACATCGCCCTGTTCGAGATCACCTCCGAGAGCGCGGTGGCCGCGGGCATCCGCCGGATCGAGGCGCTGACCGGCGAAGCCGCCTACCGGCGCGTCAAGGACGGCGAGCGCCTGCTCGGCGAGGCGGCGGGCGCGCTCCGGGTGGCACCCGACCAGCTGCCCGAACGCGTGCTGGCCCTGATCGCCGAGCGCAAGCGGCTCGAGCAGGAACTTTCCAAACTACGCCACGAGCTCGCGACCGGCGGCGGCGCCGAGGTCGAGGCCAAGGAAGTGGCCGGCGTCCGCTGGTTCGCGCGCGTGCTCGAGGACGTGCCGGCGCAGGCGCTGCGCGGTATGGCCGACGAGGTCCTGAGCAAGGCCGGGAGCGGCGTGGTCGCGCTGATCGGCCTGCGTGACGGCAAGGCCTCGCTGGTGGTCTCGGTGTCCAAGGATCTGACCGGGCGGATCAACGCGGTCGAGCTGGTGCGCGCAGGCGTCGCCGAGCTCGGCGGCAAGGGCGGCGGCGGGCGGCCGGACTTCGCCCAGGGCGGCGGTCCCGACGGCGCCCGCGCCGAGGCGGCGCTGGCCGCGATCGAGCGCGATCTGGCGCGCCATCGGGCGGCGGCCGAATAGCCCCCGACATAGAAGCAACCTCGTGTTCACCACGCTCGCGGACTGGCAACGGGCCAGCCTCAGGTCCTGGCTGACGCTCGGTCGCGTCGCCTGGACGCCGTTCGCGGGTCCGCTCACGGCGCTGGCCGACCTCACGCTGCTCAACCTCGCGATCGGCGAGGCGACCGAGCACGACCTCGGGGCGGCGGTCGAGCGCGACGCGGGCCGCCCGATCGTGCTCGAGCCGGTCCTCGATCACCCGTTCGCAGCCGTATCGGCGCTTCGGCTCAAAGGGTCAGGGGGCCTCAAAGGGTCAGGGGGCCGCGAAGGCGCCAGCGCCGCGCGGCGGATTCTGCTGGCCGCCCCCTATTCCGGCTACGCCACGATCGTACTCTCGGGCCTGATCGCCGCCCTGCTCGAGGACGCGGAGATCATCGTCACCGACTGGCGCGACGCGCGCCTCGTCCCGGCGGCGGCCGGCAAGTTCGATCTCGACGACCAGATCGATCTGCTGACGCGGCTGATGCGCGCCCACGGCGCGGGCCTGCACGTCGTCGCCCTGTCGCAGGCGACCGTGCCGGCGCTGCTGGCGGTCGCGGCGCTCGCCGAGGCGGAGCCGGCCGCGGCGGCCGCCAGCCTCAGCCTGCTCGGCGGCCCGATCGATCCACGGCTCAATCCCACGACCGCCAATCACCTCCTGCTCGGGGCCCTGCCGGAGGCGCTCGAAGCAACCTGGCTGCAGACCGTCGACGACGGCCATCCGGGCGCCGGCCGGCGCGTGCTGCCGAGCCTGCACCACCTCCTGCTGTTCGCGCTCGCCCATCCCGAGCCCTATCTGCGCGCCCAGCTCGGCGCCTGGTTCGAGCTCGCGGGCCTCGAGCTCGCCAACGGCGGCGGCTTCGGCTGCCTGCGCAGCCTCGAGGACCTGCACGCGCTGATCGACGTCCCGGCCGAGCTGGTTCTACAACTCCTGCGCGACGTGTTTCACGCGGCCGTGCTGTTCGAGCGCGGGTTCGATCACGGCGGCCGCCGCCTCCGTCCCGAGGCCATAGGGACCACCGCGCTGCTCACGATCGAGGCGGCGCTCGACGCCCTGGTCGGCCCGGGCCAGACCCATGCCGCGCACCGGCTGACGCCTGCCCTCAGCGAGGCTCGACGCGGCCGGCTGACACTCGCGGCCGCCGCCCACCACGATCTGTTCACCGGCCCCGTCATGACCGCCAGGGTGGCGCCGGCGCTCCGCAGCTTCATGGCCGCCTTCGATCGCTGACAGCGGACTGTTGCCGGCGGCTGTGGTCCGGCTGCCGGTGCCGGAGCGCCCGTGGCCACGACCGGGCGTGACCTCGCCACGGGCCGCTGCCTGCCGCGGACCGGCGATCGCGGGCTGAGCCGAGGAAGATGCTCCCCAACCGGCGATGCCTGTGCCAGACTATGGGTTCTGGTCTGAACGAAGCTTAGGGAGGGCATCGTGCAGGGCATCATCGGGCTGATCATCGAAATCATTGCGGGCGTGATTGGCGGCAACGCGGCGGGTGCCGCCGTCAAGAACTACAGCCTTGGACCCGCGGGCAATTCGATCGCCGGCGGCATCGGCGGTCTGGTGCTGGGGCAGATCCTCGGCGCCCTGGGCCTGGGCGAGCCGACGATGGGGGGCGATGGTGCGGCCGCGCCGCCCGGCGCCGGTCTCGACATCGGCGCCCTGATCGGTCAGCTGGTCGGCGGCGGCGCGGGGGGTGCTGTGCTGACAGTCGTCGTCGGGCTGATCAAGGGCATGATGCAGAAGTGAGCCGGCCCGGCTCAGGCGGCGCGCTCGCCGTGGCGTGAGCGCAGCAGGCTGAGGATTTCGCGGGCGGCGTCGGGGATGTTGGTGCCCGGCGGATAGATCGCGGCGACGCCCGCGTCCTTGAGCATCTGGTGGTCCGCGGGCGGCACCACGCCGCCGACCACGACCAGGATGTCCTCGCCGCCCTCTGCGCGCAGCGCCTGAATCAGCTCCGGCACCAGCACCTTGTGGCCGGCCGCGAGCGTGCTGACGCCGATCACGTGGACGTCGTTCTCGACCGCCTCGCGCGCGGCCTCCTCGGGGGTCTGGAACAAAGCACCGATGTCGACGTCGAAGCCGATGTCGGCGAACGCGGTCGCGATCACCTTGGCGCCGCGGTCGTGGCCGTCCTGGCCGAGCTTGGCGACCAGGAGGCGCGGCCTGCGGCCCTCGGCCTCGGCGAACGCCTCGACCTCGCGCTGGATGGTCATGAACTCCGGATCCTCCTTGAAGGCGCCGCCATAGACGCCGGCGATCGTGCTCACCTGGGCGCGCCAGCGGCCGAAGACGCGCTCCATGGCGCTCGAGATCTCGCCGAGGGTGGCGCGGGCGCGCGCGGCTTCGATGCCGAGCTCGAGCAGGTTGGCATCGCCCGCGGCCCCTTCGGTCAGCGCCTCGAGCGCCGCCCGGCAGTGGCGCTCGTCGCGGCTCGCCCGGACCTCGGCCAGACGCTTGAGCTGCGCCTCGCGCACCGCCGTCGTGTCGATGTCGAGCAGCTCGACCGGCCGGTCCTCGGCCGGGCGGTACTTGTTGACCCCGACCACGACCTCCTCGCCCCGGTCCCAGGCCGCCTGGCGGCGGGCGGCCGCGGCCTCGATCTGGGCCTTGGGCATGCCGGCCTCGATCGCCCTGGTCATGCCGCCCATGGCCTCGACCTCGTCGATCAGGGCCGAAGCGGCCCGGGCCAGGCTCGCGGTCAGCTGCTCGACGTAGTAGCTGCCGCCGAGCGGGTCGACGACGTGCCGGATGCCGGTCTCCTCGGCCAGGATCAGCTGGGTGTTGCGGGCGATCCGGGCCGAGCGGTCGGTCGGCAGGGCGAGCGCCTCGTCGAAGGCGTTGGTGTGCAGCGACTGGGTGCCGCCGAGGACCGCGGCCAGGGCCTCGATCGTGGTCCGGACGACGTTGTTGTCGACGTCTTGCGCCTGCAGGGAGACGCCGCTGGTCTGGCAGTGGGTGCGCAGCATCAGGGAGCGCGGGTCTTTGGGCCTAAACTCGCGCTGCACGAGCTTGGCCCAGAGGAAGCGCGCGGCGCGCAGCTTCGCGATCTCCATGAAGAAGTTCATGCCGATGCCGAAGAAGAAGGAAAGCCTGGGCGCGAAGGCGTCGATCGCGAGCCCGCGGCCGACCGCGGCGCGGGCGTAGTCGAGGCCGTCGGCAAGCGTGAAGGCGAGCTCCTGGACCAGCGTCGCGCCCGCCTCCTGCATGTGGTAGCCGGAGATCGAGATCGGGTTGAAGCGCGGCATGTGGGCAGCCGCGAAGCCGATCACGTCGGCCACGATCCGCATCGAGGGCGCGGGCGGGTAGATGTAGGTGTTGCGGACCATGAACTCCTTGAGGATGTCGTTCTGGATCGTGCCGGCGAGGGCATCGGGGCGCACCCCCTGCTCCTCGGCGGCCACGATGTAGAAGGCCATGACCGGCAGCACAGCACCATTCATGGTCATCGAGACGCTGACCTGGTCGAGCGGGATGGCCTCGAACAGGATCTTCATGTCCAGGATGCTGTCGATCGCGACGCCCGCCTTGCCGACGTCGCCCGCGACCCGGGCGTGGTCGCTGTCGTAGCCGCGGTGGGTCGCGAGGTCGAAGGCGACCGAGAGCCCCATCTGGCCGGCCGCGAGGTTGCGGCGGTAGAAGGCGTTGGAGGCTTCGGCGGTCGAGAAGCCGGCGTACTGCCGGATGGTCCACGGGCGCTCCGCGTACATGGTCGCGCGCGGTCCGCGCAGGTAGGGCGGCAGGCCGGGCAGGCCGCCCATGGTCTCGAGCCGCTCCAGGTCGGCCGCGGTGTAGAGCGGCTTGACCGCGATGCCCTCAGGCGTCGACCAGACCAGATCGGCCGCGCGGCCCCTGGTCTCCCGATCGGCCAGCGCCTGCCAGTCGGATAGCTCGAGCGTGGGGAACTCGGCCATCGGGCCCACCTTTCGCTCGCATGACGGCGCGATCAGCGACGCCGCCTACTATGTGGGCGGCGGCCTGGCGTCGTCCAACCCGGGCGCGGCCGGGGGCGCATCCGTCGGGTCGTCGCCTTCGGCCAGCGCCGCGACCGCGTCGTGCAGGCGGTCGGCGATCTGGCGATGACGCTCGCCGTTCGGCGCCGAGGGGTCCGGCTCGAAGGTGAGCGGCCGGCCGAAGCGGACCCGGATCGGCTTGAGGCGAGGCCAGGTGCGGCCCGGCGGCCAGGCGGCAAAGGTGCCGCCGATCCAGACCGGCACCGCCGGCACGCCCGCGCGCTCGATCAGGAGGCCGGCGCCGGGCAGGAACCGGTGCATCTTGCCATCGGTCGAGCGGGCGCCTTCGGGGAACCAGACCAGGGCCGAGCCGCGCTCGAGGGCGGCCAGGCCGAGCGGCAGGGTCGAGGTCAGGCCGCGCTCGGGGTCGACCGGCAGCACGCGGGTGGCGCGGCTGAAGAGGCGGGTGATCGGGCCGCGAAACAGGAGGCCGGTCCAGCCAGCCCAATAGAGCCCACGGAGCTGGGACCAGGACAAAGCGGCGGCGATCGCGAACGGGTCGAGGTAGCTCGCGTGGTTGGGGGCGAGCAGACAGGGCCCTTCGGCGGGCAGATCCTCCTGGCCCTCGACCCGGAGCCGGAACAGGCCGCGCATGATCAGGCGGTTGAGCGCGAACAGGACGGCGCCGAGCGCCCGCAGCGGCCAGCCCTGCGGCTGCAGCCAGCGCTCCTGCTCGGGGCTGAGCTCGCGGATCTCGACCGCGGCGCCGGCGCTCTCGGTCGCGCGCTCGACCTCGACCAGGAGGTCGCGGAGCGTGGTTACCCGGGCGACCGCATCCTCGCTGAGCTGGGCGCCGAAGCGCTCGCCGAGCTCCATGGTCAGGCTCATCCAGTCGAACGAGTCGAGGCCGAGGTCGAGCTGCGGGCTGCTGTCGAGGCTCAAGGGCTTGGGCGCGAAGCGCTCCTCGAGCCAGTGCCAGACCTCGCCGAGCTCGGGCGCATCGAGCAGCGCGCGGTCGCGGGCGGAGAGCTCCTTTGGGGTCGTGGGCGCGCCGGCGCCCGCCTTGGCGCGCTCGAACAGGGGGCCGAGCTCGTGCCGGCGCAGCTTGCCGATCTGGGTGCGGGGCAGGGGTTCGGCGGTGATCGCGAAGTCGCTGAGGCGCTGGTAGGAGGCGAGCCGGGGCGAGCCCTCCTCGAGCTCGGTGCGCAGGCGCTGGCGCAGGGCGTCGGCGTCCCCGGCCTGGAGTGCTGCGATCTCGGGCACGATCAGGCCGACCAGACGGCCGCCCTGCTCGAGGACCGCGAGCTCGTGGATCGTCGGGCTGTCGGCGTAGACCGCCTCGACCTCGTCGGGGAAGATGTTCTTGCCGCCGGCCAGCACGATCAGCTCCTTGCTGCGGCCGACGATGTGCAGATAACCCTCGGCATCGAGGCAGCCGAGATCGCCGGTGCGAAAAAAGCCGTCGCCGGTGAACGCCTCGCGGGTCGCCTCGGGATTGTGCCAGTAGCCGGTGAAGACGTTGGGGCCGCGGGCCTGGATCTCGCCGGTCGGCTGGCTGCCAGGCTCGCCGGACCGGCCCTCCCTCAGTGCCCGGTCCTGGCTCCCCGGCGAGACCTCAGGCGCCCGCTCCGCCTGCTCGCTGCCAGCGCTTCCCTGGCTGCCCTCTCCGGCCTCGGCGGCCGGCGTGGCGCGCGCAGCCCCTGACGGCCCGCCGGCGCCAGGACCGGCCGGCGAGGCGTCCGCCTCGGGCGCGATCCGCAGCTCGACGCCTTGGACCGCCAGGCCCGCGCTGTCGAGGCGGGCGCGGCCGGGCGGGTTGAAGGTCAGGATCGGCGCGGTCTCGGTCAGGCCGTAGCCGGTCAGCACCTCCCAGCCCAGGCCCTCGAGCTTCCAGGCGATCTCGGGCTCGAGCCGGGCGCCGCCCGAGGCGAGCAGGCGGAGCTCGGGCCCGAGCTGGCGATGGAGCGGCCAGAACAGGCGGCGGCCGGCGCGCCAGCCGAACCGGCGCCGGAGTTCGATCGAGAGCGTCAGCAGGCGCCGGAAGACCTGCCGGACGACGTTGGCGCGGGCGTTCATCCGGCTCTCGATGGCGTTCAGCATGGCCTCGTAGAGCCGCGGCACGCCGACCATGATGGTGCAGCGGCAGTCGGCCAGCGCGTGGCTGATCTCGGGCCCGCTGATCCCGCTCGGCAGGACCACGGCGGCGCCTGCTGCCAGGCCGGTCAGGAGCCCGACGGTCAGCGGGTAGGCGTGGTGCAGCGGCAGCGGCAGGAGCGCGCGGTCGTCGGGTCCCGCGAGCCGCTCCCGCAGCAGCGCGTTGATGTTGGCGGTGAGATTGGCATGGCTGAGCGGCACCCCCTTGGGCGTGCCGGTGGTGCCGGAGGTGTAGACCAGAACGGCCTGCTGGTCCGGCTCGAGCTCGGGCAGGCCGGCCGGATCGTCGCGCAGGAGCCGGGTCCAGTGGTTGGCGCCACCGGCGGGGGCCGCTTCCCCGGCTCGCAGGACCGACGGCGGTGGTCGGTCCGGAGCGGGAAGCCTCGCTCCCGGCGCCGACCCCGGCGGTCGGTCCGGAGCGGGGAAGCTGGCTCCCGGTGGTGGTTCCGAAGCGGGCAGGCCTTCGGCGGTCGCCCGCTCGCCTGCCTGTCGGCGGGGACTTCGGCCGTCTTCGTCCTGGCGGTCGAGCCGAACGATCGCGAGGTCGTCCGGGCCGTCCTCGCCCAGGCCTTCGAGGATCCGCACGAACGGCCGGGTGGTGCAGATTCGCCGGCAGCCGCTGTGGCGCAGAATGCGCCCGAGCTCCGAGGCGGTGATCTGCTCGCTGAGCGGCAGCGCGATCGCGCCGGCACGCACGATCGCGAGCAGCGCCAGCACCCATTCCGGCCGGCTCGGGGCCAGCAGCCCGACGATCTCGCCCGGCGCGAGGCCGCTCTCGCGGAGGCCGGCGGCCAGCGCGCAGGCGCGGCCGGCGAGCTCGCCCGCGGTCCAGGTCTCGGCGCCGCCCGTGCGATGGGCGATCACCGCCGGCGCCGCCGGCTGGCGCTCCAGCCGGTCGATCAGGTCGCCCAAGGTGGTCAGCGCCATCGGCAATCGTCCTTCGGCGAGCGCGCCGCCCGCCACAGTCGGCGCTGGCAGCCAGCCGCGCAACCCCTGCGCGCCGTACCCCCGCGCGCCGTGCCCCGGCGACTTCCGGCCCGAGGCGGGGCTGCCAGGGGCGACTTCCGGTGCCGCGGCGCTGCCGCACTGCCCCGTCCCGCCTCCCCTGGCCGGTCGGCCGGCGCCGGCGCCGGCCGATGGATCTCCGGCAGACTACACCCGGTCGCGCGGAGCAGCGCGCGCACGGGACCGGACAGGACCTAGCGCATCCCCGCCCGACCCGCCAGATCCCGCGCCGCGACCGCGCCGAGCCCGGCCCTGCCGGGTGACCGGCGGCTACCAACGAAGGAACGGTCGCGCGCGATCCGTCGGAGCGTCAAAAGCGCGGGGGGCTTCGGCGCGCCGGAGCACGATCGGGGGATGAGCCGCGGGACTTGCGGTGGCGCGGCCCGGTGGCTAGATAAGCGCGGCCGCGGCCGACGCGCGCGGGGGGGCACGGAGGGATGCCGGAGCGGTCGAACGGGGCGGTCTCGAAAACCGTTGTACGCGCGAGCGTACCGTGGGTTCGAATCCCACTCCCTCCGCCAAGACGCCTTTGCGGACAGTCTCTCTGTCCGCGGATCGGCCCGCTGAAGCCCAGGAATTCCGCCATTTTTGGTGGACGGCTGTGCACCTTGGGCCGGCGCCGAAGACTCGAAATCCTTCTCTGACGCCCGGCTTTCTCCGTGGCTGTTCACTTGGCCCATTCGGTACCCGTTCGAATTGTCTTTCTATCTCAGCCACATAGCAAACAACCGCCCCAAGTGGGGTTTGAGTTTTCTCTTGGCTGGGCGAGATGCGCTGACGAACCGCCGGAGCCCGGACCCGTGTTCCATCGTTGGTCTAGCTAGCCATCGACTGAGCGGGATCCCGCAGCGGTCAGTAGATGGGCGCGACGCCACGCGAGAAAGGTACGGTGCTCGGGGGTCGCCGGCACGCTTCCAGGACCTTCCCCAAGAATGTCAGCGGAAGCCGAGGATGAGCTGGGGCGGGGCGTTGGCATTGCGTTGTGAGCGCCTTGGCGATCTGGCGCAGACCTCGCGGATGCCGTCGGCGAGGGCGTAGAGCCGGAAGTTCGGGATGCCGAACAGGCGTTTGGCGGCGGTGAGCAGGTGGGTGGCGAGGATCTCCAGCTTGATCCGGGTGCCGAGGACGACCGCGGTGAAGAAGGCGACGGCATTGACGAGGACGGCCAGGTTGCGCAGGCGCTGGTAGGTCAGCACGCGGATGTCCTCCAGATCGTAGCTCTGCTTCACGAAGCGGATCGCCTCCTCGATGCGCCAGCGGGTGAGGTAGGCGGATACCACCCACCACAGGACCTTGCGGTTGCGACGCATCGGCAGATCGGTCAGCAGCATCATGGGCGCCGTGCCCAGACCCCGCACCACGACCAGCCAGAGCGCCTGGTCCGGGTGCTCCGGCAGGCGCACCGGCCGACAGCCGTAGTCGAGGCGGCACGAGACCTCCTGACCGTTGTCCTGGCGGACGATGCGGGTGGCATGGGACAACGGGCAATCGGCGGCGAGCCGCGCGGTCTCGAGGGTGCGCAAGCCCCAATGCAGGTGGCGATCGCCCTTCTGGCGGATCACGAAGGAGCGCCCGGCGGCCAGGAGGTCGGCATAGAGCTCGCCTCGATCACCCCCACGGTCGACCACCCAGACACCGCGGCCATCGCAGGCCTCGGAGACCGCCGCGATCGCCGCCTTCAGCTCGGCGTTCTCGCTGACGAAGTCGGGCGCCGCCTGTGAGTAGAGGGTGCTCATCAGGGGCACGATCGCGGTGTCCTCGTTCTCGACCGCGACCACCTGGCACAGTCAGTAGCCGTCGGCGATCGCGCCGGTGCTGCCGTCGCGTACCCGCGCCAGGTATTGCATCTTCTCGGCGTACGGCTTGGTGATGTCGGAGACGTCGAGAATCAAGAGGGTGCGCGCCCCGACCTTACGACTGCCGGCGCCCAGGATCGCTCGGCCAACGTGATCGCCGAGCTCCGGCCGGCCCAGGTTGCGTGACAGGCGCGTCTCGGTCTTGGCCAGCGCGATCGGTTCCTCGAGCGCGCGACCGATCTCGGTCAGCCGCACGCTCTGGCGAGCGGCAATACCATAGACCGCCTCGGCGACGAAGCGGCGCGCCGATCGGCACAATCCCGCCGAAAGACTCCCCGAAAAATGATCCAGATGGGCCCGCATCTTGGCCGCGGTTCGCGCTATCATCGCCTCGGGCCTCCGTCGGATGGGGTTGGTTTGATTGGGTTTGGCAACCCCGATCCTATCCGCGGACGGCCCTGCCTCCAGCTGCAAAAAGTCTCCCCAAAATCGGCCAATTCGCTTCCCCATCCCAATTCGCCCAGCAACCTCAACGGCCTCGCCTCCAGGGCGCCCGAGTCCTGGGGAAGGTCCTGGCACGCTTCGTCTTGACGACGGCGTCGACGATCGGAACGAAGTAGCAAAGCGACTTGCCGGACCCGGTACCGGTGGTCACCATAAGCTCCTGCCGGCCAGCGCCAGGCCGATCGCCTGTTCCTGGTGCCGCCGGAGCTTCAGGCTCCGGTCGCAGTCGTCGGGCTTGGCACGCCGGTCGCGGAAGATCTGAGCGCATTCGGGCGCCAACCCGCCTTCGCCAACGAGGTCTTGGATCGAGCCGCCGCCCTCGTAATGCGGATTTCAGCTGAATCAGCGGCTCCGGCCAGAACCGCCGCTCCTGATATAGCCGGTCGACCTTGTGCTGGATTGCTGGAGCGAATTCGTGAACGAGCGCGCGAATTTCGCGTATTGATCCAAGGTCCTCTCGGCGAGATCGAAGACGTCCATCTCCCGCCTCTTCACCTGGATCGCGGCGGCCCAAGCCCGCGGCGTGCGCGCAAGAGTTGTAAAGCTTTGCTGCCTCCAATCTAACGTTTCTGGCTTGTGAAGGCACCAGGTCTGTGCGACGAGGCTGGCGCGGCCGCGTGGCTCACCCGATCGTCGCGGACCGCTGCTCCTCCCAACTGACTGGCGATCGCCTCGAGCCGAGCACGATCATCCGCGGCAACCTCGACCTCCGATCCCCTTGCGCATCGCGCCACGGTAGCATATCCACACGCGAGCCGGACTCTTATCATTGGTCTGTGCACTAGCTGCCGCGTGGATCTCGGTTAAAAGCAACATGCGCGCGAGCGAGTTGCGGTCATATTCGCCTCTCAAAGGCAAGACCGGATCGTTGAGACGAAATTGGCGGCAAAGCGCCGACCGTCGCAGAGAGGCGACGCACTCATAGCTTTGCGTTGTGTCGCACGGAACGACTGAAGCATGCCGCGCTCTTCGGACAAAGTACAGGCGATCCGGACGTAATCATCGGCGTCGCGCGCAATCCACTCGGTTCTGCCTAGCACATTGAGGAAAGCGAACGATTGGCGCGAACTCGGGCGGCTTTGCGGCAATGTGACAACGGGAACACCCATCCAGAGCGCTTCCAGCGTGGTCAGGCAGCCCGAGAACGGGAAGGGATCCAGGGCGACGTCGACCTCGGCGTACTCCCCGAGGACCCCCGCATGGGACGGTGCCCCGCACCGTGGATAGATCCGTCGCCCCTCGACTTCACGGGATGCGAAGGCCGCCCTCATTCGATCGCGCTCTGATCGGTCCGCGAAGGTCTTCCAGCTCAAGATCAGCTTCGATTCAGGCAGCTCGCGCAGAATTCGGGCCCAAAGATCGATGACCCCGTCATTTAGTTTGCAAGGGTTATTGAAACTTCCAAATACTACCGATCTCTGCCTCGATACAGGTGCCGCAGCGACTTCGGGCGCGTAGCGTGGTGGTGCATAGCAAAAACGTGCGTCGGAAAGGCGCAGGATCGACTCGGTGAAATGCGCTTCAACATCGTCGAGAATTTGATATCGATCCCAAATCGAATAGTGTACGCTTGGTATGCTATGAACATAACTCCAATGCATGAGAATTGGAGCTGGTTCAAACTCGAGACATCCCAATCGATTGCCCTGCGTGTGACCCGATAGATCTATGAGAACATCTAACTCGTCATCCCGAATTCTATCTGCAACCATTTGGTCAGACAAGTTTGCCACGGCGCGCCAACCGGCACAAGCCTTCTTGAGTTCCAAAGTCAAATCATCTTCGAGTTGTCGATTTGAATACAAAAAAACCGCAACATCATCCATATAATTCATGCCAAGGACTAGTGGCATCGTAAAGTAGCCTAGGGGATGATGGGCAAAATCCCCGGAAAGCAAACCGAGACGGAGCATCGGTTGCCCCTTCTCGCTCGAATGTCCGACGAAAGACCGAGCCTGCTGATTTCGGGGCGGTCTTAAGAATGGACAATGACAATGGGTTCTGGCCAAAAAGACATCATCACAATCGGGTGAATAGTTCATGGCAAAGAGATAATTTGAATAGCTATCATGATAATCTTGATTTAACTCAAATGCACGCCGAAATTCTTGTAAGGCTTCCGACAACCGCGTCTGCGACATCAAGGCGTTGCCTCGATTATTGAAGGCCTCTGCAAGATGTGGATCGAGGCGCACGGCGATGCTATAGTGTCTAATCGCACACGTAACGCTTCGACGCTGTAGCATTCTCGCGAGATTGTTGTGCGCATGCGGAAGCTTAGGATCTAGGCGGCTCGCCCTTTTGAAACAGATCTCTGCGCCGCGCAATTCACCCTTGCGCTCGATAGCCAAGCCAAGATTATTGAACGCGACCGCGTTAGCTGGATCCAGATCAATGATCCTGCGAAGCAGAGAGATTGCCTCGTCCAGATCGCCACACGAGAGGCAAATTGAACTGAGCCGGCCGTGCGCCAGAAGCGAAGCGGGATCGAGCCGAAGGGCTTGTCGGTAATCATCCGACGCATCACGAGTTCGCCCCAGGGCTTCAAGAGCAATCGCCCGGCAGATCCGGACGGCAGGCGACCGCGGCGCGACCTCGAGAGCCACGACCGAGGCGGCCGCTTCACCGGCTGCGAGAAGCACCTCACCCAGGCAGACCCGCGCTTCGAGAAACTCGGGATCAATAGCCAGTAAGCCCTCGAAACAGCTGATCGCGTCTTGGAGCCGTTGCTGAGAAGCAAGAACCTTACCCCTAGAGAGCTCGAGCCGGACCGCGCCCGGGCTGGTCCGCAGTGCCTCCTCGCAGAGCGCGGCGGCAGCGTCGAGCTGACCGAGATTAAGGCAAGCTCCTACCAGCAGCTCCGCCCGCTGTATGGCGTCGGTGGCATCAGGAAATGAAGCCAGCAACCACAATTCGGCCCAATCACGCCGGCCATGGTGCATCGCAATCTGCGTGAGCATGCACGACGCAGCAACATTCCGGCCTCGCCGAAGCAACTGCCGGCAGATCCTGGCCGCCACGACCCGACCGCCGGCGCGCAGAGCATCGGCCGCGCTCTCTAGTTTCTCCCGAGCTAAGAGCTCCTCCTCGGCGGCGCTGGACCCTAGATTGCCTGCATCTGTGCGCCCAACCTCAGCCATCTGTCTCATGCTCAATCTGGCGAAAATCAACGCCCGAGGGGCAGATTGAATTGGTAAGGAAGCGAGAAGCCGATCGTGTAGTCCGGTGCGTCCTGTGTCAAGCCAATGCCCGCATTGAGGTTGATCAGAAGTCCATTCCAAAGCAACGACGATGCTCCTATCTGGAGACTCGATGCCACTTGGTCAGATCCATTCACCTTAGAGCCACGCACGCTCACCTCATCAATGAAGGATTGGTCGAGGCCAATCCGAAGTGAGGTGCTTGGGCTCGCCGCCAGCAGCGCGGCGATCGAAAAGTCCCATCGGTTACCCGGGTCGATGTGATCATTCTCAAAAGCTGCCGTGTACGAGACGGTGCCGACAAACGCAAGCGGATCCTGCCGCTTCACTGCAGTAACTGAACCGGTCAATTCGTCAAATCCGTTGCCGAACGCAATGTCGCCCTCGGATTGCTTCCCAGTGCCCGTATCCCATTCGAACCGCCCAATCAGATCTGGGAACCACGCCTTCTCTCTCAAGAACGTCTTCGCGAGACCGATTCGCAGGTCCCCGAAGCTGCTGGCGGAAAGTCGTCCGTCGAGCGAGGTGCAAGTCCCTGACGGACGACGGCCGACTGATCAACGTACTCGAAAGGTAGTCCGACCTCAATTTGTAAATCCCAGGGCAGCCCGGCGCGCAGGTTGAGAAAGCCGGTGAATTCGTTCCGTTGTACCTCAGTTTCAACCAACGTGCTCACGCCATCTGCATTCAAGACCGCAGGGAATTCGCCATGCCGGCGCGCGTACTGAAACCCAGGTTCGATCTCGACCCGGCGTGGCGGCAGGAGCAGAGCCCCGGTCGCGACGAGAGTACGCTCCAGCGCGCGGTCGGCCTCGGTCGCCTCCGCGGAACCCGGGCCCGGCGCGGCATTCGCCGTTTGGTGGCCGTCCGGACCGTCCGCCGTATGGTGGCCGTCCGGGCCGTCGGCGATACCCCGCCCGGGAACACCCGGAGGACGCCCATAGCCGGGCACGGGATATGGCCGGTTCTGGTCGACGGCCGCGACCCGAGCCTCAAGCTCGTTAATCCGGCGAAGCAGAGCCGCGATGACCGCATCTCGCTTGGCCAGTTCCGCCCGGACTGCTGGGCTCAGCGGCTCCTGTGACCACACCTCCTCTGACATCACGGTTAGGATGCCCACGGCCACGAGCACAGCCAACTGCCAGGAAGTGCGATTGACGCTTCGGACCCCAGAGGCTTCCCATCTCATCGGAACGAAACGAACTCTTCGGGACGCGGCGCAAGCCATCCAGGTGGAGCGCTCCCGTCAGGGAGAAGCACCCGGAAGCCGACCCGCCCCAAGGCGCCGTGCTCCACCCATACGTCCTCGAAATCCGAAACCGGCAGCGTCACGTTCCCGAACGCCGGGTCGGCCAGGAGAACGCGACCCCGAACAATTCCGCGAAAGATCACGAAATGCATGAAACCTCTGATCTGGACCGAAAGGATGATGGGCGCCAGATCAGGAAGATCCGCTACTGTCAACTGGGCAAGTCCCACACCGTCATAGCCGCGACCATCGACATAACGTTGGAGGTCCAAAAGCGAGAACCCCTGCCTGGCCCGCACCAACTCGGGTTGATTGAGGTATTCTT
>CAWAHB010000005.1:0-215033 GCA_963781505.1 uncultured delta proteobacterium | reverse complement strand
GTCATGCGGGACGAAAGCTTCCGCGCGACCAGCAGTCACGAATGGTGCGAACCGCGCGGACCTGTCGACTCCCGCCGCCAAGCCCGTTCGCGGCGAAAGCGGGGTGGCCAAAGCGCGCGCAAGCCTGACGCTGTTCCGGAGCGCCCACTACTTCGCTTGCTCTCGTGCGCGGGCCAGGAGATCCATGACCCCGATGACGGGCGCCCACCGATCGAGGTACTCATCGTCGAGGCGACCGCGCTGGACCTTCAACACACCCAGCACGTCGTTCCATTGGCGTTCGGACGTTCTCGGCGCCCTTCCGGTACCAATCGAGCTTCTGAAGCACGGTGTCTTCCGCGGTAGCAAAATACGCTGACGCTAGCTCGTCGATGGCGTGAAGCTCACGACGGTCCATCTCGGTCTGTGCCAACGGATCCCGAGTCAGGACGAATACGTCGACTTTGAAGCCGGAGTGATCATGGATGACGTTGAACGAGCCGCCGCGCCGCGCGGCATCCCGAATCATCTCCGAGTCGACGTAGAATTCCGGCTCGAGCCGCTTCGCGATGTCGTCCGCCAGACGCCCGGGCACTTCCGCGACGAGATCCGCGTCGTGGGACGAACGTGGAACACCGTGCAGAGAGCTCGCCAGCGATCCGCCAATCAGGTAACGCAAGCCGAGCGCCTCGAAAACGCGCGCGACTTGGAGCGCGACCGACAATTCGAGGTCCATTCAGAACCTCTTCGCGTCTGGATCCCAATCGTAGACGCGCCGCATGGTATCAGCGTCCAGCCACAGTGAGGCCAACCGGAAAAGCATCTCGCGCTCGTCGATGTCGCCGTACCATTTGCGGATGCGTGAGCGGGCCAGAGTGAGCACCGCAGCGCGAAGCTCGCTCGCACGGTGCAACCGCGCCGCCGGCGTCATGCGCCGCAGGTGCTCGACCATCACGTGCTCGGCGTCCGGGTGGGTATCAGTGACCACTTCGCGGATGCTACCATGGGCGAAAGCTTTCGTGGCCAAGCTGATCCGGACCGCCGACAGCCAACAACGATCCGTCGCACTTGCACCGATTGCTCCACGACGGGCGACATCGCCGGCTACCACTCCGGCTCCGGCGACCAGCTCTCGATTCCGTTCGGCTGACCTCTGTTTGGACTCACGAAGGCGCACGTGTGGGACACGATCCGCAAGAGCCGTCGCGAACGACGTTGCGCGCGACACGCGGATCGATTGGGCCACGCTGCTCAGGCGCGTGCACGATGTCGACGCTTTGGCTTGTCCTTGTGGCGGGCGCCTCCGCGTCATAGCGCTGATCACCGATCCGGAAGTGGTCAACGGTCGCTGCTCGCGCCGGGTGCCGCGGTTGGGCTTTGGTTGCCCTATTCGCCCAAATGACAGTTCGTCTGTCCTTGGCGTTCGGCACGACCGGCCCATGGTACACGGATACACCATGTGGACTAATCCTGCGTTCGCGGCGCTGGAGCCCGTTTTCGGAGCGTGGACCGTGACGGGCTCGCATCCGTACCTCCCGAATCGCACCCTGCGCGGCCGTGCCACGTTCGAGCGCATCGAGGGTGGAGCGTTCATCCGAATGCACTCCAAGATGGACGATTCGGAGATCCCAGAGGGCGTTGCGCTTTTCGGAACGGACGACGACAACACGTGCACGATGCTCTATTTCGACGTGCGAGGTGTTGCGCGCAAGTACGACGTCACAATTCATGCGGACGGGTTCACCTGGTCGCGCGACGACCCGACGTTCGCTCAGCGTTTCCGCCTCACCATCGCGAGCGACGGACTCACGATGGAGGCCCAGGGCACGATGAAGAAGAATGGAGCATGGGAGCCGGACCTTCGACTATCGTATGCACGAGCCGCCCGGTAGCGCAGGCATCACACTGCCCGGAAAGAAGCGCATCGCCTTCACCGTCGAGCAGCGGCAGCGCCTGGCCGTCAAGGGCCGGGCACTGACTCCAGACGAACGCCAAAGGCTGCTGCCAGCTTGTCTGTGCAAGTGACCAACACCGCCGAACAATCGTGTGCTGACGAAGTGCTGGATCGACGGGGGCGCTGCGTTCGAACGGCTCGTGCTGGGGGGTGGCTTTTGGGGATTTTTGGGTTCGCAGCTTTTCGAGCGGAATTGGTCCTACGCGTCGCCAATACGGTTCTACTTGCTCCCTTGGATTCCGGATCCGTGGCCGGATCCGTGGCCGGATCCGCTTCCGTGGCCGGATCCGCTTCCGTAGCCGGATCCGCTTCCGTAGCCGGATCCGTGGCCGGATCCGTGGCCGGATCCGTGGCCGGATCCGTGGCCGGATCCGTGGCCGAATCCGTGGCCGAATCCGTGGACCGACGGTCCAGACCGGGAGCATAGGTGACACCAGGTAGGGCGAGGGACGGAGGTCCCGGGTCCAACCGGAGCATCGGGGACGGAACAGACCCGGGAGCATTGGGATCGGAATGGTTTGGGGGCACTGGCGATGAGGTCGTCGAATCACCTGGCCCGAGCAAGCTGACTCGCTCCTCGACAATGGCCGCCGGCTTCTGCTCGAGCGATCGGGGCGAGGTGCCATGAGCTTCTCTCCGGCCGGCCAACGCGGCGGCCTTCCCACCTATCGCGCACGCGGCGCGCCAATCCGCCGCGGGATCGTGCGCGAGCATGCACGACGGTTTTGGCGCGGCGGCTTGTCACGCCGCCTGCGCGGTTGCCGGCGTGAAGGCCGCCACGTTGGCCGGCCGTTGGAGGCATCTGTCATGACAACTCTCGTCGCTCACGCTGTCGTTCTCGAAGCCATCGTTGCTCTGCGTCCGCTCCTTGCGCAGATCGGTCGCATGGATCGTGACCTTCACGATCAGATCCGCTGCGCGTCCAACAGCATGGGTCTCAACATCGGGGAGGCTGCCGGGTCGCTGGGGGGCAACTGTCGCGTGCGCTTTCATTCCGCGCTCGGGAGTGCGCGGGAAGCCTCTCCGGGCTCGCGCTCGCAGTGGCGTGGGGGCACCTCGAACCTCATTCGGTAGCAAAGGTCGACGCTCTGCTCGATCGTGTGTGCGCCATGCTTTGGCGGCTCACTCACGGCCGGGGCTAGCAACCCCACGTCGCCGTCGACGAAGCCAACGTTATTTCGCTGCCAGTAACGGCGTGATGCGTATCGCCAAGCCGTAGCGCTGATTGAGCCCCGCCGACACGCTTCGCCAGGCACAGAGCCGATGGGAGCTGGCTTTCGAGAGAGCGGCCCTTCGGAGCGCTACCCGGACGCAAGCGAACCGCGTGCTCGGTATCCGGCGCGGCCTTCGTGCGGCGCGCCGCAGGTGCCGGTGCGGGGTAAGCGCGCGCGTGAGGCTCGAGCTCGTCGTCCGCAATCATGCCGGTGCTTCGCACTTGCCGGTGTTCGAGATCCGCAAAGCGGCGCGAGCGGTTTGTGCTCGCGCGACGAGTGCAGTGGTGTGCGCCCAGTGCTGGAACTCTCGACGCGTGCGGCCTCTTCGCGCGCGCGGCGAGGCGATTTCTGGTGTCCCAATCGGCCATCTTTCCTGGCAAGAGCGGAACGCGCGGCCGTGCGCGACGTGAAGCAGGTCGGCGGCGGCCGCACCAGTCGGCATCGACTGCGTGTGATAGACTCTGCGCATGGCGACAGCGCCGCACCGCAAGTACACAATCGAAGAATACGTGCGCCTCGAGGAATACGCCAACGTACGCCACGAGTTCGTCATGGGACAGATCTTCGCGATGGCCGGGGGGACCCCGGAACACGGAACGTATGCTGCGAATGTGATTGGGATTCTCACCGCAGCGCTGGCGGGTCGACCGTGCCGCGCGCAGACGTCCGACGTGCGGATCCGCGTGCGAGCGACCGGACTTGACACGTATCCGGATGCGAGTGTCGTGTGCGGGTCCGTGGAGCGTGATCCCGAGGATCCATTGGCGATAACCAATCCAGCATTGCTCGTCGAGATTCTGAGCCCGAGCACCGAGGAATACGATCGCGGAGAAAAACTCCAGCATTACCAGCGCATTCCCACTCTTCGTGAGGTCGTTCATGTCGCCCACGATCGGCAGGAAGTAGAAGTCATTCGCCGAGATGCCGATGGCTCTTGGTCTGTCCATCGCGCGGGCCCGGGAGAAAGCCTGCACAGCGCGGTGCTGGAGTGGGATCTGTCCGTCGACGCGATCTATCACGACCCTCTCGCAAAGTAGTTCCAGGAAGCTTTGCGGCAGCGTCGCCGCACTGATGCCCGGGCTGATATGGACGCGCGCAAGGTTCTCCGTCGGTACCCTTCTCAGACTAGAAGAGAGTGTCGGCGGTAACAAAACAGAGCGGGAGCATGGGTAACACCAGCTAGGGCGAGGGACGGAGGTTCCGGGGTCCAACCGGAGCATCGGGGACAGAACAGATCCGGGAGCATTCGGTAACGGAATGGTGCGGGGGCACTGGCGATGAGGTCGTCGAATCACCTGGCTCGAGCAAGGTGACTCGCTCCTCGGCAATGGCCGCCGGCTCCGGCTCGAGCGATCGGGGCGAGGTGCCATGAGCTTCTCTCCGTCGCCAATACGGTTCTACTTGCTCCCTTGGATTCCGGATCCGTGGCCGGATGCTTCCGTGGCCGGATCCGTGGCCGTGGCCGTAGCCGAATCCGTGGCCGAATCCGTGGCCGAATCCGTGGCCGAATCCGTGCACCGCGATCAATTTGAACGACGCGCTTCGTGATACCCGACGGGGTGCGGTCATGCGCGACGAAAGCTTCCGCGCGGCGAGGAGCAATGCCCGGTGCTGGCGAAGGGTAGGGCGCTCGGGTCGTAGCTCGTGCAATCGATCCCGCCTCCGACGATGGAGCAGCCGCCGACGAGCAGTGCGGCGATCGCCAAGGCACCGAGCTCACGCCCCATTCCAGAACTCTAGCGCGAATTCGAGGCGTCGCTGCTGCCGCTGTGACCTGGGACGCACAGGTGAAGAAGCGCGAACCTTCCACGTGGGTCTCACGACCGTGGGCGTTCGAGCGCCGGCCTCGAAGGCCTGTGGACCCCCATCCTGATCCCGCGCATCGGCTACTGCGAATACAGCTGCGTCCTCTGCGGCCAGATCTGCCCACGCGAAGAGGCTTCGCGATCGACGCCCGGCCCCCAATCCGCCCATCGAGAGCAGCCGAGCACACGCCTTCGGCCAAGAACCGACGAGCCGTCGGCCCAAATCCCGCCCAAGCCCGCGCTCGCTCCGGGTCGGGAACCCGCTTGTCTTACCTACGCGCTTGTGTCGTTCACGCATCCCGACGTGACCAGCGGTTTGCGCGGACGGGCTCGATTCACTACCATCATCGTGATGTCCATGTTGCGAGCTCGTGGATGGATCGTCCTCGCAGGCTGGTTGGGGATCGGTTGCGGTGGCGACGAGTTCGGATCGTCAGGCAGTGGTGGATCGGCGGGAACGGGCGCGGGCGGGAGCGCTGGCGAAACCAGCGGCGGAAGCGGTGGCGTCGGCGCCGTCGGCGGCGGCGGCAGCGGACAGGGTGGAAGCGCTGGTGTTGCCGGGGGCACGAGCAGTGGCGGCAGCGCGGGTTCGGGTGGGAGCAGTGTGACGTGCGGGTCCACGGATTCGGCGTTGCTGCTGTACACCACCTGCGACGACGACACGTCGATTCAAACGCCCGCGCAGGGCGTCGGTCCCGGCATTGCGACGGTGCACGGCTACGAAGGCGGCGTGTGCGGCAACGCCGCGCGCATCGACGGTGACGGGTACGGGATCACCTACCCGAAGAGCGGCAACGTCGACTTCACTCGGGGCACGCTCGATTTTCACTTTCGTCCCGATGCATCGAACACCGACGGCGTGCGCCGAGGTTTTTTCCATGTGGAGAACTCGACGGCTGCCGGAGGTTTGGGAGTGGAAAAGACTGCGGGCGACGCGTTCGAGGTCAGCGCCAACGACGGGTCGACGTTCCTCGCGACCACGGTTCCATCGAGCAACTACGCGTGGCAAAAAGGTCAGTGGGTGCACATCACGGTCACCTGGGACTTCACGCAGCCCCCGGGTTCCGTTGCGATGCGCGTCTTCTTCGACGGAGTCGAAGCCAACTACTCCAAGACCGGGAAGACGCCGCTAGGCATTTCGAGCGCTGCCGGTGGCGAATCGATCCACTTCGGCTCGCGCGGAGACGTCTTTCCAGCCGGCGGACTACTCGACGAGATCAAGGTCTTCGACAAGGCCATCCCGCCCACGAGCTGACCGGAGGAAGCCCTACGCGGCGCTCGCGCGGGGCTCTCTCGACACCAAGATCGGCCAAAAGCACAGGGTGGAAGCGATCATCGACTTGCGCCGCGCTTCGATCAAAGCGTCCCGTCGGTGTTCGCACTCAGGTAAGTGACGTTCTTTTTCACCCAGCGTCGCGTCCGGCTTCGCCACCGGCGGTTTCGATCCAGCCGGAAAGGTGATCGTAAAATCGTTCTTCGGGCTCTTGTATGGCTTGGCACTCTCACCGCCGCCCACGCCCTCGAAGGCCAACGTGACGACGATCTCACCGCTCTGGGAGACTGACACCGGTGGCGACTTCTTGACGAATGGCAGCAACAGCGATTGCACGCCTCGCCGCGGCTGACCGCTCGAGCGGCGATGGTGCAGAACCAGTCGCCCAGCGCGCTTTGAGACCGTCCGAGCGTGCCCGACCACGCGTACCGCTCGTAGATGGCCTCAGACGTGCTCGCGCGGATGAACGAACAAGAGCAGCATGCGCCGTATACCGAAGTGGATCAGCGCGTACAGAACCAGCGCGGCCAGGAAGCTCACCTCGAGCTCGGAATTGCCGAAGCGCAGCGTCGGCAACAGACCACGGAACGGCCCCAGAAACGGGCCCGTGAGCGAGTCGAACAGGCGCTTGATGGTGTTGGAATCGCGCGCCGCCAACAGCTCGAGCGCGATCTCGATGCCGATGAGCACGTACAGTGCACCGAACGCGTAGTCGACCACGGAGAACACTCTTGCCGCGAGCGCTTCTCGCCGATCCGGTTCGCTGAACGATTCGTCGTACATACCCGATACTAAGCACGCATCGTGCCATGAAGAGCCTGCAGCTTCCGGCGCTGCCTGCGATGTCCAAAGTGTCACGCCGTGCGTTCGTGTCACGTACGCAGTAATTGATCACGAAGCTGGAACGTCTCGGGCAAATCACGCGCACCGAAGCCTCTCTAGAGCGCGCCCGGGGCGATGGGTTTGCCCGCGAGGCGACGCCGCCTGCCGTTCACCGTGGTCGTGGTAGTGGTGCAAGTGCTGGCTGCACTCGCCGTTCCACGAGTCTCCACCTGCGAGAAGGCGCGCAACACCGAGGACGCGCGCTGCGTCAGAACCCTCGTCCGACGAGCGAGACGGAGCCGACACCGACCGCGAGCGAAAGGCGCGCCGCACCCGCTGGTCGACCGGATTCCTTTTCGGTGGTCAGCAGCAATACTGCGCCGGTACCCGCGAGCGCCGCGCCTCCGAACAGCGTCACGGTGCTCCATGTGCGATAGCGGATCGCGCGGTCGTGCGCGTCGCTGTCAATCCGGTCGGAGTCCTCGAACTTGTCGCGCGCGGACAAACCACGGGTCAGTCGAAATGCGCCCGTCAGCGCCGATGCGGCTCCGGCCGAAACCAAAATCCATCCGAGCGGCGAGCTGGAGCTCCGAGCTTGCGCACGTGCGTCGCTCGCCGGTGCCGGCTGCTTCTTGGTTGGGCGCGTCGGCTCGGCCGGACCGCTCGAGGTCGGCGCTCCGATGGCGACCTTCGTTTCCTGAGCGGCGACCACGCGAACGACGCGCGTCGCGTGCTCGCCGTTGGCGAGGGACGAGTGGACGACGTGGTTCCCCGGTCGCAAATGTACGCGACGCGGCGGACGGGCTCCCGTCAGGTGCGCCACCGTGATCGACACCGTCGCGGGTCCCGTGACGACCAGCACACCGAGCTTGCGTTCCAAAGCGGCGAGGCGTTTCTGCGCGTCGCCGAGCCGGCCATCCAAGAGCTCGCCACTCGCGAGCGCGCGCTCGAATGCATCGGCCGCTCGCGCCGGCTCCCCGGCCTGGAGCCACGCAATTGCCGCGTTGTACATCGAACCACCGCTCGCCGCTTTCTCGTCGGCGGCCTCGAAGGCGAGGGCCGCTGCGCGATACTGGTGCCGGGTGAACGCGGCTTCACCGGCGCGGAACAGCTCGCGGGCTGCGCTCTTGTCCGGCTCGGCCCGCGCCGGCGTGACCGCGCAAAGCGTCAGGCAGGCGGCGAGTAGCGGGACCGAGCACTTCCGCATGCTGCGACTCTAGCGCAGGGCCCGGGCCTTGATGATTTGGAAGTAGCGGCGCGCGACGCCCGAGGCGGCGGCGGCCTCGGCTACGTTTCCGCCATGTACTTCCAGCAGCCGCGAGACATAACGTTCTTCGAACAGCGCGAGCACTCTGTCGCGTGCCCGCGGAAAGGGCAGGTTTTCGGCGAGCACCGCCTCGATGGCATCTTGCGTTCCTGCGGGAGCTCGCGGCCCGGGCGTCGGCTCGGCCAAAGTTCCAAGCGCTGCCAGCCGCGCGATCGCGTTGCCGAGCTCCCGCACGTTGCCGGGCCAAGCGTAGTCGACGAGCCGCGAAAGCACTTCTTCCGGGAAGGGCTGGCCCGCCCCAACGCGCTCCCAGAAGTGTCGCGCGAGCAGTTCCACGTCACCCGGCCTGTCCCGCAGCGGGGGCAGCTCGATGCGGGTAACCGCGAGGCGGTAGAAGAGATCATCGCGGAAGCGGCCTGCCTGTACCTCGTGATCGAGATCGCGCCGGGTCGCTGCGAGCACGCGCACGTTCACTGGCACGGGACGTGCCCCGCCCACGTGACGCACCTCGCCGCGCTGCAGGACGCCGAGCAACTTGGGCTGAAGAGACAGATCGAGGTCCCCGATCTCGTCGATCAGGAGTGTGCCGCCGTTCGCTTCTTCGAACACGCCGCGGTGGGTCGCGAGCGCGCCGCTGAAGGCGCCCTTCTCATGGCCGAACAGCGCCGACTCGAGCAGGCTCGCGGCGACCGCAGTGCAATCGAACACCACGAACGGACCTCGCGCGCGCGGGCTGGCCTCGTGGATCGACTCCGCGAGCACTTCTTTGCCCGTTCCGGTCTCGCCCTCGATCACCACGGTGATGTCGCTGGCGGCCAGACGGGCGCAGAGCGGATAGAGCCTGCGCATGCCGACGCTCGCGCCAATCAGGCGGCCGAAGCGATCCATGTTCGGTAGCGGTGTGGACGGGGTTCCCGCGACGATCTCGGCGCCGAGCGCGGTTCGCCCCAAGCGCACGAGCTCGCCCCCGCGCAGGAACCCGTCGAGCAACCGCACGCCGTCCACGAACGTTCCGTTGGTGGAGCCGAGGTCCGTGATGCGGAGCATTCGTCCCTCGAGCACCAAGCGCACGTGCCTGCGCGAAACGAGGCTGTCGGTGAGCCGCAGCGTGCACGCCGGGCTGGTCCCGAGCAGCAACGGAGCGGCTTGATTCGGCTCGATCGTCGCGCGTAACCCCGTATCCGGGCCTTCGACCACTTCCAGCTTCGCAGAGTGCGCTACGCCAGCGTGCGTCGGTACAGCAGCTGTCCGCAGCTCGTCACCGAGCTCGTCATCGTCCTGGAAATCGTGGCCCATGCCTCGGGGAAGAGCGTCAACATAGCACCAACCCGGCTCCTCGATCGCGTGTTAGCATTTCGAGGTGAACGCTCCGGGCGATCCCGTCGAGAGCTTTCCTGCGAGCGTCGGTCGCTATGAGCTTCTCTTGCCCATCGCGAGCGGAGGCATGGCGACCGTGTACCTCGCCAAGAGCCGGGGGGTCGAGGGCTTCGAGCGCCAGGTCGCGCTCAAGCTCCTGCACCAGCACCTGCGCGAGGAGCCGGCGTTTCTTGGCGATCTGATCGAGGAAGCGAAGCTCGTCGCCCGCATCCGGCATCCGAACGTTGTTCCCGTGCTGGACGTGGGTCAGGACCCGAACGGCACGTTCCTGGTGATGGAGTACGTCGAGGGCACCAGCTTGAGCGGCTTGTTTCGCGCGAGCGCCGCCGCTCGTTCGCGGCTCGACCCGGGCGTCGGCATCCGCATCCTGATCGACGCGCTCTCGGGCCTGCACTCCGCCCACGAGCAGACCGATTCTCGCGGAGACTTGCTCGGCGTGGTGCACCGCGACTTTTCGCCGCAGAACGTGCTGGTGGGCACGGACGGAATCGCGCGCCTCACGGATTTCGGCATCGCCAAAGCCGCGTCGCGCATCAGCCACACGCGTACCGGCACGACCAAGGGAAAGCTCGCGTACATGTCGCCAGAGCAGAGCCGGGGCGTGCCGCTCGACCGCCGTACCGACATCTGGTCGGCCGGTGTCATGGCGTGGGAGCTGGTCGCGCGGCGGCGGCTGTTCAAAGGCGACGAGGCAGCCATCGTGCTCGCCGTGCTCGACAAGCCCATTCCCTCACTGGTCGAGCTCGTCCCCGATTTTCCGCCGGAGATGGCGCGCGCGATCGAGAGCGCCCTGGTTCGCGATCCGAGCCGGCGCATCGGAACCGCCAAAGCCTTCCGAGACGCGCTGGTCCGCTCGGCGTCTGGCAACTGGAGCCTGGCGGACACCGAACAGGTGGCGAGCACGGTCGCGCATTTGATGGAGGATGTGCTGGCTTCGCGTCGCGCTCGGGTCGCACGCGTCATCCAGCTGCGCCAGGAGATGAGCCGCATCGTGGGCGTAGTGCCGAGCGCGCTCTCGCCCACTCCGAGCACCGGTGGAGCCGCGCCGGTCGCCGCAGAGCGCGACCCGCGGACGACCGAGAGCGGCCACGCCGTCATGTCCCAACGTCTGCGGCGCCCTCGCAGTATTGCGATCTCGGTCTCTACCTTGGTCGTCGGCCTCGTCGTGGGAGTGCTGCTCGGACGACGCGCCGTCGCTCCCGGGCCGGCCCCCGAGCGCGCGGCGCTTCCCAGTGCTGCCGCGAGCGTCACGATCATCGAGCCACTCGCGTCTCCGAGCCCGACGCCACCGCCCGTGACCGCGGCGGCGCCGATTGCGTCTGCGACGCTCGTCGTCGAGAGCAATGTTCCGATCGTGCGCGTCGACCTCGATGGAGTCGAGCAGCCGATCGAAAGCGGGCGGACGCGGCTCGAGCTCAGCGTGGCTCCGGGGCCGCATGAGCTCGAAGTGACGAGCAAGGACGGACGGCGGCAGCGGCTGAGAGCAGCGGAGAAACGCGCTAGCGTGAGGTTTGCCTCCGCACGGGCCGCTCCACTCGTCAAGAACCCGTACTGAGCGCGTCGCTCAGAAACGCCGCCGTCGACTGAGCATCAGGCCGATGGCCACGAGGCTCGCGAGCCAGCCGGCTCGCGGATGCTCGCTCGAGGGCGCCTTCAAAGTGCAGCCGCTGTCTTCGGACGAGCTGGTGCTCGCCGCGACGTCCGGATCCACCGGGTTCTCCGGCGCGCGAATGGCTTCCGGCTCGCCGGCGCTACCAGCAGCACCGCCGCTTACGGCGCTCCCACCGCTTCCATCCGTGACTCCTCCAGTCGCGCCAGCTCCCGCGCTTCCGGCGTCGCCACCGGTGCCGCCAGTGCCGCTCGTGGATCCAGCGGTGCCCCCACTGCCTGAGCCGCCCTCTTGCTTGCAGGGCATGCCGTAGAGCGCCTTGAAGTTGCACTTGTCGCCGTCCCGGATCACGTCCCCCGCGCTGCGCTCTCCCCACGAGGGAATGTACGCCGGTCCGTATGCGGTCTTGCGCGTCAGCACCCACTTGTCCGGCGTGCTCTTCGAGCAGCCGCCCGACCCGCCGCAGAGCGAGGTCGAGTTCGCGAACAAGCACGATGGGTAATGCATGATGGAGTCGGGGTCGTACGGCCCGAGCTTTTCTCCGTCGGAGAACCAAAACTCGCTCGGCTGACAGGTCTTAGCCTTCTCGTAATGGACGTAGGTTTCTCGATCGTTGCGCCTCTGCTCGTGCTGGAAGCCGAGCACGTGGCCGAGCTCGTGCACGTAGGTGATCCAAGTGCAGTTTCCGCTGGTGTAGACGAAGCCCTCGTCGTTCGCGCTGCCATTCACGTAGCAGTAGTTCTTTCCCCAAGTGACGAACTTCACGCGCCGGCCCGTCGAGATCGAGGATTCGACGAACTCGAGGAAGCCAATTTCGTTCTCCCACTCGTCCATCGCGGTACGGATCTGTTTCCTGCGCTTGTCGGAGATGTCCGCGGCGAAGCTGTAGGGCAACTTCACGACGCCCGCGACCATGTCCCACTTCTTGGCGCCACGGAGCAAGGGCTGTTGCGCTTGGGACAGCCCACTCGGGTCATCGGCGGCCGCCGTTTCGATTTCGGAGATCGGATCCAGGACGATGTCGCCGTCGTGGATCATGCGACCGTCGAGCCACTGGTAATCGAGCTTGGCGGTGCCCCAGAGCGTCTCGAACGTGCCGACGCCCATCTCGCCGTCCTCGTGCAAGGCGGCGGAATCGTCGAACGTCTCTGCGGGACCCGGATCGACGTTTTGGGCGGTGCAGCCGAGCACGGTGAGCAGTGTGACAGGGAGGATTTGCATCGAAGTACGCATGAGCTGACTCAGAGCAATCCACATGCCAGCGCAGTTTCCGCGGGCACGCCGCCGATTGCCACTGCAGCCCTGATCGGATCGTGCCACTCATGATCAGTTCGATCACGGGCCGTCGAGCGCCGCCCCTTAGTAACAGTCGAGCACGCCGCTGACGATGTTGCAGGTCTTCCCCAAGGCGGTGCAGTTCTTGTAGAGGCAGTTCTTGCCGCTATCCGGGTCGGCCTTGATGGCTGCGTTGTCCCGACATTGCCCCGTGTTCCAGTTCGTGCAGTCCTCGACTTGGCCGATATCGAGCTGGTTGGTGCAGCCCCAACCCCCGCAGCTCCCCGAGCCGAGCTTCGTGCATTGGCCGCTCTTGAGGCTGCAGTCGTTCACCCAACAGTGGGCCGTCGTGCCGCACGGCGACGCAGCGAAATAGAGGATTGTGTTCCCGCCGAAGCAGGCGCCGTAGTACCCCAAGTCCTTGCACGAAGCCCACGCCACGACCACGACATCGGGGGCCGCGTCCTCGGCAGCGTCGGCATCTTGCCCGGCCTCCTGAGCGTCACTGCCGGTCTCGGTCGGCGTGGCTGCCTCGGCGGCATCCGTCGGCGTGCCGCCCGCTCCGCCCGTGGGCCAACCTCCCACGCTGACGTCGCTCGCCTCCTGGTGGCCTCCGAGGCCCTGGTCCGGCGAGCCGGGACTCACCTCCTCCACGTCGTAGAGACACGCTGCGTACGCGAGGGTGGCCACGGCCAGGCAAGCCATCTTTCGCATCGATCCCAACATACCAACCTCCGCCCGGGGGGGCCATCGCTGAAGGCTGCTCTGGCTCTGGGCAATTCATCCCGACCTCGCCGTTCGGACCGCAGATACGGCGTGTGTTCGGGCAGTGCTCCCAGCGGCATTAGCCGTCATCGAACCAGACCAACGTGGAGTCAGCGTGCAGCGCTTACATGTTGATCGACGAGGAATCCTCGTACCGCGAAATCTCCGCGATGACCTGCTCGGCCGTCAGGCGCCCAAGCGCGGACGCGGACGCCGGCGACAGCCAACGACGATCCATCGCCCTGCCTGTGTCGCCTTGCAGTCTCCGTCCCCCGTGCCGGGTTTGAGTTCGCGCACCTCCGGTGATAAGATTGCATCCGTGCGGCTACTCTTCCTCGCGGCGACTGTCGGGCTGTCTCTAGCGCTCGTCGCGCCGGGCTGCGGTTCGGACGAATCGGGTGACGCGGGCGGCTCGAAACAAGACGCGTCGAGTGGTGGGGCGTCGACTGGCGGCTCCAGCGGCGGGCAAGGCGGCGCAACGGGAGGCGGCGGCGGCACGACGGGCGGAGCGGGCGGCGCGAGCGCAGGCTCCGGTGGCACCAGCACCGGCGGAATCGGGCGGAGCGGCCGGCGGCGGCGCGGGAGCAGGCTCGGGCGGTGTTGCGGGCGCGAGCGGCTCTGGAGCGGCGGGCGCGAACGGCGCGGCGGGCGCGGCGGGCTCACTCGCTGCCGATGCCGGGAACGCCGGCGTGTCGTGCGGGAGCACGACGTGCAATCTGAGCGCGGGAGACGTGTGCTGCTTCAAGACTTCGGGCGTTTGCCAGCAGCCACCCTGCCTCAACGCCGGAACGGTGGCGTGCGACGGCAAGGAAGACTGCCCCGCGAACCAGCTCTGCTGCGAGGTCATTTCTCAGGGCGTCAGCGCGGCATGCATGACGACTTGCAACACGCCGGTGCAGCTCTGCCATACGGACGCAGAGTGCGCGGCTGGCAAGGGCGGCCACTGCTGCCCGGCCGGCGGCGTGTTCCCGTGGACGATCTGCAAGTCGACGGCGTGCCCGTGACCAGATGAATCGCGGTTGCCAGAATGGGCGCGTAGGTAACACAAGCGGGTCCCCGGCCCGGAGCGAGCGCGGGCTTGGGCAGGATTTGCGAGCGTCGGCTCGTCGGTTCTTGGCCGAATTCCGACGCCGATCCGTGAAGCGAACGCGAGCCTGCTCGTGATCATGGCGCCGACCTGGACGGTCGCGCCATCGGCTGCGGATCGTCGCCCGCCAGTTTCGAGAGGATCTTGACTATCGCTCGCGGTCGTCGAGGACCACGTCAGCCCACGACGCGATCGCAAGGAAGGCACGCCGCCACATGGTTGGCCGGGCAACGTACGGGCTGGTCCACCGGCTGATGGATCGCTATGGCATCCACGGTCGGGACTGAGGCCGAGCACCCGCAGCCCCGGGTGCCGCCCGGGCACACAATGGCACACGCGCTCTGAGCACGACTCTTGCTGAAGGCCGGGCGTTCCTTCCAGGAGGTCACAAACAAATGAGGATCAATGTTTCGAAATCCGCGTTCGTGCTGTCCGTTCTGTTGCTCGGCGTTGGCCAGGCTGGTTGTGGTGATTCCGGAGACTCGGGCGCGACGGGAGGGGCGGCGGGGGCGGCCGGATCGGGGGCGAGTGGGGGCAGCGGCGGCACCGGCGGCAGTGCGGGTGGCGGTGGAGTCGCTGGCGGCGGAGCTGGGGGAGCGGCCGGATCGGCGGGAGCTTCCGGCAGCGGCGGCAACGCGGGTCAGGCGAGCATCGATTGCAGCGCGGGCGATATCCTCGCTTACAACTTCGGAAACCAAATCACTGGCTCGAACTACAACGTCTCGAGCGCGGGCGTCGTCGCGCACAGCGAGCGAACCTGCTGCCCGCCAACCGAGACCGATCAGAACGATCCTCCCCTCGACGCGACCACACTGGGGAAGCTCAAAGGCTGGATCGAAGCCGCCAAGACGGCGAGCGTCCTCTCCAAGGATGGCGCCGCGACCCGGGAGGGATCGACTTCCGGAATGCTCGAAGCGTGTGCCGAAGACGGTACGCCTTTCATCATCCGCGATGTAGTCCGCAACGACTCCGCGGGTGGGCTCGACACCATCTACTACAACACCGCGAGCGAAGCGGAGGAGATCCGGGCCTTCGTCACCGACATCGTCGATCAAGACATGCCGGGAGGGTGACCGTCAGCGCCGCGCTTCAACCCGCGCAATCTCGTACTCCTCGAACGCCTGCACTCGCGCGAGCTTCTGGCACAGCCTGGCGGCACCCACCCTGCTTTGTCGGAGACCCGCCGTAATCGCGGTCAACCCGGTGGTGGCCATCGCCGCCGGCCGCCACTCCGTGGCCACCGGGCGGGCGCGCCAAACGCTCGAAATCTCACCCGCACGCACTGAGGCACGAATGGTGCGAACCGCCCGGACCTGTCGACTCCCGCCTCAATCCACATCTGCACACCGTCGCACACGTTCCCAGAACTCGAACGGACGACGCGCTGGCACTGCTGCGGCCACTGCGGTGCCGCGACACGTGACAACGTCATCGCATTGGGTGAACGAAGCGGACCGAAGGGGCCTGGCTCACTCTTCCGCCCGCAGGCGATAGCCCACGCCCGGCTCCGTGCACAAAAGGCGGGGTCGCGCGGGATCGGCTTCCAGCTTGTGGCGGAGCTGGGCCATGTAGACACGCAAATAGTGGTTCTGGTTGGACGCATTCGGGCCCCACACGTCGCGCAGTAGCTGACGGTGCGTGAGGACCTTACCCGCGTGGCGCACGAGCTCGGTGAATAGCTTGTATTCGATGGGCGTGAGGTGGACCTCCGCACCGCCACGCGTGACCCGGCGCTTGGCGAGGTCGACTTCGACATCGCCGAATGCGAACACCGAAACTTGTGGCTCCTGTTCGCTTCGCGCCGCGTGACGAAGCGCGACCCGCATTCGCGCGAGGAGCTCTCCGGCTCCGAACGGCTTCGTCAGGTAGTCGTCCGCGCCGGCATCGAGCGCCGCGATCTTGTCCCCCTCTTTCCCGCGGGCCGACAGCACGATCACGGGAAGATGCGGCCCACTCCCGAATACGCCGAGTGACCTCGATGCCATCCAGATCCGGCAAGCCCAGATCGAGCAGGACGATATCGGGATTGTGTTGTGCAGCGAACGTGACGCCTTCTTCCCCCGTTTCGGCCTCGACCAGGCGATAGCCACTGCCGGGCAAAAGCGCCCGCAGAAATCGGCGCATCTGCGGCTCGTCCTCGATCAAGAGGACCAGAGGCTGGTACTCGGTCACGCTCCACCTCGAATCGGAGCTGACTCGGGATCGCTCTTCTCCAGAGGCTCCTTCAAAAGGGGTGGCGCACCTCCTTCGAGAGGAAGCCGTAGGCGAAAGACGGCGCCGCCACCCGTGCGATTCTCCGCGGTGATCGACCCACCGTGTGCCTTGACGATGCCTCGGCAGATCGCGAGACCGAGACCCGTTCCGAACGCCCGCGTACCGGGCGCGCGATAGAACTTGTCGAACACGCGCTCTTCCATTCCGCGCTCGAAGCCCGGACCGCGGTCGGCCACTTCCACGACGACGGAGTCGCGCTCTTCGCGCGCTCGAATTTCGATGGGGGAATCCTGGGGCGTGTACTTCACGGCATTGTCCAGCAAGTTGAAGAACACTTGCTCCATCAACACGCCGTCCATCGGCACGAGCGCCAGGGCCTCCGGTAGATCCGTGGAGACGAGACGCCCCGTCAATTGCTCGTCGAGACGATTCAGCGCTGCGCCGACGACCTCTTCGAGCGGAGTCCACTCCTTCGAGAGCACCGTTCCACCCGACTCGAGTCGCGTCATGTCCAGCAGGTTGGACACCTGGCGGTTCAGGCGATCGGCTTCTTCGTAAATGGTCCGGAGAAGCTCCATTCTCGCTGCGGCCGAGCCCTGATGCCCTGCGATCAGCGTGGAAGCAGCCCCCGTGATGGCCGCCAGCGGCGTACGCAGGTCGTGAGACAACGAGCCCAGCAAAGCAGCACGCAACTCCTCGCGTTCTGCACGCGCACGATTCTCCTCAGCGGCCTCGGCGAGTAGCACACGCTCGAGCGCGGTCGCGACTTGACCGCTGATCGTCTCCACCAACTGGCGCTGATCGGCGTGCTGCATCGTGCTCTCGCCGTCGACCACCACTCCCAACGCTCCCAATGTACGTGCCGAGGCCTTCAACGGAAAGTAAACCGCCGTCGCGCCCGCGAGCGTGTCCGTCGTCGCGCCCGCAATCTGCTCGTGCTCGATGGCCCAGGTCGCGACCCCCCGCTCGCGCTCGTCGAAGAAGTCCGAGGCTCCCGCAGCCACGTTCAGCGTCGTGTTCTTCTCCGATTTCAAGAGCACGATCACCCGCGCTCCGGTGCTCGCCCCCAGATGTCGTGCGGCAACATCGGCGATCGCGGCCACGTCCCGCGCACCCGCGAGGTCGCGCGTCAACGCATACAGAAGCGCGCTACGACGACCGCGAAATTCGGCAGATACCGTCTGCTGGCGCAGGCGCGCGGCCAGGCTTCCAATCACGAGACCGGAGCCGAACATCACCGCAAACGTCAGGAGGTAGCGGACGTCCGACACGGCGAAGGTGAAGCGAGGCGGCACGAACAAGAAGTCGAAACTGGCAACGCTGAGGGCGGACAGCCAGAGCGCCGGGCCGCGGCCGAAACGCATCGCAGCGACGACGATCGCCAGGAGATACAGCATCACGATCTCGGTGAGCTCCACTCGACCGAACAACGAAAGGCCGAGCAGCGTGGCAAGCGTTCCGAGCAGGGTCGACCAGAGGTAGCCGACATGCAACGCGGGCACCGCCGGGCCGGTCTTCGAGGCCGGCTCGCGGGCTTCGGACTCGGTCGGACCGGAGATCACGTGAACGTCGATGTGGCCGCTGCCCCGCACCACCTCCTCGAGCATCGAGCCGCGGACGAGGTCACGCCATCGGGGGTGCGTCGGCTTGCCGATCACGATGCGTGTCACACCCTCGCGACGCGCGAAGTCGAGCAGCGTTTCGCTCATGCGATCCCCTTGAAGCGTGAAGATGCGCGCCCCCAGGCGTTCGGCCAAGCGCAAGTGACTGCTGACGCGCGCTCGATCCGCGGGACTCATCTGCAACTGCGCGGGTGTTTCCACCGTGATCGCGGTCCACGTGGCCTTCAGGCCCGAAGCCAGGCGCTTGGCCGCGCGCACGAGCACCGCCGACACGGGGCTCGGACCGACGGAAACCAGAATGTGCTCCGCGACGTGCATCCCGCCGTGCTGCTCGCGCAAGGCGCGCATCTCGTCGTCGACGCGGCGAGCCGTGGACAAAAGGGCCAGCTCGCGCAACGCGAGCAGGTTCCCAGGTTGGAAGAAATGCTGGAGCGCACGACTGGCTTGCTCCGGTAGGTAGATCTTTCCCTCGCGCAACCGTTCGAGCAATTCCTCGAGGCTCACATCCACTAGCTCGATCTCGTCAGCCCGCTCGAGCAGCGAGTCCGGCACCGTCTCGCGCTGCTGGATGTGCGTGATCTGCGCGACAACGTCGTTCAAGCTCTCCACGTGCTGCACGTTCAAGGTGGTGTGCACCTCGATCCCCGCGTCCAGGAGCTCGAGCGCGTCTTGCCAGCGCTTCTTGTGGCGTGAGCCTTCCACGTTGCTGTGCGCCAGCTCGTCGAGCAGGAGCACCTCGGGCTTGCGCGCGAGCGCGGCATCGAGGTCGAACTCCTCGAGCTCGCGGCCCCGGTACTCGAGCTTCCGGCGCGGCAAGATGTCGAGCCCGAGGACGAGAGCGGCCGTTTCGTAGCGACCGTGCGTCTCGACGGCGCCCACGACCACATCGACCTTCTGATCGACGAGCTCGCGAGCGTTCTGGAGCATGCGGTACGTCTTGCCCACACCCGGGGCGAAACCGAAGAAGATCTTCAGACGGGCGCGGGTGCTTCGGGACGCCTCGGCTTGCACTCGCCGCAAGAGGTCGTCGGGGTCGGGTCGCGAAGCCGGAGGCTCCATGGCTTTTCAGAACTTAAGCCGGGTGGGGCTCACCCGAGTCGCGAAGCGTCATCTTGATGCAAAATTGATGGCTCGCTCGGCGCGTTCCCAGGACTTTCCCCCCCCGGCCGCGTTACCTAGCCTCGAGTTCGGTCTCTCTGGACCAGCCGGGCACGGTCACAGGAGGCGCAGATCGTGCGTTCGCGATGCCGTGTCAGCTCGATCGCCCACCGGCTCTGAGGATACGGACTAGCTCCACCACGCCGAACACGAGCAACCCCAAGCACACGCTGACCGTTGCCAGTCGTCTACAAGGGCGTGCACCTCGACTGCGGTTATCGTCTGGATTTGGTCGTTGGAAATTGCATCTTGATCGAGCAAGGCGGCATCAAAACCGGGCTGGTGGGTGGCCGGAGCTGCGTCAAGACGGGTAAAGCTCGCGTTCACACGACCGGCGAGGCCACGCACGACGAGGTTTCCGGGACGCTTCGAGAAAAAATCGCTCGTCCAGCCTCACCGAACAGTCCGAGATCGCGTCCACTGGTGTTCGCGACAACGATGGCGCACCTGGTCTACGCCGATGCCTCGGGCCTTTGCGACGCGACCTGCAACTCGGGCATTGCGACGATCACTTCGACGGCTCGGGAGGTTTGGGGGGAGGAGGGCCGAGCTCGTCGAGAGCGATATTGAGCTCCAGCACGTTCACCAGGCGATCGGGCGTCACGGGGCCACCGGGGGCAAAGGTGTGGTCCTTGATCAGCGCGGCGACTCGCGCCTCGGGTAGCTTGCGTGCACTCGCGACTCGGGCTGCCTGGTACAGCGCTGCGTGCTCGCTGATGTGTGGGTCGAGCCCGCCGCCCGATGCTGCGGCCAGCTCGGCCGGCAAAGGTCGCTCGGGCGACGCACCGTAGTTCGCAACCAGCTTGGTGGCCCGCTCGGTGAGATCCGGACTGGTGGGGGACTTGTTGCTGCCGGCAGCACCGGAGGCGTTGTAGTCCGGCGCCGAAGGTCGCGGCCAGAAGTAGCCGGGGTTCTCGAACTTTTGCGCGATCAAACGACTGCCCATGATGGTGCCGTCGGCGCGCTCGATGAGAGAGCCGTTCGCAGTGTCCGGGGTCAGAACCTGAGCGATTCCGAGCACCACTGCCGCGTACCCGACGACACAGATCAGCAGCGTGGCGACGAGGAGGCGAAGACTGGCGATGAGCGCTTGCATTGGATTCCTCTTGTTACTTCATGAACGTAAAGTGCTCGACGATGGGTCCGAGCGCGCCGGCCGGGATGAACGTCAGCGCGCCGAGCAGGATGATCGTGCCCAGTAGCATCGCAGCGAACGTGCCATTTTCGACGCCCAGCGTGCCCGCTGACTCGACGGACGGCCGTTTCGCAGCCATCGAACCCGCGATCGCCAGCGGTAGGATGATCGGAACGAAGCGGGACAGCAGCATCGCCAACCCCGTAGCGATGTTCCAGGGCACGGTGTTGTCGCCGAGGCCCTCGAAGCCCGAGCCGTTGTTGGCACTTGCTGAGCTGAACTCGTAGAGGATCTCGCTGAACCCGTGCGGACCGGTGTTGTTGAGCGTTTTCGCGCCCCACGCCGTCACGCAAAAGATCGCGGTGAAACCCAGAATGACGAACGCGTGCCAGAAGAATGCGATGGCTGCGAGCTTGACCTCCCGCGCCTCGACGCGCCGGTTCAAGTACTCCGGAGTCCGACCGACCATCATTCCGGCCACGAACACGGCCAGCACGATGAAGATGAACATGTTGATCATGCCCACCCCGACGCCTCCAAAGGTCGCGTTCAGCCACATGCCGATCATGGGCATCAACCCCGTCATGGGGTTCAAGCTGTCCTGCATGGCCCCGACCGAGCCGTTGCTGGTCGAGGTGGTCAGGACTGCCCAGAGCGGGCCCGTCGTCGCACCGAAGCGCAACTCCTTGCCCTCCAGATTGCCCGTGATTTGCTCGATCGGAAGGTGAGCGAACGCCTGCGTCGGCGCCTGCTCGAACCACACCGCGCCACCAATCTTGGCGAGCAAGAGCACGATCATCACCCCGAAGATGACGCTCGCGTGGCGCATGCGACCGACGATTCGACCGTACATCCAGACGCAAGCCATGGGGATCAGGATGATCGAGACCATCGAGATCGCGTTGGTCCAAAACGATGGGTTCTCGAACGGGTGCGTGGAGTTCGGTCCAAAGAAGCCGCCGCCGTTGGTACCGATCTGCTTGATCGCGACGAAGGCCGCCACCGGTCCTCGGGCGATGACTTGCTCGATCCCTTCCAGAGTCGTCGCGTGAACGGAGCCGCCCAGGGTCATGGGCATCCCACCCAGCACGAACAGGGTAGCAACGATCAGCGCGACGGGCAGGAACACCAGAAACGACGCGCGCTGCAGATCGACGAAGAAATTGCCCAGCTCCTTGCGGCCCGCCAAGCCGCGCGCCATGGCGGTGAGGGCTGCGACGCCGGTGGCGGCCGACACGAACTGCAGCCACATCAAACCTCCGAGCTGAGAGAAGTAGCTGAACGTGGATTCGCCGGAGTAGTGCTGCAGATTCGTGTTCGACGTGAACGAAGCCGTCGTGTTGAAGAGCAGGCTACCCCAGGTTTCGGCAGCGCCTTCCGTCATGCCGTCCGGGTTGAGCGGCAGGTGCTTCTGCAGCGCCAGCACGCCGAAAGTCCAGACGAACATCACGACGTTGAAGATCAACATCGTGACCATGTACTGCTTCCAGTTCTGCTGCGTTCGGCTGGCTCCGCCCGCGATCTTCTCGAACAAACGATCCAGCTTTTGCCGAAGCGGACCTGCATCGCTCGCCGGGTCCATTGCCCATTTCATCCAGCGACCGAGCGGCCAGGACAAAACGGCTGTGCCACCGACGATTAGAATGACGAATAGAATTGCGTACATATTGACGCCTCAATCTTTGCTTTCGAAGCGGTCGACCATGTGGGTCAGACCGAAGAGCGCGGCGAAGGTCAGAAGCCCGAGCAGGAGATAGACGATCATTGCGGGATCCTTTGCTCGTCAGCCGAGCCCAAGTGCGGTGACGACGAGGTCGATGAGCTTGATGCAGGGGAACGGCAGAATCACTCCGCCGGCACCATAGACCAACAGATTCTTGCGCAGCCTTTCCGCCGCGGGCGCGGGGCGATACTGCACGCCGCGCAAGGCCAACGGAATGAGCGCGATGATGATCAGCGCATTGAAGATGACGGCGGACAAGATGGCGCTGTATGCCGAATGGAGGCGCATCACGTTGAGCGCGTCGAGCGCCGGGTAGGTCGCTCCGAACGCAAACGGAATGATCGCAAAGTATTTGGCGATGTCGTTTGCGAAGCTGAACGTCGTCAGCGTTCCGCGCGTCATCAGCATCTGTTTTCCAATCTCGACCACCTGGACGAGCTTCGTCGGGTTGGAGTCGAGATCGACCATGTTGCCGGCTTCTTTTGCAGCTTGCGTACCCGTGTTCATGGCAACGGCGACGTTGGCTTGCGCCAGCGCGGGGGCGTCGTTGGTCCCGTCGCCGGTCATGGCGACCAGATTTCCCTTTTGCTGGTATTCTCGGATCATCGCCAGCTTGGCTTCGGGTGTGGCTTCGGCGAGAAAGTCGTCGACGCCCGCCTCGGCCGCAATGGCGGCGGCGGTGAGCGGGTTGTCGCCCGTGATCATCACGGTCTTGATTCCGGCACGACGCAGCTCGTCGAACTTTTCACGGATACCGCCTTTGACGATGTCCTTGAGTTGAACGACACCGAGCACGCGTGCGCCGTCAGCGACCACCAGCGGAGTGCCACCCTTTTTGGCGACGGTGTCCACGATCTGTCGCACCTCGGGTGACAGCGGGTCGGCCTCACCGCTGCGGCTCGCGCCCTGCTCGGCGACGAACTTCCCGATCGCGTCCGCCGCGCCCTTGCGAATCATGCGACCGTCGGCATCGAGGCCGCTCATTCGCGTCTGCGCACTGAAAGCCACGAAGTGTGCGCCAAGCTCCTCGAGATCACGGCCGCGAAGGTCGAATTTCTCCTTGGCCAAGACGACGATGCTGCGACCTTCCGGAGTCTCGTCCGCCAGCGACGCGAGTTGGGCCGCGTCTGCGAGCTCACGTGCCGTCACACCCGGAGCCGGGAGGAAGTCCGTGGCTTCGCGGTTGCCGAGCGTGATCGTGCCGGTCTTGTCGAGCAAAAGGACGTTCACGTCACCCGCCGCTTCGACGGCCCGTCCGGACGTGGCGATCACGTTCGCCTGGATCAGGCGATCCATCCCGGCGATACCAATCGCGCTGAGGAGTGCGCCGATGGTGGTCGGAATCAAGCAGACCAGGAGCGCAACCAGGATGGTGAGTGGAACCGGAATGCCTTTTCCCGAATCGTTGACCGCGTACTGGGAGAACGGCAAGAGCGTCACTGTCGCCAGCAGAAGTACCAGCGTGAGCCCGGCCAGCACGATGTCGAGAGCGATTTCGTTCGGCGTCTTCTGGCGCTTGGCGCCCTCCACCATGTTGATCATGCGATCGATGAAGGTTTCACCAGGGTTGGTGGTGATACGGACGACGAGCCAGTCGCTCAGCACCACCGTGCCTCCCGTGACGGCACTTCGATCGCCCCCGCTCTCGCGGATCACCGGCGCGCTCTCGCCCGTGATTGCACTCTCGTTCACGCTCGCGACGCCTTCGATCACCTCGCCGTCGCTCGGAATCGTGTCGCCAGCTTCGACGACGACGACGTCGCCTGCGCGAAGGCGCGCGGAAGTGACTTCCTCGAAGTGGGCGCCGTGCTTCGGCTCATCGAGCCGTTTGGCCACCACGTCCTTGCGAGCCTTTCGCAGCGTGTCAGCCTGCGCCTTGCCCCGTCCCTCCGCCATGGCTTCGGCGAAGTTCGCAAACAAGACGGTGAACCAGAGCCAGACGGAAACTCCAAAAATGAATCCGGCGGGAGCTTCGCCGTGGCCAGTCACCAGCGCGTGGATGAAGAGCACTGTCGTGAACGCGCTGCCCACCTCGACCACGAACATGACGGGGTTGCGGACCATCCGCCGCGGATCGAGCTTGATGAACGCATCGACGACTGCGCGACGCACGATCGCCCCCTCGAAGAGCGGACGCCCCTCGACCGGCTTGTAGAGCTTGTCGCCCGCTGCCCCGTCCGCGGAGCTGCGGCCCGCCAAGTCAACCGTCGCGGACTTGGGGCTCACGAGAACTTCTCCGGATAGAGCAGCGCCACGAAGAGATAGATGAAGAGCGCGAGTGAGAGCCCCGCGCCGAGCCAGGTGAGTGTGGTCATCGTTCCAATTCCTCGTTCGAACTCCGTCGTGGCGAGCGTGCTCGCGGATCCCGCGACGCTCCCTCATGTCTTGCTGAGAAGTCGGTCATTCCGTTCCCATCTCGAAGTGAGCGAAGGAGCTCGAACACCCCGAGCACGAAGACGCCCAGGCACAGTGTGGCTTCCGCTCCCCAAGCCTCGGCGGTCCAGATCGCTTGCCCGACGCGGCCGCCACCCAGCAGAATCAGGAGCCAAGGCAACACGCCCTCGTCGGGCGATACCAACGGCGCAACTTCCGCGTGTTGCTCGAGAGGTCGGGTTCGATATGGCCCCATATGAGGTTCCTTCGAGACCACGATCTAGGCTCGTTCTCGTCACTAATCCCTCAATCCGGAGGCGGTGGACATCAACGAAGCATCAAGAAACGAGGCTAACGCGTGGGGCGATTTTCCCAGCGTGACGCGAGCTCGCGGCAGGCTGCATCGCATTCGGCGAAGGTCTGCGCGAGAGTGGCTTGATGGCTGCAGTGCGCGGGAATCAGGGCGCCCGATTCGGTCGCGCAAAGGCGTAGGTCTTGGAGCGTGCGCTGAAAGAGCTCCTGTCGCTCGCGATCCGGGAGCCGTTGGACCTCGGGCGGGGCTTGCCCTCTCAGAAGTAGCCACACCGCAAACGCGCTCGTGATCACGATCAGAGCTGCCAAGAGAGCGTGCTTCGCCCGAAACGATCGTGGGGCCCTCTGCGTCCCCCAGTCCCCAACGTCCGCGTGGCTCATGTGACCACTCCAGCAACAGCCGTGCCGCCGAGAGGGCCCGACAACGAGATCCCGAACACGCAAGCGGTGCGTCGAAGCACGCCTCACAGCAAAAGTTGCGTCATGCGTTGGGTTGGCGGGGAGCACGTGACTGTGACGGAGCTTGGAGCAAGTGGTCTTGGTCAACATGGCGCCTCGTGCTCGACGAGCATGCGCTCCACGTCGCAAAGGCGGGCTCAAAACGGGACGCGCCCGTGCAAAGCGAGCATCAAGATGCTCCGCGCGGGTCACTACGACCCGGCACTCGAGCCGGCCGTTGGAGGAATCTGTCATGACAACTCCGGTCGCTCACGCTGTCGTTCTCGAAGCCATCGTTGCTCTGCGCCCGCTGCCGTGGTGCGGCCCGGCGGCCGGCCGTTGGTGCGCGATGCGCGCTGCGCCACGTCGACGCCCACCCGACTGCCACGCAATTCGTGGTCGACGGATCGTGCATGTGGTTCACGAGGGCGAGCAACGTCGAGGCGCAAGCAGCTACCTGGAAGCGAAACGACTGCCGTCGCGGATGACTGGCAGGTCTACGCTCGCGGCTCGGGTCACAACCGATAGACCTCGTCCTGTTCGATGCGTGAGAGGGTCCAATCGTATCGACCGCTGGTCACCACGACGTGACAGCTCTTGCATTCCCCGGAGATCTGGATGTGGTCGATGGGCGCGCCGCAGCTCGGGCAGACAGCCGCGGTCTTCGGCGCTCCGGTCTTGTCGACCGAGCGGATGAAGGTCCAGTACTCCGTGTACTGTCGGATCCGGTCCCTGCTACCTCCCACGACCCGTCCGTTCGTGTCCAGCGTGTAGTCCAGGCATTGGGCGAAGACGCGGACGGTCATTGCGTCGTAATACTTGTCGCGAAGCAGGCGTGACATCTGAACGCTGACGATCTCGGGACGCTCCGTGACGTTTCGCAACTGCTGAGCCTTGTAGGCTTCTATCCAGTAGCACTGCGTCGAAAACAAGTTGTCGCTGAGATAACCGCGTACTTCACCGAGATCCTGAGCGCTCCAGGTTCGGTGAAAAGTGTGGAACACGAGCTCCACGCGCTTCACGAATTCTCCCCAGGAAAAATCGGGATCGCGTTCGCACAGCGCGGCATACGCTGCCTTGGCATCGGGCGCGACCAGCGTGAAGAGATCGGTTCCTTCCTCTTCGGTAGTTCCCGTGAGCATCGGCCCGCGGAGCTCTCGAGCGTCGATGGCGATCGCGGTCACGAGCCAGTCCGTCTTTCCGGCTCCGGCCGGAGCCCCACAGTGTTCGCAGCTCTGGCCCATCATCTTTTCGAGAGGTGCTCCACAATTCGCGCATCCGATCACGCGCGCGCGCTCGGGGGGTCGGGACTTGACGTCGGCCGGGCGAGCGAGCTTCCACACCTCGCGCACGTAGATAGCCTGCGCTTCGCCTTCGCGAGTCTCCGTGTAGTTCACGTCGAAGGCGACCTCGACCTCGATGGTCGTGGAGCCGTCCTGGGCCGCGCTGACGACATTCTTCGTCTCCATGCCACCCACGATGACGGACGAAACCTGGTCGGCGGGATACGAATCGTACGCCTCTCGCGCGCGCTTCGATACGAACGGCGCCAGCAGGTCCAGGCGCTTTTCCCCACGAAGCTTCTGGGTCTCGACGTAGAGCGCGTTCAAGAAGTCCTCGAACAGAACGAACGAGAAGCCGTCGTCCTGGCTTCGGACCTCGGTGAGCGCACGCTGGATGCTCGTGTGGCGCTTCTTGGCTCCTTCCGCCACGCGCAGAGCCGCCTCGCGCTCGACCTCACGGCTAACGCTGGTCCAGAATCGCTCATCGCGCTTCTTCTTCGCCTGGTTTGCGAGCCCGCCCACCGCGACGAGTCCGAGCAAGATGCCTCCGATCCAGTAGTGGACCACCATCGGTTCGTCCGGAGCGACGGTCGGAGGGGGCCTCGTCCGATAGATGGGACGCCTGCCCGTGCTCCGCTCCGGCAACTCGAGGTTGCGGCAGTCGTCGAGGCACTGAGAGACCTCTTCTGCCGGCTGGCTCGTGCATCCCTGAATACAGTTGAGCTTTGCGCGCTCGTTCTCGACCTCGTCGCGCGACCGATAGCTCTCGGTATCGGTCCACGAACGTCGATCATCCGACGGGGTCGACGAGCCCCACGACCAGCCGCTGGAGTTCGACGAGGATGACGAGTCGCGCGATCCACTCGAGCTCCACAAGCTCGATCCAGACGACGAGCGCGAGCTCCCCGAGTAGCTCGAACCCGAGCTACCGGAATAGCTCGAGCCGGAGCTCCCCGAATAGCTGGAGCCCGAGCTGGTCGATCGAAAGCTCTGGCCTCCACCCGGGCGGGCGCTGGCCGCGACGGAAACGAGAAGCCCCGCGAAGGCGGCCGCGATCCTCACGCGGCCTCCGTCACTTCATCGGGAAGCTCGCTCACGTCGTCGACCAGGAGATTGGTGTGCGGGTAGTGTCCCGAGACCGGTCTCGTCACGGCGACCACCATCTCGGCGCTGGTTTCGTCGCGCACGCTGCGATTCACGGTTTCTACGAACGACGAGTAAAACCACGTCCCCATGGGTGGGATTGTCCACGCAACGCGAGACGCGGGAAACGGAGAATTCGGCGGATAAGGATTTCGCCCGAATTTCTCAGCGAGCTTCGACCCGTGCCAATCCTTCGCTTTCCCGTCTTGCCGCCGACCAAGGGAGCCGGGAGCTCGGCTCGCTCTGCGAGCACCTCGAGCGCGAGCGCGCGAAACGCACGGACCCGAGGGGTCAAAATCAAATTCGGACCTTTTCGCAGGAAGCGCGGAAGGGCGGAAGCCGCCTAAAGCTCCTGCACCCACGAAAACAGATCGACCCCGAGCCCACCCATCCGTTTCACGAACAGGCACGCGTCGAGCGCCATCGCCACGCGCAAACCCTGATCGAACATGTCCGCGAAGTTGCGCAGGAAGCGGTAGTTGGAATAGCTGGCCGAGAGCAGAACGTTGCCGTCACGGAGCCACGCCGCGAACCAAGGATCGGCGTCCGGATAGCGCATGCGGTAACTGTCGTCGGGCATGCGGATGGCGGGTGCATCTTGCATCAGCCCTTGGAGCTCGCCGTTCGTGATAGGGGGCGCCGCGCTTTCATTTTCGCGAAACTGTGCCGGCGCGCGACACGTCCCATCGAGAGCAGCGGATCACACCCCCTTCGGCCAAGAACCGACGAGCCGGCCAAGAACCGACGAGCCGACGGCACAAATCCCGCCCAAGCCCGCGCTCGCTCCGGGTCGGGAACCCGCTTGTCTTACCTACGCGCTCCACGAAAGGAACGCTACGAGCCGCTGCGAAGGACGCGCATCGCTTCGATTCGACTCTGGCTCCAGGTCGTGCGCGTACGCGTGCAGGCACTCATGAGGGCGAGCGGGACGGCGACTGCGAGACGGCGAGTTCCAAGGTCGGATGATCCGCCGCCCCGCGCTCGACCGCGCTCCTGGGCGATCTCCACGCCTGCATGCGGGGGCGCCGGGGAAATTCGCGCCCAGTGTTGTTCGCTGGCGACACCCTGCGACAGCGGGATCGGGGCCCGCGGCCTGGGCTGCGGCATTTTTTCCCCGATCTTGCCTGGCACGCGCGATGCTGGGCCGGCATGCGGAGGACGAACGATGGTTGGACGGCTCTCGGCACGCGCGGCGACCTTGCTCTTCATCGCACTCTCGGCCACGGGCTGCTTCGATAGCCGCTCGTCGGACGGAGGAGGGGGCGGAGGAGGCTCCGGGGGCAGCGTGGGCGCGCCGAACCCGATCGGGCCCGTCGCACACGACGCGGCAGAAGCCTGGCCCGAGCGGCCCGAGGTGGCGCCGATCACGCGCGAGCAGATCGCCGAGGCGTGCGTGCTCGAGGCGGGCTGCGCGGTCGCGGCCGATCCGAATCAGAAGGACGACGCGCTGCTCCTGGCCGAGCTCTGCGTCGGTCAGATCGTGTGGTCTGCGGAACGGGCGATACCGCTGAGCGGGCTCTGGCGCGCGCAGGAACGAGCCGAGCGCCGGGTCGCCTGCGTGCTCGCGGCGGCGAGCGATTGTACTGCAGTTATCGCGTGCACCACCGGTCGCGACTCGTCGATTGATTGCGAAGAGGACGGCTGCAAGAACGTGCAGGGCGGCGACGTCAGCGTCGTCTGCGACGGCGCGATCGCGTCGATCAGCGGCCCCGCGGGAGCGTTCAGCCGCGACTGCGCGCTAGCGTTCGCCGAATGCGATCCGGAAAGCCCCACGGGCTGCACCGACCGGCATTTTTCCGCGTGCCCGGCCGAAGGCAGCAAAGCCGACCGCTGTGACGGCAACGTTCGACTCGGGTGCGACGGCGCCGGCCAGGTGAGCTACCACGACTGCGAGCGCATGGGCGGTACGTGCGCAACGACGGCGGACGGCCGACAGGACTGCATCTACCAGGTACCTGCCGACGTGCAGTGCAGCGATCCGGGTAACCTGACTGCTGCGTGCTCGAGCACGCAGCTCTCGCTGTGCGTGCTGCAAAAACGCGTCACGCTCGATGCGCCTGCCCTCTGCCCGTCGAGCGGTTGATCACCGGTGCGGACCCCTTGTGGTTTGCAGTCCGGCGTTTCGCATTCGACGAATCCGAGCGGGGCGAGCAGCGCTTCGACGCGTTTTTCGAGTGGGACGGCGCCGGGGTAGCAGGGGCCGCTCGTGTCCCGTTCGATCGTGCGCTTTCGTTTCCCGACGCGGAAGGTGATGCGACGAACCGACGCGTCGGTGTGTCGGCGGCAAGAAGTGCTGCCACGAGAGAGAGAAAAGAACCCCGCGCTCAGAAACGCCTTTCGCAACCCACCGGAGCGATTTGCAGTCACGCGAGTGACCCAAACCCCCTTCGCGCGGGTATGGCCCTGTCCGTGAAACTTCACGTACCCGTCTTCCCAAATCTCGACGACGTACAGCGGGCACGGACCGAAGCACGCACCCGGTGAGTAGCGGAGGAACGGCTCACCCTTCGGCGGCTTCGGCGGATTCACCAGCGTGCCCGCCGGAGCGGACGCATCGTCGGCCTCCGACGAAGGAGTTTCCGTTTCGACGAATTCGACACCGGAGTGGGTCGGCGCGGGTTCGGACGACTCGGGCTCGGACGTCGCGCCCGGCAGCGGGTCATCCGGCGCCGGAGGTCGTTTCCTCGGCCCCGCGCAACCGACGAGGAGCGCGCTGGAGATCAGAACGAGTCGCATCATGTGCAGGGAATCGATTCGCTCATCCTGCCACAAGCAACGCCGCGATAGGCTCACACTCTATTGCGAGCACCATCCGCCCGCGGTGCCGGCGCAGGTTCCGGTGTTGGGATTGCAGAGCACCTCGCATTCCTGCGGGGCCGTGCAGGGCTCACCCTCCTTCTTGAGCGAAACGCACGTGGTCGTCTCGGTGCTGCAGTACGAGCCCCCTTCGCACGGCGCGACCGCGCAGCTTTCGCCGCGAGCCGCGGCGGTCACGCAAACCCCGGAGCTCGACAGAGAAACGATCGTCAAGTGGGACGAGACCTGCCAGGCTACGAGGTAGCCTAGGCGCTCAGTCGTAGCCCACGACGACCAGCATCACGATGCGATCGAGCGTGACCGCGAGCAGGCAGCGAGGCTGGGCGTGACTCTCGAGCAGGTGATCGACCGCGTAGCAGCGAGCACCGCCGGGCTTCGCGTCGAGGTGCAGGAGTAGCTCGCCGACCCAGGTCCAGCCAGCGTAGGGATCGTCGTCAAATACCGGGGTCTCGGTGCAAACGCCGCCCACGAGCCACGCGCCGAGCCGCGACTCCGCGGCGTCGAGGCTGAGCGGTGAGAAGAAGAATGGCATGCCGTGCGAGCGCAACACGTAGGGTGGGCCGAGAGAACGGACGAACGCAACCAGGGCAGGCTGCAGGGACGGAGCTGAGATTTCGAGCGTTGGCCGAACGGCGCGCCAGACGAGACTGGCCGTCGGTAGCGGAGCCGTTTCGACCGCGATCCGAGTGCGTTGGTCCAACGCCGCTCCACTCGCGATCGGCGCCGGAGAGGACGGCGCGGACGTTGTCGTGGACGGCGTTACCGCTGACGGGGCGGGTGCGGATGGCGAAGTCGGCGTCGGCTTCGCGGCGGGGGATTCGTTGCAGCCAAAGAGGAAGATCGCCGCCGCGACAATGACGGCGCTCGAAACTGCCAACATGCGCATGTCGAGGAACGCTAGGAGTCCCGCAGCGCACCGTCAACGCGACACATCGAGTCAGCTGGCCCAGGAGCTGGACGTCCAGCGAAGATCGTGTGCGACCCACACGCTCGACATCCCGCCCTTCGAAAGCGGTCGCGAAAGGCGATAACGACCCGCGAGCACGCTTCCGGCTTCTGCGACCATTCCGGATCAGTGGCACGCACGATCCAGCCGGTAGTGTTGCGTTACGCCACACCACGCTTCCGCTGACGACTTCGCCGCCGAACACGGAGCACGAGCAAGATCCACGCGAAGAGCGCGGGACTCGATCGCCGCGACGCGGCTGGCTCACCGAGCGAGCAGCCGGACTCGACGGACTCCGTTCCACCTCGGCTGGGAACGTCATCCGACGAAGCGCCAGCCTCCGAATGCGCGTCCGCACCTGCGTCTTCATCAGCAACGGAAGCGAGCGACGGATCCGCGCACGCTGCGCTCGATTCCTTCGAGACGCACACCTGACCGCTCGGACAATCCTCGCCAGTCGGGATCCCGGCACCATCACAGTGGCCGAGCTGGCCGTTGGGCAAACAGGTGTCGTGAACCACGGGGGCCTGTTTCGGGTCGGTCACGCAGAAGTCCGACACGCACGCCGCTTCCGGGCCGACGGCGGTGGAGCACATCGCGGCATACACGGCGCAATCTCCCGTTCCGACCGGGATGCCGTCCTGACATTCGACCGTCTTCGTCTCGTCCACGCATCCGTAGTGATGGCCGTTTGGAGGGCACAGGACACTCGCGCAACGCACGCCCAGGGCGTCGTCGACACATGTCGCGGCGAACGGCGCGCAGTCTCCCTTGCCGCAATCGGATCCCACGATCTGTGTACCCTCGCAGTGCGGCTGGCATTGCTCGATGCCGTTCAGCCGGATTGCGGTGAAGGGATTACTCGGCCAATCCAGTCGGGTCACCGTGCTGCCGTTCACGGACACGGCAAAGTCTTGCTCGCTCGCGTTCGTCCCCCAGTCGTGCTCGTCGATGAGTGTGGCAACGCTACCGGGAACGACCCAAGCCTTGAACAGCATGACGTGCTCCGTACTGTTCAATGCATCGCCGGGCAGGAGCGCCATCGCGTCGATCGTCGCGGAGACCGTCCAGAGCGAGATCGAATACGGATGATCGCAGATGAGTCCCGGCGCTCCCAGTCCCCAGGCGTACGACACGAAGCCGGAGCAATCGGAGCGGTAGGGATCCCATTCTGGATTGTCTGGCCGGTTGCATTGTCCGTGACTGTCCCAAGCGTGGTTCGCGCACTGGCAGTACGGCATCCCGGCGGCGACCCAGGACTCCGCCCGCGCAATCACGTCACTGCCGCTGAGCGCACTCGCTCCCGAAGCCCAGAACGAAACCGCAACGACGAGGAACGCACACGACCGAAAGCGCATGAGCGCGCGGACTGCAAGCCGCGCACCACGCACGAATTCCGCAGAGATCGCGCTTTCCCCGTCTGTCGCACGAACAGCGCCCCAGCGCTTTCCACCGTGATTTCCGCTAGTTCACCAGCGAACAGCGTTTGCGAACAGCGGCGGGTGACATTGCGCGTCCATCAGCTCGATCATGGGCTGCGACGCTGCCAATGGTAAGTACTATCAGCTCTACTCGGACGACCGTGGTGTTTGCCGGGTCTACGAGATGAGCATCGGCGGCGGCGCGTGGCGACTCTCGCGAAAGGGCGAGCCCTTTGCCCAACGCTTCCTTGCCACCTTCGAAGACGACGGCAATACCATCGTGGGCCAATGGGAAAAGGCGATGGACGGCACGAACTTCGAGGTCGACTTCAAGCTGATCTATCGCAGAGCTGAGTAGCCATCGTCAGCGCGCCGAGCTCTGCGGGCGGAGGCGGCCAACCGATGCCCGACGGGACGGCGCAGACGCCCGGGGGATGGAATCGCTTCGCGCTCGAAGTCGAGGATCTGGAGTCGATGGTGGCGTCACTCGAGAAGTCGGGCGTGCGCTTCAGAAACGAGATCGTGAGGGGAGTCGGCGGCAAGCAAATCCTGGTCGAAGATCCATCCGGTAACCCGATCGAGCTGTTCCAACCGACGCTGCCGGAAGCCAGACTCGGCAACAAAACCTGAGCGTGGGACGCAGTCCGCCGCCCTACGAGCCGACGGCCCAAAATCCCGCCCAGGCCCGCGCTCGCTCCGGGTCGGGAACCCGCCTGTCTTACCGACGCGCCCAATGAAAACTGGCATTTAGGCTCCTGCGTGAAAAAAGAGTCTGACGCGCTTGGGTTTGCTCGAAAAGCGCCGTTCTCCTCGATCTGCAAGTTGCAAAGAGTTACCGAATGAGCGCCACTATCGAGCCGGGGAGGAGGCGATCGAGAATGTCCTCCGCACCCGGGGACTACGAGCCTTTGATGGAGCTCGGAGAGGGTGGCATGGGGCGCGTGACCCTCGCCCGCTCACGGGGAGCGTTCGGGTTCGAGCGGCTGGTCGCGTTGAAGCGCATGAAGGCCGAGCTCTCGTTTCCGGGGTTCGAGGAACGTTTCATCCGCGAGGCTCTCCTCGCGGCCCAGGTTCGACACGCAAACGTCGTTTCCGTCCAGAAGCTGGAGCGTGACGAGGACGGTCTGTTCCTCGTCTGCGACTACGTCGAAGGCGCGGCCCTCGATACCCTGATCGAGCGCTGCCAGGAAAGTGGAGGCCGTCCCCCTCCTCCCATCGCCATTCGTATCGTGTGTGACGCCCTCGCCGGGCTTCACGCGGTGCACGAAGCCATGGATTCGTCGGGCAACCCTCTGGAGATTCTGCATCGCGACGTGAGCACGCAGAACGTGCTCGTCGGCCGCGACGGGATTGCGCGACTCACGGATTTCGGTGTCGCGCGGAGTCCGACTCACCGGCAGCTCACCGGCAAGGCGCAGCTCTTCGGCAAGGTTTTGTGGATGTCCCCCGAATACCTGATGTCGCTGCCGGTGGACCGTCGGCTCGACGTGTATGCGATGGGGGTGACGCTCTGGATCGCGCTGGCCGGCATCGAACCTTGGCCGGAAGCCGACGAGACCGAGCTGATGAGCAAGATCCTGCACGAAGGGCTCCCGGCGCTTTCGAGCACCGGGCTGACTCTGGCGCCGGAGCTCGAAGCCATCGTTGCCCGAGCCATCGACCCCGACCCGGAGAAACGCTTCGCGACTGCTCACGAGATGCAAATCGCGATCGAGAACATCGCTCGAGAGACCGGTTGGATGGCGACTCATTCCGAGGTCGCAGCGTTCGTGGACGAGCTCGAAGGACGGCGTCTCGCTTCGCGCCGCGCCGTGATTGCCTCCGAAGAGGTGCCACGCTCGAGCGCGTCTTACGAAGCCGTGACGATCGTCGGACGGGATGCCCCTGCGCGCACACTCGAGCCGGCTCGCGTGGTGAAAGTCGAATCGAAGAGCGTTCCGAATCGTAAACCCACCTCTCTCGGCATCGGACCCGAAGTGACCGGCAGTCGACCGGTACAGAAGTATGGCGGTGGCACCCGGCTCGGGATCGGAACACGCGAGCCTCCACTGCTGGCGAAGGTGGCGCGACCACTGAGAGCGGAAGACGAAGAAGACCTGCCGTATGGTCCGCCGCTCAAGCGCTGGCCATGGATTGCCGCCGGCGTGGTGAGCCTCATGATCGGCATTCTGTTCGCGTTGCTCATCGGCCGCTGACGGCTGCGCGAACGCGATGACCGAAAGCCCAGAATCTTCGAGCGCCGCCAGCACGACGCTGGCTTCCGCGCTCGTCCACCTCTCGCCCGACCCGTCCGGCCAGGGTGAGATCTTTTGCATTCAAGACTGCCTTTTCGCCACCCAAGAGGCCGGGGGCGTGGCCGACGACACGGCCATCGCCACGTGTGCCGCACAATGCACGATGCCGGGGTGCGGCACGATCAGCAGCGCGACCAACGCCGTCGTCACGTGTCTGCACGACAATTGTTTCGCGGAATGCCTGCAATTGTGAGTGGCTTCGAGAGCTCGGCTCGCACCTTTCGCCGTAGAGCTTCAGGCAAGTCGGTGTTCTTGCATGCAGGCAGACGATGCCTATACTGCCTGCATGCAATACACGCTAAGGAACGTCCCACCTTCGGTGGACAAGGCTCTCAGGGAGCGGGCGAAACGGGAGGGTCGAAGCCTGAACGACGTTCTGCTCGAGGCACTTCGCATTGCAACCGGCATGATCGAACCGCCTGTGCGTCGTCGCTCGCTGGCCGGGGTGCGCGACACCTGGCGCGAAGATCCGGAGTTCGACGCAGCCATTGCTGACCAGGATCGCGTCGAACGTTCGAGCTCTGGAAATGAGAGTCGTACTCGACACGAATCGCTACGTCGATCTGTGTCGCAACGACGACTCGGTCGTCGATGTCGTGGAAATCGCGGAGAGCGTCCATCTGCCGTTCGTCGTGCTGGCCGAGCTTCGCGCAGGGTTCGCACTCGGCACACGAGGCGCCGAGAACGAGCGCGTCCTCAGAAAGTTCCTGGCCAAAGACGGCGTCGACATCCTGTACGCGGATGACGGGACGACGCGTCACTATGCGGTCCTCTATCGCCAGTTACGACAGCAGGGAACACCGATCCCAACGAACGACCTCTGGGTTGCAGCTCTCGTTCTCCAGCACGATCTCACGCTGTGTTCTCGGGACGCGCATTTCGATCATCTGGCACAACTGGTACGCGTCTAACGGGTCGCCGGAGCCCGACAATGAGGCTGCGTCGCCCCCTGCGGAGCGAAGCGGGCTTGTCCGCGGACATTGATGCGGGCCCCTCGAAAACGGTTCCACGAGCTCCGGGCGGAAACGTGGGCTCGGGTGGTTTCTCGACCGGCGGCGGCGGCCCAGGCGGAAGCGGCGGAGGCTCCATCGGAGCGACCAACCAAGACTCGGCTCCGGGGAAGCGTGTGCCCACCGACTCCCGTACTGCAAGTCTAGTCGATCACGTCCAATGAGCGCTGACGATTCTCGATCGAATTTCGTGCACCCGGAGTCGACGTTCAGCGCGAGCTCGCGCCTCGTTTGAAGGCAAGCACGACTTGCCGGTAGGGCGTCGGCACGTGGTTCGGATCCCAGTAGTCGCCGCGCGGTGCGCAGATCATCCAGACACGCCCCGTGTCGCGCTGCCCGATCGAGAACTGATGCTGCACGCCCTTGCATTCGCCAAGGTTCTCGGGTTTCGGCAGCCGGGCGAACGCGGCCACGAGAGCGTCGTATTCCTTCGGGTCGAGCTCGCGCCGTTTCTCGAGATCTTGCGGACCCGTTTCGCAGCCGCCTTCACCCCAGAGCACGTGATCGCGATCCACCACGAGATTGTGCCCACACAATCCATCATCGGCCCGCCACCAGTACGCGGGTTGATCGATTTCGGTGAAGCCGCGACTGGGGGTGCAAGCCATCAGAACCCAGCCGACGAGCAAGGCCGAGCGAACCATCGCGGAAGCGTAGCGCTCTTCTGTCTGCACTTGTGGGCGATCCTTCGCTTTCGCCCGTGGCATCCGCGGCGCCCACCGCCATCCGCGACATCGCGACATCGCGGGTGACCATCATTCGCGCAAAGACCGAGAACGAGAAACGAGACGCGCGCTCATCCCCCGTCGATACGTCTCCTTCCTGCCCAACCATTCCAGAAGGCGGGCTCGAAAGGCTGCAGTTCCGCGTTGTTCGCCTACCGCGAGCAGAAGGACCAGCCAGACTGATTCGTTGCGTGTGCTGGAACGATTCCTTTCGATCCTTCTATAGGTCGGTCCCTGCAAGCTGCCTGCAACGCGGTGACGAGGTCTTCGGCGTGGCGACCGACCCACAGGGCAACCCGGTGATCACAGGGCGCTTCAACGAGACGGTGAGCATCGGCGGGCCGCCGCTCATCAGCGCCGGTGGTTCGGACATCCTTTTGGCCAAGTTGAGCCTCGCCAGCGGCGCGCATCTGTGGTCGGCGCGCTAGGGCAGCGCGAACGAAGACTACGTCGATCCGTCGCTGTCAGCGCCGGGGGCGACGTGTACCTGACGGGAGCCTGCGCGCCGGGAGCAGATCTCGGCGGCGGCCCCCGGACGTGTACTTGGCCAGCTTCCTCTTCGATCCTTGAATTTTGGGCAAAGCAGGATGCAGAGCGGGCGCCGCTCGCGCTGACCGCGCGCTCGGTGTCATCGATATTGCTCATGTAGTTGTGAGCAGCATGAATTGGAAGAATGAATACCCCGACCTACATTGGAGCCTAGGAAGGGAGCCATCCAAATGACAACTATCCGAAATACTGGGGCTTTTGTTCGCTGCAATCCTCGTCTCCGCCTGCTCGGCCGAAAACGCGAACACGGGACCGGAGCAGGCAGGGGGCGCGGCTGGTGACAGCTCGACGGGCGGTAGCGCGGGAAACACGAATGTGGGCGGGAGCCCGGGAGTGGGCGGAGTCGGTGGCAGCGGAGTCGGTGGCAGCGGGGTCGGTGGCAGCGGAGTCGGTGGCAGCGGAGTCGGTGGCAGCGGAGTCGGTGGTGGCGGAGGTGCGCCCACGCCGGCTCCCGGTGATCTCGTGCCGTCCTACGGTCAGGGTGGGTTCGTGCTCGGCGACACGGCTCCCGGTTTTCAATTCCAATGGGAGGTCCACGATGTCGCGATCGATTCGAATGGGCGCGCGATCTTGGCGGGCCTGAAGGACACGAACGGACTTCGCGACTTCATGGTCGTCCGCTACCAGACCAACGGTGCGGTCGATTTCTCGAAGACCGACGACATCGGGACGCATGCTGACGAAGCGAACGCCGTGACTACGACGAGCAATGGCAGCATCGTGCTGGCTGGGATCGCCAACAACGGAGTGACCGATCACATTGGGTTGATTCGCTATTTGCCGGACGGAACCATCGACAACAGTTTCGACAACGACGGCAAGGTGATGACTCCCGTGGGGTGGAACAGCAGCGCCTGGGATGTGGTCGCGGACGGAGAGGAAATCGTCGTAGCGGGATCGACGCGCGCGCTCGTCGGTAATAACGACTTTTGCGTCGTGCGCTACGACCACCTCGGCAAACCGAAAAGCAGCTTCGACTACGACGGAATCGTCACCGTGGACTTCGGCGGCGACGACGAAGCGCGGGCGGTGGCCGTTCAGAGCGATGGTCGGGTGGTGGTTGCCGGAGACGTGGGCGACCAGGCCATCGGCATCGCTCGCTTGAACGCCGATGGCAGCCTCGACAAGACGTTCGGCGCGTCGCAATCGGGCAAACGGTTGCTCGCCCTGGGCTCGGAAATTTCGACGCGGGGAATTGCGATCGCGTCGGACGGCAAGATCGTGATTGCGGCGGAGTCCGCCAAGGACTTCTTGGCACTGCGTCTCACGAGTGCCGGCGCGCTCGATACGAGCTTCAGCAGCGACGGCAAGGCCCTTGTCGACTACACCTCCTTGGACGAGCCCCACGCCGTCCTGCTGGATGCATCTGGCCACGTGCTGCTGGCCGCGGCCGCGGTCACTGGCACTCCGCCGGACTCGCACGAGGCGATCGTGCGGCTGAAGGACGATGGCAGCCCAGACCTCGGATTCGGAGTCGGGGGCTTGGCGGTGTATCCCCAGAGCACTTCGTTCGGTGAGCGCGCTTTCGCCATCCGTGACGAGGCCGACGGTTACCTGATCGCGGGCACCCAGTCCGTGGCGGGAGGCGTCAGAATGTTGAGCGCGAAGATCGCTCACTGACGCGATCGCTCGTCAGCCATCGTCAGTGCGGCGTCGCTCGGGCGGCGCCGCGCTGCACCAAGTCGCGAAACCAAGCGTGCGCTGGTTCCTTGTCGAAACGTTCGTGCCACACCATTTGCATCGAAAATCCGGGCAGTGCCAGGGGCGGGTCGTAGATCGCGAGCCGGAATCGTCGCGCCAACAGATCGGCCACGCTTTGCGGCACTGTGAGGACGAGGTCGCTGTTGCACACCACCATGGGTCCCGCCAGAAAGTAGGGAATGCGCAGGGCCACGCGCCTCTTGAGCCCGCGCTGGGCCAAGAGCTCGTCGACCAGCGACGGACCCTCGCCTTGAGGCGTGACGAGCACGTGAGGCAACTCGGTGAAGCTCAAGAGGTCGAGCCCCTTGCGGAGCGCCGGATGATCCTCCCGCGCGACACAGGCAAACCTTTCGTCCAAGATCTTGCGCTGGAGCAGTCCCGGCGAGTCGGGGGGACGCACGACCACGTACACTTCCACGTCGCCGGTCTCGAGCTCGGCGATCATGCGACGCGTGTCTGGCGTTCGCACCGTCAGATTGATGCCGGGCGCTTCGCGAACCGCGAGCTCGAGCAGGGCCGGAACGAGCGCGACGGCGATGAAGTCACCCGTCGCGATGCTGAACGACCGATGTGCCAGCGTCGGCTCGAAGCTCGGTGCCCCATCGAGCAAGCGCTCCACGTCGTGCAGCAAGCGTCGCAGCGGACCCGACAAGCGTTCTGCGACGACCGTGAGCCGCCGTTCGCCCCGAGTGCGCGCCAACAACGGATCTCCTAGCAGCGTGCGGAGCTGGGAGAGCGAGTGACTCATCGCCGACTGGGTCACCCCCAAACGCTTGGCCGCCAGCGTGACGCTCGCTTCGCTGAGCAATGCGTCGAGGGCGACGAGCAAGTTCAGGTTGATCTTGGCCAGATGTGCAGAAGCAGAGCGCGCTGTATCGATGGTGCTCATGCATCATGCATTAGCATTCATCGAATCGATGGTGAAAGTGACGCCCTCGTGCTGTGTGCCCGAGAGCGATCAGGCAAAGGTGTAGACCGCGTTCAGGCTGTAGGCTCGAACGCCCTGACCGCTAGCCCTGATGGGAATACCCCATCAGAATACCCGGGTACCGGACCATGTCGAAATCGTCACTCGTGCTCCTCTTCGTATCGGTGGCGTGCGGCAACGTCTCTTCCGACCCCGAAGAGCGGGCGGATGCGTGGTCCGGCGGGCTGTTGGATGGCGGCAAGTGGACGAGTTGGGGAGGCACGCCAGTGCTCACGGTAGTTGCCGCAGGCGGCCTCGGTTTCCCGGCAGCAATGTCAAAGGTCCTGCGCGTGCAGATGGGCACCGGCAGCTTCGACTGGGTCGAAGCGGATGGGAAGTGGCCGATGCCGGCGGTGGGAGAGTCACGTGCCTATCGGATTGATTTTCGAAACGACGTGGGCGCAGTCGATGGTGGCTGGTCGGCAACGCATCCCCTCGAATCCAAGGGTACTGACGGCGGCATCAGCGGCAACTACTACGCGCTGCACGTGGGCTCGGATGTCGGCGCGACGTTTCCGTTCGCATTTGCGACGGCTGCGCCGTTCCCCCGCAACTTCTACACGATCAATCCGACCTCGGCCGACGTTGGTCGACTAAACAAGGGAACCACCTATCGGCTCGAGTGGAAATGGACGCGCACCGGCGGGTCGGAGTACAGCCTCGACATGCGCATCACAGGACCGGATGACGCAACCGTCCTTTACGACTCGTCCAGTATCGAGGCGTGGGGTGGAAGCTCGCTGGCGTCCGACAACACGGGCTTCCCACTCGACGACTGGGCAGTGACTGGAGTGCGCGTTGGAGTGAACGGTGGCTTTTCCGCGAGCGGAACCCAGTATGTCTACTGGGGCGGGTTCGCGGTCTGCACGGACTGGTGTGGAGGCTGCTGATCCGTACCGATCCAGCGGGCCTTGTTGGAAACGATCGCGCGAATGCGCCGCGTTTTGATCGCGGCAGACTTCCGGAGGCTGCAGGCTTTTCGAGTAGTTGCCCGACCAGTGCCCGCGATCGAAACGCCGCTCGAGTTCATGATCGCTTCCAGCCATACCGAGCGAAACGCAAGCGTCGAGGACCCATGAAAGCCCAGGCCTCCGTTGCGCCCTGACCGAACGCTGCTTCGCAGCGGGACATGCCCGAGCGTATTTCACTCATGAACCGGACGGCTCACGGTCTCGGTGTGAGCTCGAGCGCCGAGGGCGGCGGCGTCACTCGGACTCGAAGTCGCGGTAAATCTCGTCCACCGCGAGCTTGGCGCCGACCGACTCGACTTCGACGCTCTCACCCAGCTCCGCCTCCTGGGTTGTCCAGGTTCCATCGACCCCACGCCGGTGAATCACGATGAGAGGCTTCGTGTGCGACAGGATGAGGACCTCTCGGAGCGTGGGAAGGTTCTTGTAAATCTCGAGCTTAGTCCCGCGGTCGTATGACTCGGTCGACGGGCTCGTGACCTCGATGAGGACGATTGGATTCGTCACTGCGAGCGAATCGTCGGCCGCGCGTAGCGCCTTCCCGCAGATGACCGCTCCATCCGGATAGGTGCTCACATCATTCACTTCGACGTGTACTCGCAAGTCCGACGTATACACGCGGCACCCCGCGGGAAGCTGGTTCCCGAGGTGACGAAGCGCGGACGCGGCGAGCGCTGCGTGCTCCGGCGTGCCGCCGGCCATGGCGTAGATCTCCCCCACGACGAACTCGTGCCGAACCGGGCTGTGGTCCTCGAGGGAGAGGTAGTCGGAGTATGCGTAGCGGTGGAGGGGAACCGGGAGCGACATCGAGCTACCGGAGCCTAGCACGGAAGCGATCATCCACCTCTTGGAGCGGAAATCGGATGGCCCGTCCATCCGGCGCCGGCGTCGTCGGCTTGCCAGTCCGAAGATCGCTTCCACTGAATGGAAACGATCTGCCGATAGCGATCCTTCTTGATAGCGAATGGATCCAGAGCGGGATCCCGACCACGACGTGCTGGTGCACCGATCCGGTCGTTTGCTGCCCGAAAGGCGCGCTCTGCATCAAGTGCCCGTGAGACCACTCGAGCGTTGGCTCCGCCCACTCGCGACGTGCCTCGGTTGCGCGAACGCACCGGAGCTCTGCCGTGAGTGGACGCCCCGGGCGTGAGCGTGTTTTCATGGGCTGGATGCGAAGCGGATCCGGAGTCGCGCTCCCCGTCCTCTTCGTGGCTTCGTTCGGGTCGCTTTCGGGCTGCCAGGACGCGCTCCCGGGTGAGCCCCCTGGCAACGACGCGGCGAGCGTGGACGGCGCCAGCGGCCAAGGTGGCGGGGATGCTGCGTCGGACGGCGCCAGCGACGGCTCGATTCCCGGTTGCTACGTGGGCGCGGATTGCGACGGGGCGAGTGAGGTGTGCGATCCCACTACGCGCGAGTGCGTTCCCTACCAGTGCAACGCCCTGATCGCGTGCCCGGCGTCGATGACCTGCGCCGACCAAAACCCAAACGCAGCCGGTGGCGCTTGCTACCCTTCTTGCCAGCCGTTCGAACCGGGCGGTGGCGGCTGTCCCGCGGGCCAAGAGTGTCGAGCGGGTCGCATCGACGGATCCATCGGGCTGTGCTTCACGCCGGGAACGAACCCGTTGGGCCAGCCGTGTGTGGACAGCATCGTGAGCACCGACTGCGTGCCCGGCCTTTGGTGCTTCAAGACGTCTTCCTCGGCGTTCATCTGTGCCGAGCCCTGCGACTATTGGGGTGACTCCAAGCTCTGCACCGGCAATCTGCGCTGTCACCCCGATCTCGTCTGCGCTCCGCTCTCCTCCGCGCTTCTCGTGGCGATCGGTGAGCCCTGCGGCGGAGCGTCCAACCCGCTTTCGGCCTGCGCGGCGGACGCCACCCACATCCGAGGGCTTTGCGCCCAGGAGACGAACGGCTTGGTATGTCGCGCGATGTGTCGCACGGCTCTCGGCAACGGCGATTGTACGAGCGGCGAGAGCTGCAATCCGACGCCGTACAATCCGATCCTCGGCTTCTGTCAGCCGGCGTAGCGGACCGCCCCTGGCGGGACGAAATCGCGCCGGGCGAAAAAAGCCGCGTGACGGATCGGCGCCGGGCCCCGTGTGGTTATGCCGAGGACCCATGAGAACTTTTCGAACTGCCTTGACCGCCATTTTGATTGCCTTGCCCTGCGCCGTCGCCTGTGGAGCGCGCCCCGGAGCCGTCGCGCTGGCGCCCGGAGGAGCCCAAAAGCCAGCCCCCGAGCTCGGCATCGACGTTTCGGTGACGGCCGCGTCGAGTGAAGCCGAACCGATCGCTGACAAGGTCCGCTCGTCGACCACGAACGCCCTGACGGCAGCCGGCTACAAATTGGTCGAGTCGAGCGGGAAGCCGGAGCTTCACGCCAAGATGACGATCTCGGCGAGCGAAGAACCGTCGCTCTTCCAGACGCAAATCAACGGCAAGCGCCAGGTCACGTACAAGATTCAGGTATCGCTGGCCCTGGTTTCCGCCTCGGACTCGACGGTGGTCGATCAGGTCACGACCGAGTTCGAGAGCAGTGACGGAAGCATCGACGAAAATGCACTACGAAACCTGGTCACGCAGATCGGTTCGAACGGAAAGCTCGTCGCCTATTCCAACAAGCTCGAACAAGACGCGAAGACCGCCGAAGACAAGAAATCGAGCGAGGAAGACCAGCTCTGGCAAGCCGCCAACGTGGACGGCTGCAAGAACGCATCCAAGTCGAACGCGTGCGATGGCGTCAAAACGTACATCCAGAAGTACCCATCGGGACGCCACACCGCCGATGCTCGCAAAGCCATCCAAGACGGCGACGCCCACATGGCGAGCGTCGAAGAGGAGAACGCCTGGAAAGCGGCGGTCGTCGACCAATGCACCAAGCCGACCAAGTCGTACGATTGCTCGGACGTGCAGAAATACCTCGCGACCTACCCAACCGGCGCCCACGCCGCCGATGCGAAAGAAGCCATGAAGACCTCGGAGAAAGCCCGCGACGCGCTGAAGGCCAAGGAAGACGCCGCGGCTAGAAAGGAGTCGTTCAACGACTGCTCGAAGGACTGCCGGCGCTCGTACATGGACTACGGAAGCCCGCGTTGGGTCGAAATCCTGGTCAGCCGTTGCGTTCAGCTCGAGTGCCGGTAGTGGGTTACCCGCGACTGTCGCGGGTGGGCTTCCCAAGTCCCCAAAACCCTCCTCTCGAGTGGCGCGCGCTGCCCCAGGCGAGGCTGGAGCGCAGATCCGGGTCTGGGTCGTTCAGTGCATCCGCCTTGGCGAGTTGCTCTACGGTGAAACACACGCTGCTCGCCGGCGGAGAGTTGCGGCTTTCTTCGGGAGAGTATCCTCGAGGCGTGAGGGTGGTGGTCGAGCTGGTGATGCGCCTTCCTGGCGGCGCGTTCTGGGTCATCGTGATCATCGCGCCGCTCGTCGGGGTCGCTCTCGTTGCACTGGGGACGCTTCTGTTGGTCAAAACGAAGAAGTGGATCGGCTTCGGGATGCTCGGTCTGGGTGTCGCTTCGTTCGCAGTGAGCGGGCTCTTGTTGGGCTGCTTGTTTCTGGATCTGCTCTGCACCGGGCGCTCGGGCGGCTGGATCTGCTGACTCGAGCGGCCGATGCCTGCGGCGAGACGTCACGCCGACCGATTGCCAAGTTTCCGACTCACGCCTAGCTTCCTCCTGATGTCAGCTCCGCTCCGTCGATGGGAGGTTCCAATCGCGTGCGCGCTGGCCGTCCTCCCCGCCTCATGTGGAAAAGCTCACCCTGTCTCGGGATCGTACGCCGAGGCTGCGACGCTGAAGCCCGCCGCACCCGATCACTGGACCGAGATAGGGCCCGGCTCGGGGTTCGTGTTGATGTTCTCGAAAACGGAGCCCGGCCTCATCCCCATCGAAGGGAGCACCACGCAGGTAACGCTTCTCGCAGAGCTCCCCACCACCCCAGCTCTGGGATCGTCGGTCGATCTTCGGACGTCCGCTCGGTCATCCTGTCAGACCGGCTCCCAGATCCCAAGAGGCTCACCGAGCGCCGTCACAGGTACCGTGATGCTCGTCGCCCGGAGATCCGATACCTACGACGCGGACGTTGACGTGAGCTGTAGCGACGGAAGCTTCAGCCACCGCGGCCGAGTCCAACTGCAACGCTTCATCCCATGAATCGCACATTCGGCTCGTGAGCGCTCGCCGTCGGGAGCGCATCGCGCTTTTCACGTGCCCGGCGCGAATGGCGTCGCCCCGTAGGCACCGATAGTGATCACTTCGGAGCCGCGAAGATGAGGAGCTTCGCACTCCCGGCGTCGGCAACGTAGACGTTGCCATCGCCGTCGGCCACTGCGTTGCGTCCTCGCTCCCCGGTGGAGCCGGTCGCGATCACGGTCGGCTGAGCCTTGTCGTCGAAGCGCGCCAGCGTGAGCCGATGGGCTTTGGCTGCGGCGACGTAGAGGATTCTGCCTCGAAGCATCGTAAACGATGTCGTCGACTCCGGCGCCGGCATCCAGCTTGCCGAGCTTCGCGCCGCCGTGCGCTGCATCGAGGACGCGGACTCCGTCGGAGCATGCCACGAACAGGAAACTACGGGCGGGGTCGACCGCGATGCCACGAGGGCCGTCTTCGCCGCAGCCCGGATCCCAGGTCGTTTGGATGGCGTGCGATTGGATATCGACCGCCAGGGTCCGATTCTTGTCTTCGAGGTTCGTGTAGTAGAGCCCGTGGTCCGCGTCGACCGCCGCGCCTTCGACGGAGCCAGACGCTTTGATCACGAGCTTCGACTTCAACGAAGCGGGTTTGGTCGCGTCGAGCACGGTGAGGGATTGGTCCTTGGGCGTCGTGACCCACACCTCCTTGGCTGGCGCAACGTAGGTGACGAAATCAGGCGGGGTCGCGAGCTTCACGCACTTGCCGAGCTTGAGTGACTTTTCGTCGATGGCACAGACCTCGTTCGTCGAGCGGGTGCCGACGTACGCCACGCCGTCACCGATCGTCACCGAGCTCGGCCCCATCGCACGCTTGTGCCCGTGCATCTCGCGCTGAACGGTTTTGAATCCGTCGACGCGCTTGAAATGTGCCGGCCGCGATGTCGAACACGTCCACGCTGCCCGTGTCCCCGACCGGCACCCAAATGCGTCCGTGCTCGTGGTCGTACGCGATGAGGTCGAGCGACACCGGGCCCTCGGCGCCCGGCAGATCGACGCTCTTCGAGCTGAGCTCCGGCGGAGCAGGCGCCGGCTCCGGAGCGCTCGGAACGATCGATGCTGCGGGAGGCGGCGCCGAAGAAGCAGTCGCTTCGGTCTCGGCGATGGGCGCCGGGGGCGATGTTTGGGGCGACGCGCAGGCCGAGAACAGGAGCGCGAACAGGGATGCGTTTCTCGAATCCATGGGTCCTCTCGCGGAATGCGGAAAGAGCGGGGCATCACGCGCGTCTAGTCCGCGACGGGCGCGCTCGGTGCTCCGCGGAGCACTATACGCGAAACTTTGGCGACCGGGCGTGGTGACCTCACGTGTTCGGCGGAAGCATCTTTTTTACCCATTGGCCGAGCGTGACGTCGTGCCCCACGAGTGGCTGCTCCGCTACGCCCAAGAATCTCGGTTCGGGAGGCGGACCGATCGCAATCGACGTTGACTCGGAATATCTACCTTGCGCGGGTCGGCGTGCAGACCGTGTCACGCTGTCCGCTCAGCGGTTGCGCGTCCGCCGATCCAGTGCTGATCGACGCCATTCGACCGATCAGCGTCGCGATCGACGCCACGAGCTTGTACGTGAGCGACTACGACGTCTTGCAGTGGGGTGGGCCCGATGCGAACACGCCTCCGCGCATCCTGAAGTGTCCGATCGCTGGTTGCGGCGCGAGCGGCCCCACGGTGCTCGAGTCGGGTGACATCTCACCGTATGCGATCGCCGTCGACTCCGACCGCCTCTACTTCACGAACTTCATCCAAGGAACCGTGATCAGCATTCTCAAGTAGCACCAGCGGTCATGACCCGGATCGCCGAGATGGTCACGACTCTCGACCACGCCGGGAAACCACGGGCGCGTCCTTCGGCAGGCAGACGGCGAGCGCACCCGCGAGGATCTCGAAGCGGAGTTTCTTCCCGGAAATCGGCTCCCCGTCGAGGTTGATCTGCACCGGCTGGTCAGCGTGGAGCTCCACCCAGGGGATGCGCGCGGTGACGGCGTGGCGCCAGATGGCCGCCTTTCCTTCGCCCAGTATCGCGCGGAGCGCTCGAGGCCGTTCGCTGGGCGGAACGCCCGGGAGGATCCCGACATCGAACTGGCCGTCGTCGATCAACGCTTCCGGACACAAGACGTGACCGCCGCCCGCCTGGCGGCCATTGCCTACCGCGAGCACCAAGAGCTCGCCCGACCAAGCAAACCCTGGGCCAGTGAACCTGCATTCGACCGGTCGTAGCTCCGCCAGGTGCGCCACACCGGTGATGAAATACGCTGCTCCGTGCAGCAGCTTCTTCAGCTCGGGACGCGTCTCGACCGTGATGTCCGTTCCGAATCCGCCGGTAGCCAGGTTGATGAACAGCCGCTCACCCACCTCGCCCACGTCGATCCATCGCGCATCTCCGGTCGTCGCCAGACGCAGCGCTTGGGCCGGTTCGAGCGGGATCCCACACGCGCGAGCGAAATCGTTCGCCGTTCCCAACGGAACGATCCCGAGTGTCGGCACTGGCCTCCCGGCAGCTCTCGCCTGGAGGAGTCCGGCCGCGACTTCGTTGATCGTCCCGTCACCGCCACCGGCAACGACACGTTCGAAGCCCAGCCGGCTCCCCTCTTCAGCCAGACGTGTGGAGTCACCCGCCTCCCAGGTCACGCGCACTTCGATTTGGTGACCGTTCGCCCGCTCGGCTTCCACGGCAGCGCGCACCGCGGCATTTTGTGCCTGCTTGCCGTGGAGCACAAGACGCAGGGTCGTCATGACGACAACGTACGAGGGCCCAGCTCGTCGAGCAATGGGACCTTCCCGTGCGCGGCGGCGTCGCGATCCCGAACGCTGCCGGCGAGACACCCAGGGCGCGGTCGAAGCGAAGCGCTCCCCGTCCGGCGGGAGCAGCTTCGCTTCGACGCGGGCTCGACTCCTATGCAAAGAGGTCGTGGAATGCCTTCTTCTGCGTAGCCGCGAACTGCGAAAGCTTCCGGGCATGCTCGGCATGGCGCGCTGCAGCGCGCGCCTCGCCCATCTGGGCCTTCGCTTTCATGCTCGCAATCTTTGCGTCCCAGCTCTCCTGGAGCTTGTGCACGCGAGCCTCGAGCTTGTCGCGCTCTGCTCTTTGCTTCCCACGCAGCTCGTCACGCTTCATCACGAGCTTCGCCTTCTCGTCGCCGACAGCCTTGTCGATCTCGACCTCGATATGATCCAGCTCGTCGTTCATGGACTGCCAATCCGCCTTGATCTGTGCAACGACGACATCGTCCGTGGCGTAGCGGAACACCACCGGTCCATACGGCTGGATTGCGGTATCGATGGGAGCGGTCCAGTCTTCGGAGACGCTCGCAAAGACCGCGTAGCTACCGGGCAGTAGACTCGCCGCGACCGCCCGAACGAACTCGCCAGCGAAGCCCGAGTACGTCAGGTCTCCACCGATCGCCGCGGCGCCGCCGACGGACCCGCCGACCGCCGCGCCGGCCACCGCGGCGCCCGCCGCAACTCCTGCGGTCACTCCGGCCGCAAGCGCAATCGGTCCCCCCAGCAAGCCGAGCAGCGCGCCCGTCGAGACCGCCAAGGCAGCTGCCCGCGGGGCTCGCAAACGATGCTCGTCCTCGATGGTGAGCGTGCCGCTGTCCGTCTTGAAAACCACCGTCGATGCGTAGAGCTCGATCGAGCCTTCGCCATCGAGCGCCTTGAGCGCCTTCGCGACCTCGTAGGCGGCGGTTTCGTTGTGAACCACAATCACGATTTCTTTGTCCATGGTCTCTCTCCTTGTTTGAGCGCGCTGCGCTGCTCCGGGCTGGCCCTTTCGCGGCCAGCTTCGGGGTTTGTCGGGCAGGGCAGCATTCATTGGGTACACGCGAGGGCTCCTTGCCCGCACCTTGCGGTGCAAAAGAACCATATTCATCTTGAACTATTCTGTCAAGTTGACAGTTTTGTTTAATATGGCTAAATGGGCTGTAGAGACGATGACCGCCCGCTAGGGCGGCAAAGAAGGAGATCGAACATGTTCATTGGATACTCGGACCTGGATATCGACGCGCTTTCGAAGCGGTGGTTGATGCTGGTCGTTCGCGGGATTGCTGCGATCGCGTTCGGCGTGCTGGCGATGGTTTGGCCGAGCTCTAGCCTGCTCGCGCTGGTCCTCGTCTGGGGCGCCTATGCGCTGATCGACGGCACGAGCTCCGTGGCGCTCGCGGTGCGCGCGGGCCACACGGGGAAGCGCTGGGGCTGGCTGCTTTTCGACGGCCTCGTCGGCATCGGAGCTGCCATCGTCACCGTGCTCTGGCCGCAGATCACGGCGCTCGCTCTTTTCGTGCTGATCGCCGTGTGGGCCGTCATCACCGGAATCGCGAGGACGGTCGCGGCGATCGCACTTCGCCGTGTGATTCCCGGCGAGTGGATGCTCGGGCTGAGCGGCCTCCTATCGATCGTCTTCGGCGTACTGCTGATGCTCTTCCCGGGAACAGGTGCGCTCGCCGTCGTGACGGGAATTGGCGCCTATGCGGTCGTTTTCGGCACACTGCTGACCGTTCTCGGCTTCCGCGTTCGTAGCCTGACGACGCACGCCAAGCTGCCGCCCGACCCGCGACACCCCTCCACGCGTGACCCCAGACGGTCGAGCTTCCTGGCTCACTCCGCATTCGCGGGCAGCAAGGGAAGCTCGTGGCGGAGCGCGGCGGCGATGGATTCGGCCGTCGGCACCCAGCGCCTGGAGACACAGCTCCGTCATCTCCAACCCGTAGGCCGCTGGGGTCACCTCGGTGCCGATCCTCGAGAGCGCTTCGCGCACCGCACCGAAGACCAAGTCCCTGGCGGCGGTGGCGCTCGGCGCACGGAACACTCCGAGGCGAAGTCCTCGCTTGATGTCCCGGACGGGCATCTCGATGCCATCGAGCGTCCACACCCGCGCGAGAAATCGACTCCAGGTGGGATCGGCCTGCGCCTTGGTGAGGAAAAGGCGAAGCCCGACACCCAAGCGGAGGACAGGCTCATCCAGGCCGAGGAGCGTCGTCTCGATTGCTTCGATGAAGTCGCGCGTCATCCACTTCGAAGTCGCAGCGAGCAACTCGTCGACGCTTTCGAAATGGTTGTAGAACGTGCCACGGGAGATCCCGGCCGCACTTCACGAAGTCGTCGATCTTCGCCCCCGCAGGTCCCTGGTCCGCAAACACCTTCAAAGCCGCCTCGAGGATGTGCGTCTCGGTCCGCGCCCTTCGCTGCCGGCCCACTCGCGTGCGGTGATCGGGCTTCTTTCGAGCTCGGGAACATCTTTCGGGTACCCACGAGCTCAAATTCACGTCATCCTGGCCGCAGTGTCAACATGACATTCGTGTCCAATCTGGCGAGTTGCAGGGGTCGCCTCGTCGGCGCTTCGCCGATGACAGCGTCGCGCACGTGGCGGAGCAGCTATCGCGGGTAAGTTCGGCGAAGACGCCAAAGCCTGCTATTGAACCCACAAAAGCAGCCCTCCGAGCACGATCGCGAACGCTCCGATGATCCACCCGAGCGCGAGGGCGCTAACGCCGCGGAACGAAGCACACCGCCAAACGCCATCGAGAGGACACCTGCGAGCGCGAGCATCCACTCACCTCCAACGCACGAGCAACTCGCGCGCCGGGAGGTCATGCGCGTGTCGCATCGCCGAGACCTGACCCAGCGCAATCCCGACACACAGGGCAGCGACGATGGCGGCCGGGAAAAAGCCTTCGCGCAGCCGTCGGTGGGTGGTGATCGCGCCTGCCATGAGCAGCGCGAGGCACACGGCGGCCAAGGGCGTGAGCACCGCGGCGATCCCGGTCACCGTTGGGAGGATGAGACCGGCAGCACCTGCCAGCTCGGCGAGTCCAAGGAGCCGGATGCGCCATCGCGGCCAGTCCGCCGCCCAACGCATCCGTCGAGAGAGCTGCTCTCGCGGGACGACCAGCTTCATCGTCCCGCTAACGACGAAGATCAGCGCGGTGAAGATCTGTAGTGCCCAGAGAACCGTATTCATCGTCAGCCTGCCTTTGTGGGTTTCATGGTGGGGAAGGTCGTGGTGGGCGCCAGCCCGATCGAACGCGCATCGACGCCCAGCGCCCGGAGGCACAGCTCCGTCACCGCCGATGCGTACGCCGCAGATGTCGGCTCGGTGCCGATCCTCCAGAGCGCCTCGCGCACCGCACCGAAGACCAAGTCCCTCGCCGCTGTGGCGCTCGGTGCGCGGAAGACGCCGAGACGAAGCCCTCGCTCGAGATCCCGGGCGGGCATCTCGACGCCATCGAGCTTCCACGTCCGCGCGACGAAGCGACTCCAGATGGGGTCCGCCTGCGCCTTGGACATGAAGAGACGAAGTCCGACGCCGAGGCGAAGCGCTGGCTCGTCGAGCCCTCCGAGGGTCGTTTCTATGGCGTCGATGAGCTCGCGCGTCATCCACTCCGAAGTCGCCGCGCGCAGCTCGTCAACGCTCTGGAAATGGTTGTAAAAGGTCCCGCGGGAGATCCCGGCGGCGCGCACGAAGTCGTCGATCCTCGCCTCCTCGGGTCCCTGATCCGCAAACACCTCGAGGGCCGCCTCGAGGATGCGGGTCTCGGTACGCACCCTGCGCTGGTGGCCTACCCGGGTGCGATGATCGGCCATCTTCCTGGCACGAGAGCTGGTTCGCAGGTCCATGGGCCCCATCTTATTCATTTTGATCATTTATGTCAAGATGACATAACTATTTAATTTGAATCCATCCCGCGCCACAGGGTTGGCTGCCGAAGAAGCTTCAAGGGCGCGAAGAAACAGCGATCCACGCCGATTGCGAGTCGATACAAGGTCGCGTCGAGCTCACACTCGAGAGCGTATGGCGCGACGGGACGCGTGCCGCTCGCGCGAGCCCGGGACGAGCATCCGTCGTGTTCCAGCCCCACGATTTCTCGGTGCGCTTGATCGCTGCGATACGCGCCGCGAGCTCGAGTCGATCGTCGCAGCCCCCCCGACCATTTTAGCCGCGCGGGCTGCTCCCCTGGGTTCAACACGTCTTTCAGCTTCGATTGTCCTCGCGCCGAGCCGGAAGAAGCGACCGATTGGCGCAACCTGACACAGGACCGTGGGCGCGATTGTTGCTTGGAACGTGCTCGGTCACGAGGAGGAATGATGAGAAAACCGCGAAACCTCTTGCTCGCAATTGCGGCGCTCACGACGGCGGGAGCAACGCTGGAAGCATGTAGCAGCGGAGACTCGGACGACAAAGGCCAAGCGCAGGGTGGCTCGGGTGGGCTTGGCTTTGGCGGATCCGGTGGCGTTGGGACTGGCGGGTACGGTGGCGTCGGGACTGGCGGGTACGGTGGCGTCGGCATTGGTGGCAGCGGTGGCGTTGCGGGCAGTGCGGGCGTTGCGGGCAGTGCGGGCAGTGCGGGCAGTGCGGGCAGTGCGGGCAGCGGGGAAGACGCTGGCGTCGATGCAGACGCCGCTGACGACGGCGGATGAAAGAACCATTCGAGCTCGAGTGGTGTGGTGGCGTCGCGGAAAAGCACTTCCGCCGTCTGCGTCCCGAGGCCGCAGACCTGCCTTGGGGTACGATCGCGACGGAGGGCTACCCGCTCGAGCTCATCGAGCGCGCACGAGTGTGGTGGACTCAATCAGCAGTCGCCGAGTACCGCGCGGCCGTTGCATTCGGAGAGCTCCTCCGCTCCATGCTCGAGGCGAAGGTGCCACTCGATCTCGTGGGAATGGGAAGCGAGTTCGTTGCTGACGAGGTCTCTCACGTGGAAATCGCGAGCCGAATTGCCATGGAGCTCGGAGGCGGAGCGCCGCTCGAGATCGACACGATGGCGTTGATTCCGCCTTCCGCGCCAGGAAGTGATCCGATTCAGAGGGTCAACGAGCAGATGCTGTGCGTCAGCTGCATCCACGAAACGTTCAGCGGATCCATGGTGACGCATACGATGCGCACGGCGAGGCAGCCTCTCTTTCGCGCTGCCGAGATGCTGATCGCTCGCGACGAAGCCCGGCACATGCGACTTGGAACCCTCTACTTCGAGTGGGTGAGCGACCGGCTAGTCGATGCGGAGCGCGCGCGGCTTGGGCGGCTGGCGGTTTCGACGCTCGAAGGGATCGCCAACACGTGGAGGCGCTCGGCGCCGGCGGCAAGCGCAGGCCTGGTTGCGTCGGATCTGCACGACCTGGGACGGCTCGACGCCGACGCTTTCGCCGAGCAAGCGAGGAGATGCGTGAGCGAGGAAATAATCCCCACCCTCGCGCGCTTTGGGATCGACGTTCCGAAGCCCACGCTTGCGCGAATACTCGCCTGACGCCCCTCATTGGCTCAGTTCGAACGACGCGACAACTACCCTGCCACGGGGTCCGCTCGTTGGGCGTTCGCTCGCGGAGAGAGCGCGTACGACAGCGAAGCGTGATGGCTTGGGCGGAGGATCGCCCTAGAAGCTCGAGAAACGAGCGGGGTGACCGGGCCGCCAACTTCCTAACGACCAGCGAGGGAACGCTCGCTTTTCGTCCACCATTGCCCGGCACGCGCATTGCTTGCCGGCAGGAGTGCTCCTCCGCCGGCAACGCTTCGAGCTCGACCACCTCGACATAGCGCGAATCGTCCACGGTATCTCTCACCCCCACCTCTGGGTTCACGTCGTCGAGCATCGAGGAAGCGTCGTCGATGAGCGCATCGGTCGATGCCTGGGCCATGGGCGCGCGTCGCTGGGGCGGCGTGTCGTCGGCGTGATGCTACGTGGCCGTTCCGAGCTCCGAACGCTCACCGCCTCACGATGGCTCGGCCCGGGCGACCTTTGTCTCTGCGACACCCGCGGAGATTTCCTGTCGCGGCACGAAGCGCTCGAGGAGCCCTCGCTGTCCATCACGCTCGAGTGGGATCGCGAATACTTCGGCGGGCGCTCCCTCGGCGAGCCGCGTTTGGATCACCTCGGCTCGATCGCACGGGTACTTCCGGAGGTCGAAGCGTTGCGGCACAGCATCGAGCGAGCTTGGCTCTCCGCCGAGACGAAGCGCGAGGTCGCATCGCAACTCTTGCGTACACTGGCGTCGCTCTCTGCCGAGGGCATCGACGTGCCAATGCTCACCGAAGGCGAGCTCGCCAGCCAAGTGGCGCCGGACGTCGAAGGGCTGAGCCGCGCCCTCGACACGTCGCTCTCCTTCACGGGGACGCGCCCGATGCTGGTCGATCTCGAGGACATCACGCGGGTGTCCGGGCGCACCGTCGAACGAACGCTTCCGGAGATCTTTCGCATCTGGGGTCAAGCGAGCGAAACGTTCCGCGAGCTACGCGGACGAGTTCGCATTTTTCAGGCGCAACTACTGATGAGCCATCCGGCCGTGACGACGGAGCTCGGTTCCCGTGTCTTCGGCTTCGCCTCGCCCAACGCGTTCTGCAAGGCTTTCGGCAAAGCGGGCTTGCCCTCACCGGGGCGCATTCGCGACGCGCTCGGGGAGCTCTCTTGTAGTTGATCTGTCGCCAGAGGACCAGCGGCAGGACGAGCCTGGGGTTCCGACATCCACCTCGCAGCTCGTGCAGAAACAACCCGACGACATCGTCGCCGTCGCCGCCGATGCCGGCGCCGTGTATATGGGGAACTTGTAGAACACTGAGGTCATGTCGTCATGATGCGCGCGGCAGCCACCGTCACGTTGTCGCTGCCGCCGGCATCCACTGCCGCACGAACCAATGCCTCGCAGAGATGCGCAACACGGGCCTCCGAGGTGATGAATTGATGGATTTGGTCGTCCGACAAGTGCTTGGTGAGACCGTCCGAGCACAGGAGCACGACGTTCCGACGGCTGAATATCGATCCGAGATGTCTGGGGGTGCACGCCATCTTCACCCGCACCCACTGCGTTCCAGAGCACGTTGTGCCAGGTGATAGGCACCTCGTCGGGTTCGACCCCGCGCTCGAACATTTGCTCCGCGACCGTGTGATCGCGCGTCAGGCGCGACAACTTCCCATCTCGAAATAGGTAGCAGCGGCTATCGCCGACGTGGACCAGGTAGAGAACCGGCAGCAATATGTAGGCTGCCGTCAGCGTCGTGCCGAGTCCTTGGGGAGCGGTACCGTGCGCCGCGGCCTCGCGCAATACGAGATCGCCGCCCACGACGGCACCCGCGAGCTGATCGCGAAGACTCGGTGCGCTGATTCGATTGTTCTGACTCGGCACAGACAGCCAGGGCATCACGTTGAGAGCGTGCTTCACCACGCTCTCGACCGCGAGCTGACTCGCTAGATCGCCACCTGCTTGCCCGCCCATTCCATCGGCGACGACGAGCAACGTGCCCTGGTTCGCGCCGTGGCACAGGCCAGCGATGTTGCCGGGCAAGTTGGTGTGATGGACGAACATGCTACGGCGGAGCGTTGCCACTAGGAAGGTGTCCTCGTTGCGCGAGCGCTCTCGACCGAGGTGACTTCGTCCGTGAGCGTCGACCCAGGGCGCCACGAGCGGAGTGGGTGCCGGTTGCATGTCATGTCCCGTGCAAACTCGGGGCCAGATCTTCGCTGCGGGATCTCGACGAACGTGGAGAAAGGGGCGTCTCACTGAGGCAAGTTGTCTCGCACGGTCAGGCGTCGTCCGTTCGCACGGGAACTGGCAGCGTGAATGGAGTTGGCTCCCCGTACCGAGAGCACTCCGGACACCGATCGTACCTCCGTGTGCCTCCACGATCCCCGGGCAATGTACAGGCCCAGTCCGGTCCCGCGGCGATCGTTGTCCGCACCGCGGAAGCAACGCTCGAAAACTCGCTCGAGGTGAACGACTCGAGAGGATGCGAGCCTGACGTGTGGCGGGGCGAGTTGGCGTGCGCACACGTCCGTCGCGCGGTCCCAGGAACAAAGCGGGCGGCTTACCGGTGGTCCGCTCCTTGCGTGTGCGGAGTACGAATCGTCACGCCGGTGAGCCGGCATCAGTCAGGAGTCAGCAATGTCCAGAACTACGCGCCGAATAGGCAGTGCAATCGCGCTCTTCGGGGGCGTGAGCGGAATTTCCATGATCAGCTGCGTTTCCCCCGACTCGCCTCTGATCGAAGACTCCTCGAAAGGCTGCGAGGAGCTCGACACGTCCACGGACCCTACGTTCGCGGACCTCGACGTGGACGACAACGTGCGTTCCGTCATGGCGGCCGCCGTGGACTTTTCGAAGGCTGCTGAGCGAACGAAAACCGACGTACTCGCCGCCTGTGCCGGCATTGCCCGAGACCTTGGAGCGGAGGATACGTGGAGTGGCATCGAAAAGATTGGCGAAGCAATCACCAACAGTGATGGCACCGGTGCGTGCGATCGAGCCAACGCCGAGATCGAAGCCCTCGTTCCGCCCGGTCAAACCGTGAGCGCGAACATCGCAATCGCCGTCACGCGCGGGGAGTGTCACCTCGACTTCCAACGTCAGGTCGACTGCGACCAACGCTGCTCCACCAAAGAGTCCTGCGATCCCGGAACGGTCGAGACGCGGTGCGATCCGGCCCATCTCAGTGTGATGTGCAGCGCCGAATGCAAGGCCGGCGCATTTTGCGTCGGGACGCCCGACTTGCCCGCCAATTGCATGGGTCAGTGCGAGTCGGAGTGCGTCGGCGAGTGCCATGGCACCTGTCTCGATTCCACCCAGGGCGAGCTCACGGAGGGTAGCCCGAACTGCAATGGGAAATGCAGCTCCTCGTGTCAGGGCAAATGTCGCGGGCTCTGCAAGATCCAGGACGCCTCCAGCGTGGCTTGTGGATCGGGAGTGCGCTGCACCGGTGGCTGCACCGGAAGCTACACCGCACCCCAATGCACGACGGAGTTCACGCCACCCGACTGCGACGTTGACACCGTCTGTCATGACATCTGCACGGCTCGCGTCGTCGCGAACCCGGTCTGCACTCCCACGAGCGTCTTCGTATACGTGACGACCGACTCGCCCGAGCTTCAACCATTGGTCCCGGTGCTTCAAGCGCATCTGCCTCGTCTCTTTGACGCGGCGGAGCGTGACGGACGCCTCGCCGTCGACGCCGGCAAGCGGCTCTTCGATTCCGCCAGCAAGCTCGATGGTCAAATCGAAAACCTCAGCGGAAAGTCCCTGGCGTGTCTCGGGGCTTCGACCACGAAGGTTTCCGCTTCTCTTTCCGACCTGAACATCGCGGTGGACCAGAGCACGAACCTCACGGTCATGCTCGAGGATCGCTCGTTGTGAGTCGAGAGCCGAGCGCCATGTTCCGCCCTCGGAGAGTAGCTCTCGGCTCAGCGGTGGGTCTCGTGGCCACCCTCGCGGCGTCGTCTGGCTCCCCAGTCCAGGCGGCGCCGCGAGCGCGAGCGAACGAGCCCCAATCGGATCGTGCCGCGGAGCACCGAGAGCCCGAGCAACCCGATCATGCGGCGCAGCCCCTGTGGAGCAGTCTTCGAGCGGGATACGAGTTCGTCGATCTCACGACGTTTCAGGCAGAGGAAAACGACTTCTCCGCCGACCTGGTTCCAACGAGAGCCAACGGCCCGATGGGACAGCTGGCCTTGGGCGTCCGTCTCCTCGGATTTTCGTTCGGCGCGAGAGGAACGTTGTTCTCTCTGGCGAACGTCGAAGGGGAGAGCGGGTTTCAGGACGCCGCTTCTTGGAGTCTCGATGCGGAGATCGGTCTGCACATTGCCGCAACCAAGAATCTCGATCCCTTCTTACTCTTCGACGCGGGATACACCGCGATTGGAGGACTCGAGCTTCGTGGCGTGAGCACCCGGGTGCGCGTGCGCGGCTACAACGTACGGGTCGGGTTTGGAATCGACTACTTCGTGAGCACCCACTGGGCCGTGGGCGCTTTGGTGACGGGAGAGGCTTTGTTCGTCACCCGTCCGGGTGTGAGCGCCATGGATCTCCTGACGCCCAAACAGGTAGAGACCATCGGCGAAGCCAAGGCCAGAGCCCTGGAAGCCGACGGCACGAGCGTCGGCACCGCCGTGGCAGTGGCCATAGGTCCGAGCGTGCATTTCTGAGACCAACGTTTCAATCCGAATGGAGGAAAAATCATTCGCGGAAAGGGGCGGGAGCTCGAAGGACAGTGCGCTCACGCCGGAGCCGTCTCACCGACGACGCCATCGGGGCACGGAGCTTGCGTACAGGTCGTCGGAGGGAGAACGAATGAAACCGCTCTGGCATCGCGCGCTCGATTGGGAGGATCTCGGCGGCCCGCCGTCGCCGCACGGTCGTGGAGCCCCGAGGCTGTCCTGGGCGTCTCTTCTGATCGCCGTGGTGATCGCCGTCGCGTTCGGCATTTGGTTCATCATGGCGGCGGATCTCCTCCGCTGACAGCGGGGAAATCCGCCCACCCGTTGCAAAACGCTTCACCCACGTGAGCACACGCAAAGTCGGCACGCGCATTCGCGACGCGCTCGGGCAGCTCTTGTAGTTGATCTGTCGCCAAAGGATCATCGACCGGCAGACTGGCGCGTGGCATTCGTTTTTCGATGAAAACGCTGCTTTTGGTCCTCGCCATTTTCCGCATCGGCTTGCGGTTCCTCGGATGAAAACTCCGCGATGCCTGCGCCCTCGAACCCTTCGGGAACGGGCGGGGTCGCGGGCGCGGCGGGTGCGGCGGGCGCTGCGGGCGACGGGGGAAACATGGCGGGAGCCGGGGGAGCTCCCCTCGCCTATCCCGCGTTCCTACCGGACACACCCACCATCACGAGCGTCGGCGGCCCCATGCTGAAGCATCCCCGCTTCGTCGCCATCACGTTTCCGGAGGATCCCTACGCCGACTCGATCGAGGACTTCTTCGCGAAGATAGGCGGAAGCAGCTACTGGAAAACTGCGGCGGCCGAGTACGGCGTCGATGCGGGGTCCGGCGGGCCACCGATTCGTCTCACCGAGGCGGCTCCGGCTTCCATCGACGACGACGAGATTCAGTCGTGGCTTGCCGAAAACCTCGACGGTTCGAGCTCCGTTTGGGGCACCGCGGGCGAGGAGACGATCTATGTGGTGTTCTATCCGGAGACGACCGCCGTCACGACGAAGATGTGGGGGAAGAGCTGCGAAGCGTTCGGCGCCTATCACTGGCACACGTATGAGCAGAACGGAAAGCCCCTGGTCTACGTCGTCGTTCCACGCTGCCCGAACCTACTCGGCGACAAGCCTCTCGAGGAGTTGACCTACAACGTGAGCCACGAGCTCTTGGAAGCATCGACCGATCCTCTCTATCCGGACGACCCGGCGCTCGTCCACGTCGATGACGATCACCTGATGTGGTACTTCTTCCCCGGCACCGAGATCGGCGACATGTGCGAATACGAGGGGAATCCCTCGCTCACGCCCGATGACGTTGGCTATCCCGTCACGCGGGTGTGGTCCAACTCCGCTGCGAAGCAGGGCCACGACCCGTGCGTGCCCGCAAATCCGCTCGTGCCCTACTTCAACTCCGTTCCGATCGGGGACGACGAATTCATCGCCGACTTCAGCAATGGAACTGCGACGACGCGTGGTGTGAAGATGGCCGTGGGCGAGACGCGCACAATCGACGTGAAGCTCTTCAGCGATCAGCCGACATCCGGGCCGTGGAAGGTCGTTGCTCGGGATCTCGGAGAGCTCCAAGGAAAACCCTCCCACCTCGCGCTCGCTCTCGACCATGATCACGGACAGAACGGCGACACGCTACAGCTCACGATCAGCCTGAAGTCCAAAGGCGATCACAACCTCGCCGGGTTCGTACTGTTCTCTTCGCTCGGAGAGGAACGCCACCTCTGGACCAGCGCCGTGGGAACGCCTTGAGCGACCTGGATTCAGGTTCCAGTGGGGTAAAACCCGTGGAGGCTCGAGTCCTCTCCTTCGCACTGTACTTCCGGATACTTGCGCGACTTGTGACAGTTGCCGTGACAGAAGCGGCGCTTCAATCCTCTTCGGAGGGCGCCCGCGTCGTGGCTTTGGCGGCACGTTGCCGGTGGTGACGTTGGGCACCATGAGCGCCGCCGGCAACGGTGGGAACACGTCGCCAAACCCTTCGAGCACCGACTCGGCTTCGCGGATGTAGCCGAGCGTCGTGGCGAAATTCGAGTGGCCAGCGCGCTGCATGATCTTGAGCGGGTCGTCCCCACGCACTGCCATCCACGTGATGCCGGTGGCCCTGGCGTCGTAGAAAGTGATCGCCTTCCGCGTGGCGGTCGTCGTGTGTAGCTCGGCGCGATCGACGCCTGCGACGCGGAGCCAGCGGCGGAAGATCGCGGACAGGTTCTGCTGAGCCGCGGGCATGGGCACGTGCTCGCCCTTCGCGGTCACCATCGCCTTCAGGAGCGGCACGAGGGCCGGCTCGATCGAGAAGCGGCGGGGCGTTTTCGTTTTCGTTGGCTTCGCGTTCCCGTCGCCGTCCAGGCTGTGGTGGATGTGGACGGTCCCGTGCTCGAGATCCACGTCGTGGAGGAGAGAAAGTGCTCGAAGCTCGGCTGGGCGTGGGTAGAGGTAGACGGCGAGAGCCACCGCCCGACGCCAGGCGAGCGGCACGTCTTCGCAGGACACGAAGCGGAGGAACTCGCTCGGGAAGAGGTACTGCTTCGACTTCTTCACACCACGGTCCGGTCCAGCGACACCGAGCGCGGGGTTGTCGTCGCGGACACGGAGGGAGTCGAGCTTCGAGCGACAAGCGTCCTTCGCGATGCGCGTGGCGGTGCCCCACACATTCACCGCGGTCTTCCACGAGATTTCGCCTGCCTGCACCAGCTCATCGAGCTTCCGGCAGAAGGCGCGCAAGTCGTCTGCGGTCCAGTCCCTGGGGTGCTTCCCGATGAACGGCGTGATGTAGGTCTTGATGTCGGACTGGACGTGACCGACGAGCCCTCGGCGGCGACGGTCTTCGAGCCACGCTTCGTACCAAGCAGTCCCGTTGTCATGGACGTTCTCGATGAACGCGCGCGGCACCAGGGCGCTGCCGAACGGCGCCAAGCCTCTGTGCCCAAAGCTTCTGCGTGATGAGCTCGGCCGTGCGCTGAGCAGTTCTCTTCGCCTCAGGACTCTTCGGGCTCGGGTCGAGGTGGAAGAGGGGCCGGGACCCGTCTGGGGCGCTGCAGCGCACGATGTAGTGACCCTCGGTGAGCCCACACGAGCACCGCTGCCCTTCGGTCGGTAGCGCTGGATCGTGCCAGAACGCTTCGGGCGGAGGGGATCGGATTCGTTCATTGCCCGGGCTCCATTGTCGACTTGCTCGCCTTGCGCTCAATGTTCTTCTTCTCGGCTCGGCCAGCCGTCGAAGCGCATCGCGCTCGGGTTCGGCGACGACCGAGGGATCGAAGCGCTCGACGATGGCCTCATACAGTGGACTCGCGATCCCAGCGAAGTTGCGGCGCATGTTCTCTGCTTTGGCTGGGCAACAAGTTCATGGGGACCAACGCCACCGACCTGGAACCCGCATCGAGGCGCTTCCTCAAGGGGACCGTGCTGTCCTGGTCCGCGACCATCGAGGGCGTGCGCGTCGCCGCGCACCACGCGCGACCGGAAAACGACATGCACGGCGTGATGCCCGACGCTACGGCGGCCGAGCTCGTCGAGGTGTTGCGGGCAGCGAATGCCGACATCTTGGTGACCGGCCACACCCACCGAGCGATGGAGCTGCGGCTCGGCGATCGCCTCGTGCTGAACCCGGGAGCGCTGCTACGCGATCCGTCCGACGGGTGGGAACGTGAGCTCCCACGCCGGGAACGTTCGGCGTGCTGGAGCTGCCCGCGAAGGTGTGGACGGTCATCGAGGCGCGGACGGGGCGGCCGGTCGAGATCGCGAGGGCGAGGTGGTAGTGACCCGGCCACGTCCACGGAAGCGTTGCGCCATGACAGCAATCGACCAGGCTAATCGATGCGCGCCTGCTGATCGCGGCCGGTCACGAAAACCCTGAGATACGCACGTGGCGTAGTTCCTGTCAGGCTAATCTGAAGCCGCCGGAAGCCCGTGACGATGCCGGCGGAGGACGCGAAGGTCAGGACACTCGTTGGACCGCTCGTACTCAGCGGTTGGGAGTTGACCTCCGGCGTCAGCAGCGTCGGCGTCCAGTTTCGCTGGTCGGCGCTGAACTCGCTCTTGATCGTGAGTCTCGGGCTCGTCCCCGCCACCTGGGTCGCGTAAACCGCAAGCACCACGGACTCCGTCGTCGCCAGGAGGTCGTCCCATTCAGGACTCGTGTAGACCGCGGTCGTCCCTTCAACCGTGTCGTCGAATACGAGCTGGTGATAAATCCTCATCTCGTACCCCAGCACGAGCGCTCATCCGGCGCGAGCCGCGGTTGGCTGACGCTCGTCATCCGCTCGGGATCTCCAACACACTGTTGGTCCAGCCCGACGATCCGGCGAGCATGTCGGCGCTTCCGGTGCTGCCAGTGCAGCGGAGCTTCACCGTCCGCTGAGTGCCCGTCGCATCCGGAGGAACCGAGTAGAACACTTCGACAACCTGGTTTTGCGAAACGGCGTCCGTCCGCGTCATCGGCATGCACTCTGCCGCCGGGTCCATCAAACCGACTGTCGTGTTGCTGTCGTCAACCCACTTGATGAGAAGTCTGCCGGCCGCGCTGTCGGAAAAATTGTTGAATCTGCCCTGTCCGCGCAGCAAATAGATCTTCCCGGGGTTCAAGATCCACGCGGGTGCGGAGAACGTGATGCCCCGCACGAGTGGGGCGTTGTCGAAATCGAGGTTCACGTTCGCGGTGACTCCCGTCTGGGTGGACCCCACGCGGTTTGCCTGTCCGAAGTCCGGCACCACCGCGGGTACGATTTGGCGGCCAGTCGCAAAAATCCGGAGGCGCGTTTTGGGGCTCGTGCCCCCGAGCGTGATCTCGAACCGTCTGAACCCCGATATCGGATCGGTCGCTGCGGAACGCGCAGACAGCGACGTTTGACCGGACAGGCTCAACACTTGCGCATTGATCTCCGGGTTGGCCTGCACCGGGAACCAGTTGCGTTCGTCCCCGCTCACCTGGCTTCTCACGCTCAACGTAGGATTCGTGCCGCTTACTTGCGTGGCATACACTGCGATCACGATCACCTCGGTGCTCGCAAGCAGCTCGTTCCACTTCGGGCTCGTGTAGACCGGTGTCGTCCCTTCGACGGCGTCGTCGTAGACCAGTTGGTGATAGACTTTCATCTGTGACTCTTCTCGCGAGCCGCAGCGACCCCGCGACGCCTCTATGACGCTAGCGGCTGACCTGAATCGGGTCAACGCACAGCAAGTGCGGTCTTTGGAGCCGGGAAATCCAGGTAGCCGCCAGTTCGATGAATCGCGCGGTTCGCACGTGGATGGCCGCGTTGACCGGCGTAGATGACCACCGTAGGATCCACTTGGCGCCGATTGGTGCGGGAGGCAGCGATGCAGACTTTTCACTACCTGGTATTCGATGACGCGATCGAGGTGACGACGAGCGTCTATACGGATCCGAAGTTCAACGAAGAGCTGGCTTCCGCGGACAAGCTGCTCATCATGGCCGTCGTGACGCAGGTAACCGGAACCTCTCCGACCATCCTCGTGCAGCTCGAGCATTCTTCGGACAATCGCAACTTCATCAACAAGAGCGGCGCGGCCGAGATCCCCGCCACGTCGATTGCGACGACCCCGCCGGTGGTGCTCGCCGGAAACGAACCGGGTACGGTGCCGTTGAGCGGCTACGCGCGCCTGCGCATTGTTCTTGGAGGCACGACGCCGAAGGCCCGCGTGAAGATCTGGGTCACCGGCCGCACCGTGTAGCGGATGCCGACGAACTGTTGACGGGGATACCTGGAGGAGCTCTCGTAAATGCCAAGCCGGTTTCTGTCGCTCCTCGTTCCCAGCGCGATTGGTCCGGTCGCCGAAGAGCTAGAGGGCGACGATGTCTCCCGGCAAGGAGAGCGATCGTCGGAGGGCCCGCGCGAGCGAACGTCTCCAGACGAAGCTCGAGCGACCCGAGTGGAGGAAGGAAGAACGACGTCCCTCGAACTACCCACGGTGCGACCGCTACCAATGGGTGCCAGGCGTGGCGTGGCGGTCGAACGTGACGTTGAGGGCACTCGGGTGCTCCAGAACCGCCCGCCGAAGCGTGGCAAGAACGGGTCGCCTTCTGCGGGAAGAGCGCGACTCCGACTCCTGAACGCCATGCGAGGCGCGCGGATCGCAGTTCCCCCAGGCCGTCCGCCCCGTAAGCTCCTCAAGGGCGAACCTGAGTACGGCGGTAACGCGATGGCCGATCCCGGGTTTGGACAGCCGCCCCCCCTCATCATTACCATTCAAGCGGAAGCCCGGCTTTCAAACGCATTGTGGACCACCACGACGGAAAACGTGGATGGGGTCGACGTGTCCGTGGGGAAGAGCGCCATCTGGATCGCTCGAAAACTGGGTGGCCTTCGGAAGGTCGATCGCTACACCCTCGATTCGAGCTCATTCTGGTACGAGGCGGCAGAGCCCAGCAGCGAGAACGTCGGCACCGGTTCCCAAAAGCTGGTTCGAGTCTCTGCGGGTCGCAGCTTCGACGAAACGGAAGACGTGATCTTCGCGACTCGATCGTCTGATGGCGCGACGCTGCTCATCGTCGGAGGGAAAGACTGCGGAAATAAGGCGTTTGCCATATCCGGTTACGGCTCGATCGATATTGGTGCGGGCCGCGTGGTACTCCCGAAGCCCGGCTCCAGCAGTGCGACGGGGATGTATCACGACGTGTTCCGAATCGGCCCGCAGGGCCAGGTGGAGCAGCTCTTTTCCGTTGGATCGACGTGGAGCTGGGTGCCCTACAATTTCGGCGTATACGGCCCGGACTTTCAAGCGATTGCGATGGAGCGTGAACGCAAGGAACAGGCTTTCGGGTGGCCGGACGTGTGGCTGCTTCGAGAAGACGATCATCTCGTAGATCTCGGCAGCGTGGAAGTCATCAAGGACGCAGCGAATGCCGAGTGGTGGGACCTCGGAGCCTCGGACAACGCCGTCTGGACCATCTCGTCAACGCCAGCCTCCGAGCCCAACGCCAAGGGCAACACCCTCTGGCGCTTCGACAAGAGCGCGTCTCGTTGGGACAAGATGTCGGGTTGGGGCGTCGCTCTCGACGTGGACAGCGATGGGAATCCGTGGGTGCTCGACAGCGAAGGACGCCTTCATTCGCGTGGTACGCGTGTCCCAAGCGTCGCATTCGACGAGATCGTCCGCGAGCGGAAAGCATGGAAAGAGACCTGGGATCAGTTCTCGCTGCAAACGGGCATCCACCTGGTTGGGCCGGCCCCACCCCCCAAGCCGGCGTACCAGTCGATCTACGACGAGTACGTTAAGCCCGTCACGGCGCAATCGGCCCTTTACCTGGAAATGATCAACCGAGCGCGCGAGGTCGGTGCCGCTGCCAGCATCCAACTGCTGCCCTGGGATGCGTACGCGCTCATGGCTCCGGTTCAGAAGCAGCGCTACCGCAGCCTGGTCGCCGCCCTCATAGACTCCTCGCGAGGATTCGAGCTCCTTTTCTCCTTCGCGCCGATCTTCACGAGAAGTCTTCATATCCCCAACGTCGTTCTCCAAGCGAAGGAAGTAAAAGACCTCGGCTCTTCCTACTTCAAGGCGGAGACGGTGAAGTCGGAGTACTTGAAGGCGGTCAAGGAGCTCGCTAGCATCCCGGGATTCAAGGAACGGGTGCGCTATTTCTCGCTCGGGAATGAGGTGGACATCTTCCTGACCAGCTTCGGTTCTCAACCGGAAGCACAAGCCGTAGCTACCGCGTACGTGGACTTCTGCAAGGCGGTCGCCGATCCCGTACGCGCGATCTTGCCGCGCGCGAAAGTCGGTGTGTGCGGAACGGTCCGCGGGCTGAACGACTTCCCGGCGTTCTGGGACCAAATTTTGGAGCTCAGCGACGTGCTGATCTGCACGTACTACGCGATTGCGGACTTCACCCTTCAGCCGCTGACTGCCGCTCTCTACAAGTCGGAGTTTCCGGGCGTCCTGTTCTCGCGCGCCACCACTTCGAAGGGAAAGAAGCCCATTGTCATTCAGGAAATCGGGATGCCAACCGATCCGGCCATCGGCGGGAGCGAAGCGTTCCAGGCCGACTTCCTCGACTACGTCCTCAGCGAGTGGGACAAGGCCAAGAACTGGATCGCCTACCTATCCTGGTGGCGCCTGAATGACTTCCACTACGACCCGGACCTGAAGGTCGAGCTAGCTGATCCGGCCGACGTGAATTCGCCCATCGTCGTCACTCAGACCGGAACGAGCCCGACTGGGCAGAAATTCGATCCTTACCTCACTTTCCAGGGAATTCCGGTGTTGCCGTACATCGGCACGGGGAACAAGTTGTCACCGAACTTCGATGGTCCGAAGAAGCCGGGTGCGCCGCCAAACGCCCCGGTCAACAGCGGCGACATCGTGTATTTCGCGCAGCAGAGCGTCCTACCAACCTCGGTGCCGTTCTGTCGCTGCTTCTCTTCGTGCGGCCTCGTTCGCGCGGACGGGACCGCGAAAGAGAGCTTCGCCGTGTACAAGAACTGGACGAAGGCCCGGCGGGTTCAAAAATGATTGCACGCCCGGTAACGGCGCTCACGGTCTGCTTGCTTACAGCTTGTGGGATAACCGACTCCGACGATTCGCACGCAACGGACGGAGGCGTTGGCGGCTACGCGGGCTCGGGCAATGGGGGAAGTGGGACGGCTGGGGTCGCCGGTATCGGCGATGGTGGGCTACTGGACGCCGGTCCAGACAGCGATTCGGATGCGCCTTTGCCGGAGCCTTGCGCGCTACCACCAACACCGCTCGGCGAGCCCGCACCGACGTGTCCCGCGGACGACACTTGTGCCTGCGGCGTGAGTTGCTGCGAGCGCCGTCTGGTTCCCGGTGGCTGGTTTCCTATGGGTCGAGGTCTCGACGGCCCGGACTCGCTCTGGGGCGGAATGCCTTCGGAGCTACCCGAGCATCCCGCGTACGTGAGCGACTTCTACCTCGACACGTTCGAGGTGACAGTCGGGCGCTTTCGCCAGTTCGTGGAGGCGTATCCGGAAAGCATCCCCGAAGAAGGCGCGGGCGCTCATCCGAAAATCGCAGGCACGGGCTGGCATGCTGTGTGGAAGCAACACCTTCCAGCAACGCGTGCCGAGCTCGAAGCCAAGCTCGGGTGCACTCCGATCAACAGCCCGGCCGGGTCGTGGGTCACCGGATTGGATACGTATCCCATCAACTGCATCGATTGGTACGTAGCGTTCGCGTTCTGCGTCTGGGAAGGAGGACGGCTTCCGACCGAAGCGGAGTGGGAGTACGCGGCAGCCGGTGGGGATGAGAATCGGATGTTCCCGTACGGGAGCTACGAAGAGCCGGTGGACGAGTTTTCGTGCGCGTCCGAGGACCAGCAAACTGGATGCTTTGGACTCGGCGAAGCCGTCCGTGGTTACGGCCGCTGGGGGCAAATGGACCTCGCGGGTTCCGTGGGAGAGTGGGTGCTCGACATGTACGCTCCGTACTCGTTGACAGAGTGTGTCGATTGCGCCGCCTTCAGCACAGACCACGTTGTACGTGAAAACCGTGGTGGGAGCTGGCATTCATTGCCCGAGTACACGCGCGCCGCCTGGCGAGGTGATGTCGATATCGACTTCCCGACATCGGGCAGCACGGGCACCGGACTTCGCTGCGCCCGCTCGCCATGAGCTCGTCCTATTTCTCCGCCTCGCCCTCACCGCATCCAGATCCACCGTCGCCCGCGCCCTCCGCCGGCCTTCCAGCTCGGAAGCAAGCTGGGCGACGTCGGCCCACCGCCCCTCCGCCGTCGCGGTGTTCAACCCAGCCAAGAGTGCCGCCTCAACGGCATCGGCCGGCAGCCGCGCTGCCAGTTCCGTGGCCCGACCACGGAGCGTGTGGTGGAGCGCCCGGTCGTAGTCGACTCGCGCTTCGCTCCTGTCACCAACTGTCACAGCCCGATGAACTATCGCGCACTTATCGTCGCTATTCGTCGCCGTCCTCGGCTCCGCACAGTGACGTAAAGCGACGAATAGCTTCGGATCGTGCTCCTCCGGGTGAGGTTCAAGTCCTCTCCTTCGCACCGAACGATCTCGCTGAGTTGCGGTGATCATCAACCCGCGCCAGCGCGCCAGCGCGGGCGACATCTGGGCTTCCCCAAATTCTTCCCCAAAACCCTTCGCCGCGCTGCCGCTGCCAAGTCTGATCCGCCGATCCGGGTCGACCCCTAGTTTGGGGTCGAGCTAAAGGCGCCTTGCCTTGATCTCGTCCCGCTGCAGAACGGAGCTCGGCGCTTTCGCGCTCTCGCGCGCGCCTCACTGCGTCGGTTCGACGCTCACCTTTGGTACCGTGACCGTCTGCGAGCCGCCGATGACCATGCACCGCAGCCCCGACACGGTTACGAGAGCCCCGAACATGAACAAGCCTGCGGCGCTGCTCATCGCCGGATCGTGGTCCGCTCGTTGTTGCTCCAGATGAGCCACCCCGAAGGACATCGCGATCAAGCCGAGACCCGAGGGAACCAGGACGAGCCCGACGATGCCGGTGGCACTGGTCTCGTCGCGCTTCCGTGCGCGCACCTCGACCTTGCTAGGCTCCGTCAGCTCGATGCGCCGTCGGCCCGCGACCGTGTGTGGCGTCGCGCGCACGTCGACCCAATACTCGCCTGGGTAGACCCAGGCATCACAGGTCCCTTCGCAATACAGAAAGGGCTTCCGATCTTCGGCGGTGGAAAGCGTGACCTTGAGATCCCGAGGGCGGTGCCACTGGGCTCGCCTCGCGCGGCGCAATCCGCGAGGAACGCGGTGAGGTACGCGTCGTGAGCCTCGGCCCACGCGGCGAGCTCGGTCGGTGCTTCGGCGCGCGTCGCTGCCACGAGGGCCTCGAGCGCGTCTTCGCCCGAGACCGTTCGCGCGTCGCTTCCGCGATTTCGGCATCCATGGTCGCACGCTGCTCGAGCGATGCATGCGCGGAGCCCCACCTTTCACACATGTCGTAATTCAGCTGGACCATGCCAGCTTTCCTCATCCGGGCGAGCAGCCTCTCGAGCTCACGCATGCGATGGGTCGGCGGTTTGGCCATCTCCGTTCGTCAGGACGAGGTTGGAAACGTGTCGCGAGTTTCGTGGGGGCTTTCGCCGGTCTGGCTCACGGCAGCGTAATCTCGCACTCGTTGCGTACGCACTTCGCAGTCAACTCCGTGGAAAGAGCGCGGGCGGTGAAGGGGCCGGCGATTGCAACGGTTGCCATCGCGCGGCAGGCGGCGGTGAGACGCTCGCAGTCCTGATCCTCGCTGCACGTCAGGTTTCGTGCGCCGGGGTGACAATCGACTTGGACTGGGTGACTCGCGGTCGCGGGCTTTGTCCGCGCGCGGGAGCGTTGGGCGGTGCTAGAAGGCGGTGTTGACGGCGCAGACGCCTTGGGAGCGGGTCTCTGGGCAGAACGGGCGAACGTTTCGGGCGGAGGGGCCTTCGGTTCGTCGACGCCGGAGCTGCATGACGAGAGCGCCAGTGACCACACGGCCAGCGTGCTACGCAACATGGTTCGGATCGTAGCACGCGCTCGAGCGGAGCGAGCTTCGCGATGTTCGATGCCGAAAGCAGTTGGACGCGGTCGGATAGCGGATCGGGGCAGCGCTGGGGCTCGCAGCACTCGACGACGCGCCATTGGCTGCGGAGGAAATGTCGGCGTCGACGCCGAAGAGCATCGTGAAGGCGTTCCCGACAACACGTTGGTATCGAGCAGGAACAACGTACGTTACTCGAGGATGCTGCGCGCACCGTCGCTGATCGCAGCGCAGCAAGCGCCTCATCCAGGTCGATTCCCGGCCGCGTGATCGAAACCAGCCAGGATCCGAAAGGTTCGGTATCGTCGGGGGTGGCGCTCGACCCACCAGCATGAGTTCGCATCGAGGTCTTCGATGGTCGCACCGCAGTCGGTGTTGACGAGGAACGTCGCGGGGGCCAGCGAGCTTTCCGGAAGATCTCCGACTGCGCACGGGCGTCGGTGACCTTGCTCGCATCTTCGTCGTGGAGCGCGGTGCCGAGCCGTTTCGCGACGTCGTGAGTCCACCCCGCGATCGACCGAGCGCCGCGTGGCTCGCTTCCGTGCCCCGAGACCCGAGGATGGCATGGTGGAATCGATCCAATTGCGGCGCTCATCGCCCGAGCTAGACAGAACGACAGCCCATGGAAAGCGACAGTACGAGACCTCATCGCTAGCTCGGTGCGATAGCGCGTGGCTCTTTCGCACCGGTCGGGAAGAGTCCAATGCCCAACGAACAACCGGAAGACGACAAACCCGCGCGACAGCAAACCCGGCCGACGCTTCGGCCCGCTTCGGATCGCCTCGAGGGCGAGGATTTGCTCGACGCGTGGGCGCTCCTAACACCCGACGAGCGGCTCGAAGGCTTCTCCGAGCTATCTCGCGCGGAGGCCGACGAGTTCTTTCTCGCTCTGACGCCGCGGGATCAGTCCAGCATGCTCGGCCGCATGCCGGAAAAGGAGCGAAGGCTCTGGCTCCGACTGCTCGCGCCCGACGACGCGGCGGACGTGATCCAGCACTTGCCCGAAGAGCGCGACAAGCTCCTCGATTTGCTCGACGCAGCGACGAGACGAGAGGTGACCGCTCTGTTGGCCTACGCCGAGGACGCCGCAGGCGGTCTGATGAGCCCGCGCTTCGCGCGTCTGCAGGCCCGAAATGACGGTCGACGAAGCGATCCGGTACCTGCGCAGGCAAGCCCAGGAACGCCTGGAGACAATCTACTACGCCTACGTTCTCGACAAGAATCAGAAGCCGGTAGGCGTGGTTTCGTTTCGCGATCTGTTCTCAGCGCCCGGCGAAAAACCCTTGGTCGAGGTGATGCAGTCGGACGTGATCTCCGTCGCCCGATACGCTCGACCAAGAAGCCGTCGCGCAGGTGGTCGCTCGTCACGATCTCAGCGCAATCCCCGTGGTCGACGCAGAGGGGCGCATGAAGGGCATCGTCACCGTCGACGACGTCGTCGACGTGGTGCAGCAAGAGGCGACCGAGGACATCCAGAAGCTCGGAGGCATGGAGGCCCTCGAGATGCCCTACATGCAGTCGAGTCTGGGACGACTGGTGAAGAAGCGAGCGGGTTGGCTTGCGATCCTGTTCGTCGGGGAGATGCTCACCGCCAGCGCGATGGGTCATTACGAGGACGAGATCGCGCACGCGGTGGTGCTGGCGCTGTTCGTTCCGCTGATCATCTCCAGCGGCGGCAACTCCGGATCGCAAGCGACGACGTTGATCATTCGCGCGATGGCTCTGGGCGAAGTCTCGATCGGCGACTGGTGGCGCATCAGCCGGCGGGAGCTGCTGGCGGGGCTGTCTCTCGGAGCGATTCTCGCCACCATCGGTCTGGTCCGGATCCTGGCCTGGCAGGCGCTCTTCCACACGTACGGCGCACACTACGCGGGTATCGCGGCCACGGTCGCGGTGAGCCTGGTCGGGGTCGTTGCATGGGGCACGCTCGCGGGCTCGATGCTGCCCTTCGTGATCCGCCGTTTCGGCTTCGATCCCGCGAGCGCCTCGGCGCCATTCGTGGCGACGCTCGTCGACGTGTTCGGTCTGGTGATTTACTTCAACGTCGCGAAGCTGATCCTCACCGGGACGCTCCTGTGAAGCGTGGCTCGCTCCCATGCTACGTATGGCCATAGTCGCGGGCCAGTTGCCGTCGAACGCCGCGTCGATCGCCGAGCTTCCCCCGACCCCGGACGAGGCGTCCGGATCGCCCTTCAGATCGTCGAGGTGGCTCGTGAGCGAACAGGCGCCGAGCAGGGCTAGGGTCATCCCGAGCCAGATGCACCGTCTCCTCTCCATCCCTGGGGTGGGACCATTCGGGCTCAAAGCTGGATCTGAGAGCCGATCTCGAGCACGCGGTCCGGCGGTAGCTTGAAGAAGGTCGCGGCGCGCTGGGAGCTCTGGCTCATGAACGCGAAGAGACGCTTGCGCCAGCGGGGCATGCCCTTCGTGCCCGACATGGCGAGCACCGTCTCGCGTCCCAGGAAGAAGGTCGTGTGCTCGATCGACCAGCCGGGCACGCCCGTACGCCGCAAGAGGTCCGGAATGTCCGGTTGCTCCATGAACCCGTAGCGTGCGACCACACGCACGAAGCCGTCGCTGAGCTCCTCGGTTTCGAACCGCTCGCTCGTGTCCACGCGTGCCTGATCCGTGATGCTGATCGTGAGCAGGATCACCTGCTTGTGTAGCGAGCGATTGAGCAAGAAGTTTTGCATCAGGGCCGGGGTGTTCCTTGAGCGTTGCTGGTCATGAACACGGCCGTGCCCGGCGCGCGTAGTGGGCGCTCCACGCGGATCAGCTCGAAGAAATCGTCGAGCGGGATGATCTGTTCGCGGACCCGTTGGCCGAGCTCGGTGCGACCGCGCTTCCAGGTGGTCATCAAAACGAAGATGCCGAGCCCGACCAGCAGCGGAAACCATCCGCCGTGAGCGATCTTCAAGGCGTTGGCACCCAGAAACGCCAGATCCATGAAGACGAACACAGTACTCAAAGCGACCACCGACCAAAGACTCCAGCCCCAGCGTTTTCTGGCGACCACGGACGCGAGTACCGTCGTGATCACCATGGTGGTGGTGACCGCGATTCCGTAGGCCGCAGCCAGATTCGAGGAGCTGCGAAATCCGAGCACCAAACCGATGGTCGCCAGCATCAAGAGCCAGTTGATGCTCGGCACGTAAATCTGTCCGATCTCCCGTGACGACGTGTGATTGATCTCCACACGCGGCCAGAATCCGAGCATGGTGGCCTGGCGAGTCAGCGAATAGGCACCCGATATGACCGCCTGCGATGCGATGATCGCGGCGAACACGCTCAGCACCACCAGCGGATAGAGCGCCCAGCGCGGAGCGGAGAAGAAGAACGGATTTTCGACCGCGGCTGGATTCGAGACCAGGAGCGCTCCCTGCCCGAAGTAGTTCACAACCAGAGCCGGACCGGCCAGGAACAGCCAGGCGAGCCGGATCGGGCGCGGCCCGAAGTGGCCCATGTCGGCGTACAGTGCCTCACCCCCCGTGACCACCAGGAACACGCTGCCGAGCACCAGGAAGGCGGTGAACCCGTGCTCGAGCACGAACAGGAACGCGTAGTGCGGCGAGAGTGCGTACAGCACGCGCGGCTGGGCCACGATGTGCCGGATGCCGAGCGCCGCGATGGTTCCGAACCAGAGCAGCATGACGGGTCCGAACACCGCACCCACCCGCGCCGTCCCATGCTTCTGCGGCAAGAACAGCAAGACCAAGATCACTATCGTGATCGGCACGACCCAGCGTTCGAACGCACTGGTTGCCACCACCAAGCCCTCGAGTGCACCCAGCACGGAGATCGCGGGTGTGATCATGCCGTCGCCGTAGAGTAGCGCCGCGCCGAATATTCCGATCGCCAGCACCACGGTGCTCGAAAGGCCGGTGGTGGAGCGAAGTGCGAGCGCCATGAGGGCCAGGACTCCGCCCTCGCCTCGGTTGTCGGCGCGGAGAACGTAGGCCAGATACTTGATGCTGATCACGACCACGAGCGACCAGAAGATCAGCGACAGAACGCCGAAGATGTTCGCCGGCGTCACCGCGAGACCATGGGAGGGATGAAAGCATTCGCGGATCGCGTAGAGCGGGCTCGTGCCGATGTCGCCGTACACGACGCCAAGCGCACCCACGCACAGCGTCATCAGATAGCGGCCTTGGGGTGTGAGTCGGGGGTGACCCGCTCCGAGGCTCAGAGTGCTGGACTCGGGAGCCAGCTGTCGGCTCGGTGGCCCACTCGCGGGGACCTCCAGCTCGGTGGCGCTCTCGTCCGGCTCGGGCGCGTCCTCTGAGGGGACCTGCTCCTCTACAGGCAGGGCCTCCTTCACGGGCAAGGCGTCCTCTGCGGGCAAGGCCTCTTCTGCGGGCAGGGCCTCTTCTGCGGGCAAGGCCTCTTCTGCGGGCAGGGCCTCTTCTGCGGGCAGGGCCTCCTCTGCGGGCAAGGCCTCCTCTGCGGGCGCCACGCTTACGGCTTGCTGGGCTGGCCCTGCTGCGTCGACGGCGTCCGCAGGTTCGCTCGTGGGCGACTCTGCGGGTTTGCGCTCGCTGTCCACCGAGCGTGGCGGGTCGGTCGAGGGACCATCGGTCATGTGGCCTGATGTTAAGAACGAGGATCCTCAAGCAGGCATAAAGACGACGCGCTGGGCATCAAGATTTCATCAAGCCCCCTCGAAATCTTTCGAGCTCTCGCTGCCTGGATGCAGAGAGGGCTCTGGTCTCCGTTCGGCTCGGCACACGTCACCTTTTGATGCTTCTTTGATCTCCGGCGTCCGCACTTTGAGAAAATGGTGATCCTCACTGGCGTAAACCAGGAGTGCGAAGGCAGCTCGCATGGGCCCTTACCGCACTCCAGCGCTCCCCGAAGAACCGACGAGAGCTCGACCCCGACCCTACGCCGGGGACGTCGAGCTCGGATGGATCTTCGTTTTGATCGGAGGCGGTCGCGTCGCACAGGCTTTCTGGAGGCACGAAGTCTGGGGGGCGGAAGCAGCGCTCGGTCTCGGCTTCCTGGTTCTCGGCCTCTCCGAGCTCGGTCGGAGCATCACCTCCCGCCGACGAACGAGCGCGTGACCGAAGGCAGTGTCGACGCCCGCCCCGATCCCGACGAGCTTTTGCACCGCGTACCTGCCCGCGGGTTCGTTCGGGGAGGCGAAGCGTGAGGTTGAGCGCGCGAGCGACTTCGCCAGGGCGAACGTGTCCCCCGGCTTCTGATTCGGCTCCGGACAGCGCCTATTTTTCGGTCGTCGTCGGAGAGTTGGGCGTCGTTTGGACGAGCCAGTGGAAATTGTCGAGGAGCACGGTCGAGTCGAGAATGTGATCCCCGGAGTCGTAGATGCCGAATCGGATCGTGATCTCCGTTCCGCCCTGGACTGGAGCGGCGTTCGTGAGCCAGGACGTCGCGCCGTGGTCGCTGCCCTCCGCGTCGGCGCCGAATCCCGTGCCGGTGAGCTCTGAAGCTCCGAGCGAGCACTGGAACGAGATCCCCCAGCAGTGCAGGGTGGAGCGCCCGAGCAGGTGCAGACGTCGATGAGCGTGCTGCTCGCGTTCACCGGACTGCCGGACGAATCGAAGACGATGTTGCCGTCACTCTGTCCCGCGGGCGTGGGCGTCAAGTCCGTGAATGAGAAGTCATTGTACGCCGTGCAGACGTAGACCGGCCATTCGTACGTGTAGTACTTCGCGTCGTACGCGAACCCGATGGCATTGGTCGGGACCCGGACTTTCACTTCCAGCGCGACGCCGTCGTTGGGTGTGCCGGAAGAGACGCCCGGACAGGCTGGATTGTCCTTGGGGAATCCGGGCGCCGATCCCGATGTGTAGCCCTTGTCGAACCCACCGGGAGATGCGAACCCCGGGTCCGTCGGTTGGCGCGCCGTCCCGCTCGAAAGAGCGAGCCGCATCCGCGTTGGCGAGATCTCGTGTACGGCTCGGTGCTCGACGAGGTCGTGCGGGGGGAGCGGGCACATCGACGTGCGAGTCAAGTTACACAGGAATTCTGACACTCCCGCCGCCAGTGGCGATCGCCACATGAAATGCCACCGCCCGCTCGCGAAGGGTTTAGGGAAGCTTCCCCGAAACCCCTACTCCGCAGCCCATCACACCCTCCCACGCATCACGATCCAGCAGAAATCCCGCCAGATCCGATCTCCCCACCGCCTTCAGGTTCCAGTGGGTAAACCGTGGAGGTTCAGCCCGGCGCGCACACCGAGCCGCGACTGGGTGGCGTTCACGGCGAACTGACTACGGCGAATCCAGAAACTTGACGACGGTGGTCGTCCCGACGCGGTCGACCCCGACCCAGTTCTTGGTGCGCAAACGCGGATTCTCGCATGGCCGCGTCGGCGGCGTCGCGCGCGGCGCTCTCGTCCGAGAACACGAGCTCGAGGCCCGTGATGAGGGGTCGATCCCGGAAGATCGGGTAAACGACCTGGCCGCCGGCTTCGAGGCGATTGAGGTCTTTGAGCTCCGGCTGCCAGCCGAGGTTCGCGAGAATCGCGTCGAATGCCGGCGTCGACGGAGCGCCGCACCTCGATGAAACTGCCTGGCATGGAAGCGAGCGGCGGCTCATCGAAGTCTCTGGACCGGAGCTCCGCGCTGTCCGTCGCGAGCACGCGAGCGAGCCGGTCGCCCACGGCGCCGTGGCTGACCACCCAAGTGGACGACGACAGCACAAAGAGCCGAGCGTGATACTTGCTCGGCTTTCTCTCGCTGTAGGCTCGAACGCCCGAGCCCGCCTGCTCACTCCGAATACGTGACGCGCATCGCCTGTCTCCCACCGCGGTAACGGCTCACGAGATGTTCTCGATGCGACTTGGAGCAGTATGCTGCCCGTGTGCGAACCGTTGCATTCGTTTTCTTCGCGCTCTCCGCGTGTGCTCCGGGAGCGCATCGAGAGCCTGCCACGACGGTCGAGCCGCCGGCGTCGAGCTCGATCCCGTCTCGAAGGCGTCGCCGCCGCCGCGAGGTACACCAACGCTGCTGACCAGCGTCGAGCGCACTCGGGACCGTCCGCCTCCGACCGAGCGTGATGAAAATGGCTGTCGCATCCCGGTGGACATGAAGAGCTGGGATCTGGTCGCAGTTCTCCAACCTTCTTCCGTGAAATCGCCAACGCTGTCGCCCCGGATCCTGACCTGGCTCATCGAAGTGGACGACAACGGGCAGGTTACCGACCGCGTCATCCTGCTTCTGCATCAAAGCGGCCAGCGTGGTGCCGATCGCTGGGAGCTCGCGCACTACCTTCGCCATCCGCTGGATCGAGACGACGCATGGCAGGTCTCCATGGTGTACGACGAACCGTACGTAGGACGGCGCTCGTTCTCGTCGTCCCCGGGGCAGAGCGAGATGGAAGCGTTCCTGCGCGATACATGGTGGACATTCGAGCCCGCCGAGGGATTCCTCTTTCTGGATGCCGAGATCTGTGCCGATGCGTGGATTTCGTCGATCGGTTCCCCTCCGAATCACGCATATCCGTGAACGCCATCAGCGTGCTCGTCGCCAAGCGTGGCACACCGGCTCCACGCCGCTCTCGCTGACTTCGGCTTCGAATCGGCTTTCCCCCACACTTTTCAAAGCCCGAGCGGCGACAGCACGAAGTCGTAGTTCGCCTCCGCTCCACTGGGTCCGGCGGCCAGGTCGACGATCAGCGACTCGCGGAGGAACGGGTCGATCTCGTTGTAAGGATCGCCGGGGAAATACAGCTGCGTGGTGAGCGCGGCGTGATTGGGTGCGGTCACCTTCACGTGAACGTGGGCCGGCCGGTACGCGGAGCCGTTCAAGTAGTGACCGGGGATCACGGTGTCCACTCGAAAGTTTCCGTCTCGGCCGGTGGTGAGCCTGCCGCGCAGCCGAAACTCGCTGTCGCGTGAGGGTCCCGAGCCGTCGTTGTCGTAGTGTCCCATTCCGTCCGCCTGCCACACGTCGACCAGGGCGTTTTCGAGTGCGGAACGACAATCGAGGGAGAGCACGCGTCCGGTCAGCACGAGGGGGATCCCGACCGTCGCCGCGTCCCGCAAGTTGTCACGGAACGGCGCGCCGGCTCGATAGTACGGGCCCTGGATGTTCGGCTCGGTGGCGAGACAGCCTCGCTCTTGGGCATACCGCGTGGGGATGGCGGTCGGCGCAGCCCCGGGGTTCGGAGCGAAGCGCCTGGAAACCCCTCGGCTCGAGGCCGCGCTCGGCTGTTCGGATGCGGTCCTGTGGCAGGCGACGAGGCCGGCGGCTACCGGAACCATTGCCGTGATCCCACTCAAAAAGCCTCGTCGGGTCAGGTCGGAGCTCATGGAAATCGTACCTCCTGACCGACAACGCGGGTCGAGGACGATCGGCGCACATTTTCTCGGAGGGCGGTTTTTCGTGCGCCACTTGGGCGCCCCGCGCGTTGTCAGTCGTGATGCGTCCCGTCGAGCCCAGGCTCACCCGGCTCGTCGAAGGACGTCTGGGAACGAAACATCCGCTCCATGCTGAGATCGAGACGGCTTCGCGCGGCGTTCATCACGCTCTCGAGCTCGTCGCCCGCGACGCCGAGGGCGGTTCCGATCTCGCTTCTCGTTTCCGAACAGAACCCGCTCGCGCGCGGCGGCGAGCCAGCGCACGACCGTGGCGCGGTGCACGGAGTACAGCTTGCCGAGCTCTTCCAGCGTGACGCCACCCAGCAGGTGGAGTCGAAGCAGATTGCGTTCCCGCGGCTCGAGTCGCTTGACCGCTCGCTTCGAACGCATCACGGAACGCGTCCCGCGCGCGCCCCTTCAGCATTTCGAGACCGGGATCCCAGCGCTCGGCGATCGGATCGGCCAGGTCGCGATCGTCCAGAGGGGCTTCACGCCGAGTCTTGCGGTAGTATCGAGAGCGCTTCGCGGGTCGCCACGACCTGCACCAGACCCGCGAGGCGTCCGCGCCCCGCGTACTCTTCGACGCGCATGACCGACCAAGAGCTTTTCTCGAACGCGTTGTTTCACTTCGTCGAGCTCCGAGTCGTCGAGATGCAGACGCGCCAGGGTGCGCGCCAATCGGAGCGAGGTAGCGTGCCTCGAATTCGCGATCGGCACCGGGAGCTCGATTCTTGAGGGCGAGCACCAGAAAGATCTCGGCAATCCCGTCGGCGTCCTCCCGCGCCAGCGCTTCCTCGCGCGCCGGGTGCGCGTCGAGGTAATCGCGAAACGCGTCCGGATCGACCGCGAGCGACGGAAAGACGCTCTTCGCGCGCTCGAGCGCACCCCGAAGGCTCCCCGACATGCCGCCGCGACCCTAGCAACACCCCCGATCAGACGCTAGCCTCGCGCACGCGTGGGATGGGCTGCCTCGACGAAGTAACGCTCGATGATCTCGTCAGCGGACGTCTATCGGGCGAGTCGCTGCGCGTGGCCGAAGCGCATCTCGACGTCTGCCGATCGTGCAGCGAAGTGGTGAGCGTGCTCGCGGGCGGCGTTCCGGGAGCGAGTGACGAAGAGCTCGAGCCGGGAACACGGATTGGTCGGTATGTCGTGTCGAAACGCCTGGGTCGCGGCGCGATGGGAGTGGTGTACGTGGCCGCGGATCCGGAGCTCCATCGCGACGTCGCACTGAAGATCATCCGGCACGGAGCCGGTGCCGACGACTCCGAACGAATGCTGCGAGAAGCGCAGACTCTCGCGCGGCTGGCACATCCGAACGTGGTCGCGATCCACGACGTGGGGCGGGCGCGGGGCAGCGTGTACTTCGCAATGGAGCTCGTCAAAGGGAAAAGCCTGCGCGAGGGGCTGCCAGAGACGAGCATCATCACGAACGGGCTCGACGTCTTGGCTCAAGCGGGCGCTGGGCTCGTGGCGGCGCATCAGGCGGGAATCATTCATCGGGACTTCAAGCCCGAAAACGTCATGGTCGGTGACGACCGACGCGTGCGCGTGACGGACTTCGGTCTGGCACACGCGGACGGTGCGGTTCCGGACGCCGACGCGTCGAATCTGTTTTCGATGGGAAGTGTGCTCGTCACCAAGACCGGCGGGATTGTCGGAACGCCCGCCTACATGGCGCCGGAGCTCTTGCGCGGGGGCAAGGCGAGCGAGCTTTCGGATCAGTTTGCGTTCGGCGTCACGATGTTCGAGGTGCTGACCGGAACGCGACCGTTCGCAGCGAGGTCGATCGAGCAGCTCCGAGCGGTCGTGGAAAGAGGACCCGATCGAGCGGGGCTCGAACGCTGTCCGAAACGGCTTCGTCCGGTCCTCTCGAGAGCGCTCGAATCCGATCCCAGCGCCCGCTATCCGAACATGGTGGCGCTTTTGGCGGATCTCGCTCTGCGAGCTCAGCCCCGACGGACCTGGATTTCCCTCGCATCCGGGTTCGTGCTGTTCGCGCTGGGGTTCGCCGCGCTCCTGATGCTTCGGTCTTACCTGAATCGCGATCCGTGCTCGGAGAGCGTCGCCAAGATCGATGCGGTCTGGAACGACCAGCGTTCGAAGGCGATTTATCGCTCGTTCGCTGGGACCGGGGGCGAGGACAGCGCGACGAGCGTGGTGAGGGCTCTCGACCATTGGGCTCGGAATTTCCGCGCCGAGCAGCGGTCGGCCTGCGAGGCGACTCACGTGCGCCACGATCAATCGCCGGCGGTGCTGGACGCGCGCACGCGCTGTCTTGATCGAAAGCTCGCAGGTTTTTCTGCGTTGACGGAGACTTTGGCGAACGCGGACTCTGCAATCGTGCGAGGTGCGGTCGAGGCTGTGAGCGATCTTCCGAATCCCGACGAGTGCAGCGAAGTGGAGTCGATCGCCGCCATGGATCCGCGCCCGACGGATGCGACGCGCGTGAGAGAGCTGGACGCGCTCGGGCGCGAGCTCAGCGCGCTCGTGGCAGTCGCGGGGACCGGTCGCTATCGAGAGTCGCTTCCGCGAGCCAAGGAGATTGCGGAGCAGACGACGAAGCTCGGCTGGCGTCCGCTGATTGCCGATGCAGAGCTCTTCGTCGCGACTCTCCTCAGAAAGACCGGAGAGTACGAGGAAGCGGGCAAGCGCGCGCGAACGGCACTCACGGCCGCGGAGGCATCCCACGCCGATCGCACCGCGGCGAGCGCGTGGCTGGAGGTCCTGGCGATCGACGGCGAACGGGGCGAGCCCCTTCGCGTGGTCGAAAACACGAGCCTGGCTTCAGCGGCGTTGGCTCGCATCGGCGATCCGCCGGATCTTCGCGCGGCGCTTCTCGGTCAGGTGGGAGTCGCCCACACCGAGATCGGAGATCTCTACGCGGCCCAACGCGAGCTCGACCGCGCCCTCGCGATGGCGACGGAGCTTCACGGCGAGAACGAGCTGTTCGTTTCACGCATGCTTTCGGCACTCGGCAACCTGGCGCGTGCTCGCGGGCTCTACGAGATGGCGCTAGTGCGGCACCAAAAGGCGCTCACGATGGACAGCGAGCTTCTCGGTCCCCGGCATCCCGCGCTGGCCGTCCACTATCACAACATCGCGGGCGTGCTGCGCTTGCTTCGCCGTCATCCCGCCGCGCTCGAGAGCTACAAGAAGGCGCTCTCGATCGAAGAGAGCGCGCTCGGCGCGAATCACCCGAGCGTGGCGCTCACCGAAAACAGCATCGCGATCCTGCTCATCGAAACCAACGACGTGCCCGGCGCCCGCCACAACCTCGAGGCCGCGCTCGCAATCCTCGAACCGCGCCACCATCCAGATCGCGCCCTCGTCCTCTCGAACCTCGGCATTGCCGACGCAAGCGAAAATCAGCATCGAGCTGCCGTCGGGCACTTTGACGAAGCCATCGCGGTCGTTGTCCAGTCGCTCGGAGCGAATCACCTTCGACTCGCCGGCATCTTGAGAGAAAAGTCCAAGAGCGAGCGCGCGCTCGGAAAGAGTGACGATGCCGATCGCGATCTCCAGGAGGCGCGGCGCATCGCAGGCCTTCACGCGAAGGAAAGCCTCGAGGCGGCCAGCCTGAAAAAGGAGCTGGACGAAGATGCCGCCCGACCGAAGAAGCGCTCGCGCTCGTCCTCTCCGAAGCGCATTGCGCCAGTTCTCGGATCGACGACATATGGCGCTGCGACGAACTGGGATCACAGGTGAGCGGGCGCGGGCGCGCCGTCAACCGATCCGCACTCAACGAGCTGGTGGCGCCGCGCCGGGTGGAGGCGGCGGACACAGCGGGGTCGTAGTGGCCGTATTCGGATCCGTGAAAACGTTTGGTGTCGTGCAAAGCTGCTGCATCTTGCAGCTCGGAGGCTGGCCACCCTGAGCGGAAGGCGCGCCGTTGCAACCACTCCAATCCGTGCAGCACAAGAGCCCGGCGCCGCACGTTCCCTGATTGGTACCGCCGGGTGCGACCGTGCACGAGCTGCCCGCCGACGCCTGACCACCGGCGGGCGGTGAGCCGGGAGGCGATTGCGACGGCGGTGATGCCGCGCGTGGGGACGGTGGTCCCCCCGTTCGAGGAGGGGCTCGGCTTTGCGGCTCGCAAGCCATGACCGTGATCAGCGAGAGTACGACGCAGCAGAGTGTTTGGGTCACGCAATCTCCCAGAACGAGGAATCGCCCAGTGCGGATTGTACGCGCGGCGGTCGAAGAAGAGTCTGGGTGGCAATAGTTTCGCCTCGATATGGCTAGCGACCGCATTCAGCCTGAACTGGTCAGCGTATCCCCCGAATTGCCGAACGCGCAACCAGTCCCCCAGCCTGGTGCGCCAGAGTCGCTCGGGCGGAACGCCGTGTCGCGGTCGCCCGAACAAAAGACCAAGATGCGGAGCGCTGCGAGAACGCAGAGAACGAGAGCCTCGACCCGAGCATCGCCCGCGACTCCATCAAGGACAACCGCCGCTTCCGGCCTGCGGGGCATCCGGGATACTCGCTGGCTCGCTGCAGAAGTCGAACATATCGAGCATCGTATCGCTGTTTGCATCGCGCGCGGTGAGAGCGGGCAAGTCGAACATGAGCTCGATGAAGCGCAGGATCGAAGTGTGCTCGTGCTGCACGTGGGAAACGTAATTGCGCTTCGCCCACGGAGAGACCACGACCGCTGGAACGCGGAAGCCGAGCTCGAAAAACTCCGAGTCCTCGGGCCTCGCGACGCACGCGTCGGGAGGCGGCACGTGGTCGGCAAACCCTCCCGCCTCGTCGTAGGTGTAGAAGATCACCGTCGAATCCCAGATCGGGCTCTTGGACACGACGTTCGTAGAGCTGGTAGCTCCAGCCCTCGCTCGTATGCATGTCCGCTGGCGGATGATCGTCTTCCGTGAGGCGGCCGTCCACGAAGCTCACACTCGGCAGCTTTCCCGACTGAGCCGCGGCGAAGAAGTCCTCGAGCGTGTAGACCCCGGCGTGATCGTTGAACCACAACAGGCTTCCTTCCAGGGGAAAGCCGTTGCTGTAGACGCCCCAGGATACGCCCGCCGCATCCATGGAATCGAAGATGGTAGGCACGTCGGGGATCCCTCCCAATGTGGCTTTCACGCCGTCGGAAGTCGCCGCCAAGAGGTAATCGCGATTCGGCCACGTGCCCGTGAGCGCCGATGCGAAGTAGCGATCCGCGAGCGAGAAAGTCGTGCCGAGGAAGTAATAGAAGGGAAGATCGCTCTGGTCGAAGTAGCCCATGACGAAGTGACCATCCCCGCCTTCCTTGCCGGTCGTGGTGGCCGCCGCGCTCTTCACGAAGCCGTCCATGGCGCCCCCGTTCGCCTGAGCGTGCATGGCGTCCCATTGATGATTGGGATCCGCGTCCAAACACGTGTGCGTTTCGTGATAGCGCGGGACAGGAAGGTCCGCCGGATCGGGATTCGAAAATCCATCCGGCACCGGTTCTGCATCGGGCTGTCCCGCCTTCGAGATTTCGCCGAACAGATGATCGAAGGATCGGTTCTCCTTCATCATCACGATCACGTGGCGGATCGGCAGCTTTTTGCGCATCTCTGCCGTGAAGCCGATGGTGTCGGCGACCTTCGCGCCCGCCCCGAACGCGCACGCGGCGCGCTGGGAGTCCAGGTTTTCGGCCTGGAGAGCGGGAATGCAATGATCGACCGGGCCCTGCTTCTCCGCTGGGCCCGAGTCGTCGTCGCTACAACCAATCGTGACGAGGGAGATCGCAACGAGTGCCAAACGGAGGCGCATGGGACGACAGAATACCACGAGCAGCGGCGGCTGCAGCTCGACCAAGCCAATCAGCCTTGTCGCTTGGGACGAGTCAGGTCTACACCGAGGCCATGGGTACCACCGCGCAGCTGTGGCCAACGGATGACGAAGGACGAAGGGCCGAGGAGTTCGGCGATGACGACGCGCGCGAGGCAGCGTGCCTCGACGAGAAGGGCGAGCTCGACATCGACCAAGCCGTCGCTGATGTCGCAATGATCCTGGACGAGCTCGGCGCGCCGCAGATCTTCGATGCGGAGGAGCGCATCGTGGACGCCGACGAAGTTCGGGCCCTGGAGAGCAAGCTGGCAGCGCTGCCGTGGTCGAAGCTCGTCGACGCGGTGGACACGGACGAGCTCCCGCATGCCGACGACCTCGACTACGTCGAGAGCAACTACGAGCGTTTGCGTACCCTCGTCGCCCACGCCGCGCGGGAGGGCTGCTGCTTGGCCGTGCGGATGTTGATTTCGACGCCCAGTCGTTCTGCCGCCTCGAGTGCACGAATGACGCTCTTCCGAATCGGAAACACCTCGCCTCGCGCGCGCGTCAGGGAAGCTGCATCTTGAGAGCAATGGCGACGTGCACCGCCCAGACCACGAGTCCCACGGGCAGGACATAGACGCTGGCCCAGAGGCTCCCCCAAGCGAGGGATCGACCGAGAGAGCCCCGGCAGTCGTGTCGATCCCTCGCGACACGGCCCACCGCTTTCAGCGTGAAGAAATACACGCCGAGAAACAACACCGGCAAGACGATTTCCACCAGCATCCAGGCGGCGAAGGCGGCGACCACCAGAATCACGACGACGAGCAATGCTTCGCTACACCCAGCCGCTTCACCGCAACCGGCGGGCAAGCTGGCCGCGTCCGAACCCGTCGGCACGCGGGGCGCCCGAAAGCGATGGTCATCGATCAAACGGAAGTCTCGATACAGGAGCAGCATCAAGAGCACGGCGACCGACAGCCACCAGAAGAGGAGCACGATCTCGAATTCGATCCAGTGGGGCAGATGAAGCACGAGCGGAAGTGAAACGCCGGTCACGACCATGGAGGCACCGAGCAAGAGCGCGGTGAGCTTTCCCGAGAGAGGAACCGCCCGGCGAGCCACCCGAGCCACTCGCGCGCGGTATGGGTGAGCCGCTTGCGCGAATGCGTCTCCGTCGAACTCGCGATCGGGCTCCCTCTCCACGATCTCGAGGGCGGGCTCGGACTTCTTCGCTGCACCGAAGATCCCGATCGCCACGGCGATCACCAGGCCGAGCCCGGCGACGGGGATCCAGATCCAGAGACCCTCTCCCTGGGACAGGAGCGCACCGCCGATACCCACTGCCACCGAGATCCCTCCGAATGCGACGACGAACGGCCAGTGCGAAGCGGCGCCTCCCGAAAGCTCTGCCGCGCAACGCTCACAGGCGGGGGTTCCGTTGGCAATCCAGCGCCAGCACTCGCCGCACAGGGCAGCGTTGCAGCGGCGACAGCGGGCGGCGGCGGGGATGGTGGGGTGGTCAGCGCAATGGAGGGTCAAGCGAACAACGTAACGACGCCGCGACGAAAGAACATCACAGGGAAGCGGATCCCCCGTGACTCAGGGGTTTTTGGGGATTTTTGGGTTCGCAGCTTTGTCGGCGGCACCGGCCCTACGCGTCGCCAATGCGCGTCTACTTAGCTCCCTCGGAGTCCGGATCCGTCGCGGCATCCGTGGCCCCCGCGCGATTCATGTCCGTGGGGTTCTCGTTGCCGACGGCGAAGTACTTCGCCCTGTTCCTGCTGGCGCTCGCGCTGTTCGGCACGTGGCTGATCGGGATCCGGCGGAGCTACGTCTCCCCCGCGGCTCCCGAATGATCCCACGTTCGCGTGTCTCCGAATTCGTGGCCGCTTCCCTCAGACCCTGTGCCGGAACGCTCGCTTGGCGACTCTCGTCGTCTAGCTCAGATGCGTGGCAAGTCCAGCGTCGACCCCATGAAACTGCCTTTACTAGTGGCGTTCTAGACGGTTAGTGTTCGGGGCGAAAGGTGGATCGTCATGAACCTCTCGTTCTGTCGTAGCGCCGTCTTGCTGGCTGGACTCGTAGTTCTCTCGGTTCCCGCGAGCTGTGGCGGGGACGACAACGGCGGCGGGAGCGGGGGAAAGTCGACCACGGGCGGCGGCGGGAGCGGCGGCGTCGCGACGGGCGGCGGCGGAAGCGCAGGAGTCGCGACGGGCGGCGGCGCAGGAGTGACGAGCGGCGGGGGCGGGAGCGGAGGGGGGACGGCGGGCGTCGCGGGTGCCGCGACCGGCGGGAGCGCGGGCGCCGATGCGTCCGACGACGGGAACACCGGCGGCAGCGATGGCGGAGACTGCAACACGCTCGTGAACACGGGCGGCGCGGTTCCGCTCGTCGCCGTGGCCGCCGACCTACCCGCCGCAACTGGCGGGACGATCGCGCCGGGGAAGTACGTCTTGACGGAATTCACGAAGTACGACGGGAGCGACGGCGGCACGGGTCCGACCGGGAGCACCTTGAAAGAAACGCTGCTGCTCACGGCCAGTACGCTGGACAGCGTCGAGGCCGGTGGCAGCGTGGACGGCGGGCTCGGACCGGATGAGCGGGCGACCTACTCGTACACCGCCGCCGGGACCACGCTGGCGCTGGCTCCTTCGTGCGGCACCGGACCGGGTCAAGCGCTGAAGTACAGCGCGGTCACGTCGGATGCGGGCGCGACGACCCTGCAACTCGTCGTGTTCGGCAACGTGCTGGCAACCTATACGCTGCAGTGATTGCGGGTTTTCGCCAGTGCTCTCGGTGATGGAGCGCAGCAACATCGTCACCGTGAAGCCCGTTTCCGCCTCGATTTTAGAATTGACACTTCGTCCAAATCTGCCAGAATGCCTCCGCAATGCGGGAAAAACGGGGCTATCTTCCGGCCGGTGAGCGCCGGCAACGGATCCTCGCCGCCGCCCGGGCGCTGATGGCCCGGGGAGCCAGCCTCGAGGTCGAAGATCTGTGTCGCGCCGCGGCGATCTCGCGCGCGACGCTCTATCACTACTTCGACGGACCAACCGGTGTGCGCGTGGAGCTCCTCGAAGCGGTCGCCGCTCGCTTCGATGCATTGCTCGCCGCGCGACCGACCCTCGCGCCGCACGCGAGCTTCGAGCCGGCTCCCGCCGAGGTCGATGCCGCCGTACGTGCCAACCTGCGCGCGTTGTTCTCGCTCGCCTACGAGCATGCCGAGCCCATCCTCGCCGCGCTGCATTCTCGAAACACGGATCCCGAAGCGGACGCGATCGTGCTCCGCATCGAGGACGCCTTGCTACGCGCGCTCGAGGAGGATCTTCGGGCCGCCGAGAAAGCCGGCCTCGTTCAGGTGCCGGACGTGGGGCTTTCGGCGCGCTGTCTCCTGGCCGGGATTCGAGCTCTCGTGGAGCACGGACTCTCGCACCAAAACGACGTCAGCGTCGACACGTTGGTCGACGTCGCGGCACGACTTCAACTTCATGGGATCTTGGTGCATTGATGGCAAAACGAGTCTTGGTCACGGGTGCGAGCGCGGGAATTGGGCGGCACGTTGCGCTGGCTCTCGCCAAGGACGGCTGGCAGGTGTTCGCGGCCGCACGGCGCATCGAGCGATTGCGCGATCTCGAAAGGGAAGCGGGCGAATCGCTCCGACCGATCGCTCTGGACGTGAACGACGCCGGGTCGATCGCGGCGGCCGCTCAGCAAGTCTTCGACGCCACGGACGGATACGGCGTGGACGGCCTGGTGAACAATGCCGGCATCGCCTTGGCCGGAGCCCTGGCCAACGTCAGCGATCAGGACCTGCGTTTGCAGTTCGAGACGAACGTGTTCGGGCTGATGGCAGTGACGCGGGCGTTCTTGCCCAAGATGATGGAGCGCCGTCGCGGGCGCATCGTCAACGTGTCGAGCTCCGGCGGACAGGTGAGCCTGCCGCTCGTGGGCGTCTACCACGCGACGAAGTTCGCGCTCGAGGCACTGTCGGACACGTTGCGCTGGGAGCTTCGGCCCTTCGGCATTCGAGTCAGCGTGATTGCACCGGGACCCATCCGAACCGAATTCGGCGACAAGCTCCTGTCCTCCGTCTCCCACGCTCCCGCCGGCTCGCCCTACGAGCCCATCTTCCGCAGAGCGGACGACATCCGAGAGTTCGCCGAGCGACGCATGCAGGACCCGGAGGTCGTGACGCGCGACATTTTGCACGCACTGTCCGCCCGCCGTCCCCGCGCCCGCTACGTGGAGCCGCGTCTCTTGGGGTTCCTCATCAAGCTCTACCAGCTCTCTCCGACCTGGCTCTCTGACTTCGTGATCACTCGGTTCACGGGCCTGACGCCCAAGTTGCTCGAGCTGTCGCCGCCCTTTTCCAAAACGCCAGAGTCGTCGCTCGGCGGCGCTTAGTGCAGGGGCCGTGCCGCCCGGGTACGCCCGTTGCCTTCGCGCAGGCATGCCGTGGCTTCGCCGCCAGTTCCGGTTCTGGAAATTGAGTGTCTTGCGTGACGAATTTGGTCGTTATTACGTGAGCTTCGGTCGCCGCTTCGCCTGGCCCGTCGCAAAGGCAGGCGGTCGCCTGCGGCGTGGCTGAACAGGACAAGTCCCAAAACGCCCCATCAGTGGCGCATGGACTCGCCGTTCGTCTTGAAGCGCTCCAGTAGCGTCGCGAGATCGTCGGCGTGTTCCTCTTCGACCTGGAGGATCTGCTCCATCATGCGGCGGGTCGTCGTGTCGTCGTCCCCGAGCCAGCGCACGATTTCCGCATACGTTTCGATGGCGATGCGCTCCGCAGCCAGATCTTCGCGGATCATCGCATCGAGCGTGTCTGCTTCGCGGTATTCCGCGTGGGATCGCGTGTGGAGTCCCTCCGGATTGAGATTCGGAGTCCCTCCGAGCTGGGTGATGCGCTTGGCGACCATGTCAGCGTGCTGCTGCTCTTCCTGGGCGTGCTCGAGAAACTCCGCGGCCACGGGCTCCCGATGGATGCCGCTCGCCATGTAGTAGTGGTTCTTGTATCGAAGCGTGCAGACGATCTCGGTCGCGAGCACTTCGTTCAGGACACTGATCACTTGATCTCGATCGGCGCGATATGCCGCAGTGACCGCTCCGTCCTGCATCTTCGCGCGGGCGCGTTTTCGAATCGCTTCCAGGTCGACTTTTAACGCTTCCTTCATCGAGTCCTCCTCGTTGCAGCTGGGGCAGAGACTTCCCCGATTCACGATTGCATCACGATTGCAACGAAACGATTGCAACGAACATGCCTCGCTCGCCCATCGAAACGGCACGGGTCGTGCATGTTCGGATGGTTGACCATGATCACGACCGAACCGCACCGCACCATCGTCGTCGGCATCGATTTCTCGGAGCTCGGCGATCTCGCGCTCGATCGCGGAATTCACCTGGCGCTCCAGAATGCGAGCGCACTGCATCTGGTTCACGTGACGGCGGAGGCGAATCCTCCCGCGACGCTCGACATGCCGATGCCGCGACCGCCACCGCCGGTGGGGGCGATGGCCGAGAGCCTGGCGGAAACCGTGCACGACGCGTTCGGTCGCCTGGGAAAGAAGCCGGAATGCGAGGTGGTCGCCCACGTCGTCGCCGGCAACGTCGCCGTGGAGATCACGCGCCTGGCGGAGAAGCTCGATGCGGACTTGATCGTCGTCGGCACCCACGGTCGTCACGGTGTGTCGCGATTGGTGCTCGGATCCGTCGCAGAGAGCGTGATTCGACACGCCCCCTGCACCGTGATGGTCGTGCGCCCCCGGGGTCACACCGTGCCGGACAGTGAGCGCACATGTCCCGAGTGCAAGCGTGCTCGCGAATCGAGTGGTGGCCAATCCCTCTGGTGCAAGGCTCACACGAAGGCCGACGGATCGTTTCACGCGTACCGCGTCGTCGATCCAAGCGATCGACAGCACGCTTCCGAGCTTCGTTGAGGCCGCGCGTTCGCCGCAGTGTGGCAACTTGCGGCATCGATCCTCGAGTGGCCGCGTCCTTGCACGCTGCCGACATGCCCACCGTTGCGGCGACCTCGGCAAGGAAGATTCCGACTACACGTCCTTCGACCAGTGCAAGAGCGACATGCAGGCGAAAATGGACGTCGGGCTCGCGATCCTGATTGTCGCGATCATGGTCCTCATGGGCCTGGTGATGCGCTCCCGCACGAGGCCGATCACACCGATCCTGCCGGGCCTGCTCCAGTCGAGATGGTCGTTCAGAACAGGCTGGCGCCTCGATGGTGCCCGGCTTCGACGACCCACCATCGTGAAACAGCACCCGACGGGTGTCTCCCTCGCGATTCATCCTGGCTTCCTGGGGAAGGCGGCGAAGGGGGAACGCACCGGGAACCCACCGCGGTCCCCCGCGCCAGCGGGAAGAATCTTGGATCCGCTTGGGTATACGGTGCGTGGCCGCTTTCCGTTCGTCGAGACCACGGCTCTGGATTGAATCCCTGGTGATCGGGGTATGGGCGCTGGCAGTCGCAGCGTCGTGCAGCAGCTCGTCGGGCGGTGGTCTTGCCGCTGTCGACTCGGGCGTCGGCGGAGGTGCGGGCGTCGGCGGAAGTGCCGATAGCGGAGTCGGGGGCGGCGCCGTATGCACGGTCGATTCGAGTGATCCGAGCGCAGTCGTGCGAGCGCTGTCCATCGAGGGCGGCACCCTGGTCGAGGCGCCCGCGCCCGCTTCGAGCGGAAGCCATCCCAGTGTCGCGAACGGTGGATGCTCCCAGATCGCGGTCGACCGAGGGGAGACCTTCGTCGTCCCGTTTGCGTTCACCGACACGGACACACCGGTCGGTGGCTGTCTCGTCACCGTCGCCGGCGCAACGAACCACATCGAGATCGACACCGCGCATTGCGATGGCGGGCTGGAGCTCGCGGGCGAGCTTCCTCTCCACGTCACGATCGCGAACGACGTCTGCTCGGGCACGTTCGCGCTCGAGTACGCTGCCAAGGCGGACGCGCCGGCGATTTCGTCGTACCTGTCGACGCTGGTCACGGTGACGAATGCCGTGTCGCAGGGCGGCGAGCCGCAGCAGTGTCTTCCCCCCGAGGCTCCGCCCCTCACGGGGATCACGGCCGCACACAACGCTTACCGCGCGATCGTCGGCGCTCCACCGCTCCTCTGGGACGAGACGCTCAGCCCATCTGCCCAGCACATCGCAGACGTGTTCGCGGCGACCGCGAAGTTGCCCCCCGAGTACCCAGGGTATGGCGCGAACCTGGTCGCTTTCGGCGAGCCTCAGTCGGGACCCCTCGAGATCACACCCGCCGACGCGGTGTGGGGATTCGTTTATCCGGGAAATCAGTGCCTCGAGAAGAACACTCCGTACCCCGAGTGTTGCAATGGCTGCGCGAGCTCGGAAGTCGGAGACTGCATGCAAGACAGCCAGGCCCTCTGGGCGGCGAGCTCACGTCTCGGTTGCGCGGTAGCCTCGTACTCGAATGCCGCGCTCGGCGGCAATGGGCAGGTATGGGTTTGCGTGTACGACCCTCCGGGCAATCAGCAGGGCCAGATCCCGTACTGAAAGGAATCGTCGCATCACGGTGGGCGCACTCCCGCGGCTTCGAGCTCGGCGTCGGCGGCTCTTGAAGAAGGGCGGGTCGCGGGCGTTTCGCTCCGACCTGTCTACAGATTGGCTCGTGACGCTCTTCCACGCGACGTTGCGCTCAGCCGTGAGCGAGGTCCACGCCGGCGGGCTCGACGGCAATGCAGCGGCGGAGACGGTCACGAGAACGTTGCTCGGCGCCTACACACCGCCTTCGAAGTCTCGCGCTGGCGCGCGTCGATCATCGGATCGGCACGCCTGAGCGCCTGCACGCTGGCGCAACCCGCTCGTCTTACCTACGCGCTGTGCGAGCTCCCGCCGAGCCGGGCAGCGATCCTTCCCCAAAACGAGCGTTGAAGAAGCAACCGCGCCGGCTCTGACGGCGCATCGAAACGCGCTCTATCGGCGTCGGCGATAACGGCGGGCGCCAACGCCAATCAATCCCGCCATCCCGAAGAGCCCGAGCCACGACGAGCTCGGTCCCCGGCCGGTCGTCGAGCAGCCCGGGTCGCCAGCCGGGGCATTGATCGCGTCGGCACTGGGATCCACCGAAGTGTCGGCCGGATCGCCTTGGTCGGCAGGACCGGCTGGATCGTAGGGATCGGTTGGATCGGTTGGATCGGCTGAAGGATCAGTCGGATCGGTTGGATCGGCTGAAGGATCAGTCGGATCGGTTGGATCGGCTAAGGATCGGTCGGGTCGGTGGGATCGGCGACGTCAGTGGGAGCGGGCTGAGTGAGCTCGCTCCACATGATGTTGTAGAGGCTCGGATCGTAGAAGAACTGGAAGTGACCGACGAAGCCGTTGCAGACCTCGATGTTCTTCGCGCCGGGGATCTTGGAGGTCTCGTAGGGCTGGATGTACTCGTCGGTGCACGTGTAGATGCTCGTGATGGGCACGTTCGCGGGCAGCGGCGCGTCGTTGACCTCGTGGAGGAAGGCACTGCCCGGCGTCAGGTCATCCAGCGCATCCCAGCCGACCATCGACTTCGCCCACGGTGCCTTCGGCAGGCCGTGCTGCGGCGAGATGAACGTGACCAGGCGACGCACGTGCGCGTCACCACCCAAGGCTTGGATGTACTCGCGGGCGATGAGGCCACCGGTGCACTCGGCGAGGATGTCGATGCGCTGCTCGCCGGTCTTGGCAAGGATGCCAGCGACGACTTTCGCGAGCGCTTGAGCATTCTCCGTGAGATCGCCGCTCAGCAGGTCCGGCGGCTCGTAGACGACGGGGTTGAACCCGTCTCGCTCCAAACGCGCCTTGATCGGATCGAACCAAACCGCGGGGATCGTCACGCCGGTGATGAGCAAGACCGTGCGAGGCGTTGCGAGCGGCGTGTGACCCGGCTCGAGGGTCATGGCCTGGGCTCGCTCGGCCGCGTACTTGTCGAGGAAGTAGTTGCCCCAAGTGTGCGGGTCCGTGATGTCCCCCTTTGGCAGGTCGCACGCGACGAGGGCGACGGTGGAAAGCGCGGCGGTGGCAACGAAGTGGTGCAAGCGACTCATGGCAGGATCCATCCTTCAGGTTGGGCGCCCCTCGTCGGCGACTCCATGCCACCGCGACGAGCGCTATTTCCAAATTGAACGCTCACTCGGTAAAGGATTGAACGTTCATTCGGCAATAGGTACTCGCCGTTTCTCGGGCGTCAATCAGTATTTTTAGGCCCCCTTGACAAGTCGGCGAGAAGACTCGAATAATCGTTCGGTAATGCCGCAACACAGGGCACCCAGCCGGACCGGGAAGCGGGCACGCGGCGCGCGCCGAGCGAGCGGCGGCAGGCGCGGGCGGCCCCCGATGCACCCCGACCGGCGCGAATCGATCCTCGAGGCGGCCCTCGCGTGCTTCGTCGAACGCGGCTTTCACGGGACGGTGATCCCGGAGATTGCCACGAAGGCCGAGGTCGCGACCGGCACGCTCTACCACTACTTCGAGAGCAAGGAGGCGCTCGTCAACGTGCTCTACCGGAAATGGAAGGGCGCCGTGTCCGAGAAGGTGTTCGCCGCTTTCCCCCAGGGAGCGGCACCGCGCGAACAATTCCGCGTCATGTGGCACGAGATGGTCGAGTTCGCACGTGAGCACCCGAACGCCTTCGCGTTCATCGAGCTCCACAACCACGCGAGCTACCTGGATGAGGAGAGCCGCGCGGTCGATCGCACGGTCAAGGACTTCGCTGAGATCATGGTGGCCAATGCGCAGGCCCAAGGCGTCGTGAAGCCGCTCGAGCCGAAGCTCTTGATGGAGCTCGCGTTCGGCGCGTTCAACGGAATGTTTCGCGCCCACTGGGAGGGGCGAATCACGCTCGACGACGCAGCCGTCGCAGGGGCCGAAGCGGCTTGCTGGGACACGATCGCACTGTAAGGAGTGCTTCGCCTTCGTTCGCTCGTCATCGCCGCCGAGAGTGTCACGCACCTCTCGCGTCGAGACTGTCTTCGCGCAATTGCTGGAACTCGATCGACCGCGAAGACAAGGACGCATTTCTGACGTACCCGGATCCAAACCTGCCGAGTTGTCCGACAGTTCCGCTGTTCGCTGCCGAGACATGCCAGGGCACGGTCAACGCGTTCTACAGGTACGATCCGCGCCGAAGGAGTCCGATTTCGCAGTCCGCGTAGCGGGCATCACGACCTTCTTCGATCCCACCCACATCGAAGACGCCGTCGGCATCTCCGACGTCAAGCAGAGCAACAAGCCACGACAGCTCACCAATAGCCGGTCGTTCCCTCCGCCATCGAGCGTCAGCCTGTTCGCGGACCTGTGTGATCCGAGCAGAACCGACTGCGCGCCGTGACTGCAGCGCAGCGATGACGGTTGGCGCGCAGCGGACGAGGCTCTCTCGGGAACTCGGCCAGCTTGCTCGAAGCGCTACTCCTACTGGAAGATCGCTGCGCTCACATCCATCCCGATCAAACTGACAGGACAGCGCATTTCGGGGCTTCCGGTCCTTCCCGATTCGCGCCTACCCACACACGTGATCGACAAAAGTTGTTTGTCGCCGCAGTCGACTTCGATCGCGTTGCTCTGCCCCGAGCGCAGGCTGTTGGCGGTCGACTCGCAATCCTTGTTCGACGGAACGCGCAGCAGACCAATCTTGTAGATGTACACTTCTTCGACGGAATCGGCGCGTCCAATCATGACCGTGCCGATCCAGCCACCGCTGACGTCGGTCTCGCTGATCAGCGAGTAGCCGGGGCTCGACCCGAACTTCGAGCGCAATCGATAGGTGATGTCGGTGCTCGCGAGGCCGTCGATCTGGCGCCGGATCCGCGCGCGTTCGGCCTCGTTCTCGTCCGAAGCCCCCTCCGAACCGCTCGACCCCGAAGCCGGACAATCGAACGAACAGCTCGTGTACTCGGACACGCTCGTCGCCTTGTCCATGCATTTTTGCATGCAGGCAAACTGCTGCGGATCCTTCTTCCGCACGGATTCGTAGGTTGCAACGCATTTCGCCCGATCGGCCGAGCTCACGCCGGAGGAGAAGGATGCGGCTTTCTTGCACATCTTGTCCGGACCGCTGTTGCCGAACCCACAGGATAGGAGCCCAAGGAATACGAAAAGACCGATGATCCTCATTCCTCGATTCTGGCGATCGGCCCGGGGTACGCCGCCAGGCAGATCTTAATTCTGCTTACACGCCAGGTCCTTCGATGTCGGCGCTCTGCTTGCGATTGTCACGAGTGGACGATGCAAAAACCCGCGCGTCGGAGCGATTCCATACGTGCGCTACGCAAGACTCTGATTGATGGAAGGCGCGTGCGTGGAAGCCCCAAATACGACGACGCCGCCGACACCCCGAGGCGCCAGCGGCATCCGTCGCCGTTCTCTATTCGATCAGAACGTTCCGCCGAAGCTCATGCCGCCCCAGGGAAGGAAGCCGCCCTTGCCGAACAGCGGGGTGAAGCCCGCGCGGAAGACGAATCCGCCGTCGGCGGGGGAGTAACGGTAGCCGACCACCCCGGTTCCGAGGACGCCCGCTCCTTCACCCGACTCGCCGAGGCCGCCGCCCGACGCGCTGGCTGACACGTAGACGAGCGTTGCACCGGCACCGAACTCGGCGCGGTGGTTCTTCGAGCCGACCGTGTAGTTGATGAGGACAGGTGCGGTGACGAGAGTCGCCTTGGCCGACGAGGTGTCCGTGCCGTTGCTCGAGGTCGCTCCGATGGACAGGTAGCTGAAGCCGAGACGGGCACTGAGATTGTTGGTCAACATTCGCTCGTAGTTGACCGAGTACAGGCCTCCGTTTCCGAGCAGCTCGAGATAGACGAGGTTCTTCGCCTTACGCTCCTTGTCATCCTTCTTGGCCGGCTTGTTGTCGATGGGGCGATCCACCATCGGTGGAGCGCTCGCCGGCTCGGGCGAAAGTTCGTCCGCCGCGGCAACTCCGCTCGCCGCCACGAGCGCAGAGCCTGTGAGAATTCCAACCGCCCACTTCGTTCCAAAATGAAAACGCGCCATGATTGTGTGCTCCCTATGCAAGAAACAAGAGCTCGGAAGTTCGTCCCGAGCACGAACGGGAGTAGAGCAATGACGGTGCCAACCACGATCGCGCCAAACACTGGTCGCGACGGAAGACACCCGGGGAAGGCCCGTACAACGCCAAATACCTGGTTTTGCCGCTGTGACTGCACTCGTGCAGCGGGGCTGTTTCCGAACGCGTAACGTCTCCGGTTACGGCGGTGACGATCGCCGAAAGCTGGCTACGAAGTAGCCGTCGGTGCCGTGGGCAAGCGGGAGTAAACGAAAGTTCGTCACCGTCCCGAACAGCTCGACGACTTCGGGGGCGTCGAAGGGGGCGGGCTCGAGCACGTCGCGGACGCGAGCGACGAGATCTTCGGCTTCGGCTTCGAGCACACTGCACACGGCGAACACGACGCGACCGCCGGGTCTTGCGCAGGTGAGTGCGCTTCGCAAGATGGCCTCGGCCAGTTGGCTTCTCGCTTCTGGATCGCCGGGGACGAGACGACGCAGGATCTCCGGGCGTCGCCGGAGAGTGCCGACACCGGTGCACGGTGCGTCGACCAAGACACGATCGAAGTCTCGGGGCACGTCCCCTTGCCCGACCGTCCAATCGACGGCAGAGGTCTTGGGAGAGCCGAGCCCGAGGCGAGCGAAATCGTTCTCGAGCGCTCGGAGCTTCTTCGGATGCAGATCCGTGGCCCAGAGAGCTCCGCCCGATCCGATCTGCTCGGCCAGTAGCGTCGCCTTTTGGCCGCGCCCCGCACACGCGTCCAGAACCCGCTCGCCGGGGCGGGCGCCCAGAGCGAGTCCGACGAGCTGCGCGCCTTCCTCCTGCACCACGAATGCCCCCTGCTGAAATTCGGGTCGGCGTCGGGGATCCCCTTGCCCCCGAATCGAACGCGCGAGGGGCGAGACACGTCCTGGTTCCGCTTCCTGGAGAAACCCGGGGACTTCGTGATCCTTGCGCAGTCGAACCACCACCGTGGGCAGGCCCTGATCCGCGGCCCCGACCAGGGCCCGCGCTTCCTCGCTGCCGACGCTCTTGGTGAGCGCTTCGAGGATCCAACTGGGCACGCTCTCGAGGACCGCGCTCTTGCGTTCGAGGCGCTCGCCGCTTGCCCCGAGCTTGCGCAAGACGGCGTTCGCGAATCCGGCGAGCTTCGCACCTCGCTCGCGTCGCACGGCTTCCACCGCTGCGTCGACCGCAGCGTGCACCGGAATGCGCTCGAGGATCAGGATCTGATAGGCGGCGACGAGGAGGTGCGACAAAACGCTGGGATCGGTCTTGGCGAGACCTCGGGTCGTCGCGCGCTCGAGGCGTGCCATGAGGGCGGACTCGCTTCGCAGTGCGCCGTAGGTGATCTCGGTCGCAAGCCCCCGCTCCCGGTCGTCGAGTTGGGGGTATCGATCGAGCTCCGCGGACAGCGCTGCGGCGGCAAACGCGCTCGTCCCGCCTGACCCGCAGGAGGACCCGCGCAGCGAGCGCGCGTCCCGAGATCGTGCTCATCCGGAGATCTCGCGGATCTGTCCCACGATCACGTCCCAGCGCTTTTCGACGTTGTTCTTGAAGGCCAAGGTCATGAGCCCGAACAGGATCGCCATTCCGACGATGTGCGCGACCTCCCGCACGCGGAGCGGCAGCGGTCGGCGGATCACACCCTCGATCGCGAAAAACATGAGATGGCCGCCATCGAGCACCGGGATGGGCAGGAGGTTCACGAGCCCCAGATTGATGCTGATGAGCGCCATCACCCACACGAAATAGTCGGCGCCTTTGCGCCCCTCTTCCCCGGCCACCTCGTAAATGGTGATGGGGCCGGACAGCGACTTCAGACTCGACTCGACCCTGGACCAATCGCACGATGCCGACCAGGACGAAGCGTGTGACGTCCGTCGCTCTCGGCCACGGCTTTCTGAAGCGCGTAGCGAAATGGCGTGGGATGATCGACGAAGTCTTCGGGGGCCAGGGGCACCCAGTTCTTTACGTGCAAGATGTAGAGCGAGAACGCTTGCCCGTGTTCGTCGACGATGTCTTCGCGCCGCATCTGGAACGTCCCGCTGCGCTCGCGCCCGTCGCGCGCTGCGAGGTAGTCGATCCGATGACCGCGATCGGGAGCTGCGAGCACGTGCTCGCGAAACGACGACCATGCAGGCAGCTCTTCGTCATCGAGGCGAAGGATCTTGTCTCCTGCGCGGAGCCCTGCCTTGTGGAGATAGCTGTCTTCCGGCACGACCGCGACATAGAGATCCGCCGTCTCGATACCCGTGCTCGTGGCCAAATCCACGCCGGAGGGATCGGGCGTGAGCGCCACGACCCCCGCCTCGTACACGGCCATGTCCGCGAGCCCGCCGAGAGCATCGGTCAGGGGCACCGGCCGGAGATAGGTGACAGGCACTGTCTCGCCTCGATTTTCCCCGAGCGTTCCCTCGAGATCCATGAAGCGGCGAACGGGCTGACCGGCAACGTAGGTGATCACGTCGAACGTGCGCAGCCCGGCACGATATGCAGGGGAATCCGTGCTGGGAATTCCGATGACGGGTGCCGGAGCACTCGGCTGGATCCCGATGGTGCCCACGCGTTCGACGATGTCGAGCTCGCGCTTTTCGACCGTTTCCTCCGGGGTGACTTCGATGTCGATGTACTTGTTGTCGCGAAACACCCTGAGTCGCAACAGCTTGCCGGGATTCTTCGCGATGATGCGCTTCACCTCGTCGAACGTGCCGACCTCCTGCCCATTGATGCTCATGATCCGATCGCCGGGCAGGAGCTTGCCCGCAGCGGGATGACCCGGCAGCACGACTCCGACGGTTGGAGGCAGAAACGGTCCATCGGTCGCGAACACGGAAAAGTAGAGCAGGACCGGGAAGATCAAGTTCATCATCGGCCCGGCCAGCACGACGATGATGCGTTTGTAGATCGGTAGGGACTCGAAGGTGCGCAGGCGATCTTCGGGCAGGACGATGTCCGTCTTCGACTCCTCGAGCATTTTCACGTAGCCGCCGAGGGGGAGCAAACTCACGCAGTACTCCGTCTCGCGTCCACGAAGACGCAAGATTTTCGGCCCAAAGCCGAGACTGAACGTCAATACCTTGACGCCAAACGCCTTGGCGAAGGCGAAATGGCCGAGCTCGTGGACGAAGATCAACGAGCTGATCAAGATGACGAAGTAGAAGAGGTCCATACTTCGATCGAAGCGCTCCCGCGGGCGGAAAGGCTCGGGACACTAGCACGCGGTCAGAAGGCCGGGTAGTTTGCCTCGGCTCGTGAACAAGCCCGCGAAACCCGTCAGCAAGTCCCGCGTCGAGCTCCACCAACTCATGCTGCCCGAGCACGCCAACGCCTACGGCAACGTGCATGGTGGCGAGATCATGAAGATGGTGGACGAAGCCGGCGGGATTGCGGCGATGCGCCACGCCCAGCGCCCATGCGTGACGATTGCCATCGACGAGATGTCGTTCGTCTCACCGGTGCACGTGGGGGAGCTTCTCGCGTGCGTGGCCAGCGTGAACTACGTCGGGCGGACGTCCCTCGAGGTGGGCGTGAAGGTCCATGCCGAAAATCCGATTACCGGCGAAGTCACTCACACGAACAGCGCGTATCTCGTGTACGTGGCCATCGATGACGACGGCAAGCCGTGCGCAGTACCGCCCCTCTTGCTGGAGACCGACGAAGACAGGCGGCGCAGCGAAGCGGCGAAAGAACGGCAAGAAGAGCGTCTCGTCAAACTGAAGCTCAAAACGCGAGTCTGACCGACGCGCCCCGGGGCGAAATCCCCACGCCCACCTTCGAGCGCGACCGCTGTCGCGATCCTCGGGTCGGGCGTTCCTGCTTCCAATCCACGAAGAAGATCCCGAGCACGGCCGTCCCCACTCCGACGACTGCGGTGGCCCCGAGGAGCACGTTCGTTCGAAGCTGCTTCGAATGTCCTTCTGCGACTCGACTGTCGACTTCGGATTGGCTGAGCATGGGAAGATCGCGTTCGTAGTCGTGGAACGACGACCGGGTGTCGAGAGCGCTCCACACGAACACCCCGCCCAGCACGGCAGTGAGACCCGCTCCCGCATAGACGAACAGCGGATCCAGGCCGGTTCGCTCGGGTGGGGGTGGTGGCGGCGGCGGAGGGGGCGGTGGCGGCTTCACCACCTCCGCGCGATCCACGGCCACCTGCACGCGCTCGCCCTTGCTGACCGTCACCTCGCGATTCACGGCGTCGCGGCCCTTGATGACGACCCGCACCAGATACTTCCCGGGGTTTACCCGCGCGGTGGCCGACGCTCCATCGAACTTCTGCTCGCCCACGTGGATTTCGGCATCGGGGCCGGCCTCGACGCGAATCGTCGCGATTGCCGCCTCGGAGACCGTCTTTTCTTTTTCCACCGTGCTGCGAAGATCAGCCGGCGTTTCCTCGTCGGCCAGTACGGCTTCGAAGTGTTCGGTGGCTTCGACGTAGAGCTCGAGCTTCGACTCGGCCAACGCCCAATTGAACAGCACGACCGGGTGGGGCCGGTGCTCGTAGGCAGCCTTGAAACGGTCTCGCGCCGTGACGTAGTCACCCGCGCGATACGCTTCGATTCCCGCCTCGAATTCTACCCTACCGCACGCAACGTCGTCGGGATTACACGCTCCCGCGCCCAGCGGAGGCTCGGGGGGCTCCGGCTGGGCTTGCGCGCGCCCGTTCGAGACGAGCACCGCAAGCACGACCGGCACGGCAAGCACGACCGGCATGGCGCGACGCGCGAGCATTGATGCGCGAGATTAGTGTCGCGACTGACAAGTCACAATCACTTCTTCCCGGACCGGTACTGGGGTGAGCGGCGACCGCGCTTGTTTCCGCCCGCGGAGCCAGTACCGCCCGTGGCATCCTTCTGCCGAGGGGCTCATCACGTCGGATTGGGCACGTTCAACCGCTCGGCGCCTTCGGCGTCGCGAGAGCAGGCCGAGCAGTGCCACGACGGCACCAAACCCTCGGTGGCCGGGGCTCGACGTACGACAACCGCAACCGGGGATTTGGGAAACTATGTGGAGAGGCGCGCCGTGAGGTGCGTTCCTCCGCTTCCTCATTGCTGAAAGAGATGATTCACTCGCGGCTGCCGCGGATCGCCTCCGCGTCAGTCGTACAGCGCCAACCGAATTCACCCGCGACTGTCGCGGATCGCGCACGACTCCGCCCGTCGTCCGCCCGAGCTGACCGAGCGACGCCGCGGGCTGTTCGCAGTGCTGAAAAACGCGGACCAGCGTCGAATTTTCGTGACAGGATTTTCGACGGTGGCGAGCTCGTCGGGACCACGGGCGCCAGAAGCGTTCGTTCCTCGCACCTCGGCGGCGCGTGACGGGCGCGTGGGGAAAAAATGATTTGCGCGCCGGGTCGCTCGCCCGAAACGCGTCCTCGGGCGATTGCGGGGCACGAAAATCCCCGTGGTAGGACGTTGGGAATGAAGAGTGCTGATTTCAGTTCGTTGGGGAAGCTCACCGATGGCGCGCTTCTCTCGGAGCTTCATCGGGTGACTCGGGCACACCGGGGATTGACCGCGGAGCTCGTGGCGCACCTCGCCGAGATGGAGGCGCGCAAGCTTCATCTTCGGGAGGCGTGCTCGTCCCTCTTTGCGTATTGCACCGAGCGGCTCGGATTCAGTGAGGATGAAGCGTGTCGGCGGATTGAAGCGGCACGCTTGGCTCGCAGGTTTCCGTGCATCTACGACAGGCTCGAGACGGGTCGAGTTTCGCTTTCGGTGCTCGGGCGTCTGAAGAGCGTTTTGACCGAGGAAAACGCACAGGAACTGCTCGACGCGGTGAGTGGGAAGAGCGTCCGCGACGCGGAACGAGTGCTCGCGGCTCGGTTTCCGAAGCCCGATGTGGCGGACAGCATTCGTAAGTTGCCCGATTGACCGGTGCTGACGTTGAACGTCGAACAGATCTCGGAGCCCGATCCGTCGCCGTCTCCCGCTCCGTCTCCTCCGCCCGCGAAACGAGAAGCTCTGCCGCGCCCAGCAGATCGCGGCCGGGTCTCACCGCTGTCTCGGGAGCGCGTGCTCGTGAAATTCACCGCGTCTCGAACGCTGGAAGAGAAACTCAGGCTCGCGCGGGATCTCATGAGTCACAAGAATCCCAGCGGCGACCTGGCGACCATCGTCGAAGCTGCGGTGGATCTCCTGATTACCGAGCAGATGAAACGGAAGTTCGGTCAGACCGAGCGCGCTCGCAAATCGCGGGCTGCCAAATCATCGCGGGTCACCAATGCGACCAAGCGCGAAGTCGCCCGGCGAGACGGACTCCGATGCGCGTTCGTCGATGCCCGCGGTCGGCGCTGCTCGGCGCGCGGGTTTCTGGAGCTCGATCACGAGCAGGCCAAGGCTCGGGGTGGGAGCTCCGGGGCGGAGAACGTTCGCGTCCTGTGTCGCGCCCACAATCAGGGCGAAGCAGAGCGGGTGTTCGGGCGGAGGTACATGGAGCGTTGTCGGAAGAAGCGGGACTTCACCGTTCGCGATGGGGCACGAGCGACGTACGTTCGGCGAAGACCGGAAGCGATGAGCTATGTCGCGGGTAGCAGGTCTGACGCAACATCGGTCAGGACGCTGCAGGGTCACCCATACGGTTTCCTGAAGCCCCTCAAAAAAAGAATGATGAACTTCCGGACTTCCACCCGAACGGGTGGCCCTTCGGGTATCTCGAAGCGAGTCCTTCGGGTGTCCCACTTCCAAGGGTCGTCACGAAGCGCGTCGCGCTTCCTGTGAATCCTGATTTCGTTCCATGTCTCTGAAAGCCGCTGTAGTGGAGGCACCAAATCTGCCCGTTGCACCGTTCACGGGCCGCGCTGGCGCTCACTTCTTCCCGAACGGATACTTGGTCACCAAGGGATCCCGCTTCTTTCCGCCCGTCCCACCCGTGCCCTTCGGCCGGTCGCTCGAGCCGGACGCAGACGGTGGGGGCGGCGGCGGAAGCTTCACCAGCGGAACCACGACGCGCTGGTCGCGATCGGTCGATACCCTCGCTTTCGCGCTCTCGAAACCATCAGCGCTGACGAAGACTTCGACGCTGCCCGAATCGCGGGAGCGGGTCACTCGGGCCGGGCGGGACCTCACCACTTCTCCGCCAATGGTGATGGTCGCGGCGACGGCCGGCTGCGTCGTCACCTCGATGCTGACGGTTGCGGGAACAGCGGGCGGCGGCGGCGGCGGCGCGATTCTGGTTTGCCGGTACACGACGAGCCCAATCACGATCGCGACAGCGGCGCTCCCGAGTCCGATGAACAGCGCGCGGAAGCGAGAATGGCTGGGGCGGGTCGTGGTTCGACTGATGCGTCCATCGATGGGACTTTCGATCGAAACTTCGCTCCCGAGGGCCCGGAGATCTTCGATGGCACGAGCCTGCTCCTGACGCTTCTGCTCGAACAGCTCCCCCAGCCGGGCGATCAGTTGCTGCTTCGGCTCGCTCCCCGAGCTCGCGACGAAGCCGTCGAGCTCGCCCGCCAGTACGCCGCCGTTTGGATGGCGCGCTTCCGGATCGCTCGCCAGCACTCGGCGCAGGATGGCCGCGAGCGCTTCGGGGAAATCCGGGACCCTGCTCTTGGGATCCGGGACCTCCTCGAAGAGGAGCTTCTGCAGGGTCTCCGATTCGTCGAAGCCGGCGAACAGGCGCGTACCGACCGACGCCTCGTACAAGGTCGCGCCCAACGCGAACAGGTCGGCACGGTGATCGAACTCACGCCCCAGCGCCTGCTCCGGCGCCATGTAGCTGAACTTTCCTTTGATGCGGCCGAGGGTGGTCTGTGCCAGTCGCCCCGCCGCCCGCGCGATGCCAAAGTCGATGAGCTTGACCTGGCCGTCGTAGGTCAAAAAGATGTTCTGCGGGCTCACGTCGCGATGCACGAGCCCGAGGGGACTGCCCTGGTCATCGCGAAGCTCGTGAGCGTAGTGAAGCCCTCGGGCCACTTCTGCGCCGATCCACGCGACCTGCGCCGGTGACAGGCACTCACCGCGCCTCGCGAGCGCATGAGAAATGGTGGAGAGCGTCTGCCCGTGCAGATACTCCATCGCCAGAAACAGCGTGTCGCCCTCTTGCCCGAGCTCGAAGACGCGCACGATCCCCGGATGCGAGAGTCGGACCAGAAGGTTGGCCTCGTCCAAGAACTGGTTGATGAAGTCGCGCTCCTCGGCGAGGTGCTCGTGGACGACCTTGAGCGCGACCAGGCGTTCGTCCCCTGGCTCGGTCGTTCGTGCGAGATACACCGCGGCGCTTCCGCCCGCGCCCAGGCGCGCGCCAACCTGGTACGCACCCAGGCGGGTTCCGGCCAGCTTTCGCCGAGCCTCGAAGCTCACGCGGGAGTCGGTTGCCATGCTCATCGGCTGGGCACCTTGGAAATTCGATCGATGAGCGCTTGTTCTTCCTTGCCGAAAATTGGGGCGACATCCCGCAGAACTGCCTTGTAAGAAAGGAGGGTCTGGCGATCGAGCGTCAGCTTTGGCGCGAGGGATTCGAGCAACGCGACGGCCTTCTCGGGGAGCGGACGGCGACAGCTCAAATGGACTTCGAGCGCGATGTTCGCCCACGTCGGGTCCCGCGTGACGTCCGTGAGCTTCATGCCGTACGCGCCCACGGTATCGAGTACGTCGAACGGAACGCTGCGCCCCTGCTTGACGGCAGCCAGAATGCCACGCAAGTGATCACCGAGAAGTCGCGCAGCCGCATCGTGACGTCCCATCGACATCATGCGATCGGCGAGGCGCGCCATGGTACCGAGCCCGTCGGCCTTCTCGGTGTGCACGGGCGCGTCGTCGCTACTCGGAGGCGGAGCCGTCGAGCGCACGGGCACCGGCGCGATGGGACGGCGCCCGCTGCTGATGATGGCCGGCGTCGTCTTGGGCGACTCTTCCTCGTCGGCCGGCGCAGAGCGGAGGACGAGCTCCTGCGTCCCGAAGATGATCCGGTCGCCTTCCTCGAGTCGGGTGGCCCCGCTGATCAGCGATTCGTTGACCAGGACGCCGTTGGTGCTGGCGAAGTCCTCGACGAAGACGGCGTCCTTCGACACCAACAGGCGCGCGTGGCGCCTCGAGACCAGCATGTCATCGACCGCCACCTGACAAACCGGGCTGCGACCGACCAGCGCCTCCCCGACCTCGAGGGGGATAGTCCGGGTCCCGAGCTGGAGCCAAAAGCGCCGATTGTGCTTCGGTTCACCGCCCGGAGGCGGGTTGCCGGGCCACGTCGCAGGAGTGATCGGCACCAACCTACTATATGAAGAAAAGGCTAGGCGGTCACTCGGCCGAGGCTTGCTAGGATGTGAGACCGAACGTGTCTACTTGGACCTCTGTCGCGGAAAAAAGCGGGCAGCTCATGGCAGCCTCCCTGCTCCTCGCGGCGTGCAGCTTGTATCCAGAAACGCCACCGATCGTCGAAGCGAGCCCGGGCAACGGCGGAACCGGGACGAATGGGGGTAGTGGGGGAAATGGCGGGGGCATTTCCGGTGCTGGCGGAATCGCAGGTGGGAGTTGCACCGGACTGACCCTCGACCTCGTCGCGACAGGCGACACCTTTCTCCAGAGCACCCCCCAGCCCAACACGCCGCACGGCGGGGACATGGAGCTCGTCATCTCTCCCAACATGGTCCGACGGACTTTGGTGCGCTTCACGCTGCCCGGCGACATCCAGACCGTCCAGACCGCCTCGCTCGAGCTCACGGTCTCGCAAAACGACAGCTTTTCCGAGACGGTCGACGTCCACCGCGTGACCTCGGATTGGGTGGAGGACGAGGCGACGTGGTCCAAGGCGTCGAGCCCAACGAGCTGGAACCAGATCGGCGGAGACTTCGACGCGCAAGTCAGCGCTGAAGCCATCGTGGGCTCCCAGATCGACACGGGAAGCGTCGTGAAATGGGAGGTCACCTCGGACGTGGCCGCCTTCCTCGATGGCAGTCGCATGAATCACGGCTGGCTTCTCCGTGTCGATGACCCGCAGGGAAGCTCGAACAATCGCCTGCGCTTTTCGAGCCGTGAAGTGGCAGAAGCCGCGGCCCAGCCCACGCTTCGTCTCACTTACTGTCCGTGAAGCCAGGCCGCCGCGCTGCGGACCAAGTCCTTCGCGTCGTGCGCAATTACATCGCCGTGGGTGACGGTGGCCTGCTGGAAATCCCACTCGAGCACGCGCTCGACGCTCTTGGCAAAGCGAGCGCGGTCCCGAACGGTGTACTTGACCGTTCGGCTCATGCGAACGCCGCCGGTCGCGCCGAGGAGCCCGCCGAGAGTGAGCTTCGTCCAGAGCCCTGCGGCCTTCTGCACGTTGAACACCAAGTCGGTCGGCACGAGAGTCCGCGACCTCGGATGAAAGAACACGGTCTCGTTCACCACGGGCGCGCCCTCGAGAAACACCTGCTCGAGCTCCCCCTCCCACCCGCGCGCTGGCGTATCGCCGAGCTCCCCCGCAAAGGTCAGATCCGGCCGTTTCTTGCCGAGGCCCGGGGCAGCATGGAGCTCCGCTTCCGGGTAGCGCGACCCCCAGGGCCCCAGCATCAGGTGGTGCACCTTGTTCGGGGCAAGGATGAAGGAGACCCTTCCGAGGGCGTCGACCTCCTTGGCGAGCTCCTCGTCGATCTTCACCGGCGAGTGAAGCCAGAGCCTTCCCCCCGGGAGCCGGATCACGGTCATCCGCGTTCCGATCGACATCCCTCCCGCCGAAAACGGGCGCTCTACGGCCCAGACTTCGTCCGCGATTGGCTCGAGCATCGGGGGACAAACCTTGGCACGGGAATAGGCTCACCCCAGCGCTGATTTCGCAAGTGGCCGAAACGCTCGTCCTTTTCGCCGAACCGAGCGACACTGCCGCAAAATCCCCGGGAAAACCTGGCGTGATGCGCGGACAAGCACTAGCTTCCCCGCCGCCTCCCTGCCACGAACGAATCGAGTCTCGATGCTCACTTGGGTAGCCAAAAAGCTCTTCGGAACCTCCAACGAACGCTCCATTCGGCGCATGCGCCCGATGGTCTCGGCCATCAGCGACCTCGAACCCAAAATGGAGAAGCTCACGGATGACGAGCTTCGACAGAAGACGGCGGAGTTCAAGGAGAAGCTCGATAACGGCGCCACCCTGGACGACATCCTGGTCGAGGCCTTCGCCGTCTGCCGCGAAGGCGGCAAGCGCGCGCTCAAGATGCGCCACTACGACGTCCAGCTCATCGGCGGCATGGTGCTGCACAACGGCAAGATCGCCGAGATGAAGACCGGCGAAGGCAAAACCCTGGTCGCCACCCTCGCCATCTACCTGAACGCTCTCGAAGGCAAGGGCGTGCACCTCGTCACGGTGAACGACTACCTCGCCAAGCGCGACGCCGAGTGGATGGGCAAGCTCTACAACTTCCTCGGCCTGACCGTAGGCGTGGTGATCCCCCAACAAAGCGAGAACGAGAAAAAGCGCGCGTACCTGTCCGACATCACCTACGGCCAGAACAACGAGTTCGGTTTCGACTACCTGCGCGACAACCTGAAGTTCTCGGCGCTCGACTACGCCCAGCGCCCGCTTAACTTCGCCATCGTCGACGAGGTCGACTCGATCCTGATCGACGAGGCGCGCACGCCGCTCATCATCAGCGGCCCCGCCGAAGCAGCGAGCGAAAAGTACCGCACGCTGAACGAGGTGGTCGCCAAGCTCCGCAAGGACGAGCACTACAACGTCGACGAGAAGGCTTTCAGCGTCACGCTCACGGACGACGGCGTGGAGTTCGTGCAAAAGCTCATCGGCATCAGCAACCTCTACGATCCGACCAACGTTCAGACCCTCCACATCCTGAATCAGCTGCTCAAAGCCCACGCCCTCTACAAGCGCGACCAGCACTACATGGTCTCGCCGGACGGCAAGGTGCTCATCATCGACGAGTTCACCGGCCGCGTGCTCGCCGGGCGCCGCTGGAGCGACGGCCTCCATCAGGCGGTGGAAGCCAAAGAGAACGTGCGGATCCAGGAAGAGAGCCGCACCATCGCGACCATCACGTTCCAGAACCTGTTCCGCATGTACAACAAGCTCGGCGGCATGACCGGCACCGCCGAGACCGAAGCCGCGGAGTTTCACTCCACCTACAAGCTCGACGTCGTCGCGGTCCCCACCAACAAGCCGATGATCCGCGCGGACGAGCACGACGTCGTCTACAAGACCGAGCGCGAGAAGTTCACCGCCGTGATCGAGGAAATCCTCCGGGCCCACGAGGAAGGTCGCCCCGTTCTGGTCGGCACGACCAGCGTGGAGAAGAGCGCGGCCATCGCGCGCATCCTGGCAAAAAGAAGATCCCGCACAACGTCCTCAACGCCAAGCACCACGAGAACGAGGCATTCGTCGTCGCGCAGGCGGGTCGCAAGAAGGCGCATCACGGTCAGCACCAACATGGCCGGCCGCGGAACCGACATCTTGCTCGGGCGGCAACCCGGAGATGCTCGCGCGCTGGGAGTTCAAGGAGATCGGCAAGGACCCCGACGTCGACACCGAAGAGTTCGAGGCCGCTGGTCGAAGAAGTTCGAAGGATCGTGCGCCAAGGAGCACGACGAGGTCATCGAGCACAGGCGGGCTTCACATCGTGGGCACCGAGCGCCACGAGTCCCGCCGCATCGACAACCAGCTGCGCGGCCGCGCCGGTCGCCAGGGCGATCCCGGCTCGAGCCGCTTCTACCTGTCGCTCGAAGACGACCTGATGCGCATCTTCGCCGGCGACCGGGTGAAGAACCTGATGGACCGCATGGGCATGCCCGACGACGAGCCCATCGAGCACCCCTGGGTCACCAAGAGCGTCGAGAACGCCCAGCGCAAGGTCGAGGAGCGCAACTTCGACATCCGCAAGAACCTCCTCGAGTACGACGACGTGATGAACGCGCAGCGCAAGACCGTCTACTCGCTGCGCCAGCAGCTCCTGCTCGGCCGCTACGAACCCGAAGAAGTCGACGAGCTCGGCAAGCCCACCGGGGACATCCGCGAGATCGACCGTCGACCGATGCCATCGGAAAGCAAGTCGCCCCGCTGGTCGGCCAAGCTCCTCGGCATGTTCGTGCGATCCGCCGCATCGATCTCCGGGAAAAGTACAACGAGAGCGGGAGCGAAAGGAACGCATCCGCGATCCGAAGCGCAAGGATTTCAAGAAAGTCGAAAAGCTCGTCGAGCTCGAAGCCCTGCAGCGCGAGGCCTACCAGCTCTGGGGCGTCAGCTCGACGTGGAGTCGCGCAAGAAGCGCACCGCCGTCGACACGCTACGACGACCCTGGTCGATCTCGTGCAGCGCGGGCCTGTCCGAGCAGCGCGAGCGCATGCTCAATCTCATCGACCGCGTCGTCAGCGCCATCGTCGAAGAGAGCTGCCCCGAGAACAAGCCGCCGGAAGACTGGGACTGGGACAGCATCCGCGACGGCTTCCGCGAGCACTTCAAGGACAAGCTGCCGAAGGAGCTCGAAGAGCTCGGCGACCCGGAGCTCCTGGTCGAGAACTCTATTCAATCGCGTGAAGCCCTCTACACCGAAAAAGAAAAGGAGCTCGGCGTCGAGACATCGCGCTGCGCGTCTTCCGCCACATCTATCTCGAGTCCATCGACCAGGCCTGGGTCGACCACCTCACCAACATGGAGCACCTGCGCGACGGCATCGGCCTGCGCGGCTACGGCCAGAAGGACCCCAAGAACGAGTACAAGAAGGAGGGCTACAACCTCTTCTTGAACATGATGGCCAAGGTGAGCGGCACCGTCCTCGCCAAATTCTTCGAGGTCCAAGTCCAGAAGCGCGAGGACGATCGAAGCCCTCGAAGCCATCGCCGCCGAAGAGCACCAAGACGCTGCTCGACCACGCGGTCGCGCGAACACCCCGACGAGCGCCGGCGCCCCCGCGGCCGATCTCGAAGAGCTGCCGCGCCGCCGCCGCCGGATGCCCCCGCCCCAGCGCCCCCAGGCCACCGCCGCGCCCGAAGATCGGCCGCAACGATCCCGTGCCCGTGCGGGAGTGGCAAGAAGTTCAAGAAGTGCCACGGCGCCGCGCTCGAAGAGGATGACGAAGGCGGCGGCGACGACGGCGAAGATCAGCCGCGGGCGTGAGGTTCGAGATCAGGGACGCAACGGACAGTCCGCCTCGCCGATCCTCGCAAACGCTTCTCGTGGCGATCGCTTCGGCGCCCTGCCAATAAGCGGGTTGCTACGCCTTGGAAAGCGCCTCCAAACGTGCAAATCGCCCGCTCCCAGCTCCACAGGATTGCGACGCACGCGATACCCGAGCCGATATCGAAGCTCCTAGAGTTCGCGCGGCAAGTTTGATCGAAAGGTACGCGCGGGCTTTGTTGCGGAGCTCGCGTTTCGTCGCTGCCTCGATCTCATGAGATAAATCGATCAGTCCCCACGATTTGATCGCGTTCATGCGCTTCGGTCGGATCGGCTGGGGGTTGCTAGCTTCTCACAGCTGGCAAGTAGTCTCCGGCTTCGTTGTCGCCAACTGCCACGCATTGGCGATTGAAACCAGCGCAGAGCTTCGCAAGTCGGCTCGACGTATCGGGATCGTCCGGGACCGCACACGCGAAAGTGCAGATACTCCGGCCATCCAGGTCGGGGGTGCACACAACGTACGCACCGAGCCCGGCCTTGCGCAACGCAACGCGGAGCCGAGCGCAGTTGTCCAACGTCTGGCAGTCGTTGCCGAGACCCGTCGACGGGGACGCAGAATATTCCTTGCACTCGATCATGAATTGCTTCGTCGTCTCGGTACTGCTTTCGGTGCTGCTCTTTGCCGATCACCGCCGCGCCGTTGGGGTTGCCAAACACAAAGGCGCCGCCGCGCTCGGAGCTTCTCGTTATCGAACCGCTTTCCCCGAGGTCTCGAAAGTCATAGCCGTTCGGACAACGGTCGGCAGCTTGGCGCACGCAATCGGCGGGCGAGCTGCACTCCACGACGAAACCCTCGCCGCCCGACGGCGCCGTCACACTGTCGTCTTCCACCGGGTCCGGAGCAGTTGCGTCCGTTTGCACTTCCTGCGGCGTACACGCCAGCGTCGCCAGTGCGATTACTGATCCAACAATCCTTTGAGCCCCACGCATTCGGTACGATAGTACATCAGTCGAGCCGGATTGGCGCAGCCTTCGCGCCAGGTTCTCGGCGTGTTTCTCGGCTTCAGCCCGGAACTCAGGCTAGGGAAACACGGGCATGAGCGGGAGCTGAGGATGATCAGCACTCAGCCGCCAGTGCGGCGGTAGGTGGACCGGGAGCGCGTAATCTCTGCATTCGCTCCGACGCTCGTCACCAAGCGACTCGCTTCGTCGAGTGACATGGGGTTGGCGGAGCCCAGCATCACTTTCGTGATCTTCTCGGGCTGGATCGCTATCGGCCAGTATCGGACCAACTCGCCATTAGGACGCTTGAAGCTCGGAAGAGCATCGATGTCCTCGTGCGGCACGATTCCGACCAAGCGCCACTCACGTTCGCTGTGGAACGTGTCGTGCTTCATCGCAATCGCCAGCGACCCGAAGCGTCGAAACACACCAAGCGCTGCGGCTGCTATCACGTCCTTCGCGGGATATTTTTCTACGAGCCCTTCAGCTTCGCGAATCATTGAGGCCACGGCGTTTCGCGCAAGTTGAGTCTTCACAGCCTGCCGATAAACGACTCGACACTGCCCGAGCGCATGTCTGGGTGGGGAGATCGTCCGGCATGTTCATCTCGCTAATGCGGATTCCGAGCATGAAGCCGGCGGCATCGTCCGCAAAACTACGCCACTGTGAAAGCTCATCATTCACTTCTGAAAAACAGGACACGAATATGCAGCCAATGTGCGTGAAGCGAAGCTTCTCCCAGTGTTGGAGCACTCGGTCAGATATCGCGGCGGCAAGAGGCGACAGATCGCGTGCCTGGCGGATCGTCTCACGTAGGATATCCTCCCAGTGATGAATCTCTTCACGGTCGGCTTGCGCGCGGTAGTCGACTGCCCAGACACGCCCACTCAGCATTCCCGTGAGTGCGGCTACAGACGGCGTGTAGTGGTAGACGACCTCGGGCCACGTTTCAGCGGGCGGGGTACCGGCTCTGTGGATGCCGTCAGCGAGCCCATGCATCAACTCTTTCGGCAGGCGCTCGCGCTCACGACGTTCGCGTCGAGACAATCTGTTCTGGGACCACGCCATCGACATCGCCGCCGGCACGAAATCGATACCTACCTGGAACCGACATCCGGCGGGCCAATCGTTCACTCGAGCGGCGCTTTTTGGAGCCATGTGGAGCCCGATGGCACGACGTTCGCCTCGGTGCGCGACGAGGACTACTACAAGACCAAGGGACTAAGCCTCGGGGGCCTGCGCAATCACTACTACTTCGTGAAGACGCCGCTTCGCGGGCCTACCTACCTCGAAATACCTGAACACCTGCCCTAGCGGAGGGTGCTTCCCCGCCCTGGAGTGGGGACCTCGTGACCCAGCCGTGGCTGGTGAGCCCGGAGCTCGGGCTGCTCTCGCCGTCGGTTGGCCTCATTTCGTGCGCCGGGACGTGTGGTATCGTCAACCCGAATGGAGGTCTCGACCTAACCAGCGCAGTTGCGCCGTCGCTCCTGTCGCTCTTCCAGGACACCTCGTTGCGCTTTCTCGGACCGGTCGAGCGCGGCTACCAGGTAGAGCTAGCGCCCTCCAGCGGCGTGCTCATAATGTTGGGAGTGCCGAGGACGTTCGGGCTGAGCTCATCGGTCGACGAGATATTGTCGAACGGTAATTCGATTTTCGGCGCACACAGCGTGACGGAAGCCTCCGCGGCGCTGGCGTCCGTTCCGCTCGGACCTGACGAACGCAGCGACCCGCAGTTTGCATTCTCGCTGAAGCAGTCGGCGCTATACGTTGCGGGCGGCAAGCTGTCGTCGGGTGTGCCGTTGGGACGTCTGGTTGCTCGACCTGCCAAGCATGCAGTGGCAGCCCATTCTCGCCGCATCTTCCGATGATGTTGAGCGACCCCGCACCGTTCGAGATTGCGGCGCTCGGTTACGACTCGCGCCGGACGCAGCTGGCGTTCGTCGACTACGCGAAGAAGGCCGTTGGGAGATGGGACCCGAAGAACGTGGCTCGGCTCGTGGTCGTCAATACGGCCACCGGCGCAGCGAAGGTTGCTTTCGTCGTCCCTCGGACCAACCTGTTCAAACGCCTCTATCTCGTCGCACGAGGGGATGGAAAGCTGGGTCCTGGCGGGTCAGCTCCACGGTCCCGTTTGGATCGCGTTCCAGCTCGTGCTCGACCCTGCGGGCGACGCAAGCCTCACGGGCGCGACTCTCGGGAAGGGTGTCATCGTGGACCAGCCCATCAACAGCTCGGGCGGCGTTTTCTTGCCCGTGAACTCCGTGAAGTCGAACACGCTCGAACGCCTCGAAGCAGACGCTTTCAAGAAGGGGTTCCTGAACCTGAACGAGATGTGAGCCGTGATGTTCGGATCCAAACCATCCGCGCGGCGCCGATCGCAGTCGTGCTCAGCGGATGCGCGTCGTGCTCGGAAACCCCGGAAGTTGCCATCCCGAGCGACGCGAGCGCCGATGTGGCGGACGCACGCCACGAGCCCGCGACGTCTCCGGCATTGACGTGCTCCCGAAAGACGCGGGCGAAGACGTGTACGGAAGCGATTGGGACGCAGGACTCCTCACGGACCCGGCCATCTGGAGCCCGGTTCCGGACAACGGTGGCTGCGGCCTGTACGTAGCCAAGGTGGTCCCCGATCCTTTCCCAAAGCGTGCGTGGACGTCTTGCGGCACGGGGTGCGAGGTGTCCAACGCGGAGATGCCGGGGCTAGGGGAGAACGGGAAGAATAGTGTTCCCGAGGCGCAGGCGACGGCTAGTGAACGGAACGGCGAGATCTCTGTTCGACTCCGCCACGATGCCCATGGCGGCGGCCGGGTTGTCGTGACGTCGCGTCTGAGCGACGGTGTAACCGTTGCTGCGGCGGAGAGTCGAAACTTTAGCTGCTTTGGCTTCGGCTGGGTAAACGACATGGCGTTTGCGTTTCCTTTCAGCAACGAGGGCGGCGGGCTTTCGCGCGCCGGTATCGTCACGGGGCTCGAGCCCGGAGCGTCCGTGGTGTGGGGGAACTGGCTTGCCACAGCTGGAAATTCCACGAGCGCTTTCGGCATCGACGGCGGCTGGGGATTTATCGAACGGCGCCATCCACCTCAACGCGTCGCCAGCGGACACGGCGTTTCAGGTCATTGTAGAGTCGGCCGATCCCTACGAGGTTTATGGCCGCGGGTCGGTCATCGCCTGGCACGAAGCCTCACGCATCCGCGCTTGGACGGCTGCGACGGGAGTCAACACACTCGTCACCGTCACCACTGGCTGGATGTGGTCTGTTTCCCTGAGCGACCAGCGCATGATCTGGATCGTGGTCGACGGATTGGGTACGGGGGGCGAGTATCACTTCGCGAGCGCGAATTTGTTCTGGTCCCCGCTCGCGAAGCTTCCGGGCGAGGTCGTCCCGTCTCCGCCCATTCCCCTCCCGGGCATCACGTCGTTTCTGGTGGAGAGTCGGGTGGGTGGAGATTACTTTGCCAGCCTGGGTTGCATGGAATCGGACGGCGGCGGCACGTGCCCCGTAGTCGTCGCCCAGCTCTCCACCGGCAAGGTCTGGCAGATCCGCAGCGTCCGGGCGGAGCTTACCGAGGGCCCCTCGCAGTATCGCAAGACTACATTCTCATGGGCGAGACGAACTCACCTCAAATCAATCCAGCCGACTCCCAAAACATCCGCAGGCTCCTTCGCTTCCGAACGTCTGACCTCGATGCACTCGCCAAGGGATGGTGAAGCGTTTCTGGATCGTGTCGCGAACCGCTTCAGCATCCTCTTGCGGCCGGGCAGTTGCGGTCGGCGGAGGCTCGGGCTTCCTGTTCGACGAGCTCGCGCCCGCGGTCATCACCTCGTCGATGCTGTCTCCGCCGCTCTCGTCTGCCCCTCGAGAGCGCAATGGTGCACGTCGAGCCCTCGATGTGGAAGCGTCGAGCTGATATCTGGCGGGCTTTCTCGTTCCCGATGACGCCGTAAGCCCGAACGCTGCACCCCTGCACAGCATTGACGGAGTCTGACGCGCGAGCTGTTCTGGTTCCATGCGCCATGACATATGGAAACGCTGGCGTCCGGAGCCACCGCGACGACCGCGACGGGCAAACAGGTCCCATAGGTGGACGACGGCCTGCTCTCGGTCGCCGGACTCCACGCGCTGATCTACTGCGAGCGGCTCTTCTACTTCGAGGAAGTCGAACGGATTCGGGTGGCAGACAGGGCGGTGTTTGCCGGCCGTCGCCTTCACGAGGAGGTCTCTCAGGAGCTGGAAGGCGACTGGGAGCGTCCTGTGCTCGAAAGCGAGTCACTGGGGATCCAAGGTGCCGTCGATGTCCTCCGTTGTCGCCGGCACCTGCCGAGGCGCCGCCAATCGCTCCCGACGAGAGCAACTCGCGATCCGATCCGTCGGAGCCGAACGTCTCCGCTGCGAGACTCGACGACACGACACGTACGACCGCCAACGCTGACGCGAGCCCGACTTGCGTGGCGGCCGCGGCGCCGCCCCCGGACGCGGGAGCGCTGACCCGAAAACTCTGGACAGCACGCCGCACGCTCGAAGCGAGGATCGCTTCCGACAGCGGAACCGACGCCGATCGCAGGAAATCTTGCTCGGCGCGCATTTCCGCGGGGTCATGCGGCGGATGCGACGGGTAGCCGCCACACGGGGTCCGGGGCTCGCCAGGTTCGATGCTCTCGCTCGCGACTGCCGCCAGTCGACGGTCCAGGTTGCATCCACGCGGAGCCGTAGCTCGTTCCCTGAGCTCGGCCTTCCGGAGTGGCCGTTTTGCCCGAAATCGGGCATCCTTCCATCATGAGCGCGCACCCGAGCGAGCCTTCGCCGATCCCGAGCGCCCCGTTCGACGACCTCGACCTCGACCGCCCCGAGGACGAGGAGGAGTGGGATCGCCGCGTGATGGCGCTCGCCGCCGAGCGCATCGCCGCCGAGCGCGTCCGGCTCGAGCGGCTCGGCATCATCGACGCGAACGGCGACCTCGTCTCGCGCGAGCTGCCGCCCGACATGCTCCCCGAGTCGGACACGACGCTCGAGACCGGCTGATCGACGATGCCGCGCCCGCGCATGATCGTGGTCGCCGGTCCTCCGGGCAGCGGCAAGACGAGGTACTTCCCCGTCACGGCGTTCGGCGTCGACGCGTTCAACATCGACGATCGCTGCGCGCAGATCCTCGGCAGCTACCGCGCGATCCCGCGCTGACGTGCGCCGCGCCGTCGCGAAGGAGTGCGAGCGGTTCGTCCTCGATCACATCGCGCGGCAACGAGTCCTTCGCGGTCGAGACGACGCTTCGAACGACGGCAGCAATCGAGCAGGCGGAGCTGGCGCGCAAGAGCGGCTTCGCTACCGAGATGCACTTCGTCGCGACGAATTCGATCGCCGAGAACGTCGCGCGCGTGGTCCAGCGCGCGCAGGCCGGTGGTCATGGCGCGTCCGAACGGGAGATCCGGGCGATCCATCACGCGAGCGTCGCCAACCTGCGAGAGGCCATCGCGAGCTTCGGCCGTGTTCGCGTCTACGATTCGACGGCGCGATGGGAGGCGCTTCGACTCTGGCGTGAGCGCCGCCGCAAGAAGCTCGACGTCCTCCTGAAGTACGCCCGCATGCGCCACGTCGAGCGCGCGATGCGACCCTACCTGGAGGCGATGCAGTGACCGTCAAAAACCTCTCGGCCTCGGTGCACGCCCGCCTCCAGAACCAGGCGCGCGCCTCGAAGCGACCGTTCCAAGAGCTGCTCCAGTACTACGCGATGGAGCGGTTTCTCTACTGGCAACGATCACGAGAATGCGCGCGTTTCGATCGCGGCAGATTTCCAGGAGGCGACATGTGATTCGAGTGGTTGCCCGATGAAGGCCGCCCGATCGAAACGCCGCGCAAGTCGACGATCGCTTCCAGTTCAGTCGAGCAGACGGCAAGCCGACGGGCACCGCATCGTGCCGAAACCGTCCTGGCTCCGGGTCCCGAACCCGCTTGTACTACCTACGCGTCTCGAGAGCACAGTGCGAGACACTGGCCACGACACGTCTCGGAACGGAGATGGTTCGTTGTCAGATCGACGCCGCGACGCGTGCCGAGCTGATGAAGAACCGCTTCGGGCGCTGAACCCGCGAGTGGGGCATTTTGCGGCTATGTCGAGAAATCGTCCCGCTCTAGCGCCGTGATCTCGCGACGGGAACGCTGGCACGCGACTTGCTGCATGCGCAGTGGAGGTCCATGGCGCGTTTAGGAAGCATGCCCACCATTCCAGAGGAATATTTCGACGACGTGGTTGCCACCACGTGGTCTCTTCCCACGGAGCCCAAACCGATGGTGCCGGAGCGCCGCGGCGGGCGCGATACGTTGCGCGATCTCGACTGGGACACCCCCATCGCGCGGCTGGTGCGTCACGTCACTCACGTTTCGAGCAAGACGAGCTTGGCGGTGGTGCGCGAGGTCTTTCGGAGATCGCCTCGCACCCGCGTCATCGCGGTGACGGATGAGAATCTGTGCCCGCTCGGCTCCATTTCTCCTCGCGATCTCGTCCAAGCGGAGCTGGTGTTGCCCTTCGACGTTGAGTCGGTAACCGCCCTCGATGCTGCGGCGGAAGTCGGAATGTCGCTTCCGGAAACCACGTCGCTCCGGGCGGCGGCGCGCGTGCTGCTCGAGCGCGAAGCAGACTTTCTGCTCGCGGTCGACGAAGCGGGTCGGCTCGCGGGAGCGATCCTGTCGACCGATTTGCTGCTCGCCGTGCGGGGCTGAGGGTCTCAGCCGCAGGTGGTGGTGTACCAGGGCTTGTCTTGAAGGATGAACGAGCACTGGGAGCCGCAGCCGTTGCTGCAGTCCTTGCCGGCCGGAGACTGGCCGCCGCAGCCACTCGGCGGAAGCACCCAGCACAGGGCGACGGTGACAGAAGTGCAGGTGGCCTGGTTCGGCATGTGAGCGTTGCAATGCGCTCCGGACGGGCAATAGGTCGTGCCGGGACTGCAGGGCTTGCCTGCCACCTGCGAGCACGGTCCGGAGCCAGTGACGGAAACGCCGTAGTAGCCGGCTGTCTGTAGATTCCAGTACGTCAAGCCGTCGCAACCGCAGACTTCTCCGAGATCTGTGCTCGGGCTGGAAACCTTGGGGACGCAGTATCCAGCGCCGCAGCTCGACGAGTAGCAAAACTCGCCGTTTGGACAGGTCGGTGTTCCGCCCCACGTGCAGGGCTGGCCCCCGGTACCGCCGGTGTTGCCAGTGCCGCCGGTGTTGCCAGTGCCGCCGGCCAGTGCCGCCGGAGTTGCCAGTGCCCGCAGCACCGCCTGTGGGAGCGCCGCCGAGGCCTGCTGCGCCGCCGCTGGGAGCGCCGCCGCCACTGGGAGCGCCACCGCCGTTGGGGCCGCCGCCGTTTCCCTGGTTGCCCGATCCCCCACTGCTGCCCGATCCGCCGTTTCCCTGGTTGCCCGATCCGCCGTTGCTCGTTCCGCCCGTGGCGCTCGTGAACTCGTCACCGCTCGAGCACGCGAGCAGGAGCGAAGCCGACAAGAGCAAGGCGCCCCATCGAAGCATGCAGTCAGTGTACCGCGGAAGGCAGCATCAGTCACCGCCGGGGGGAGCCCGCTGATTCTCACCGGGGGAATCACGGTATCCTTGCACGACTCCTGGAGCCGTCTCTCCGCGTCGCGCCGGAGTTGCCACGCGCGTGGAGCTGGAGCGGGCGATTTGCGCGTTGGAGGCGCTTTTCCAAGGCGTAGACAAGCTGCTTATTGGCAGGGCGCCGAAGCGATCGCCACGAGAAGCGCTTGCGAGGCTGAGCGAGGCGGACTGTCCGTTGCGTCCCTGATCTCGACGCTCACGCCCGCGGCTGGCGGCGCCACGCGAGGTGAACAGCCCCGCCGACCGATGACCCTTGGACTGCCGCGGAAGCCGAGATTGCCTCCGGGAAGGCTATATCTCGACCATTCGAGTCTACGAAGTCATGCCGAAGTAGGACCAGATCCACTTCCCCTCTGGGCGCGCTTTGGTAGAGGAGGGGAATGAAGTCTTGGGAGCCCTCGACGGATCTGGTCGACGCATGAAACGCAGCCCGTCAAGGAGAGACCGTGTGCCTCGACGGGCTGAGCCCACGGCCGAAGACCTGCCGATGCACTCGTTTTCGACGCCACGCGCATGGTCAAAATGGTTGGCGACCCACCATGCGACATCACCCGGAGTGTGGCTCAAGATCGCGAAGAAGGGGGCGATCGCATCGTCGGTCACGTACGCCGAAGCGCTCGAGGCCGCGCTCGCGTGGGGATGGATCGACGGGCAGAAGGGCAAGCTCGACGACAACTGGTGGCTCCAGCGTTTTACACGGCGCACGGCGAAGAGCCCATGGTCGAAGATCAACCGCGCGAAGGCAGAGGCGCTGATCGCGGCGGGGGCGATGAGGACACCGGGCCTCGCCGAAGTCGAACGCGCGAAGCGCGACGGACGGTGGGACCGCGCCTACGATGGTGCGGGCTCGTCGAGGGTGCCGGCGGACTTCTCCACCGCATTGCGGAAGAACGCTCGGGCGCAAGCGTTCTTCGACGCCCTCGACAGCGCGAACCGCTACGCGATTCTTTACCGGATTCACACGGCGAAGAAGCCGGAGACGCGTGCCGAGCGCATCACACGGTTCGTTGCAATGTGCGCGCGACACGAGACGATCCACGCTCGACCGAAGACGGGAAAGCGTTCGGCAATTGCATCGAAGAAGAAGGGGTGAGGGGGGGCCATGGCGTCGTTCGCGAAGCCTCCTGCCAATCGTTTCCCGCAAGTCCGCGGTCGTGAGTCCACGCGGAGGTCAGCCGAGCGGCATCGAGAGCTGCGGCTTGTCGCTCATCGCAGAGCAATCGGTGCAGGGTGACGGATCGTCGTTCGCTGTCGGCGGTGGCGGCGGAACGACGAGGGGTTCTCATGAGCATGGCAGGCACCGATCCGTGAAAAGACCTGGCGTGATGATCAGGGGCCTTGCGCCGGCGACTCGGGTGGACCCGCTCTCGGTGCGACGGGCGAGAGCGTGGGCGTGATGTCGCGTGGCAACAAGTCGGCGTGCACGCACATGGTGTACTCGCGCGTCGACGTGCACGCGGATTGGCTGAGGTCGCTGGCGCTCCAGAGTGCCGAGCGTCTCGGGATCGCGGCGCCGGGCTGGGCCGCGGGAGGTGCTGGTGGCGCCGGCGGCGCAGGTGGTGCAGCGGGCGGAGGGGGAGCGGCACGCAGTTCTGGATCGGACGGAGCCGCGTCGCCGACTCCAGATTCGCGAAACGAAGGCGGCTGCGCGCTCGCGCACGATACTCCGCGAAGCTCCGGGGCGTGGTTTTGCGGGTTGCTCGTTGCGATCGGCTTTTCACGGTTTCGTCCCCATTTCTCGAGGGCGCGGCGTCGCTCGGCTTTACTTTCTCGTCGAAGCCGGCAGGTGGCTCCCCAGGCTACTTGTTGTGGCTAGAGGTCTGACCGTCTTCGTGGCCTGCACCTTCGAGAAGCTCGGGGAGAAACGCTACGACAAAGCGGGAGAAGCTCGCATCGAAGCCGCGCCCGAGTTTGTGACAGAGTGGGACTTCGATGCTGAAGGTCCGTTCCGGCGCCATTCGATTCAGTGGGCACGGCCTAGTGCAACGCAGGCTGCGTTCGGTGCGATGGGGCGCGCTCTTGTCGTATCTGCTCGTGATTGGTGGGAGCAGCGTGCTTCCGTTACTTGGATGGCTCGCGTTGATCGTCGCGGGTACTGCGCTCGGTGCGTGGTTGGTCGAAGTCTCGATTGAACCTCCGTTCCTCACCGACAAGAAGTCCGAGCCCGGTCGATTCGAGCTCGAAGACGGTCGACTGCGAATCGTCACCAAGACGCGTGACGAGTCGATCGATCTGGCAACCATCACGGCCGGCTGGACCGAGGAGCCGGATCACGTCGTTCTCTCGCTGTCGAACGGCAGGAACATTTTGGCGCACGTCCCGGATGCCGGCGTGCGAAGCGAGCTGCTTTCGGCGCTTGGCGTGGGTGCCGCCGATCGAGTGCTGCGCGTCCCGATCTACAGCAGAGCCGGGGGCGTGGCTGGCGGTGAGCTCATGCTTGCGCTCGCGGGAATCATTACCTGGCCTGCGACTATTGGAGCGTGGACCGCGCTCAGCGTCATCGCGTGGAGCGTGTTCGCGAAGACGCCAGCGAGCCTGATTGCGTTGCTCGTGACGGCCGCGTTCGTGGCGGGCGCGACCGCGCTGAGCTGGCTGCTTGTCGTTGCGCTGCGACGCCGTCAGGTGGTGATCGGCACCGATGGCATCGTGATCGAAGGCGCGTGGCGGCGCGTGATCCCGTTTTCCGAGATCGCGGACGTGTCGCTGGACGACAACGGCGTCAGCTTGAGCCTGAAGAACGAAAAGATCGTTCGGCTGCCCACCGGGCGCACGGACACCGCGTATCCCACCGTTCAGACCGAGGAGCAGTCCGCGCGCGCGCGGCGGGTGGAGGAACGGATCAAGGAGGCGCTGGCGCTCTCGGGGGGCAGTCGATCGCTCGATGCCAAGGCACCCTGGCTGGAGTGCCCGGATGACGACGTGAAGGCCTGGCGCACGCGTTTGGAAACGCTCGGCGAGCGACTGGGCGACTATCGCCGCCCGGGGATCAGCGATGAAGAGCTGCGCGAGATCGCGTGCGACGCGGGTCGCGGAGCGGATCAGCGGGCAGGAGCGCTCTTCGTGATCGGAAAGCGCGGGAGCGACCACCACGCGGTCGAAGTCGTGATTCAGGCGTCGGCCGATCCGGAGCTGGCGACGGTGCTTCGGTCGGCTCTTGCGGGTGATCTCGGCAAGCGCGCGGTCGAGCTCGCGCGCCGTAACGTCCGCTATCGAATCCTCGACGCCGAGCTCGAGGAATCCGAAACCGAAGCCGAAGCCGAAGCCGAAGTGCGTAGGTAGTACAAGCGGGCTCGAGTCCCGGAGCCAGGACGGTTTCGGTACGATGTGGTGCCGGTCCGATTGCCGGCTGCTCGACCGAACGGTCTGCTCCTGCGTTCCTCCTTGTGCGCGATCGTCCTCGATGACGCCCGCGCGAGCGAGCATGCGGAGGATGCGCATGCGCACGGCCTGGAGCAGATCGCATAAGTGATACCCACCCAGATTCAGCGTGTCGAATTTACAGTGCACACGGAAGTAGGGGGCTTGGTTTGTAGGGCCAGGCGGTTTGAGGGCTTTAGATGCGCTCGGCTCGACCGTTCAAGCAATGAGAGGGGCGATCGTGACCCAGAGGAATGCGCCTCGAAATACGCTGATTGGTGGCTCGCTGCCCGCGCCGAAGCGCTCGAAGCCGCTCGGTGAGCTAAATGGGGGCGTTTGTCGAGCAGGCGGTCAAACCTTGACGACGAGACCCTGCGACGAGCACGGGTCCGGTGGATTGGGGGAGACCGTGAACGACTGCGGGGATGGGCGGGCTAGCGATCAACGGAACGAATCGTTGCAACGCGCGCTCCGAGACGCTGAAGCACAGGCTCACCTCATGGCCGAGTGCATGCCTGACTGCGCGGTCATCATGCTCGATCGAGAAGGCCACGTGGCATCCTGGAACGAGGCGGCAGAACGGATCACTCGCTACCGGGCGACCGAAATCGTAGGTGAGCATCGCTCTCGCTTCTTCCCCAACGAGGAGCTCGAGCCTGGCAAGCTGGACCAGGAGCTGGTCGTCGCCGCGGCGGAAGGACGGTTCGAGGGCGAAGGGTGGCGTCTGCGCAAGGACGGCTCGCGCTTTTGGGCCAAGGTGATCATCCGAGCGCTCTCGGACGACGCAGGCGAGTTGCGGGGCTTTGCCAAGCTCATCCGCGATGTCAGTGGGCGGATGGGAAGCGACGAGCGCGAAGGCGGCGAGGCCGAGGGATCCTCACGCGAGTCCCCGGATGCCACGGGGCGCAAACGCGCCGAGGACGAGTTGCGTGCGTCACGGGAGATGATCGAGGGGATCATCAACGCCATTCCCGTGCGGGTGTTCTGGAAGGACAAGAATCTGGTGTACCTGGGTTGCAACGCCGCCTTCGCGTGTGATGCGGGTTTCGCCAGCTCGGAAGACATCATCGGCAAAGACGACTACGAAATGGGCTGGCGCGCTCAGGCAGAATTGTATCGTGCCGATGATCGCCAGGTCATCGACAGCGGATCAGCCAAGCTTCTCATCGAAGAACCGCAGACGACGCCGGACGGGAAGACCATTACGCTCCTCACCAGCAAGATCCCCTTGCGCGATTCACGCGGGGAGATCAGCGGTGTTCTCGGAACGTATCTGGACATCACGGAGCGCGAGCAACTTCACGAGGAGCTGCGGCGAAGCCAGGCATTGTTGAACGCTACTGGCCGGATGGCGAAGGTGGGTGGCTGGGAGCTCAACGTCCAAGCCGAGCGTCTCACCTGGACGGACGAGGTGTATCGCATTCACGAGGTGGACGAAGGCTTCCAACCGGAGCTGAGCACGGCAATCGAGTTCTACGCGGCCGAGTCGAAACCATTAATCAGCGAAGCCGTGCGACGGGCCGTGGAGCAGAGCGAACGGTTCGATCTCGAGTTGCAGATCATCACTGCGAAGGGCAATCATCGCTGCGTGCATGCGGTGGGCGAGCCTCAGCTGCACAACGGCCAGGTCGTCGCCGTGGCCGGCAGCTTCCAGGACATCACGGAGCGCAAGCAGGCCGCAGAGGCTGTGCGCCGGCTGCAGTCCCAGCTCGCTCAATCCGACCGGCTCTCGACCATGGGCACTCTGGCCGCCGGCGTCGCGCACGAAATCAACAACCCACTGTCTTATGTACTCTACAACATTCAAAGCCTTTCGGAGGACATGCCGAAGATCGCTAAGGCGATGCGGCGATGTCGAGAGGCGCTGGATTCCCATGTCGGTCCTGACGCCGCCGACCAGTTGCTCGGTGCCGAGCGGGAATGGTTCACGTCAACGATGCTCGACGATGTCGTTGAACGCTTCGGTGACGCCTACTCGGGGACACTCCGCATCAAGGAGATTGCTCGAGGGCTTGGAACGTTCTCGCGGGTCGAGCGGACAGAGATCGTGCCTGTCGACGCGCACCAAGCGATCGAGAACGCAATAACCATGGCATTCAACGAGATCAAGTACCGCGCGCGGCTAGTGAAGGACTTGGGCCAGATCCCCATGGTTCTTGCCTCGGACGGAAAACTCGCGCAGGTGTTCTTGAACTTGCTCATCAACGCGGCGCACGCCATCGCCGAGGGTCACGTCGCCGACAACGAAATCCGGATCCGGACGTGGGCTGAAACCGACGGAGTCTTCGCTGAAGTGACCGACACCGGGCACGGCATCGCCCCCGAGCATCGATCGAGGATCTTCGAACCCTTTTTCAGCACGAAGGGCGTCGGCGTAGGTACTGGGCTTGGCCTTTCAATCTGCAAGACCATCCTCGAGGGATTCGACGGTGAGATCAGCGTAGCGAGCGAGCCGGGCAAAGGGACGCGCTTCTTGATCCGACTGCAGAGCATTCCCCAAGACTGGGAGCGCGAAGAAGAGAGCCAGCCGACCGTTGTCGTACGGCCGAAGGTCCGCGGGCGCATCCTCGTGGTAGACGATGAAGCCGGGATCCGGCGCGGCATCATGCGCATGCTTCGACACGACCACGAAGTGGTCCTGGCGTCGTCCGGAGAACGGGGCCAGGAGATTCTTCGCGAGGACCGGAACTTCGATCTCATCTTCTGCGACCTGATGATGCCGCAGATGTCGGGCATGGAGCTTCACAGCTGGGTCTCGGAACAGGACGCCGAACTAGCTGATCAGATGGTGTTCATCACCGGTGGTGCGTTCACTCCTGGAGCAGCGGAGTACCTTGCCAAGGTGGGCAACCTCCGGGTCGAAAAACCCTTCGACGCCGCAGACTTCAAGAGGCTGACCGGCGAGCTGGTACTCGCCGCCAGGTCGAAGCGGCGCGCTTGAACCGTGGAAGCTCGAGCTCTCTCCGCGGGCTGGGGCCGCCAAAGGCTCCGGACTTCAGTGCGGCGAATGCAAATGAGCGCTATCGCTGGAGCGTTTAGCCTAACAAGTTGCGGAACCAGCTCGAGTGCACACGGGCGCTTCGAAAGGACGCATCGTGGACTGAAGGATCCTCACTCGTGCGCGATGAAGTAGGCCCGCGTGTAAGAGTCGTCAGTCAAGTCGCACACGTGAGAGCTCAAATTGGTGGCGCTCAGTCCGATACCGATGCCGCGCTTCTCGCCGACGTGCACGACCGTGGTTCCGCTTTCGGTCTGGAACGAAAGCGCGTAGTCGCCTGGCGGATACTCGGACGCTCCGACGGGTACGACCAAGTCGATGTCGAGGCCGGTGGTCGACCACGAGATGTCGCTCTCCAAGGGGAGGCAGCTCGCCCCCGGAGTGCACTCGTCGATTCGGATGGCGTTCGAGGACGACTCGACGACGACACCCGTCGCGCTGAACGTGCTGACTCCGTTCGGCGTGAGGGTGAAAATGCACGTGCACGTGTCTGCACACTGGCGCAGAGTCCTTCGTCCGCTAACCTCTCACCAGGTGTTCCGAAGCCATTTCATGTGCTTGCTCGTGGTCGTCTCGGTGTCCTGCGGTCGAACCGAGCTCGATCTCGGGGACGTCGACGCTGTGGGCGGGACGGGAGGAGCTCCCGGCGCTGCGGGATCGGGCGCTCCCGACGGTGGCGATTCCGACGCGGGAGTCGGTGGGGAAGCGTCGGGATGCAAGGCGTCCTCCGCGGATCCGGAGCTGGTCGAACCGACTCCCATTCCCGATGACGTGACGGCCGACTTCGCGGAAAAGGGCAGGGCGCCGCTGGTCTTCGTCGAGCCCAACGGGGACGGCGCGGTCGTCTGGCAAGGGGCCCAGTCGATGCGCGCGCGGATGTATCGCGACGGTGCGTGGCTCGCCAGCGAGACGGTCGCGGAGCTCGAGCCTCCGCCGTTCGGCTTCAAACGGCCAGCGGCTTTCGATCGGGACGGTCGGCTGCTCGTTGCTTACGCGCAGAGCGACTGGTCGCAGGACAAAGTTTTCATCTGCGCTCGTCAGCGCTCCGTCGACGGTAGCTGGTCCATGCCGAGCCGGATCGGACGCACCGGTCTCAATGGGTGGCAGGCCTTGTTTCAGCGCATGCCCGTCGTCGCGGTGGGCCTGGATGGCGCTGGCAACGCAATCGCGGCGTTTCGCGCGCTCGCCATGAGCCCGCCCGGACCGGTCGGGATCTTGGTGAACCGGGCGCCCCCGAGCGGGAATTTCGGCACTCCGCTCGTCCTCGACCCCAGCGACGACAGCGAGCAGATGGAGCTCAGCGTGCGAGAGGACGGCGATGCGCTCCTCGCGTGGGGTGGCGATACACGAACCCGGTGACGGTTTCGGAATTCTCGTCAAGCTCGGGATTCGAGACACCGACAATCCCGGGTGTGGGCACAGAGCTCGTCGACATCGTGCGCGAAGCGAACGGGAGCTCGAGCGTGGTCGGGGTCGATCGCTCCGCAGAATCGGTGGACTCGATTCTCTTCTCGAATTGCTCGCTCTCCGGAGAGTGGAGCGACGCGATCGCAATTGGGCAGTCCGTCCATGCCGCAGGCCACATCGCGGACAATGGAGAGGGTGACGTCCTTGTCACATGGAACGAGTACCCCGATTCGGGTTGCGCTGCTTCGCCTCACGTACTCCTCCGCAACGCGGCGGGGGCATGGAAGACGCTCGGCCCGATCCCCGGTGCGGTCCCGGGAGAAACCAGGGTGGGTCCAGGCGCGCTCACGAAAAACGGCATGGGCGTCGTGCTCTGGTACCCGCTGGACCCGGAAGTTTCCCAGTTCGATTGCGTGCTGAGTCCGGCGTCGCTTTCCTGGTTCGCACCGGACGGCACGTGGCTCTCGACCACGCTCTTGGATGCGGATACGGCGTCAGCCAAGGACGTTCAAATCGCGATGACTTCCAGTGGCCGGACGCTCGTCGCGTGGCATCACACGAACGCTCTCCTCGTGCGATGGATCGACCCGCTGTGACCTCGCCGGGACTGGCTGACGGTCGATGGCGATTCTGACGCTCAATTTCGCAGGCAGTGGATGCGGCGAGGAGTCGCAGCATCCCGAGCGGTGGAAGCGATCGACGACTTGCGCGGCGTTTCGACCAGTGGCCCTGGTGTGGGCTCGAGCGAAGATCGCAGCCGAATCGTCATTCTTTGGCGGGTGCGGTCACCGTCTCGACGATGCCATCGGTCAACAGATAGACGAGTGTGTTCATCTTCTGGCCGGAAGCTTCGGCCACGATCAGCTTCCCCGTCAGAGGCTTGCCGTTCGAGCGCGTGCCCTCGTGATCGGACACCTCGACCTTGTAGGCCTTGGCCTCCAGCACCTTCTTGTACTTGGCGGTGACGTTGTCGACGTTCGCCTTGTAGTGGGTGGCGTGGAGCTCGCCGTTGGTCACGTCACAGCGTTCGGCGCCTTTCGTCATCTCGGCGATGTCGCCAAAGGTCTTCTTGTCTTCGGCCGACGGCAGGTCGCATTTGTGCTTCGCGCAGCCCACGATCGAGAGAACCAGCACGATAGGTATCCAGGTTCGCATCGTTTTCCTCGTTCCACGTTGTCGCCACCGCGGAGCGATCATCTGCGACTTCCCCGCGGGCGCGGGATACTGACGCGAAACCCATGGGCAGGGAAGTGGATGGACACGTCGACCCTTTCACCGACTTTTCCGGTGCCGACGTTGCGCCGGGAGGATGAGAAAATCAGGGATTTCAAAGCCCTACTCCGCGCTCCCTGTGAATCCCGCCCTGATTCGTTGGGATCGAATCGCGAGACGCGCCCCTTCTCGCGGGAGGAGGGATGCGACCGGGGCGTCGAGTGCGAGGGTGTGAGATTTTTGGGACCGTCTTCGGTCAGCGGTTGCTCCACCGGCCCAGCCAGCGTGGGTCACGCACCCCGATAGCTGGCTGCGCCGCTCAGGGGGACTGCGGCCCCTGACACGCTGGCGACGCTAGAGTCCTCGCTGGCTCACGCGCTGAGCTCCTCCGCGCTCTCCTCGTGTTCGCTATATTTCACGGGTCCGGCCGGGCAGGCTGCGTGGGCCCGGCGCGAAGGCGGTGGCGTGTGCTCCCGGAGCCAGTGCTTCCCAGATGGCTTGCAACTGCGGCCTCACCCGGCTTTGCTCCGCTTCATGCCGCGAGCGAAAGAAGTCGACACCTGGATGGCCCGTTACGAGAGCCCGATGAAGCCGGTGGTGCAACGGATCCGGGAGATCCTGCTCGCCGCCGATCCGCGTATCGGCGAATGCATCAAGTGGCAAGCGCCTACCTTCACGTACCAGGGGAACCTCGCGAGCTTTTATCCGAAGAGCAAGCAGCACGCGAGCCTGATGTTCCATCAGGGAGCGAAGATCCCGGGACGCTTTCCACGGCTCGAAGGCAGCGGTGGCACGAGCCGCGTCATGAAGATCGGGAGCGTGAAGGATGCGTATGCCGCCAAGAAAGAGCTCGAGGCGATCGCGAAGGCGTGGTGTGCATTCCGGGACGGCGGCTCGACCAAGAAGAAAACAGCCACCAAGAAAAAGGCGGCGAAAAAGAAGGCGCCCAAGAAGAAGGCCGCCAAGCGACGACGGTGAATCATGAAACGTTCGTATGTCGGAGCGCTCACCTGTTTCGTCGCGTCGTTTCTCGCGGGGTCGCCGTCCGCGCGCGCGGACATTTCACCGCCCAATCAATCCATCACGGTGGAGCTCACGGTGGCTGGGCTCGATTCGGTGCCCGAGCTCTCGTTCTTCGTCACGAATTGTCGCGAAGTGCTCGAGGAGTCCGTGCTCGAGAAGGGGAAGACACTGGTCTGCCCACCGCACAAGGGACCACTTCGCGTGTACGGGTTCCGCAAGCGCGATCTGATCGAGATGTTCGCGATGATCCGGCGTGATGCCGGCGGCGCCGAGTCCGCAAAGTTTCTCCGCGACAAGGCGAAAACCTGCGGAGAGATCGAGGGCGTGAATCCGATCATTCCCGGTGGCGGTCGCTGGCATTTCACCGCTCACTACGCGATGGAGCGTGTACTTCGAAGAACGGTTGCAAGCTTCGGCGCATCTCGGTCGACCAGGAGCCGGAAGCACGGCCGGCGGAGACGCCGAGCGCGAGCACGAGCGCCAAAGTTCCGCCATCCGCTTCTCCGCCGAGTGCTTCGAGCACCTACTTCGGCTGATCGATCCTCGAGCTGCGGTTGTCGTGCGATCTCGACGACGGACTCGACGCGCGGCTACGGATTCTCTTTCGTTTTGCTCGGTGTATTTGCAGTACGTCGCATGAGACGGCTCCGTGGCCAAGGTCACGCAGAGGTACTGCGATCGCCCGGATGCTGACGGTTTCGGTGTGAATTATCTTACGTTCGAGCAGTGGACCAAGAAGCTCCGCTTTACACCGGCGAGCGCTGGACCCAAAGGGCTCGCGTTCTGTCCGTAGAGTCCTACGAACAGATGGCCACGCCTTGAATGACCTGACAGCTCTTGCCGCTCGGACAATCACCGGGCTTCTGACAACCGATGACGGGGGGCACACAAGCGATTTACAAAGCCTTGCCGCCATGCGTCGAACACCGGGTAGACACTTGCTGCCCGGTTCGAGCTGCTCGCAGGAATCGTTCTGGAAACACCACCCGTGCAAGCACTGCGCTTCCTTGTAGCCCCACGCTCCTGGCGGAATGCAGTATTCGGTGCTGTTGGGCGCGCAACCCGTGCAGCTGCCGCCGGTGCACACGTTGTGCGGAGTGGGCGGATTGGGATCGGGGCACGTGGGATTCGGTGGAAAAAGAACACACTTGCCGCCCTGGCAGTCCGCCGTCTTGCAACATTCGTCGAGCGGCGAGCCCGAGACACGCGGTGGCCTCTTGGATCGGATAGACACACGCGCCGATCGGGCTCGTCTTGGTGTAGCCGGCGATGCTGGCAGTAAGGATCTCGACACGTCCCACCGGGACACTCGTCGGACGTAGTGCAATTCTTGGTATCCGCTGTAACGCCCGCGCTCCCGCCGGTCCCGCCGGTCCCGCCGGTTCCCGAGTGGCCGCCGCCCAAGCCGCCTGCGCTCGAGCCAGAAGAACCGCCGCTGCCGCCGCTTCCCCCCGCGGCGCCCGAGCCCGCCGAGCCTCCCGTCGATCCGCCGGTGCCGCCGGGAGCACTCGAGCCCGAGGAGCAGCCAGCCGCGAGCATCAATGCTGCCACCATGCGTGCGCGCTCGAAATTCGTCATGCTCTCCGACTCCTTGTCACGGGATGAGCGACAGCACGAAGCCGTCCCCCCCGCCGTTGTCGTAATAACCGACTCCCTCGACGATGACCGGCCCCGCCATGGTACCGACCACGATCAGCGAACCGCTGGGCGCGAACGCGATGCCTCCGATGTCGTTGAACGACCCGGCGAATGGAAAGGGAGCGAAACGCTTCGCGCGGGTCACTGCACCGGATGCCGGGTCGAGCTCTGCGATGAACAAGCTCTGCCCGCTGATCTCGAGCGTGCCGAGTGTGATCGTCGAGGAGAGGAAGCCAGCGAACGCAACCCGACCGTCGCTCGCCACCGCGATCGCGCGTGGGTATTCCTGGCCCTGCCCCAGGATACTGCTCGACCCACACGATCCTGACCGGTAGAGGAGAGGCGCAGCACGAACATGTCCTGGGAGATGCCTTCGGAAGTGAGCTTCTTGCCTTCGAAGTCGATCTCGGGGCTGAACCAGCCGGTGACGAGCGCATCGCCGTTCGGCGTGATGACGACGTCGGAGCAGGTCGCCTCTTTGCCCTGGTTTCCGAGGGGATAGCTGCGCGCCCAGGTCACGGTTCCATCGGACGCCAGATGCACGACGAAAAGATTCGTGCCGCTTCCGCCGATCGAACCGGTCCCGAAATCCACCGCGCCGATGTGGGAGCCACAGACCACGACCCCGCCACTGACATCCGACCCGATCTCACCGGAAAGGTCGAACCCACCCGCGCCCCAGCTGTGTGCCCAGAGCTCCGAACCATCTGCCGCCGAGAGGCCACCGGTGAAAACGTCTTGCTGCCCGTGCAGAGGCAGAGGCCCCGCGCCGAAGTTACCGGATGTTCCGTGGGCCGTCGCAGAGACGTTCCCGCTGCCATCTACGGCGACTCCCGAAAAACCTGCATTGAAAGTGAAGGTCTTGCTCCAGATCTCCGTTCCTGTCGCGTTGACGCGCTTCACGACACGGCTGGTAGATCCAGTCGTCGAGCCGAGAGCAACGTTTTCGCCGGTGATGTCCATGTCCACTGCCAGCTCGTCCGCTGAACCGGGAAACGTTTTCACCCAAACTTCGTCGCCCGTCGACGTGAGCTCCGCGAGTACTACGTCACGGTACGCGCTTGCGTTGACAGCGCCTTTTCCGAAATCGGTTCCCGCACTGACCGCGCCGAACACCAAACATTTGCCTGAGCTCGTGAAACCAACGTCATCGAGACCGTCGTGCTCCGGCCCTCCAACGACTTTCAACCACTCCATCGGCCAGCCATCGGGCACGGAGCCACCGGCAGCGCCGCCACCGCCGTCGACACTCGAACCACCGTTTCCGCCGGTTCCTCCGCCGGCAGAACCCGACGTTCCGGCAGAGCCACCGGTGGAAGTGACGCCCGCCGATCCAGCGGTTCCGCCGCCGCCATCACCCGACCCGGAGGAACTGCAGCCCACCGCGCAAGCGGTGAACACAGCACCCCACACGAACCCCCTGCGCAGAATCAGCCCATTCAAGCGCACACTCCCGGTTCACTCAAGCCTACGCGACGACGCCCCGTCAGCTTCCTTATTTCGCTTGCCTCTGCAAACGGCGCCAGAAGAAGTACGACAGCCCCCAAAGCACGCCCGTTGCGGCTGCCCAGCCCCACGCCTTCGGACCATCCCCAACCGAGAAGTGGGCGATGAGCGCAGAGCCGAGGTCGATGGCAAAACCGGCGTAGGCCCATTCCTTGAGCCGTGTCGGCACCGGTGCCAGCAACAGCACGACGCCAACCAGCTTGGCCCACGAGAGCTCCACCCTGAAATACGCGGGGAAGCCGAGGTGGGTGAACGCTTCTGCCACCTGCGGCAGTCGCAGCTCGGCGTAGGCCGTGAAGCTCATCTGCAGGCAGAAGAGCGCAGTGACAATCCAGAAGCCGATGACGGTTCCTTTGGAACGGGGCATGTTCCTTCCCTACCGCCCGTGCCCTTCCGTCGCTTCTCCGAAACTGCCATTCACTGCCCCGGCTCGAAGCTCGAACACATCGTGCTGAAGGAAGGCGTTTCACAGATCTTGCAGAGCGAGAGGCTGACTTCGTTGGCGCGCTTGCGAAGCGCGGGGTTGCCGTTCAGGACCGCGTTGTAGACGTAGCCCCGAGCGATCTTGGCCGAGGACGTGTTGCCGACGCACGCATTGGTCAGCGCAGAAGACGTGGTTGGGGTGAGCTCCACGTCCGTGCTGTTCAACTCCAGCACACGCGCATGCAGAGACTCGCGCTTTCCGCCGATCAGCGCGTCCGCCTGTCTGAGCCCTGCCTCGTTGGGCGACGCCTTCACGGTTTCCTCGACGCTTCGGTCCAGCTGCTGGAGCTCGCCAACGAGCGTTTGCGCATCTGGATCCCGGTTCTTGGAGCAAGCCATGACGAGAAAAGCCAAGCTCGCTAAAATCGCCGTTTTCATCGGATGCTCCCCACCGCGGGGGGAATTTCACGGGCAGTCGACGATATCAGCGGCCGCGGACCTGGAGCGCATCACGTTTTGGCGTCACTCCCGCCGAAAACCAGCGCCCTCACCCATAAAAAACGAACGTTTGTTTTTTTGATTGAAATGCAGGTAATCATAGTATAAATTCTATGAATGCAGGTCGCCAAACGCCGGCGTGGTAGCCACAGCAAGCCCTCGTCCGACGGTATCCTGACGGCGGCCGAGCGGGTATTCGCCGAGGCTGGGTACGGGCAGACCTCGCTCCGCACGGTGATCGCTCGGGCCGGCGTATCTACCACCGCGTTCTACGCGCGCTTCCCTTCCAAGGAGGCAGTGCTCGAGGCACTCGTAGAACGCATGATGGCCGACCTAACGCTCGACGCCGCTCGCTCTCTCCGCGAGGCGACCGACTTGAAGAATAGCTTCGACATCTCGGTGGACGTAGTGGTGAGAAAGTTGCTCGAGCACCGGGCGCTTCTGCGCGTTGCGCTCACGGAGTGCGGCTCGAGCGCAAGCACGCGGATGGTGCTCCAGAACGCGTACAGCGCGCTGACACGCCTGGTGCAAACCCGCATCGAGCACATGATCGAGCGCGGACACATCGCCACGACCGCTCCGGAGGCGCTCGCCTGGGGCCTCGTCGGCGCATTGAAAATTCACGTGTGGCGCTGGGCCGTGTTCCAAGACCTCGACGATGAAGCTCTTGCAGACAACTTGCGCGCGACCGCGCACGCTTTGCTTCCTGCGCTGATCGGGAAGCCGAAACTGGAGGGATGAATGAAGACCGTGATTTGGTTGCGCGTTCTACTGGGCGTCTCTCTCTCGGCTAGCCTCCTCGCCGCCTGCGGCTCGGACGACGGGGGCAACGGTGAACCCAAGAAGAAGCAAACTCCTGCCGAACACCTGTGCAGCGCGATCGAGGCCTCGATCGCCGCGTGTGCTGCGACGCCTTGCGACCAGGCGCTGCTCGCGGATTGCGCGGATCTGTCTGCCGTCCTGAGCGATCCGTTCCTGACCGCGAGCGCCGAGTGCGTCGAAGCGGGTGGAGCTCCCACCGACTGTTTGGGGAAAGGGATTTCGGCGCTCGCGCCCACGCCAGGCCAGAAGGCGTTCGCAAAGAAGTTCTGTGCGGAGTGTCCGCCCGTACCCATTCCGGGTTGTGAAGATGCGCTCGTTGGCGAAGGCGACGTACCGGACGCATTGAAGACCGCGCGACAGATCATCCTGCCATTCGGTGACAGCGTTCTCACCGACATCGAGAACCAGTGCTTCGGCGGCCTGACCTGCATGGCGGAGCTCTCGAGCTGCGTGCAACAGGTGATGGTGAAACGCGCACTGCCCGACAAGACCGCACAATGCTTGCTGGGAGCCCTGACCAATCCGTCGAGCACTCCCAGCGTGAATTGCCTGGATGGTGGGTCGGGCGGCCAAGCGGGCGACTCGGGTACGGGCGGTGCCAGCGGAAGTGGCGGCTCCGGTGGAGTCAGTGGATCGGGCGGCGGAACCGGCGGAACCGGCGGGAGTACGGACGGCGGCACGAACTGCCCGCCGGACGCCTACGAGCCCAACGACACCTTCGCCGCCGCACGTGTGATCGACACGGGTGGAGACGGAATGATCAATGACTGCGAGCCGGCTCAACAGCTGACCGCGGACATCTCCACGTCCGGGGATCCCGATTGGTACACGTTCTTCGGCCTGGATGCCTTCTGCGGCTTGGACCAGATCCAACCCCACGCCAGCGTGAAGGCCTCGGTACCCACGACGGTATGCGTCTACCTGAAGCCAGCGAACGGTAGCGCTCCGCCGGGCTGCCTCGAAGGGACGACCGCGTCGGTCAGCGGCTACACCGGCTGCTGCGGTCCCAACGGGGCAAGGCTCAGCTTCGGCTCCAACCTGGCGAACGACGAGGCTGACGTCCTCATCTACGTCGCAACGTCGGGCCCGACAAACCAGTGCATCTCGTACCAGCTCGACTACGCCTACGGGAAGTGAGACGGCGCACTCGCTCGGACCACGAAAGGCTCCGGCGGTACCCCCGAAGCTTCACGCTGGTGCCCGAAACGACGGAGTGCGATCCGGCGGGAGAGACTTGTTTCGCCGACGCAGATCCATGACCGCGGGCCTGCCGCTTCTCGAGGGGTCCGTCGTGACGGATGCGCGCCAGCGCCCAACCGCCGCTTAGCAACGGCAGAGCCCCGCATGCTCCCCGCGGCGCGGACGACTTCCTCGACCGCGGGCAGTGATCGCGTTCGTCGTCGCGTGGGACCCGATCGAAAAATCAAGTCGAAGTTCGGTGACCTCCATCGCACCCGGCGGAGCTGAATTCGCGTGGGAATTTGGCGTGCTCCGCCCAGCGCTTTCGAGCCCGCGGCGGGAGTGTTACGTCGCGGATGTTTGCGAGCTTCGCGATGGATAAGCAGGATCCGCTCGACATCATCGGCACGCTGGTAGCCGAGAAGTATCGCGTCGAGCGGCTCGTCGGCGAGGGCGGCTTCGCGGTCGTGTATCGTGCGCTGCACATCGGTCTGGATCTGCCCGTTGCGATCAAGTTCTTCAACGCGCTCGCGTTCGCACCGAGCAAACAGCAGCAGGATCTGGAAGAGGCATTCATCAACGAGGGCAAGCTGCTGACTCGCCTCAGCAGTCGGACGAGCTCCATCGTTCAAGCACACGACCTCGGTACGCTGAAGAGCGAGGTCACCTCCATTCCGTATCTGGTCCTCGAGTGGGTGGACGGCCGAACGTTGGACGACGTGCTGGAGTCGGAGCGGGCGAACGGGATCGCGCCATGGACGATGCCCGAGGTTCGGCGGGTGCTCGGACCCGTGGCGCTCGCGATGGACGTTGTCCATGACGAGGGCGTCGCGCATCGCGACCTGAAGCCCGCAAACATCCTGGTTCTCGGCGGTGATCCGCGTCGAGGACCCGTGCGCATCAAGATTCTCGATTTCGGTGTCGCCAAGATGATGCTCGACAATGCGCGCTTCCAGGCCGCGCTCGCGGTCACCGGGCGCATCGTGTTCGCATTCACGCCACTGTATGGCGCACCCGAGCAGTTCACTCGTCGTTACGGAGCGACGGGGCCCTGGACCGACGTGTACGCGCTCGCGCTGATCGCGGTCGAGATGCTGAGCGGACAGCCGCCGCTCGACGGGAACGACATGGCCGAGCTCAACCAAGCGTCTTGCGATCCGGAGCGACGCCCCACTCCTGGTGGCCGCGGCGTGTCTCTGCCCGAGCCCGTCGAGGCGGTGTTCGCCAAGGCGTTGGCGATCGATCCAACGGCGCGCTATGCGCGTGCGGGCGAATTCTGGTCTGCGCTCGAGGCAGCCGCGGCTTCGATGTACTCGTCGCCGGAGTGGCGGACGCCGTCGCCGTCGATGGCCAGCGTCCGGCCGGCGCGCCCCGCCCGAGCCGAGCCGGCGGAACGCCCACGCCGTTCGAGGCTTCGCTTTTGGCTTTTGGGCCTCGCGGGTCTCGGAACGCTCGGCCTACTGGCAGCGGCAGCGGCGGACACGCTCTACGGAGCTCGCGAAGTCCCCCCTCGCGAGCTTCCCGAGCGGGTGAGCGCGGCACACGAAACGACCAGCGCTGCCAGCGCGTTCCCTTCCAGCAAAGCCCCGGGTTGCCAGGCGGGAACCGTGGAGATCCCCGGCGCCCTCTTCTTCATGGGCTCGGACGAAAAAGCGCGCCGAAAAACCAACGTCCGGCACACCAGGTTCGGCTGGAGCCCTATTGCATGGATGCCCACGAGGTCACGGTCGACGACTACAAGCGGTGTGCGGATGCTGGCGCGTGCCGGGAGGCATCGGCCACGGTCGACTGGCCGCTGATCCGAGCCAAAGAGCGCGTGATCTACGGAGCGACTTGCAACGGTCGGCAGGCGGACAAGGGCAAGCACCCGATGAACTGCGTGGCGTTGGAGGAGGCGCGAGCGTATTGCGCATTCCGCGGCGCACGTTTACCGAGCGAAGCCGAGTGGGAGTACGCGGCGCGTGGCAAGAAGCTCGTCGGTGGATTCCCGTGGGGTGCGACCAAGCCGAGCACGCACGTCGTGAACGCGTGCGACCTCGATTGCATGCGCTGGAGTCGACGCAACCAGGCGGGTCTCGACGCGCTGGTCAACGAGAGCGACGGCTTTGCCACGACCGCGCCAGTGGGAAGTTTCCCGGCCGGATGCTCGGCCTTTGGCGTGTGCGAGTTGGCGGATGACGTGCGTGAGTGGACGGACGACGCGTACGCGGACTACTCGGTGGGTGACGCTGCGCCTCCAGGGCCCGATGCCGAGCGCGTAGTGCGCGGCGGCGCGTGGACCAGCGGCGACGCTCTCGAGCTGCGCCGGACCCATCGCGAGGGCCTCGCTCCCAGTGCTCGTCGGCACGACGTTGGGTTCCGCTGCGCGCGATCTCCGCACTGAGTCAGGGGAGGGCGACCCCTAGGACCTCGCCCACTTTTCGAATCAGGGACTCGGGTGTGATTGGCTTCTGTAGAAAGAATGCCGACGACGCGACGAGACCGTGACGGACGGCAGCATCGTCGGTGTATCCGGACATGTAGAGTACGCGCATCTTCGGGCGAAGCTTGGCCAGGCGCGCTGCGAGCTCCGGCCCGCCCATCTGTGGCATCACCACGTCGGTGAGCAGCAAGTCGATGTCCCCAGAATGAGCTTCGCACAGAAGAAGTGCCTCGCCCGCGTTTTGCGCTACGAGCAGCCGATACCCCTGCCGCTCGAGGATGCTTCGAGCGACGGCGCGCACCGCGTCTTCGTCCTCCACGAGCAAGATGGTTTCGGTCCCGCGTGGCGGTTCCTCCCGAACGCCCGCGTGCGGCACAGCGAGGGTCGCTTCGATTCGCGGTAGGTACACCTTGAACGTCGTCCCCTGACCGACTTCGCTGTAGACCCAGATGCTGCCCGAGTTTTGCTGAACGATTCCGAAGACAGTCGATAGACCGAGCCCGGTGCCCTTGCCCCGGGCTTTCGTCGAGAAAAAGGGCTCGAAGAGTCGCGCTTGTGTTGCGCGATCCATTCCCATGCCGTTGTCGCTGACCGCGATCATCACGTAGCGTCCCGGCTTCACTCCCAGGTGCGCATCAGCATAGGCCTGGTCGAGCTCCGTGTTCGCGGTTTCTATGGTCAATCGCCCACCGGACGGCATCGCATCCCGAGCGTTGACCACTAGATTCATCACGACCTGCTCCATGCTGCCTGGATCTGCCGTCACGCGCCCGAGCGTCGGAGCCAAGTTGGTCACGATATCGACGTCCTCGCCGACCAGACGCGGGAGCATCTTGCTCATCCCCGTCAATAGGTCGTTCAGATCGATGACCTTTGGCTCCAAGACCTGCTGGCGACTGAACATCAGAAGCTGGCGCGTGAGATCGGCCGCACGCAACCCCGCCTTCTCAATCTCCCGCACGTCCTCCCGCGCGGGATCGTTGGGAGCCAGATCCGCGAGCAACATCGTTGCGTAGCTCAAGATCACCGAAAGCATGTTGTTGAAGTCGTGAGCTACACCGCCTGCGAGCCGACCGATTGCCTCCATCTTCTGAGATTGTCGGAGTTGCTCTTCCGTTCGACTTAGCGCATCTTCTGCGGCAACTTTCGCCGCTTCCGCGCTGCGCAGCTTGCTCAAGTCGGCGACGAACAGCGTGCTGGAGTCATCCGTCGCTGCAATTCCGATCAATACCGGAACCCGTGTTCCATTCTTGTGAGTCAGCTCCTTCTCGTACAGTCGCCCGACCGCATCCGTAGGATCTCGCCACTCGGGCGCGCCGAGATCCACCAGCGTCACCCGACTCGACAACAGATCGTCGCGCGAGTGACCGACCGAACGCAGGAACGTGTCGTTGGCTTCCAGGATCCTGCCCTGGGCATCGACCGACAGGATCCCTATGATTCCGGCTTCGGTAAGGCGCGCGAAGCGCGCGCGAGACCGTTCGAGCGCAGCCTGAGTCCGCTGTTTCTCGGTCATGTCGCGAAAGACCAGAACGACGCCCCGGGTCTTTCCATTCGCATCCAAGATGGGCGCACCGCTGTCCGCGATCGCGTATTCGCGGCCGTCACGCGCGATCAAGAGCGTGTGATTCGCCAAACCCACGACACGCCCGTCTCGTAATATCGTCGGTACGGGACTGGACCTCTTGGTCCGATCGCTCTCGGCGACGATGTGAAAGACTTCGTCGAGCTCCCGGCCCGCGGCTTCTTCCAAACGCCAACCGGTCAGGTCTTGGGCAACTGGATTCATCTTCGTCACTCGGCCGTCGGCGTCGGTGGCGATGACGGCATCCCCAATGCTGTCGAGTGTGGTCGCCAGATCCTCTTCGCGTTCCCGCAAGGCTTTCTCAACGTTGCGACGCGTTACGTCGACGCGCTCGATGGTGGAAACATTCCACCAGGTGAGCGCAAGCAAGCTGCCGACCATCCCGGTGACGAAGAGCACGGAGCCGAAGGAGGTGCCGTACAGTCGGTGCCACTGACCCTCGAGTCGCAAAAACCCGAGCAATGCAGGAATCAGGACGGCTGCTGGAAAGAAGCGGCGCGCGAGGATTCCGGCCGGACCCTGGCGGGACAGCACACGCGCGAAGCCTTGATCGGGGCGAGTCGTGAAAAGCGACACGGCCACCGCCAGGAATGCAATCGCAGTGTGGAGCGCGACGCTTCCGAATGCGTCGATCGCGTACAAGCCCGAAACGTCGTAGCCGTATCCGAGAACGGCCACCAGCGCGACGCAGCCCGTGGGCAACGCCAACCAGTCGCTCACACGTTGCCGCCCGATCTTCAGATCGTGCGCAAGCAACGAGGCTCCCGCGAACACAAAGGCAAAAGCCGTGGCGAACGACATGCGACCGGGGAACGGCCCGCCCCCGCTGTCGCTCCCCAAGAGCTGGTCGATGCCAAGCGATGCTCCAGTCTCGTATTCGAGCAGGGTGAGCGCGCTCGAAACCAGGACGAAAGCCCCGAGCCCGACCCGAACGCGACGCCCGGTCTCGCTCGTCTTGTGCTGGGCCACGATTGCCCCGCCGGTCGACACGAAGCCGAGCGCCGTGTTGATCTTCATCGTCGCCAAGCCGGGCGCGAGTCGCGTGATCGCCTCGATGTCGAACGCCCAGCCGAAGAGGACGATCGCGCCGATGGCGCAAACGGCGACGCCCAGATTGCGGGACACGCGTCGCATTCTGCCGGCGACCTCCACGTTCATTGAAGCCTGCTCCCCCTCTCGGACGTGCGTTTCTGCGCCCCCTCGACCAGTCCCTCTGACTTCGATTGCCAGGCTAGTCCCGCGTTTCGCCGCGCGCTAGCTGGAGGGCAGGGCGAGCCAACCGTGCCAACGGACCCGCCCGAACCGGTCGAAAGCTCGCCGGAACGAGTGGGCTGGGGGTGTGGCGTCCTCCTTCGCAGAGCTGGAATAGGTGGATCTGCGGTTTTGGCTCGCGATGACCCCGGCCAATCGACTGCGCACCATGTGGTCACTGGTCGAGGAAGCCTTGGCGCTGAAAGGAGAGGATGGCCCTCCACCCCGACTTCAGAGATCTGTTGGCGGAGTTCGTACGCGCGGGCGTTGAGTTCGTGCTGGTTGAGTTCGTGCTGATTGGCGGCTACGCCGTCGGCCATCACGCGAAGCCGCGAGCGACGAAAGATCGAGCGTGAGGCGTGTCAGGTCGAGCTGGACGGTCGCCACGTGGTGGGGTGGAGGCGTCCATGATAGCGTCGGGGCGCTTCTTTCTTCTCGTCTGGTGAGCTTCGACGGTGACGAGGCGCGCTGGCAAAGAGTGAGACAGGCCATGCAGAATCGATTGACGCGCCACCGGTTGCGAGTGCCCCAAGGCTCCCACGGCGTCTCTTGGGTCCTGCGAATCGAACGCGGCGATCTCGCGCTCGAGCCCGACGACCGGGATCGCAGGAAACGGGGCGCTGCCCTCGGGCAAGACTCCCTCGGCCGAAAGGACGTCCGCAGCGAATCCACGCGCTCGAGCCAGGAAACCGGGCGCATCACCCCCACCCTCGGAGTCAGTGTCGCCGGCTCGGGTTCACCCCGCACCACGCGTGTGGTGTTGCTGCGAGAACGACCGCTCTAACGCTCCAGGATTGGCAGCGTACACGGCGTCTCCTACTACGCTTTCCGCCCGCTGGGCGCTGCCGGCTCCTCCACCGTCCGCCTCAGGCGCTCGATTGCGCGGTCCCAGCTCGCAGAGATGCTGTCGAGAAATGCGCGGGCGTCCGCGAGGCGTCGTGGCTGGATCGCGTACAACACCTCGCGCCCGCGCTTTTCGTGGGACACGAGCCCCGCGCTTTCGAGCACCTTCAAGTGCTTCACGATCGCCTGTCGCGACACCTCTGCGCCGTCCGAGAGCGCAGTTGCCGAGAGCACCCCCCGGGCACCCAACCGCCTCACGACCGACAGTCGCGTCCCGTCACCAAGCGCGAAGAACAAGTCGGCGACTACCCGCTTAGGCGCTTGCAACGTACTTCTCGAGGTTGCCGGCCTGGGCGACCCAGCCGCCTTGGTTCATGCGGAATGCACGATTGCGCCGATGCGCGGGGACACGGTCGAAGCCCGACTCCACGATGGTGAGCAGCGTGCCCTCCGGATCCGGCTCGAGTCGGAATTCCACGAGGGTAGTCGGCTCGTTCTCGGGGTCCGCTTCGGCGTCGATTCCGTACGGGATCCAGCGAAAGCTGAAGTAGTGCTCTGGCTCGATCCGCTCCACCGTGCAGAAGACCGAGTTGGCGCCGGGGAGCTTCACCCGCGACGGCTGCAGACCGAGGCTTTTCTGATGCTCGACGATCGCGGATTCGTCGACCTCGCCCTCGAACGTCCCCCGGATCGTCTTTCCCGGCGCAAAGGCGCCTTCCAGTCGGAAGCCGAACCAGCGCCCAAACTCCTCTGCGTCGGTGATAGCTCGCCAAACACGCGCTACGGGTGCACGCAGCGTGACGCGCTTCTCGATCCGGTCCGTCGTTGTCATCCGCAACCTCCTGGTTGCAGAATGAACGAGAAGCGGTCCATCTGCAACCAGTTGGATGCAGATTGTTCAACGGCGCGGCGGTCGTTCGCGAAAGCGGGGGGCCCCGATTCCATGACGGGCGCTTCCGTCATCAGAGAAGATTGCCGCCAAAAACCCCTATATCTCGAGCATTCGAGTCTACGAAGTCCTGTCGAAGTGAACCATGTGGAAAAGCCGATAGCCCCGAACGACCTTCCGAACGCGAAACCACTCGCTCTACCGTCTGCGCTCACGAGAGGCCGAAGTCGCTGATGGCCGTGCAAGTCGAGACGCACGCGCTCTTGATCGTGAGCACCTACACAGGCGGGTCGATCGCAGGGGTCGGGTCACGCGGGTAGTCCCGGCCGCGCCTCCGCTTCCTCACTACTGAAAGCGATGCTTCACTCGCGGCTGTCGCGGATGCCTCCGCGTCGGTCGTGCAGCGCCAACCGAATTCACCCGCGACTGTCGCGGATCGCGCACGAATCGTCCGCCCGAGCTGACCGAGCGACGCCGCGGGATGTTCGCAGTGCTGAAAAAACGCAGACCAGCGGTCGAATTTTCGTGACAGGATTTTCGACGCTGGCGAGCTCTTTAGGACGATGGGCGTCAGAAGGGTTCATTCCTCGCACGCAGGCGGCGCGTGACGGGCGCGTGGGGAAAAAATGATTTTCGCGCCGGGTCGCTCGCCCGAAACGCGTCCTCGGGCGATTGCGGGGCACGAAAATCCCCGTGGTAGGACGATGGAATGAAGAGTGCTGATTTCAGTTCGTTGGGGAAGCTCACCGATGGCGCGCTTGTCGCGGAGCTTCATCGGGTGACTCGGGCACACCGGGGATTGACCGCGGAGCTCGTGGCGCACCTCGCCGAGATGGAGGCGCGCAAGCTTCATCTTCGGGAGGCGTGCTCGTCCCTCTTTGCGTATTGCACCGAGCGGCTCGGATTCAGTGAGGATGAAGCGTGTCGGCGGATCGAAGCGGCACGCTTGGCTCGCAGGTTTCCGTGCATCTACGACGGGCTCGAGACGGGTCGAGTTTCGCTTTCGGTGCTCGGGCGCCTGAAGAGCGTTTTGACCGAGGAAAACGCGCAGGAACTGCTCGACGCGGTGAGTGGGAGGAGCGTCCGCGAGACGGAGCGGGTGCTCGCGGCGCGGTTTCCAAAGCCCGATGTGGCGGACAGCATTCGTAAGTTGCCCGATCGACCGGTGGCGTCGATCCCGCTGACGTTGAACGTCGAACAGATCTCGGAGCCCGATCCGTCGCCGCCTCCCGCTCCGTCCCCTCCACCCGCTCCGCCCGCGAAACGAGAACCTCCGCCACGCCCAGCAGATCGCGGCCGCGTCTCACCGCTGTCTGCGGAGCGCGTGCTCGTGAAATTCACCGCGTCTCGAACGTTGGAAGAAAAACTCAGGCTCGCACGGGATCTCACGAGTCACAAGAATCCCAGCGGCGACCTGGCGACCATCGTCGAAGCTGCGGTGGATCTCCTGATTGCCGAGCGGATGAAACACAAGTTCGGACAGACCGAGCGCGCTCGCAAACCGCGGGCTGCCAAACCATCGCGGGTCACCAATGCGACCAGGCGCGAAGTGGCCCTGCGAGACGGACTCCGATGCACGTTCGTCGATGCCCGAGGTCGGCGCTGCTCGGCGCGCGGGTTTCTGGAGCTCGATCACGAGCAGGCCAAGGCTCGGGGTGGGAGCTCCGGGGCGGAGAACGTTCGCGTCCTGTGTCGCGCCCACAATCAGGGCGAAGCAGAGCGGGTGTTCGGGCGGAGGTACATGGAGCGTTGTCGGAAGAAGCGGGACTTCACCGTTCGCGATGGGGCACGAGCGACGTACATTCGACGAAGACCGCAGGCGATGAGCTACGTCGCGGGTTTCGTTTCGCCCGCTGGGCGCTGCCGGCTCCTCCACCGTCCGCCTCAGGCGCTCGGTTGCGCGGTCCCAGCTCGCAGAGATCCTGTCGAGAAATGCGCGGGCGTCCGCGAGGCGTCGTGGCTGGATCGCGTACAACACCTCGCGCCCGCGCTTTTCGTGGGACACGAGCCCCGCGCTTTCGAGCACCTTCAAGTGCTTCACGATCGCCTGTCGCGACACCTCTGCGCCGTCCGAGAGCGCAGTTGCCGAGAGCGCCCCCCGGGCACCCAACCGCCTCACGACCGACAGTCGCGTCCCGTCATGAGACGCCCTGAATGCGTGAGGGGGACCGATTCAACGAGAGCGCGTGGACAGCGAAGTGAGTGGTCGATGCGAAGGATCGCCAAAAAATCCGGCCAAACCTGGCGCTGTGGTGAGGACGCCGCGAGTCGGCTTGGCGACACGACGGTTGAACCATGCCGACGGCGTCAGCCAACGCACGGGCCATCGCACGTGATGCGCTCCTGCCTGGAGCGTAATCGATGCTTCGCCTCATTGCTTGCTTGACTCTGACCTTCGCGCTGGGGTGTAGCTCTGGCTCCGGCGGCGGCGGCGGCGGTGGTGGCGCCGGAGGAACCGCGGGGGGCAGTGGCGGTGTCGCCAACGGCGGCAGTGGCGGCAGGGGTGGAGGGAGTGGCGGTGGTGCGGGCAACGTCTGCGAGTCGACTTGCAATGCGCTCGCCGGGATTTGCAGCGGCACCGTCGCTGACTGCATCAGCGGATGCCAATCCGGCTACACGAACTTCCCCAACTGCGCGCCGCAGCTGGACGCTGCCAACCAATGCGCCGGGACACGCGCTCCGGCGGACTTCGTGTGTGACGAGAAGGATCAGCCCCAGCTCTTGCAGGGCGCCTGCCCGACCGAGGTCGACGCGATCCAGTCCTGCGTTCTCGGTGGATAGCTCCCTTCGCTCGAATTGGCGCGATCCGCTCGCTGATTGGCGTGATCCGTCCCGCCGTTGGTGCGATCTGGCAGACGATGTTCCGAGCTCGTACTGGTGTCGCTCCAAGAGCGGTCGCGGCTTTCGTTTTGCTCTGGGCGCTCCTGTCGTGCGGGCCCATCAAACGCTTGCTCGGACGCGACCACTTGCCCCCGCCCAAGGTCCCGCCGGCTCCCGCGCCCATGGCGCTCCCCGCGGGTGAGCCGCCCGCGCAAGCTCGCGCTCTCGCCGACGCACTGGAGGATCCGAAGCGGCGGCTGTCCGCTTGGATGCAGATTTACGAAACGCTGGACGTGCCAATTTACGGCGTGACGGGCAGCAGTCTCAACAAGGCGACCGCGGACATGCCCGGACCCTACTTCTGGACCGTGTGGCTCATGAGCGGCATGGAAAAGAAATCGATGGGCGTTCGCTTCTCCGACGCTGGCGCCGTCTTGACCCTGGGCCTCAGGGGGGCGGACTCGAAGGCGGTCGGACAGGCACTTTTGGACGATCTCCGCGCGAACGCCCAGAGCTCGAAACCTTCCGCGAAGCTCTTGGCGGAGCTCGTCCGCGAACGGGTGCGGCGCGGTGCGTCGCGCGCCGACATTCTGGATCCGAAGGTGGGAACCGAAGCGGTGATCGATCTGCCGACGCTCCATCTCTTGAGCTGGCTGACGTTTCGCGGCGCGCTCGCTCGCATCGCGACCGGCATCAAAATAGGCGCGCTAACGCCGGTTCCAGACAGGGATCGCTGGGCCGAGCTCAGCATCATCCCCGAGGCTCACGCCGCCGAGGGTGGCTTCAAGTGCAGCGAGCTCTTCGGCGACAAGGAAACCACCAAGTGGGTCAAGACCCTGCTCAAAGTCGTTGGTGGGGGCGGCAGCATCGTGTTCGAGGATGGCGCCAAGGCCAGTCTTCCCAAGGCGAACGAGCTCCTCTCGAAGGCGCTGGGCGCAAGCGGCGACCTGGCCAAGAAAATCAGCACGGTTGCCGGCTATGCCAACCTGGTGACCTCGGCGCTCAGCACCTATCTGGCGATCCACTCCCTGGCGCTCCGCATCGACTCCACGCCGGCCGAGCTCGAGCGCACCAAGTCGATGGTCGACGGCAAGGATCAAATGCACAAGATCCAGATCGTCACCGACTATCAAGGAATTCCCGACGGCAACAATCTGCAATCTTGTCTCACGAACTTCAGCAACAGCATTTACGGCGTGTCGTTCAAGTTGCCCGAGGATGGCAAAGCGCTCTCCGGGGTTGGCGTGCAGTTCCAGGAGGGCTCGGGGTTCGATCGCGTCCTGTGGGGAAAGTTCGAGCAGCGAAAGCAGAAGACGGACTCGAAGGGATACGTGGATCTGAAGATTCTCGGACGTGCTCAGAAGCGAGAGCTGCCGAGCATCGCCAAGGCCTGGAAGACCGAGTACTCGTTCGTGGTCGAGGCCCAGCCCGAGGAAGAGGATCTCGGCTCGATCGCCAACATGTTCTTCGGCAGCTTGAAAGCCGTCACGGGCACCAGCAAGACCGGTCTCGCAGGGCCGATCTTCCAGCTCGCCAAGGTGGCGTACTGGAGCCTCGGAGAGCAGACATTTTCGCTGGTCGATTGGAAGCCACCCGGCTGGACAGTGAGCGGCGCCAAGGGTGACGTTCTCGTTCTCCGGTCAGGTGTGCGATATCGAGAAGGACTTCCGGATCCCGATCGGCGGCATGATGAAAGGTCACGCCACCTATCATCCCGACGCCCACTACCCAGCTTCCGGTGGGCGGTGGGATTATTCCGGATCGTATGCGGGGGGCACCGGATACGGCGCCGGCACCTACAAGTTCACGGGCGACCCGTGGACGTCGATGAAGCTCGTCCAGACCGGAAACGGATGCGTGACCCATCCGTTGGGAACGAACTGCGCGGATGGCGAGGAAATCTTGACTCTCACCGCGGTGACGAGCTGTTCGTCGCAGTGAAACCTGGTGGCAGCTTGACTGCCCTGGCCGCGGAGTGATCGACTCGAAGCTCATCGTCTGCCTTCACACCCGGGAGTGGAAACCATGCCCCTCGTTCGCTTGAGCTATCCACACGGCGCACTGACCCATGAACAAAAGCGTCAGCTCGCGTCTTCTCTCACCGAAATCGTGCTCGACGCCGAGGTCGACGCGGTCACCGACATGGGCCGCTCCGTCACCATCGTTCAGTTCAACGAAGTGACCGCCGAAAACTGGGCGGTAGCCGGCGAGCTCCGATCGGCGGCAAGCGCCCCACCGAACCATTTCATCGTCGATGTGATCGTGCTCGAAGGGTTGCTCGAAGGTGAGCGCCGGACCGCGGTTCACCGGCGGGTCACTCAGGCGTTTCAGACCGCGTTCGAGGGCGTGGGCGCAGACCCGATGCTCCCACTCCGCGTCTGGGTGCTCGTTCACGAGGTCCGCGAAGGCTCCTGGGGCGCAGCCGGCGTTACGGTCTCTGCGCTCGATGTCGCGGGGTTCATCAACCCCGAGCTCGACGCCGAGCTCCGAGCGCGGATCGCCACACGCGTTGCGACGGGCACGTAGCGTCGAGACTTGGCCAAAGCCGCTACACACCCCAATTCCCGGACTCGACTGATGAACGTGAGAGCCCGCCTGCGTGGCTTGCGATATGTTTCGCGCGTGGGTCTCCGAGCAGTTCGATCCGGCACCGTCTCGAGCGCCTGTGCTGCCGTCGCTGCGCTGTCTTGTGGGCCGGCGGGATCGTCGAATACCAAGGTCGTGGGCGCTCCGACCAGCGATGGCACGAGCTCGGAACCTTCCGCATCCGCGGGCGCGATCGACGCAGCGTGTGCCGCCGAGCCTGCTGCTTCGGGGTTACAATGCTCCGCGCACGGCTATTGTGTGCGGCCGCCAACCGACGATCGCGTCGGCGCGCATTGTTACTGCGACCAAGGCAGAGCCAACTGTCGCCCCGTCCTCTCGCACGCTCCGAGTGGCCCGTGCACGACCGTGAGCTCGAAGGAGGTGCTCGTCTACGAGCAGGGTGTCGTCGTGGGAATGTCCTGTCTGTGTGCCGGAGGGCCCAATTCGTATTGGATCTGCAACGGTCCACCGCCGGGTTGAAACCTCGCACACAGCTCGACACCGGAAGAGCTCCCCGGCGCCGGTAGCGAGCTCGAACGATCGAACGATCGGGAACGAGCACCGACGGGACCCCAATCCGCGCGCCCGCGATACATGTCCCCTGCCGGTCGATTCGAGGCGCTCAGCGCAGATCCAGATCCCGTTTTGGATACGAGCCCAACACGCGTAGCCAACTCGTCTGCTCGCGTACGCGCTCGAGTGCCGCTGCCACGATGGCGTCCGAGCGGTGACCTTCGAGGTCGACGAGGAAGACGTACACACCCAGAGCATCCTTCGACGGGCGGGATTCGACCTTCGTCAGGTTGATGCCGCGGCTGGAAAGCTCCGCGAGCACCGCGACCAGAGTGCCCGGGCGATCGTGTGCGGTCTTGAACGCGAGTGAAGTCTTGTCGTGGCCCGTCGGAGCTGAGTCCCGCTTGCTCACGATCAAGAAACGTGTGACGTTGTCTTCACGGTCTTGGATCTTGGTGGCCAGAATTTCGGCCTGGTAGACTTCGGCGGCTCGTTGCGAAGCAATCGCGGCGGCAGCTGGCTCGGACAGAGCGCGCTTTACGCCGAGAGCCGTGGAGAGGGCGGCCTCGATGCGCACGTCAGGGTAGTGCAAATCGAGGTAGCGCCGGCACTGAGCGAGCGCTTGGGGATGCGAATGGACGACGCGTACATCGCTCGCAGACACGCCCGGCGCGGCGACCAGACAATGCTCGATCGGCACGACGAGCTCGCCCGAGATCACGAGAGGGCTCTCGGGGATCAACAGGTCCAGCGATTCTGCGACCGAGCCTTCGAGGCTATTTTCGACTGCGAGCACGCCCGCGTCGGCGTGGCCGTCGAGCACCGCGAGAAACACCTTCGCGTGGCTCGACGCTGCCACGAGCTCCGCGTCAGGCGCATGGATCACGGCCGCCATCTCACCGAATGTGCCAGCCGGCCCCAGGTGCGCGAGTCTCATGCCCGTGTGCTGACGACAGCGCTCACTGCGTTCCGAGGTCCGTCTGGTACGGAGCCGCTCAGGTGGCCCTGCATCGACGGACAGCCTAACAGTGGCGCGCGGCCGTGAGTACCTGGATGAGCTCGGGCCGCGTCCGGCGATGTAGGACGCTCGAGACTATCGAGCGGGCTCCGCCACGAGCTCCAGACTCTTACCGATCACTCGTCCCTGTCCGTCTCGGATGGTGCGCTCTCTCAGCCGCAGGTCTTCGATGCGAACGTAGCCGCGATCGGCGAGGTACTGTCCGTATCGGTCGTTCCGGAGCGCGGCGGTAGTGGGATCGATCACATCGGGGTCGTCGTTGGCCACGGAGCTCGCTTCCTCTGATCGGATTCGTTCCGGCTCGGCGCACAAGTAGGCTGAATCGAGCTCGCTGTAGGTGCCTTGGGCAGGCCCGGGGTGAATCGCCAAAGCCGGGACCGGCAACTCCTCCTGGGAGTCGGGAGCCAGCGTTGGTAGCAGCGTGGCCTTGAAGGCAGCCGCGTGGCGCATCCAACCGCCAGCGAAGGTCATGACGAGCAGAAACCCGGTTACCGCCAGCGCCGAGAACATCGAGAGCGCGAACGCTCCTGTCTTCTGCATTGGCAGCTCGACATCGTCAATTGTCGTCATGGGCATCTCCTTCAATCCAGGCATAGTGTCGAGGCCCGACACGCCAGATAGCGATCCATCCTGTCGACTACGCCGGGCAATCCACTGCAGTCCTCGTTGTCGATTTCCGCCAAGCACTCCCGGAGAGCGCGATCGGCAACGCCGTTCGAGCAGTCGTCGCTGAAACTCTTGGCGAGATCGGCGCGAAACGCCGACATGCATTCTTGAAAGTTCCGGTATTCGGCCGGAGCCTTTCCAATGTGGCCACAGCGATCCGCGGACTGGCAGCGTTCCTGTGCGATGGACTCGCTGGCCTCGCGCGCAGTGAAGCGCGGCTCCACGCCGGAAGCCGGTGTCATGCTCCTGGGCTCGCTCGCGCCGCACGAAACAATCGACAGCGAGGCAAGCACGCCGCAGGCCACAAACATTGCAATTCGTCCCATGATTACCTCCTGGTCCCAACCAGCGATGCTGCAAGAGAGAGGCCAAGTCGAAATTCGAACAACATCGCAGTCTCGTCAGCGTGGTTTCAAGCTCGCTAGAACCAAAGCGTGGCACGCGGCAATCTGCCCCGCTGCATTCGAGTCGGCATCCGCATTGCACGGTCCACTCGGAGGAGGAGTGACCGATGAATGCTGCACGAGCTCTCACCTGCATGCTCACGCTTCTGGGAATGCTCGCGGTGTCTTGCGAAAAGGAGCGCGACGAGCTTCCAAGCCTCGAAACGAAGGCAAGTGCTGCGCAAGCCATCGCGAAAGCGCGATGCGATCGCGAATTGCAATGTCGACTCGACAGAGCCTCCTGTTTCGAGGTTCTGTACCGCGACGCGGAAGGAGCGCTGAACACGACGCTGTGTCGCCGCGGCGTCGATTCACGCGCCCTCGCGGAATGTCTCGAGCAGATCGACCAACTCTCTTGCGACGCTTCCTTCGTTCTCACCCACCCGTTCGAAGCGTGCTCTAGCACGGAGCTTTGCCTGAACTCGTTGGAGTCGCTCGTTGGCTCGCGGCCGTGATCGACTCAGGGGTGCGTCAGTCTTCGCGCTCGTCTCCGATGGCAGCCGACAGGTCTGCTCCGGAACGAGCGGGCGTCGGCCCGCTCTGGCGCGCTACCTGCCGACCTCGTAAGCCGGATTCGAGTCGGCGCCCCGCCGGGGTCAGGCGAAGCTCCGAACGCTCTGCGCGAAACTGAGCTTCCTCCAGCTCTTCCCCTTGGTCGAGACAGCGAACGCGGCTCATGAGGTCGATGTCTCGACCGATCGCAGGCGACAAGATCAAGAACCGTTCTGAATCGGATGCTGTCCAGATCGGCGCCTCGTCCAGCGGAACGTCCAGGGTCCCGAGCTCGGCCGCGGCCTCCAGAAAAAACGGATCCTCCGCTGGGTCGAGGTAGACCGCCCACAGCGCCGACGCCAGCGCACCCACGAGGTTGTTGAACGAGCGACGTGTGTGGAGGACCGTCAACCCCAGCGGGTTGGTGTGCCACAGGACGACCAGTGCTCTTTCTCGAGCCTCGAGCACCAAGCGCATACGTCCGAGGTGATGTGCGAACGCCTCGATCGAACGCGACGGTGCGTCGATGACCCGTTCCAGATCGCCGCCGGCTCGGTGAGCAAGCTCGAGACATCCATCTCTTCCCTCGCCCATCGGGGGAAGGCCCTGCGGAAACAGGAGAAAGCGACGACGCAAGGACCTCTCCTCGTCGTTTGTTTATGTCGCCACCCGCGCCGAATCGCAAGAGACGAGTGGCTCATTCTTGCGAGGCCTTCTCGCTCGGAGTCGCAGATCGCAACGATTCGCAAATTGCCCCAGTCGCGATTCGGCTGACAACGCCGCCACAGCACCAATTTCGATCCTCGAATCGAGCTTGCAACATGCTGCGAAATTCCCCCTGGCTCGAGGGGCGCTTTCGACGCCAAAATTGCGCAAAAATTCGCGCAACACGACGGCACACGACGTGCAGGCGAGACCGGCGGCGATGGTGCTCCCCGAACCTAGGTACATCGAAGCGTCCGTGTTGAGTGCCGCGCGTCATCGGATCGTCGGCGACCTCGACCTGGTCCATTCGATGCTCGGTCTCGCGCTCCGGCGGATCGTCGACCCACGTGCCGCCGGGCTTCTGGAAGCGACTCGGGCACGGGTCCGCACGATCTCGATCGCCCATGCGCTGGCTGCGCAGACGGGGGCCCGCCGAACGGGTCGAGTCGACGCGCTCGCGCTCTTGAGCGAAGTAACCCTCGGGGCAACTGTCAACCGAGAGGCGGCCGACGTTGAGGTCGAGCTCAAGGGCCAGCGGGTGCGCGTCGGCTTCGATCGCGCCGTAGCGATCGGTCTCATCGCAGGCGAGCTCGTGGACAACGCCCTGCGCCATGCGTTCGTGAACGGAGGCTCTGGAAGAGTGAACGTTGACCTGCGCGGTCAACCCAATGGCGCAGCACTTCTCCGGGTGAAAGACGATGGCGTGGGGTTCGACGAGGGCCGATTCGCGTCCGACAGTCTGGGATTCACCATCGTCCGACTCTTGTCCCAGCAGCTCACCGCGAAAATCACGGTGCGCTCCTCCCATCGTGGCAGCGAATTTTCCCTGCATTTTTCTCGTAGGGAGAGCGAGCGGCGATGGCCCGCCTCTTGATCGTGGAGGACGACCGGCTAAGTGGGGAGGAGACGGCGAATGTGTTGCGCGATGCGGGACACGACGTGGTCGGACTGGTAGCAACGGGTGAGGAAGCGCTGACGCTCGCGCGTGAATCGCACCCCGATCTGGCGCTCGTCGACTTGATGCTGGCGGGGGAGCTGGATGGTATCGGCGTCGCGGATCTGTTGCATCGCGATTTTGGCGTCGGAACCATTTACGTCACGGGGAACACCGACCCGAGCGTGATGCGCCGCGCAACCCGCGTGCCAGCATACAGCTACATCCTCAAACCCTTCGATGCCCGAACCCTCGGCGCCAACGTCGAAATCGCTTTGGCGCGGCTTTCCACGGATCGTGCTCTCCGTTCCCACGGCATCTGGCTGGCAACGTTGCTCAGGAACATAGGAGTCGCGGTCATCGCCACGACCGAAGACGGCGTGGTGCGCTACGCGAATCCGCTCGCGGAACGAGCGATGAAGATCGACACAGGCGCCAACCGACGCTTGAGCCGCTGTTTGATGCTGGTGGACGAAATTCAGGGACGTGCGCTGGACGTGCTCAGTCGAGCCATGGACAGCACCTCGGCGATTGAGCTCCCTCCGGGCGCCGCGCTCTTGCGTGCCGACGACACCCAGCTGCCGATCGAAGGCAGCGTCTCGAAGCTTCCCGACCCGGGAAACGAGCAGGCGGGTTTGGTGGTCGCGTTTCGCGACATGAGCGAGCGCCGCCGGATCGACCGAGAGCATCAACGCGTCGAACGCCTCGAGTCTCTCGGGACCTTGGCCGCTGGAATCGCGCACGATTTCAACAACATGCTGGCAATCGTCTTGAACAGCGCATCACTTGCCAAGCACACACAAGAGCCCGGCACCCGAGTTCACGAGCTGATGAGCGATATCGAGCACGTTGGCGCGCGTGCATCCGCCCTCACCGCCCAACTGATTGGATTTGCGAAAGGAGGAAGCCCGCTCTGCCGACCCCTCTGGGTCGAACCGCTGATCGAGCGCACTGTTTCTTTGGCTTTGCGCGGTTCATCGGTGAATCCGCGCTACCAGATGGCGGACGGCGTCTGGCCGACGTTCGCCGACGAAGGGCAGCTCTCACAAGTGATCGCGAACCTCGTGCTCAATGCGCGAGATGCAACCAGCCCCGGGCAGACGGTCACGATCGGCGCACGCAATCGCCACATCGCGAACGACCCGTCGCTGGCCGACGGACGCTACGTGGAAATCTTCGTTGCGGATTCCGGCGTCGGGATTTCCGCGCCGAACCTGGAGCGAGTGTTCGATCCTTACTTTTCCACCAAGCCCCGGGGGACCGGACTCGGCCTCGCCAGCGCGTTTTCCATCGTCCAGCGGCACTCCGGCACGCTACGCGTGGAATCCAAGCCGGGGGAGGGCAGCACGTTCTTCGCGCTCATTCCGGCTTCCGAGGAGCTACCGCGCGTCGTCGAGCCGCCTCGGGTGGGAGCGGCCAAACCAATCCCCGGGCGCATACTGGTGATGGATGACGAACCGGAGCTCCGCCGCATCTTGGCGATGTGTCTCGAGGAGCTTGGTTACGCCGTCGACTGTGCGGCGGATGGCGCGGAGGCAGTCGTGCTCGTCGAAACGGCGGTTCGAGATAAACGACCCTTCGATGCGGTGATCCTGGATCTGACGGTCCGCGGAGGAATGGGGGGTTTGGAAGCACTCGCCGAGCTGAGACAGATTCAACCGGACGTGCGTGCCATCGCGTCGAGTGGGTACTCCGACAGCCCGGTCCTCGCCGATCACGCCCGTTTCGGGTTCGCTGGCATTCTGCCCAAGCCTTACCGATTCACGGAGCTCGCAGCGGTGCTCCGCAGCCTCGAAGGGATGCCGGGATGACGCGGGTGGTGCTGGTCGAGAACGATGCGATCTGCCGCAACGAAATCGAGGAAACTCTGACGGAACTGGGTTATCGGGTCGAAGCGCACCCCCACGGGGTCAGCGCGCTCTCGGCGCTCGGTCGCGAGGCGACGATTCCGGACTTGATCCTCCTGGATCTCCATACGCCCTTGATGAGCGGCGCGGAGTTCCGGAGCGCACAGCTCGCACGCCCCTGGCTGGAGAGGGTTCCCGTCGTGATTGTGTCTGGAGATCCGGACGTAGCGCTGCAGGCTCATTTGCTCGAAGCTGTCGCCTATTTGAGAAAGCCGTTCTCACTCGCAGACCTGTTGACGACGATATCGAAGACTCATCGAGCGCGCTGATCTGCCCGAGGCAGGAAGACGGAAAATGAAGACCCCTCCCCCAGCGCGCTCTCGACGCTCACCGACCCCGCGTGAGCGTGGACGATCTCGCGTGTGATGTAGAGACCCATTCCCAGTCCGCCGTGAGCACGCGGAGCCTCCACGCGCTCGAAGCGATCGAAAATCCGCGGCAGGTCCTCGGCCGCGATTCCGATCCCGGCGTCCCGCACTCGGACCTCGACTCGCGATTCATCTCCGTGCAACGTTATCAATATCGGCTTACCAGCACCGTAGTTCAGCGCATTGGAGACCAAGTTCGTGACCACTTGTTCGAGTCGCAAACGATCCCAAGTGCCGGTCATGCCGGCTGAGAGGTCCAGGTCGATACGCGACCCGCTGGCTGAGGATTCTTCGCGGAACCGTTCCACGACTTCCCTAATGATTTCACCTAGATCTGACTGGCCGAGCGTGAGGTCGAAATGTCCTGTGGTGACCCTCGAAACATCGAGCAGATCTTCGACCAGACGCTCCAGGCGCTCTGACTGGCGCGCGGCACCATCGATCTTGCGCCGCAATTTTTCGTCGTCCCGCAAAGCGTGCTGGAGGCTCTGGAGCCGCAGTTTGAGAGCCGTGAGCGGGGTCCTGAGCTCGTGGGAAGCGACCAAGAGAAATTCATCGCGGGCACAAATCGCCTGCTTGAGCGCTTCGAAGTCGGAGTAAGTACCGAGCCAACCTACGAGCGTTCCACCCGCGTCGTGTTCGGGAACTGCGCGGCAGAGGTGCCAGCGATATGCGCCGTCGCTGGCACGACGCAACCGGCATTCGAGCTCGTGAACGCGACCGGTCTCCACGGTCTCTTGCCATTCTCGCTCACACGCGTCCCGATCGTCTGGATGCACCGCACTCAGCCAGCCCTGTCCTCGCGCCGCGTCGATGTCGAGACCCGTGTACTCGAGCCATCGATGGTTCGTGTACGAAAGTGCGCCATCCGGCCGAGCCATCCAGACGATCTCGGGGATCGCGTCGGCCAGATTCACGTAGCGACGTTCCGCCGCCACCTTCAGCTCGGCGATGGCGAGCTCTCGCTCCCGGCGCTCGGCTTCCTTCAAGGCTTCTGATTGGCGTCTGAGCCGCCGATTCTTCCGCTCTAGCTCGGCAAAAATCGACACCTTTGCTCGCACTACGTCAGCGTCGACGGGCTTGGACAGATAGTCGACGGCACCGACGGAATAGCCCCGATAGATCTTGTCGAGATCGGGACCGGCAGCGGTGAGAAAAATGATGGGCGTGTGCCGAGACCGCTCCCGCTGCTTGATTAGCGAGGCGACCTCGAAGCCATCCATCGCCGGCATCATCACGTCGAGCAAGATCACGGCAAAGTCTTGCTCCAGAACGCGCTTGAGGGCCTGACTTCCCGACCGCGCTCCCACGACGTTGTACCCGGGGCGCGACAAGACCTCGCTGAGGGCGGCGAGATCCTCGGGGCGATCGTCGACTACCAGGATATCGACGGGCTCGTCCGTCGCGACGCGTTCGCGCGAGCGCTCGTCGCCGCTGCTAATTGGGCCGCGAGTCATCGCGCCATCCTGACCCGCAAGAGCGTCAGCAGATGCTCCATCTCCACGGGCTTGGAGACGTAATCGGACGCTCCCGCTTGGATGCATTTTTCTCGGTCCCCATGCATGGCCTTGGCGGTTACGGCGATGATTGGCAGTTTGCCGAACCGTTCCTGAGACCGAATTTGCCTCATCACCTCGTAGCCGTCCATCTCCGGCATCATGATGTCCATGAGAATCGCGTCGACGTTGGGCGTACGCTCCAGCAGGTCCAGGCCGTCCCGTCCATTTTCGGCATAAAGAACCGTCGCACCATGACGCTCCAGGGCACTCGTGATGGCGAAGATATTGCGGACGTCGTCATCGATTACCAAGAGCGTCGCCTCGTCGAGCGTCGGGACGCGATCCTCTTGCTCAGCGAGCCGGCGTCGCTGAGCATCTGTGAGATGCGCATCGCTTCTGTGCAGTGCCAAGACGGTTTCCGCCAAGAGTGCATCCTCGGAATCCACTCGCCGAACGAGCTCCCCGTCGAACTTCTGGCGTGGCTCCGCACCTTCGACGTCGAACACCACTACCGGACAGCGAGGCTCGAGCTCCATCACGCGCTCTGCAACCCCCAGCCCCGTCTGCGATGGGTTCCTGAGGTCGAGCACCACGCAGTCGAAGCTCTGGGTCTCGAGCACGAGCTCGACGCCCTCGGCGTCGAAGCCGAGCGCAACCAGTAAGAAGTCCGCTCCTCCGATACTCTCGGACAGCGTGAAGCGCTCTCGCCCGTCGTCCGAAACCAACAGCAGCGACCGTGGCGACTTGGCGACGAATGCCCGCAAGCTCTCGACGGCGACACGCGCGTCGTTCACCCCCGCCTGCCGTTCTAGAAAGTCGTACACACCCGCGGCGAGCGCCCGGGGTCGGTCCTCGGGCGCTCCAACGCCGAGAACCGGCACGTGCCTCGTCGAGGCGTTTCGCTTCAAGTAGTCGAGAGTCACCCAACCGTCTGACGATAAATCCAGAATTACCGCCGAAGGTGGCTGAGAATCGTAGGTCGGCAGAAGTTCCTGAGCGACGATTGCTCCGCGCCAGCCGCTCTCGTGGATGATGTCGAGGAACAGGCGAGCTTGGACGTCGTCGTCACCAGCGATGACGATGACTCGATCGCCCGACACGACGCGAGCCTTTTCCTCTAGCGAGTGCCGGCTACTCGGCGCGCTCACCTCTTTCGGCACGAAGCCTTCCCGGGGAACCGCTGCTCGCGAAGGTTCGTCGCCTCGAAACATCTCACGTGGCAAGAACAGAGTGAAGGTGCTGCCGGTTCCCGGAACGCTCACGACGTGGATTTCGCCGTCCAAGAGCCCGGCGATTTCGCGGCTGATCGACAGACCGAGCCCCGTCCCCCCGTAACGCCGGCTCGTCGTCCCGTCCGCCTGTTGGAACGCCTCGAAAATGATCCTTTGCTTGTCGTCGGGGATCCCGATTCCGGTGTCGATGACGCTGAAGGCAACCACGGCGTCGGATTGATTCAGCGATTCGTGGTCGCGGCGCCAACCAAAGCTCGCGACTTTCACCTCCATCGTCACCCGCCCCCTGTCCGTGAACTTGAACGCGTTCGAGAGCAGGTTCTTCAGCACCTGCTGGAGCCGCTTGGCGTCGGTGAAAATGGAGCGGGGAATGCCCTCCGCCAGCTCGATGACGAACTCGAGCCCCTTCTGTTCGGCAACGTGTCGAAAATTCTGCTCGACGTAGTCGCGGAGCTCTTCCAGCCGGACGGCGCCCGGTTCCACCGCGATGGTTCCGGATTCGATCTTGGACAACTCCAAGATGTCGTTGATCAGGGCGAGCAGATCGGTACCAGAGGCGTGGATGGTGCGGGCGAACTCGACCTGCTTCAGCGATAGATTGCCATCGGAATTTTCCGTGAGCATGCGGGACAAGATCAGCAAGCTGTTGAGCGGCGTGCGTAGCTCGTGGGACATGTTCGCCAGAAATTCCGATTTGTATTTCGAGGTCAGTGCGAGCTGCTCCGCCTTCTCCTCGATCTCCGCCTTGGCGTACTCGACCTCACGATTCTTCACTTCGAGAAGCTTCGCTTTTTCCTCGAGCTGCTCGTTCGTGCCGCGAAGCTGCTCCTGCTGCTGCTTGAGCCGTTCCTCCGATTCGCGCAGGGTCGCCGCTTGCCGTTCGAGCCGTTCGTTGGTCTGCCTCAACTCTTCCTGCTGCACCTGCAATTCCTGGGTCAGCGACTGAGACTGCGTCAGGAGCGTTTCCGTCCGCGTTGACGCGGCAATCGTGTTCACGACGATGCCGATGCTCTCCGTGAGCTGGTCGAGAAACATCTGGTGAATGTCGCTCAGGGTTTCGTAGGAGGCGAGCTCGATGACCGCGTTCACGCGACCTTCGAACAGCACCGGCACGATGCTGAGGCTCCGGGCAGACGCCACGCCGAGCCCGGAACGCACGCGCACGTAGTCGCTCGGAATGTTCGAGAGCAGGATTTTGCTCTTTTCGAACGCACACTGACCGATGAGTCCTTCGCCCAATCGGAACGACTTCGTCACCTGCTCGCCGGCCGCGTAACTGGCCAGAAGCTTGAGCTCGGTTCCTTCGGCTTCGTCCGATTCGGTCAAGTAGAACGCACCGTGCTGAACGGCAACCAGCGGTGCGAGCTCGGAAAGGATTTGTTGGGCGACCGTGGATAGATCGCGCTGGCCCTGCAGCATCCGGGTGAAGCGGGCAAGATTCGTCTTGAGCCAATCTTGCTCCGTCGTCTTCTGCGTGGTCTCCTTGAGGTTGCGAATCATCTCGTTCACGTTGTCTTTGAGCGCGGCAACCTCCCCGCTCGCTGCGACCGTGATGTATCGGGTCAAATCGCCTTTCGTCACGGCCGTTGCCACATCTCCAATGGCGCGCACCTGGGTCGTGAGATTGGCGGCCAGCTGATTCACGTTCTCGGTGAGGTCGCGCCAAGTTCCCGCGGCGCCCGGCACTTTCGCCTGTGCGCCGAGCTTGCCGTCCACTCCCACTTCGCGAGCCACGGTGATGACCTGCTCGGAGAAAATAGCCAGCGTGTCGGTCATGCTGTTGATGGTGTCGGCGAGCTCGGCGATCTCGCCGCTGGCCTCGAGCGCGAGCTTGCGAGTGAGCTCACCACCGGCAACCGCCGTCACCACCTTGGCGATGCCTCGAACCTGGTTCGTGAGGTTCGTGGCCATCGAGTTCACGTTGTCCGTCAGGTCCTTCCAGGTCCCCGCAACACCCGGCACCTTGGCTTGCCCACCGAGCTTGCCCTCCGTTCCGACCTCGCGCGCGACGCGGGTCACCTCGCTGGCGAACGCATTGAGCTGGTCCACCATCGTATTGATCGTGTTCTTGAGCTCCAGGATCTCGCCCTTCACGTCCACGGTGATCTTCTTGGAGAGATCGCCGCGCGCTACGGCCGTCGTCACCTCGGCAATGTTGCGCACCTGGTCGGTCAGGTTCGACGCCATCGAGTTCACGCTGTCCGTCGAATCCATCCAAGTACCAGCGACACCCTTCACGTACGCCTGGCCACCGAGCTGACCTTCCGTTCCCACTTCGCGCGCGACGCGGGTCACTTCATTGGCGAATGCATTGAGCTGATCCACCATCGTGTTGATGGTGTTCTTGAGCTCCAGGATCTCTCCGCGCACGTCCACGGTGATCTTCTTGGACAAATCGCCGCGCGCGACGGCCGTCGTCACGTCCGCGATGTTGCGCACCTGGTCGGTCAGGTTGGACGCCATGGAATTCACGCTGTCCGTGAGGTCCTTCCACGTACCGCTGACGCCCGGCACACGTGCCTGGCCGCCGAGTTTGCCTTCGGTACCCACTTCGCGCGCAACGCGCGTGACTTCGTTGGCGAAGGCATTCAGCTGATCCACCATCGTGTTGGTGGTGTTCTTCAGCGCCAAGATCTCTCCGCGCACGTCCACCGTGATCTTCTTGGACAAATCGCCACGCGCGACGGCCGTCGTCACCTCGGCGATGTTGCGCACCTGGTCGGTCAGGTTCGATGCCATCGAGTTCACGCTGTCAGTGAGGTCTTTCCAGGTGCCTGCAACACCGGTCACTTCTGCCTGCCCGCCCAGCTGACCTTCCGTTCCCACTTCGCGCGCGACGCGGGTCACCTCGCTCGCGAACGCATTCAGCTGATCGACCATCGTGTTGATCGTGACCTTGAGCTCCAGGATCTCGCCCTTCACGTCCACGGTGATCTTCTTGGACAGATCTCCCTTGGCGACTGCGGTGGTCACGTCCGCGATGTTTCGAACCTGGGCTGTGAGGTTCGACGCCATGAAGTTCACGCTGTCGGTGAGGTCTCTCCACGTCCCGCTCGCCCCAGGAACGGCTGCCTGCCCGCCGAGCTTGCCTTCCGTTCCCACCTCGCGCGCGACGCGGGTCACCTCACTGGCGAAGGCGTTCAATTGGTCGACCATCGTGTTGATCGTGTTCTTGAGCTCCAGGATCTCGCCCTTCACGTCCACGGTGATCTTCTTCGTCAGGTCACCTTTGGCGACGGCAGTCGTCACGTCGGCAATGTTGCGCACCTGAGCCGTCAGGTTCGAAGCCATCGAGTTCACACTGTCGGTGAGATCCTTCCAGGTGCCCGCCACGCCCTTCACCCGCGCTTGGCCGCCCAGCTCCCCTTCCGTGCCCACCTCCCGCGCAACGCGAGTCACCTCGCTGGCGAATGAATTGAGCTGGTCCACCATCGTATTGATCGTGTTCTTGAGCTCCTGGATCTCTCCCTTCACGTCGACCGTGATCTTTTTGGACAGGTCGCCGTTTGCAACCGCCGTCGTCACGTCGGCGATGTTGCGCACCTGTGCGGTCAAGTTGCCGGCCATCAGATTCACGTTGTCTGTGATGTCGCGCCAGGTACCGGAGACGCCCTGCACGTTCGCCTGACCGCCCAGTTTTCCTTCGGTACCGACTTCGCGCGCGACGCGCGTCACCTCGCTGGCGAAGGAGCTCAGCTGATCGACCATGCCGTTGACGACCTTCGCAGTCCGGAAAAACTCGCCCTTCAAGGGTCGGCCGCCGATGTCCAGGGCCATCTTCTGGGAAAGATCTCCGCTCGCCACCGCGCCGATGACGCGACCTACCTCGGTGGTCGGCTGCACCAAGTTCCCGATCAATTCGTTCACGGATTCGATGGAGGTTTGCCAAGAGCCTCTCGCAGCGGGCATCGACGCTCGACGCTGCAATCGACCCTCCTCGCCCACCACTCGGCTGACGCGCTCTAGCTCCTGGGTCAGCGCGCGATTTTGTGAAATGACTTCGTTGAGTGCCTGGGCGATTTCCCCCGCCATGCCGGTGTAGTGGCGGGGTAGACCCACCTCGAAGTCTCCGTCGCGAAAGGCTCTGAGCGTGCTGAGCACCAATTCGGCGGGGAGGACTTCCTGAAGCGGCACGGGATCGACTGGTGACATTTCCATGATCGTCATTTCAGCCTCGAGCTCGGGTGGGAGTGCGGCAAAGCGCGACATGTGTTGCTCTTCGACCGCGTAGATTGTCGAAGCGAGTCCGAAATCGGCTACCGGGTTCCGGCACGGCTCGTGCTTGGTGCTCGTTGTGGTAACCGTCCAAAGTGTTTCCCCGGACCCTGCATTCGTCGTCGGGCTGGCGACGAGTGTCGACCAGGCACGCAATGCGGCATTGGCGGCGGACGAGCACTACGTGCTGGTGATCGACGACGGGCAACTGGTTGGGCTCGTGTGCCTGTGCGATCTCGCGCGCCACCACCGCGATGGACCGATTGGACCGCTCGTTCACTCGCCATTCGCATTCGTCACGCCCGATACGTCGGCCGAGGAAGCCGCGGCCGTGATGCTGGAATGCGGAGTGGGTTGTCTGCCGGTGCTGGACCACGGCGTGCTCCGTGGCGTGATCACTCGCCGGGCCCTGCGCGACGCGGGTTTCTTGCCGGACTCGCCCGGCATCGATCGCTGCGCATCGTGCTCTGGTACGCATGATCTTCACGTCGCTCCCGGAGGCGGCGACGTTGTTTTCTGCCGAGAGTGTCTCGACCGCTCCCATCCCCATGACGATACCGACATTGGCACGACTCTCGGCGGATTCGACTGATGCCAAAAGGCCGCACACCCGCCAAGCGCGCCGTTGAGCCACTTCGGTCGTCGGCTTCATCGGGACGCCGACGTTGAGCACGCGGCATGCCATTGCCCAAACGCCGTATCTGGCGGCTGGTGATGAACCCGGGTGAGGCGTTCTGCAACATGTGGCGAATTTGCGTCCCCGCCGATGTGTTTGTCATCCTCATAAGACAGTGGGATCATTGAGAAGTGAGCATCAGCATTCTGCTCGTCGACGAGGGCCGGACGCTTTCGGATCGGGTCAACCTAGCGCTCGAACGCGCGTTCGACGTGCGGCGCGTGGCGAACCTGGTCGAGGTGCCAAACCAGCAGTTCGCCGTGCTAGTGGCCGCCCCGGATGGAATGGGTGCCCTGGGTGTCTGCGAAGAGGCGCGTGCACGTGGGATCGCGAACGACGTCGTCCTGCTCGGTACGCACCCGTCGCTCCGAGATGCAATCGCCGCCATCCGTGCAGGGGCATCGGATTTCGTTCCCAACGGCGACGATGCGGACGCCGTGGTCTCCTGCATTCGCGCCGTCATCGAACGGCGCCAGCTTTCGCTGGAGCTCGACCGGCTTCAGGCGGGCGCGCCCTCGTCCACACCATTCCCGGAACTCCTCGGCGAAAGCTCGGTCATGCAACGACTCCGCGAGCGCCTTTCGCGAGTCGTCCACTCCGACGTCACGGCACTCATCACCGGGGAAAGCGGCAGTGGAAAGGAGGTCGTCGCACGGGCGCTCCACACCCACGGGCCGCGGAAGCGGGGTCCGTTCGTCGCGGTGAGTTGCTCGGCGATCCCGCGGCACTTGATGGAGAGCGAGTTCTTCGGACACGTGAAGGGCGCGTTTACGGACGCGGCGACCAATCGGACTGGCCTCTTGAGTCAGGCGTCGGGCGGCACGATCTTTTTCGACGAAATTGCCGACATGCCACTCGACCTCCAGGCAAAGCTCTTGCGCGCACTACAACAGCGTGCGGTCCGCCCCCTCGGACAGCGCCACGAGTTGCCGTTCGACGCACGAGTCATTGCAGCCTCGCGCAGTGACTTGGAGGCCGCGGCTGCCGCGGGCAATTTTCGTGAAGACTTGTTCTTTCGTCTGAACGTCATTCCGCTGCGCATTCCGCCGTTGCGCGAGCGCGAGCGCGACGTGCTGATCCTCGCGCGACACTTCATCCAGACCTCCGCAACCAGCACGCGCCGTGTGCGCGGTCTGACGCCCGCCGCCGCACGTGCACTCTTGGCTCACGATTGGCCAGGCAACGTCCGAGAGCTCGAGCACTGCATCGCCGCGGCGATTGCTGCTGCGCACTACGATCACATCCGCGCGGTCGATTTGAACTTGCCTTCGGCGAATACCCCCTCCGTGTCCGAAGCAACGGAGCTCGTTCCGCTCTCCGAGGTGGAACAGGCGCACATCATGAGCGTGCTCGACTCCGTTTCCGGCAACAAGGCCCAGGCGGCGCGCTTGCTCGGGCTCGACAGGAAGACGCTGTATCGAAAGCTGAAGCAGTACGAGGCTCCGAGCCCGCGAGCGCGTTTCGAATCTCACCCTGAGTGAGCTCTTTCAGCGCGGTCGCGCCATACCTAGTCGCTTCAGCTTCCGATACAGCGTGGCCCGATCGATCCCGAGCTTGCGCGCGGCATCCGCTTTGTTCCAACCCAGGGCTTTGAGCACGATCTCGATGTGTCGCCGCTCCACTTCCTCCAGGTTCGTCGTTTCGATCTCGGTGCGTGCCGTCGGTTGCTTCGGGGAGCGAATTCCGGTCGGGAGCTCCTCGAACCCGATGCGGCCGCCAGACGCCAGCGCCATGGCCGCCAACGTGCAGTTCTCGAGCTCGCGAACATTGCCCGGGTAGTGATAGGCCGTGAGCAGCTTTTCGGCCTCCGGCGTCAAACAGTATTCCGTCGTTCCATCGCTGCCCTGGGCCAGAAACCACTCAGCCAACTCGATCACGTCACGACCCCGATCGCGCAACGGCGGCAGGGCAATGTGCAGCACCTTGATCCGAAAGTAGAGGTCCTCGCGAAACTGCCCTTGCTGCACGGCTCGTTCCAGGTTCCGGTTGGTCGCCGCCAAGATCCGCGCATCACAAGCAACTTCGCGGACGGATCCAACGGGGCGAACGACGCGCTCCTGCAGAGCGCGAAGGATCTTGGGCTGCAGCGTGAGCGGCATGTCGCCGATCTCGTCGAGAAACAACGTGCCGCCGTTGGCCTGGGGGAAAAGTCCAACTCGTGCCTCCGACGCTCCGGTGAAGGCGCCCTTTTCGTGGCCAAACAACTCCGACTCGAGGATCTCGCTGGGTACTGCGGCACAGCTGACGGCCACGAAAGGGCCGTACGAGCGTGCGCTTCCCTCGTGAATGGCCCGTGCGACGAGCTCCTTTCCGGTGCCGCTTTCGCCGGTGATGAGCACGGTCGAGTCCGAAGTGGTGGCGTCTGCAATGCGCGACCGAACGGCCTTCATCGCATCGCTGGAACCGATGAGGCCCGTTGTTTTTTGTTCGGGAATGCTCGGAAGCGCCAGGCGTACGACCGCGGGGCGTCGCGAGCCTCCCTCGAGCGCCCGCCCGAGCAGCTGATCGAGCTCAACCACGGCAAGCGGCTTGGTGATGAAATCGAACGCGCCCGCTCGCAGTGCAGAGACCGCGGAATCCACGTCACCAAAGGCCGTCATCACCACCACCGGGATGTGGGGCGCGTCTCCGTTCAATCGACGGCAGAGCTCGATGCCGTCCATGCCGGGCATTTTCACGTCCGTGAGAACCGCATCGACGTCCCGATGCTCGAGCTCCCGCAGTGCGCTTTCGGCATCCCCTGCAACCAAGAACGTCCAGTCCCAGATCGGTGAGCGTGTCGGCGAGGGCCGCTCGGATCTCGGCGTCGTCTTCGACCACTAGAATTCGTGGGCGCACAGGCGTCGTCATCGTTCACCGATCCTCATCTTACACGATGCGCCCGCGTCGAAGCCGACGCAACCGGGCCCAATGTTGCGATTTGCCCCACGCTTTAAGAGCACAAATTGGATAGTGCAGCGAGAAGCTTCTCGAGTTGAACGGGCTTGGTCAGGACGTCCGCAACGCGCAGCTCTTGGGCGCGCGTTTCACGGGAAGCGGTGAGCACGATGACCGGGATCTGGCAGAGCTCCGGCTCGTGTTCCAGTGCGCGACAAAGCTCCCAACCGTTCATGTTCGGCATCCAAAGGTCGAGAAGGATCGCGCACGGTCGCTCCCCGCTGCGCAAACGCTCGAGCGCCTTTTCTCCGTCGCTGGATGCTACGACACCATAGCCCTCGTCCTCCAAAGCATCCTCGAGCGCTGCACGAATCTCCTCGTCATCGTCCACGACGAGCACGCGACGTTTCAAAGCTCGAACCATTCTCTCTTGCTGTTCTGGAGCGGCGCACCAGCGAGCGCCGACGACTTCGTACCCTTCAGCGCACTGCCCCGACACGAGAGCGCGCACCAAAACAGTCTCAAGATACCATGCGGAACGATTTTCGCAGCGCTCTCGAGCGTTGCAGAATGCCTCATCAAGAGGGCCGTGCGCTGACGAATGCCGCGATGCATGCGGCGCGCGATTCGGGCAGCTCGCCCTTCGTCAACCGAACGAGGGAGCGCAGCTCCTCGGGATGGAGCCCGAAACGCTCGCGCTCGGGTGGGGAAACGCAGGAAAAAGCTGAAATGCCGGCGGTGAGCTCTTCATTCGAGAGCCACCTTCGGCACAGGTCCACCACCAGCGCTTCGGTCGGAATCTTGGGCGGAGGTGCCTCGGCAAACGGTCGTGCGCCGCTGACGAATGCAAACTCGCCGCTTCGCATCCGACCCAAAGCCACGAATCGATCCCGGATCTGGTCTACCAATGCGCGGAGCACGAGCACCGGGGCCATGCCTCGGGACGCAACCAAGGCCTGACCGAGGGGGACACCTCGACGCAGCGCCGTTTCGATGCCGAGCTCGATGTCGTCCTCGCTGGCAACGCCTTCCCGCACCAACCGAGCTCCCAAGAGCTCACTGGGATCGCTGGATACGATGAGCTCGGGAACGCCCTCGCGAAAGTAGATCCTACGGTGCTCCCGATCGGTGCGCGCGATCAGGGTGCCGGTCGACTTGGTTTTGGCGAGGACGAAAAGCCAGCGAACGAGCGCAGCACGACGGAAGGGCGTGAAAACCGGAGCCGGATCGACGGGCCGGTATTCCGGTCGCTCGAAAAGCTGTCGGACGCGCTCGAGACCCGCGTCGAGCGGTGCGGACGCATCACGACCCGTGACGATCGCCTGAGCGACGCTCGCGAAGCGTGAGGCAAACGTCGAGGTGAATCTCACTCTGGCTGGAGGAACTCGGGCTTTTGTCTTCGGCTGGGTTCCTGGCGCGCCTCAAACCTAGGGCGGCCACCGGTTTCTGAGAGAGGCTCACGGGAAGCGCGACCGCGACGGGTTCGATCCCGGAGTGGTCTGCAGCGTCGGCGAGGGCGCGCGCCATCTCGGCCGCTGACCGGAATCGCTCGCACGGAGAGTGGGAGAGCGCGATACGCAGCACTCGACCCAGCGGACCCTGGAGCACTCCCCGGAGGCGATCGGGCCAGGCCGAGTAGTTGTCGACCATCGCAGTGAAGGCACTGCGCGTCTCGAACAACCTTCCGCCAGTCAGGAGCTCCGAGAGCAGAACTCCAGCGGAGAACAAGTCTGCTCGGGCATCCGAAGCCGCGCCCGCAAGCTGCTCGGGCGCCATGTATCCACGCTTTCCTTTCAGCGAGTGTTCGCGCGCCGGACAGGCGAGCGCCGAGCCTGCGATTCCGAAATCGGACAGCAGCACCTTCCCAGACCGATCGAGCAACACGTTGGCTGGCGACACGTCTCGATGCACCAGGCGTGGCTCGGATCTCCGCCCCGTCGAGAAGGTGTGAATGTATTCCAGCGCGCTCAAGACGCCGAGCCCGATGTGGACGACGGCTCCGATACCGAGACGGGATCCACCCCGCTGCAAACTCTCCAAGAGGTCCTTGCAACTGGGGCCGTCGATCAGCTCCATCACGAAGAACGGCTCGTCGAAGTGCGAGCCATACTCCAGGGTCTTGACCAGGTTGGAATGCTCGAAGGACATCCCGAGCGCGGCTTCGTACTGGAACAGATCCAGATAGCGGGGATCACGTTGCAAGTACGGGAGGATTCGCTTGACGGCGACTGCTCCCCGGCTCGGGTGCTCGGCGCGCCAAACTTCTGCCATTCCACCGTGTCCGATTCGTTCGGCGAGGATCAGGTCCCCAATGCGAGCACCGGTATGAAACGGGGCGACCTTCGGGTAGATCCCACTCCCCGGCTCCGACGGGCCGGTGGCGGAAGGTCGCGTGTCCCGAGCAGGATCGTTCACGCATCTTTCCAAAGCACGCGGCGAGCCAAGCGCTCGAAGGCCGATTATCCCCCGTTTTTCCCGTGGCGACCCGCGGCGGTTCGCGACGCTGGTGCAGATTGAACCACCCAAACACCCCCGGAGTCGTGGGAACCGCTGGGCACACGCGTTGCAACGCTCGGGTCCATGGCCATCGCATGCGACCTGCCCAATTTCGGTTCAACGAGCTGCCACGACCCCGACGAGGAGCTGGAGTGCCCCAACTGCCGATCTCCCATCTCACTCGAAACGAAGAGCTCGAGCATCGCTAGCGCCGTCGGCCCGGTTCCTCTGCTGCGAGAGTGCGCGTCGTTCACCACGTGTGTCGCCCTCCTGCTCCAGAATCGGGGACGTGTCGTGGTGACGGATTCGCACCGTCGACCGCTGGGGATTTTGGACCCGCGCCTGGTCCTCGAGCGCTTGTCACACCAGCGCCAGTCGTTCGCTGCGATTCGCGCCACGGATCTGATGCGAAACCCGGGTAAAGCCGTGTCCGAATCCTGTTCCCTCGAAACAGCGACGAGGTCGTTTGCCGAAGCAGCAATCGACTTTCTCGTCGTAGTCGACCCCATGGGATGCGTGGTCGGCATTCTGACCGCGGCGGACGTGGCCAGGTTGCTACCGCTCGCCGGGTGAGGCCGAGTTCGAAGCTCGGTCAGTCACGCCCCACGCTCTGGCCCGGGCGAGGAGCGACCCAGGCGTCACGAGCCCGACGAAACGACGTCCTTCGTCTACCACGATCAGGTGCTGGGAGTCGGTTTCCAGAAGCCGCCGAACGGCAAGCTCGATCGGAGTGCTTTCGAGCAACAGTGTGCAGCGAGGACTGTCCAGACTGTCGCGCCGCGATGTCACGATGGACTCGAGCAGGTCGTACCGCGTCACCACGTCGACGGGGCGGTGCTCACGGTCCACGATGGCGACGGCGCTACACTGCTCGGTAAGGAGCAAGGCTCGCAAGAGATCCGGCGCGGGGTTCATCGAGACCGCGACGATTCGCTCCACCGCGTTCGCCACCGGCTCTTCCATCCACGCACGCGATTTGGGATCGCGTCCTCCGACATCGGCAACCGCCCATTCCTCGCACACGGGACAGACGACCGCTCGAAGCTGGCAGGCGCTTGCATGCGAGGTGTCAGTTCTCACGCCCTTCGCGCTGCAGGACGCGTGCCCGAAGTGGAATCCTCGACTCGATCGATCTCGATGGGACGAGAGCGTGTTGCGATTCACCACGTCGTCGCACAATGGGACGAGCCCTCTCCGGCGTCTCTTACGTCGCAACCGGTCGCTGCTTTCACCGCCGGACACACCCACAAGACTTCTCTCCTGGTTCTTCATCGCCAAACCGACGCCAACCTCGTGCAGCCGAACTACCGCCCGGCGGAAAATCCGCCCTGAGCGCGCGGAGTGCGGCCGAATTGCTCATTGTCGGAAACCGCGGTTTCATCGCTTCACGATGGGAAATCTGCGTTGACCAGCCTGGGGCGCTGCCCTCGTATCGACTCTCGCGTGGGTGAGGCCGGCGGGGGCGGATGCGATCGATGCCGCGTCGTGATCGATCAGCACGAAACGGCGGAACGATGGCATGCCCTCTGACCCAATGACGTACGGCAACGTCCCGCTTCCGAAATCGACTTCTCCCGTCGTGGTCGCCCTCCTGGCGATTGCTGCCCTGGCCATGGTGGTCGCTGTTTTCGTGTTGATCTTCTTCATGGTCCGTCCTCGCGGTGAGAAAGTTGGACAGACCAATTTGATGGACTCGAACGCGTCCATCGTCGTGGACGCAAAGCCGGGTGACGCGCTGTCCTTTCGCACGGATGCTGCCATACGCACCCCCGTACTGAGCCTGATCGACGACGAGCATCGTGATCGGGAAGCGAGTGAGCTACTCCGCAAGTCACAGCTCACCGTGCGTGCGACCGCCCCGTCGGGTGCCGAACGCGTCGCCACCTGTGCGCTCTACAAGGGGCGCGCGACGTCGACCTCCAGAACCACGGGGGTCTTCTCACGCTCCGGAATGCTGAACGACTGCACGATCCGCATCGACCAAGCAGGTCGCTGGACCGTTCGCGGCTCGGTCGTCTGGACGCCGACGGTCCAGCTCATCAGCGCCGCGCTGGAGACTCGTCGGGAAGCGGCCGCGTCGGGAAGCTGACTGATGCGATTGGATTGATCATTGTGACAAAACGCTGTTTCATGGGGTCACGATGGGAAATCTTCGTTGGTCGGTCACCTGCTCAGCTGTGCTCGTTTCGACTCTGGTGTGGATGAGGCCGGCACGGGCGGACACAATCGACGCTGCATCGTGTTCCCAGGCCGACGTACAGAGCGCGATCGATGCCGCCGCGAACGGGGACACGGTGTCGGTGCCCGCAGGAACGTGCTCGTGGTCGGCCCTCAGCATCCCGAGCAGCAAGGGCATGACGCTGGCCGGTGCGGGCGGAGACGCCACGACGATCGATGGGGTCGGCGCGGTCAGCGTTTCCTCCAACGCGACGACATCGACGCGGGTGACGGGATTTTCGTTCACCGGGATCGGCACCAGCAACGACGGCGACGTGGCGGCTTTTGGCTCGATAGCGTCCGCGCCCTACCGGATTGACCACAACGCGTTCACCAACAACGGTCAGAGCGTGTTCATCACGGTCGGGGGCAACGGTCCCGGACTGATCGATCACAATACGTTCACGGGCGGGGGCGCGTCGGAAATCATCCACAACGTTGGAATGGGTCCGACCGACGACTCGGGATGGACGGATGACGTGACACCGGGCGGGCCCGAGATGGTCTTCATCGAAGACAACGTCTTCAACAACACGGACACCACCTACATCTACTCGGCGGTCCAATCGTACTATGGAGCGCGCACGGTCTTCCGCTACAACGTCCTCTCCTTCGCGCAGGTCGATCAGCACGGAACGGCGGGGATGATCGGCGCTCGCTGGTTCGAGATTTACGAAAATACTTTTCAGCCGAACGGATTGAACCAGTGCTGCTACGGCGGGATCCGCGCCGGATCCGGCTTGGTCTTCGACAACCACGTCGTCGGTGCGCCCCAATGGGGACCTGCTGGCTTCGACTTCTACGAGGAGGACACGGGCGCGTGGCCCCTTGCGTACCAAGTCGGAAGCGGCATCAACGGCCACACCGATCAGCACTCCACCTGTACTCTGGCCAAGAACAGTAGCCCCGTTTACTTGTGGGGAAACGATCCGAACATCGAGATCGGGAGTCAGACCGCTGCGAAGGTCGTCGAGGGCCGCGACTACATCGTCTCGGCAACGAAGCCGGCGACGCTGTCCGTTCAGCAGAAGAGCTCGGACACCTGCGCATCCACGATTAGCTACGAGCCCTACACCTATCCCCATCCGCTGGCCGGTGGTGTCAGCGTCGATGGTGGCGGGGCCGGCGGCGGTAGTGGTGGGGGCTCCCCGGACGCGAGCGGCACCGGAGCCGGCGCGGGAACCTCCGCGGGAGGCGGAGGCGGAACGGTGGGCGACGGATCGGCCGGCAGCGCGGGCAAGGCGAGCTCGTCATCGGATGGCGGTTGCGGCTGTCGGACGGGCAGCGGTTCCCCGATTTCGGTCGCGGCGTTCGCCGGGGGACTGCTCGCAGCACTCGCGCTCGGAAGGCGACGCCGAGTCGGGCGAAAAGCGGAGCCGTCTTGATCCAACGCCTCACCCGCGTGGTGCTTCTTGCGCTGCCTTCGGCGCTGGCACTGCTGTACGTCTCGCCGGCGAGCGCCCAGACCACCTACTACGTCGACAATACCGCCAGTGGCGCCAGCGATTCCAACACCGGCGCCCAAGCTTCGCCCTGGCTCACCATCGGCAAGTGCGCGTCGACCCTCGTCGCCGGCGATACGTGCTCGGTAGAGCCCGGGGGCACGTACGACGAGCGGGTCTCTGAATCCACCTCGGGAACCGCTTCGGGGATGATCACGTACGTTGCCGGCAGCGGAACCCGGCCGAAGGTCCGCGCGTTCAGTTTGAGCGGTAGTTACATCCGCATCGAGGGATTCGAGATCACCAATGCGGGAATGTCGGCGGATTCGGGTCGCTCGGTGATCTTCACTTCACAGGATCACATCGAGATCATCGACAACGAAATCCACGACACCACCAGCAATGGGATCCACGCTCAAGACTTCTCGTCCGGCGGCCCGAACGGGCAGAGCTGCCTGATCAGGCGGGGGGGAACCTCGCGTTGCAAGCGAGCTCGCCTGCCAAAGACACCGGCGGCCCGCTGACCGCCGTGGCGGCTGGCGACAGCGGAAGCGGCACGACGCTGGTCGTAGACGACGCTCATCTGTTCCAACCTGGTTGGGCGGGGACCGACGCCGACTGGATCGCCGTAGGAAGCGTCGACAACGTGGCTCAGATTACGTCGATCGACTACGCCAGCGACAGCATCACCCTCGGCAGCGCCATCGCCCGATCCGCCGGCGACGACGTTCTGGCTCTACAAAGACTCCCGGGGCGCGGTGGTGTTGGTGGGGACCGCACCGGACGTGGGCGCCTTCGAGATCGGCGGCACCATCATCGATGGCGGTACGATCGACGGCGGGGGAGGCGCGACCGATGGCGGCGTGCTCGACGGCAGCGCGGGCGACGGCGGTGCGGGCAATGGCGGCGCGGGCAACGGTGGCACGAGCGGTGGGGGAGCTTCCGGAGCGGAGTCGGACGGCGGCTGCGGCTGTCGGACTGGTCCCGTCGCCAAGCATCGAGCTTACGAACTGCTCTGGCTAGTCGCGTTCTTCATGCTTCGTCGCCGCGAACTTCGTTGTCGGCAGCGGTGAGATCCACGTGGCCCCACGGGCTTGGCTGACGCATAATCGACCCCAAGGGGCCAGGATGCGGGTCGTGCTTCATTCGTTGGTGGCCGCTCTCGGAGCGTGCTCCCTCTTGGCGTGCTCCGCACCCGCCGAGCCAGACACCGGAGTGCGAACCGATTCGATCGTCAACGGCGAGGTCGATCCGGGACATCCAGCCACCGTCGCCATCGTCTTCATTTTCCGAAATCGAACGGGAAGCTCGGTGCGGTGACCTGCACGGGCGCGATCTTCGGAACCGACGGTTCCACCGGTCATGTTCTGACCGCTGCTCACTGCTTGCTTCCGAATCCGGGTGCTGGAGTACCCCAGCCCCAGCCATCCCAGATGCACGTCATCGAGGGGCCTGATTTTGGATGTTTCATTCAAGACCAAGTGGGGGCGTCGTGTCCGAGCCCGGTCCACTCGGTCAGCGCGATCGACGCCGATCCTGGATTCGCCGACGGTGCCAACCCACCGATCGCCGATCACGACTTCGGCGTCATCACGATCGACGGATGTGACGACAGCACGCCGACCCTACCGATTCTTGACCGAGGATTCGATGCTGCCTGGCACGCCCGTCGACATCGTGGGGTTCGGGGAAACGTCTTACGGTGCGACCCCTCTCAGCAACACGCAGAAGCTCCACGTTCTGAACACGCTGGTCGTCGACTTCGACACACCGACGACCGTCGGGATTTTCCAATCGGCAACCGGACCTGGTGGGACGTGCGACGGAGACAGCGGGGGACCGTGGATCGCGAACTTCAACGGAACCGACTACGTGGGCGCCGTCACATCGGTTGGGCACCATTGCGCAACGTCTTCCGTTGCGGCGCGAGTTTCCGCAGCGCTCGATGACTTTTTGGCGCCGTACCTGCCGGTTGGAGCGGGCGGCACTGGAGGCACGGGCGCGGCGAGCGGAGCAGCGGGTGAACCGGGCGGCGGAGGCTCCGCAGCCGGGACCGGCGGCGTGGGAAACGGGAGCGGAGCGAGCCAGGACAATGTCAGCGATTCGTCGGGGTGTGCCCTCACGCCGCGAGCGAGCGCTGACTGGGGAGCGCTCACAATCGCGCTGCTCTTGGCGCTCGGAGCTCGAAGGCGAATCGTGCGCAGGTGATCTCTTCTAGCTCTGAGCACGACGCCGCCCGCCTGCTCCGCTCTGATATGCTGCTCGCGCTCAGTTGACGGAGTACGTGCAAGATCCGCTGTACGGCGGAGCGCTGGTCATCTCCCTGTTGTTCGCGGCGGGCATGGTCGTCGCGCTGCTGTTTGCGCTCGGCCGCTGGATTGGGGTTCGCTCCGAGGCGCCGAAGGTTGTGAGCTCCAAGGAGCTCGGCTTCGAGCGCACGGGTGGGTACGGCGTAGACGTGCATCCGAGGAGCGGCACCTTCGACCTTCGCCTCCTGGACGAGCGCGGCCTCCGCGGCGAGCTCGAGATCGAATCCGCGCCTCCGGGCAAGCGAGCGAAGGGCACAGTGAGTGCGGTGACGGCGTCGCCGGCCTTCGACGAGCGCTTCCCGACGCGTGTTCTCAAAGGGCCAGTGCAAAACCGCTTCGAGGTCAATCGCGTGTGGCTCGACGCCGTGGTCGAAGAGCTCGAGCGCTGGTCGCCGCTTTTGCTCGTCAACTTCGACGAGCACCATGTCGCCTTCAGCTTCCAGCGCGCAGTCCCCTTGGCTCGCGCGCGACGCACTCTTCCAAAGACACCAACGCGTGACCGCAGGCGCGGGATCACTTCACGCAGCGGACGTTGCGCGGACTCGTGCGGCTTTGCATCACCGGCTGCGCACCCATCGAGCCGTAGCGAACCCCCCACGCCATCGTTTCGGAAACGGGATGAGGCGTCGCGGACCAATAGAAGACCACGGCGCTCATGTTCTCCTTCTCCTTGTCGACGGCGGCAGGGAATGCGTTGCGATCGATCCCCGCGGGAAGGTTTTCGCCAATTCCGACCAGCTCCTCCTTCGTTGGCAGCCGAAAACCTTTCGCACCCCCAAGGTCGAGGCCGCTGCAGTAGGCCTTGGCGTCCTCCCAGGTCATGTGCTCGTTCTCGGGAGTCCGTTGCCACGTGAGGTGGGTCGTCGAGTCCACCACCGTGTCGCCGGCAATGGTGTAGCGAGAGCCGGGCGGCAGCGAAGGAAGAGCGGTTGGTTTCTTCGTCTTGGGGGCCTGGGTCGGCTTGGCAGCGGGCGTGGCCGATTTGGAAACCGGAGCGCTCGAGTGGGTCTTCCTGGAAGCGATCGGCGTGACCTCGAGACGAATGAACGCGCCACAGGCGAACGGCGGTGCCGTGTCTCCAGCGCCGGAATCGTTGCAGGATTTCTCGTCCCCATCCTGGGCGAGGGTCTCTTGTGACTGGGATTGCTTGGTGCCGGCTCCCGCGCCCAGCACGGAAACACCGCCCTCCGTCGCCGATCCCGCGCCTGCGAAAAACCGAAATGCACCGGCCGTAATGGCGCTGATGACATGGGTCGCCTCGCTGCAATCACCGCTCAGTCCCCCGGCGTCGAGGCTTGCCGGATCCGCTTCGAACCGTCCCACGATGGTCATGCTCACGTTCAGCTCGCCGGCCTGTTCCAGTTTTCCTTCGAAGCTCACCGCATGAATGGGCATCGACGCGTAGAGCTCGTCTTGGTTCTTGATCCGCATCTGGTCGCGCTTGGGTGTGAGCGCGGTGTACGAATACTTGGCGTCGATACGACAATTCGGGAGCGTCTGCATCTCGCAACCGGTGTAGTGCACGGCAACGAGACTGGTTTTCGCCAACGATTCGAGGCGCGCTCGCTCGGTGCTGGGCCACTCCACGATCAATGGAGCTGATTGGCTTTTCATCACCGAGCACTTCGTCTCGCCCTTGGGAGCGTATTCGGGTGGCTGGGCTGGCTTCGAAGAGGAAGCACCGCACCCAATCGCCAAGAGCGCCAACGGGAGAGCCTTCATGGCAGGGACCAATCGCCGCGGTGCGCTTCGTAGACCGCTGCCGGGAGCTCGACCAAAAGTGGATGGGCGCCTGGATCGAGCCACCCAAAGACCTCTTTCATTTGAGACTCCTCGCCGGCCGTACAACCGACCGTGCTGCTCGAAGGACCGCTCCACAAGTGGAGGAAGATGCACGAGCCGCCGCCCGGTTGCGGCGGATCCGCGTTGTGATTGACGAACATGCCCCAGCGATAGAGCGTGTCGGATCGCTTCATCATTTCCGAGCTCGTCCAGTCGACGCTCGGGACCCCGCTCTTGGTGACGAGCGTGTTGTAGTGCGACGATGCGGGATCATCGACGCACTCGAGGTCGTCGGTAGATTGCAGGTAGGGCATGTGGACCCAGTCCGCCGCATTCGGCGCCGCGTATCCGAACACGGTGCCCAGCGTGAACACCCCAGCGGGGGAGCGACCGTCCCCCTCGTGCTTCACGGGGCCCTCTTCCGTCATCGGGTGCAGCCCAATGCCCCAGCCGAGGCCATTCTTTCCGATGACCACTTGGCAGGGCTCGGCCGCTTGTCCGAAGCCCTAGAGATTGAAACCATGGCACTCGACCGCGCACGCATGCACGGGGAGAAAATGCTCGAGGGGTCCGCCTTGACTGAACTCGCCTACATCGCGCTGTGCTCGGGAGACGCCGAGCGCGCCGAGCGCGACGCCCGTTCGAGTGTGGCTCTGTTCGAGCAAACGCCTATGCATCGCTCGGCGGCCCACGCGGTGCTGTCCCGTGCCTTGACTCGGCAAGGGCGGTTCGAGGAGGCGCTCGCCGAGGCACGGCGAGGACGCGAACTCGTCGATCGATTCGGAGCCCCTCACGAAGCGGAAATGCATGTCTGCCTCGCTCTGGCGGAGGCGCACCACTCCCTGGGAAATCGCCTGGCTGCAGCGGAAGTCCTCGACGGTGCGCGAGATCGCGTGCAAACGCGGGGTGAATCCATTTCGGAACCAGAAAAGCGTCGCAGTTTCATCGAGGGTGTGCCGTCACATGCCCGCCTGCGGGCGTTGCGGGAAGAGTGGGCTCTTTGATGACCGTCCGGTGTGGATCCAAGAATCGGTATCGCGTGGTGCATTCGTCGCGCCGCCGCGCTACGCTCGTCGTTGGGAGAGGCCATGAAGAGACACTTGGTCTTCGTCGCGTTCGTAGCGTTGGTCACGGGGTCGAGCTGCGCCGCATCCAACGACGAGACCGCCGGACCGACCGGTGGTAGCTCCGGCAGCGGCGCGACGTCGGGCGTCGACGGGGGTGGAGCAAGCGGTGACAGCGGTCCATCCAGTTGTAGCGACGGCGTCAGGAACGGATCCGAGAGCGACGTAGATTGCGGCTGGCTGTGCCCGAAGTGCGCCGATGGGAAGCAGTGCGGCGCTGGACCCGACTGCGCATCGGGGATCTGCGAAGGGGCAAAGTGCCAACCCGGCAGTTGCACGGACACCGTCAAAAACGGTGCGGAGACGGATGTCGACTGCGGCGGATCGAGCTGCGACAAATGCGAGGTTTGCCGGCAGTGTCAACAGGACGAAGACTGCGCGCCAGGGCTCTGTGAGACCAATCTGTGCGGGCCGACGATCGAGATCGTCAGCGCAGTCTACGCGGCAAATTGCGGAGCGCCGACGACCGTGCAGAAGATACTCGATGAGTGCAACGGGAAAAAGACGTGCAACTACTCGTTCAATTACTCCAACGATCTCGGGTTCGATCCCGCGTACGGTTGCATGAAGGACTTGAAGATCGAGTACAAGTGCTCGGGAGGAACCACGACGAAGACGTTCTACGAATCTTGCGCGCCGTGCGATCCCCAAAATACACCGACAGAGATCCACCTCGAGCTCGAGTGCGACCCGTGCCTGGGCCTCGGCAAGCCGCCGGCCTGATCTACGTGCGGGACGTTGACGGCGAGCTGCAACTGCTCTTAGACCGTGATTGCACGAGCTCGGGATCAGTCGCTCGTGCAATCAGCGACACTCTGCGGAACGGGTGAGGCGAGGGTGATGTCGTCGAAGGCGACGTCGCGATCGTTCGGCGGGCCGCTGAAGTTCAGGGCCATTCCCACCTGGAGCGTGGTCGCCGACGGCGAGTGATCCGCGCCGCTACCAAGAGCACCGCGAGCCACGCCGCAGGGTTGGAGTTTCGTTGCGCAACACGACACCCGCACCCACCGTCGTCTGCGCTCTCGGAAGCTCTGCGCGGAACGCAATCGCCGCCCGACGAGCAGGTATTTCCGCCGACGCAGTCCGCGGCGGATTTGCAAAGATTGAGGCACACTCCGGCTTGCGTGCAGCGGAACGGGCTGCACTCGGTCTGTTCACCACCTGCAGCTTTCAGCGTGTGACCGTCGACACACTGCGCAGTCGACAGGCACGTGCCTTCTTTGCATTCCGCACCATCGCAATCGGAATTCGACGTGCAGCTCGCGAGACACGCCGTCTTGCCGCACGAGTACGCGCCACAATCGATGGCGTCGGGAAGCGTACAGGCGCCCACGCACCGTCCGCCCATTCGACTCGGTTCAGCAGCGATGCCGCTCGGATCGCCTGATTGGTCGCGATCCCGGATGGGAACATCGATGCTCGGACTTGACCGCTACAACGACGCGGGTGCCAGTGATGCACGTGCGTCCGCGCGGCCGTCTGGAACCGACATCCCGAAGAGCCGGATGTGTGGACCACAAGTCCGGTTCTGTGAGAGGGGCCCCTGCTTGAGCGGGGGTCCCTACTCGACCGCGATGCGGGCTGCGTGACGGCCGCCGAACGATGCCACCTGCAAGAGGCGCCAAGCTCACGGCACATACGCGGCACATGAAACGGACTCGATCACCAATCGAGCCTGCTCACCGTCTAGCAGGGTGTTGAATTTTTGGGTCTGAAGCGCGACTTGCCCGGTCCCGCCGCACGGGCTGTTGTTTCTGTTGCTCCGTGGTTGCGGAGCGTGAACACCGTCAGGGGGCTCTACGCCATTGCTGAGCTGCAACAGTTTGCGATAGGCGGCCTGCGCGCGGGCTCCGCGCGGCCGCCTGCGCCCGACGTGGGGAAGACTGTTGCGTGTTCGCTCTGCCGCACAGGTTCGGACTCCTACTCGCCTCTTGTGGTGGCGAGCCGAGGTGGCCATGGCCGCCACTTTTCGCCACTTCGCCAGCGTACGAGCCCGTCCAAGTGCATGAAACCGCTTGCCCCAAGCCGCGGCACGATGTTCGCCAGCACGGACGGTCGTGGCTCAGCCTGCATGCGCGATCGTCAGCGCTCAGCGCTCGGACGGTTATGTGCGGCGCCGGCCCGAAGAGAGCGTGCTCTACCAAACCGTGGCCAAGCACTGGCCCGCGCTGCGCGAAGAGTTGGAAGAGGCGGGAGGCTTACCGCGCTTCGTGGTGCGCGAATTCGAGGAGTATTTGCGCTGCGGAATTTTGGAAGAGGGTTGTTTGCACCTCGTCTGCCGTCAGTGCGGCTTGTCCCAAGTCGTGGCGCTGTCTTGCAAAAAAAGGGGGTTCTGCCCAGCGTGTCTCGGCCGTCGCATGGCCGACACCGCCGTGCATCTCGAACGCTACGTGCTGCCTGCCGTGCCCATCCGTCACTGGATCTGCTCGCTGCCGTGGGGCTTGCGCGCCTTGCTCGGTTACGACCGAAAACTTTGCGCCGACGTCGTGGGCGCGTTCGTCGGCGAAGTTAACCGGTCGCTGCGCTTTCGAGCCAAGCACACGCTCAGGCTCAAGAGCGTCAACGACGCACACACGGGATGCGTGGCGGCGATTCAGCGAACGGATTCCGCTTTGCGCTTAAATGTTCATTTTCACGTGCTCGCCTTGGATGGAGTTTATGTTCGCGACGAGAAGAGCGCTGCGCTTGTCTTCCATCCGCTTGCAACACCGACGCGCGCGGAGGTCGCGGCTGTCGCGCGTCGCACGGCCGAGCGGATCGAGAAAATTCTCCGCGCGCACGGCCGCAGTCTCGACCCCGAGATGCAAGACGACGAGCCCGCTGAGCTCGAGCTCTGCCGCGACCAGCCGGGTCTTGCCGCTTGCTACGCGGCGGCGGCTCGCGGCGCCTCGGTGAAGTCAGAAAAGGCCACGCTCCGGTTGGTCGTCTCGCAGGATCAGCCAGAAAATGCAGCCGCTTTCGGCCGATGCCGAAGAGCCGCTCGCCGAAGTGCGCGGTGTCAATGTTCATGCAAAACAACTCGTCGACGGGCGCGACCGGAAACAGCTCGAGCGACTTTGCCGTTACATCACCCGTCCGCCGTTCAGTCAGGATCGGCTCGAGCTTCGTCCCGACGGCCGCGTGGAGCTCACTCTCAAGAGCGTTTGGCGCGACGGCACGCGTGCCGTCGTCTTCCAACCTCACGATTTTTTGGCGCGCTTGATCGCCGCGATTCCGCCACCATCGTTTCATTTACTTCGCTACTTCGGGATCCTCTCGAGTCATTCCGCTTTACGCAGCGAAGTCGCTCCTGAACCGGCGCATGACCCGGCTCTGCTCCGACCACCGCCGGCCGAGGGCGACCAACTCGAGCTCTTCGCAAACGACGAGACTCCGCCTCCCCGCAAGCGTTGGGCATGGCTGCTCCGGCACGTGTGGCGAGCCGACTTGGATACTTGTCCAAAATGCGGTGGTCCCATGCGCTGGGTTGAAGCAGCATCGACGCGAACAGCGAGCGTGCGACTGTTGTCCAAGCTCGGGCTCGCGCCGCAGCCGCCACCGGCGCCGCGCTGCGATCCGCCTGGGCAGCTCGCGCTGCCGTTCATCCGCTGCTGAGCGCGCGCTCGCCCCCGAGGCTGCTTTGGTGCCGGCACAGCTCCATTCTCGAACCGCCAAATCCTGCGCCCGTCCGTTCTGGTGGGGGTCTGCGAGGCGCTTTGGCGTACCAGCCGACAGTCCCCATCCCCCCGGCCACCTGGCCTGCATCCCTTCCCACTGGGTTCACACGCGCTTTTTCAGCTTCGATTGTCCTTTGCGCCTTGAACGCATCCCTAAGCACCGCTCTCGGGACCTACGCCAACAGCCTCTGGAGTTACGGCACGAACAACGGCTTGAAGGGCAGAATCCAGGCCGCGGAGCCCGATGTGAGCGCAAGTTTTGGCGGTTCGTACGCGAGCGACCTCTTCAATACGATTGATGACATTAAAACGCTAGTGGAGCTGTTCCCGGGGGTGGGCTCGGGAAAAGTCCATTCCACCAAGCCGTCACCGAAGACCTGGGCGATCGCTTTTCGGCCGATTCAGGCGCGCGCCCGCACTCTTACCGGTCGCACGGCGTACGCGTGGCAACCGGTGCTTCTCCGTCAAACGTGTTTTCGCGGCGCTCGTTCTTACTGCGCGATGCGCCAGGCAGCACGGGAGCAACGCGCCACAAACGACTCGCTCGACAGCCTGGGAGGGCCAGGAGACGACGTGTCAAGCATTGGGAGCTGGTGGCTATGGGACTACGGGAACGCGGAGAGCACGGTCAAGCTCGGTGGGCCCGTTCAGGTTGGAAAGGAGCCCGGGCAGTCGCAGGTCACCTCGACGGGCGCCAACGCGTATGCGATCCCAATAGCAATTGGAGCGAAGGTGACGCCGCTTCGCGGGCCGCTATTCCCGGACTTTCCTGAGGTGGTACACCCTCTCGTGTGGGTCACGGGCGATGCCGAGGTCAGATCCGATGAAGGGTTCAACGACTACGTGAACACCCAACACGCGGACTTCTGGACGGGCCAGTACGTTGAGCAAGCGGGTGTGACAATCGACCCGATCGTTCTGTTCACGTGGGGTGGAGTTGTGACCGTGCAGGCGTCGGGGGGGATGAGCATGACAATGGGCAAGCCGGTGGACGGTCGCTGTGGTGTCGCTCCCGAGCAATCTGACCTCGGCGATGGTCGAGACCTCTGGATCGACAGTGGGTTTCTCCAACCCTACTCGTGCACCAACGTGCCCGGGTATTTGTCGCGCTCAAACGCTTGGGATCGGCAACTCGGTTTCCACCGGCGACCGAGTGAATACGCGTCGGACGCCCCCCTCGACTGGGCTGCTCCCGATCCGTTCAATCTCGTTCCGGTCGAGGACGATGGCGAGTACATGCCGTGGGACGCGATTCTCCCGCTGGGTTGGGGAATGAGTGAGAGATGGTTGGCGAACGATGACCGCTCCGTGGTGTTGATGGACAAGGCAGAAGAGAACCTAAGCCTGAGCGTCACCGCCGGTCTCACCTTTGGCCCCGTGCAGGTCGGAATCTCGGGCACATCGAGTCTGAGCAACAAGACGATTCAGCTCACGACAGTGCGCGATCACATGAGCCTGGCCGAAGGAACCTACACGCAGCCCCTCCCATATGAGTCTGAGAACCCGAGCGGCAACGCGATTCTGCCGCAGACCACCTTCGTGACGACTTCGTCGACGAAGAACGTTCCGCAGTTCGACCCGCTCACCGTGACGGCGTACTTCGTCATGCACCTGGATCTATTTTTCGGATCCATCGATATCGACTGGGACCAGCCGTTCTTCGAACTCGACGGATTCTCCCAACTGGAGCCGGCTCCCGAGGTGCCGGAGCGACGACGCCTGCGGGTTGGCGAGTACAGCGATTGGGGCAACGACTTCACCGAGGAGGGCACGACAGGACGCATCGTCATGTCACACCTGTCGAGCCCCTCTGACCCGCCTCACTGGTTTGCATCGTTCCCGTGGGATGCTCCGAACGATCCCCGTGACGTGCCAGCGTGTTTGGCCGACACGACCGCCCCGACTGATCCGCCACCACCCGAGCTCGGTGAGCCGGGCGTCCCGAAGACTGGAGAGGTCTGTTGGTATGGCCCCGGGTCGTACTGCATGGAAGCTGGGTGCGTGACGCCGGAAGAGGAATGTTACCCAGACCCGTGGGCTCTGCCTGCCCACGTGTGCGACAACGCGAGCGTGCTGTCACAATGGCTGTCCGCGTTCAATGGGAGCCCGCCTCTACAGGCGTGTTTCAGCGATATGCTCGCGTACCTGTGTAGTGGGACGCACACCGAGATGCTAGCATGGGGGAATGAGGGGAACGTTGTCTCCCATGTGTACCATCCAGCCGAGCAAAGCACGGTGGCGGCCATCTTCGACACGTGTGTGAAGGACTATCTTGAGTACTACGGGGTCGACAACGAGTTTGATGCACAGTGCACCGGCGCTGCGCTTGGGCAGCTTTTTAAGACTCACGCTTGCAAGGGAGATGCCACACTCGATGGCAAACCGCCCGGAACTTGATCACGTGCTGGCGTGCGGGTAGTTCTCGGAGACGATGCTCATGTCGCACACAAATGCCTGCGTCCTCCTACTCGCCGTGCTTACCGCCGCCTGCGGGAGCACAACGGCTGACCCAAAGTCTGAGCCGGGTGGCGCGAGTGGCGCTGCCGGCACTGGAGCCGAGGCGGGGCTCGGGGGCGGAGGAACCGCCGGAACAACGAACGGTGGCGCAGGCGGTGTGGGTGCTAGCGGCGGGATCGGCGCTGCGGGGAGTGGTGGCGGTCCGGAGTGCACGGCGCTCTGCGGTATCGCTGGCTGCCCGCAGTGTCAGGGCCCGAGCATGATACCAACGACCGCTCCTGAGGGTGATTCGTACCGAATCGACTCCACAGAGGTGACGAACGCGCAATTCGCGCAATTTCTAGCTGCTGGCGTGAATCCAGCGACCCAGCCAGCGGATTGCACTTGGAACGCCAGCTTCATTCCCGATACGTCTGTAGCGGACTGTACCGCGACGCTCTACGATCCGAGCGGCAGGCCTGACCATCCCGTAGTCTGTGTCGACTGGTGTGACGCCCGCGCCTACTGCGAGTGGGCTGGCAAGCGCTTGTGCTTGGACGCGGGGGGCAAACCAACGAATGGAGATGTGTCGAGCGAGTGGGGCTACGCTTGCACGGCGAACCTGACGCTCACGTTCCCGTACGGGGATACGTACGAGCCCGCTACCTGTAACGGGAAGGATCTCGGGCTAGCCAAACTGACCCCGGTTGGTTCGCTTTCCGGCTGCGAAGGTGGACTGCCTGGCTTGTTCGACATGTCCGGGAACGCTTTGGAATGGGCGGGGAGCTGCAAGGGTACGAACGCTCAAGCGGAGTGCACGGCGTCCGGAGGTAGCTACAAGAACGGCGAAAACTTCCTCGAGTGTTTCCCCGCGCACAGCACTCCCCCGAGGTCGTTCGTGGACAACGACCTCGGCTTCCGCTGCTGCGCAGACCCGGTTCCGTGACACTTCTCCGTTGCACCGTCGTCGTCGTTGTAATCGCCATGTGCGTGTCGCATTGCGGTGGCAGCGTCGATTCGGATGCCGACGCCGCGTGTGGCCCACGATGTTCTCCGGTTTCGGACGCAGGCATCGGGTCGGACGAAAGTGCGGTTTACGAAGAAGATGCGAGTGCGGTCGACACAGACAATGATGCCGTCATCGATGCGACGGCAGAGCCTTTGGAGTGCACGTTGCTCGACGCCGCCGACGGACCCTGCGATCCGCTCACGAACTGTGGTTGCGAACCAGGCAGTGCGTGCGGGCTCTCGCCCTTCCTGAACGGTCAAGGTGAGCCAACTAGTGAGTGCCGCGCGTTTGGCCAGATTGGTCCCGAGTCACACTGCGAGAAGGGTGAGGATTGTGAGTCTGGTTACGAGTGCGCGGGAAAAGCATGCCGGAAGATTTGTGCGACCGATTCCGATTGCGATGGGACGGACCCCTTTCGCCCTTGCGATCCGAAAACGTATTTTCCCGCGGACCTGACCGTGCCTCCGTTCGACGGGCCGTATGGGGTCTGCTTCAGCCTTTGTGACCCAGTCGATCCCACGAATGCCAGCAACGGCTTCTCGCCGTGTGGCCCTGGTTTTCGGTGTGACTTGGTGCCCTTCGTAGGTGCAATGCCTGAACAGACCGGTTGCGTAGCCTGGAGCGACCAGCCAAGACTCAGCTCCGGGGAAGTGTGTGCGCACAACTACGAGTGCGAGCCTGGCTTGATGTGCTTCAGCGCACCAACGGGAAGTGGCGATGCCGGTGCGTCCGTTTGCCGACAGTGGTGCCACGTTGGTGCAAAAGAGTGCGGTGCGGGCCCTTGCATTCCTGCGGGTCAGAAGGCCGGCACGTTGGAATTGGGAGTCTGTCCCACGTAGAAAGTTTGCACGTTGGCACAGACGGACGACTCGTCAGTCGTCAAGCGTTCAGATGCTGGGCGCTTGGCGACAGTGTGGCGGCGGCATCGCCTCGGTCCCGGCTACGCCCCTTGCCACCCCACGAAACTAGCTACGGGTCCAACCTGAGTTGCGTCGAATCAACATCTTCCGGGCTTGTTGCTAGCTCATCGCCGGCTATCTTGAGTCGATTAGGAGGCACTCCGTTCTTAACGAGTTCGTCATGCACGAAAATGGCACGACGATGCGCAGCCTGTACGGCGTCCGAAGTTGCGCCAGCTTCAACAAACGGAATGATCACACAAACGCGTTTTTTCCGATCGCTCAAAATCAATGCTGCCACGGATCGCAGGCCAGCCTCCGCGTCTGAGGTCAGCTTGGACTCCGCATCGAATCTGAGTCGAACTGGAATCGCACCGGCTATATCGGCGTTCTTACGGCTGATAGGAGCTGGTTGACAACGCCATCCGTCGAGCGTGCAGTCGCAGAGCTTGCCAGACCTTTCGATTCTTCGGTGCTGCCCATGCCAGCTGCCTCCCTCGAAGCAGACAGGGGCGTCCGCGGGCACGCACATGGGCAACGAATTCCAGCACGCGCATTTCCTCGTCTCCATCCAAGAAGGGCTTTGGGTCCGCATTCCGTTCGTCGGCCTCCGCACATTGGACCGTCGACCCACGCTTGGACCTCGTCGTGCCACCGCTCGTGATCTCGGTTCGGGATGTTGGGCAGCAGCCGGCAACGAGGTAGATCAGCACACCGATGGCAACAGAGTTTCTCTTGCGCCCAGGATGGCTACGGGATGAGCCCATGGCTTTGGTATGATGGTCTGCCACCGCCGAGTCAATCTGAGCCGACGAGTGGGGGAGCGCGTGTACGCTGCAATTCACGCAGACTTTTCCGTATGGTGATACTTACGACGCCAGCGCTTGCAATGGGAAAGACTTCGGAACCAAGCTAACGGCGGTAAAGTCCCTCGCGACGTGCGAGGGCGGCATCAAGGGTGTTTTCGACATGTCGGGAAATGCTGCCGAGTGGGCGGGAGCATGCGACGGGGTGGGCGCGGACGCGACTTGCAATGTATCAGGCGGTAGCTACAAATCGGGAGCCAACTACCTCGAATGCTGGCCTGCGCACGCGATCCCCAAGCGCGCGTTCGTGACCGACGATGTGGGGTTCCGTTGCTGTGCCGACGGGACCTGACCGTGCCTCCGTTCGACGGCCCGTATGGGGTCTGCTTCAGCCTCTGTGACCCCGTCGATCCCACGAATGCCAGCAACGGCTTCTCGCCGTGTGGCCCTGGTTTCCGGTGTGACTTGGAGCCATTCGTTGGTGCGATGCCTGAACAGACCGGTTGCGTAGCCTGGGGCGACCAACCAAGACTCGGCTCCGGGGAAGCGTGTGCGCACAACTACGAGTGCGAGCCCGGCTTGGTATGCTTGAGCGCACCAACAGGAAGTGGCGATGCTGGCGCGTCCGCTTGTCGACAATGGTGCCACCTTGGTACAAAAGAGTGCGGTGCGGGCCCTTGCGCGCCCACAGGTCAGACGGCTGGCGGCACCGCGCTCGGCCTCTGCCAGTTGTGAACCTGCTTCTTCAACGCGCATCGACCCATCGACCCGCGGGGGTGGTAGCGCAGGGACGGCCGCCGAGTCCGCAACTTCGCCGCCGACAACGGTGCAGGCTCGTCGTACGCGGCGTGCCACCTTGCGCACGCTGTCGTGGGACCGGTGAAGCTACGCAGGTGAATTCGGCGCTTCGCGCAGATTGGTCGGCCGCGTCCTCGGCGCGCTCGTGGTAAAGAGATTGCGTGACTAGATTCGAGCCAACGCCGGTTCCGCTGGGATCAACGATTACGGTGATCGCGCCATCGTCACCCGTAACCGAGCAGCAGATCAAAGCCGGAATCGCGTCTCTGGGCGGGCGATTCCAGGTTCGCGCACCAAAGCAGGTGACTCGGCAGCACTACTTCTTTGCAGGAACTGACGACGAGCGCTTGGCAGGAATCGCGGCCGCGCTGGCAGACGATAGCAAAGCAATTCTTTGTGCACGCGGTGGGTACGGCTCCGTCAGGCTCTTACCGAAGTTGGACGTCGAGACTATTCGCAAAGCGGGAAAGTCGCTGATCGGGTTTAGCGACGCCACCGCCCTTCACGCGCTCTGGGCGCGCGCTGGGCTGCAGTCGATTCATGGTCCCGTGCTGCACACACTCGCGAAGGCGACAGGCGAGACTGTCCAGTCCTTGGTCGACGCGCTCGAAGGAAAATCCCCACCCGAGGCGCCACTGGCGATTCTGAGTCGGGGCACTGCGCAGGGTGCTTTGATCGGGGGAAACCTCACGGTATTGACGACGCTAGTTGGAACGCAGTTTGAGCCGCCCCTTGATGGCAACATACTCTTCCTGGAGGAGGTCGGGGAGCCAGCCTATCGAGTGGACCGCATGCTGACACACTTGAGACAAGCGGGGTGGTTCACCCGCGTGTCAGGAGTCGTACTCGGACACTTTCTCCAGCCAACTGGCGACAGCGTCCCCATTCCGACCGTAGTGGCGGAGTTCTTTAAGGATTGTAGCATTCCTGTCGGTGCGGGCCTCCGGTCTGGGCACGCTGAGCCGAATCTTTCGCTACCGTTGGGGTCGCACGTTCGAGTTGATGCAGAGCGCGGGGAGGTCCAAATTATTGGGTAAATATCGTTTTCCCACATTCCCAAGTCCACCCAACACACCGACATTCGAAACGGGGACCTCCAATCCCTGGGATCCTTGTGTACTCGCGCACTTGTCTCCACGTGCCGTAGTCGAAGCACGCTGGATCTCTCAGCGTGCGACAGCGCCACTTTCTGCCCCAACACGCGCACATCTTGCCCTGATGGAGAACGACCTCGGTTGGAGTGACCGGAGAACAGGAGTCGCTTTCCGAAGCTTGATCAGGTTCGGCCACACCTCCGGACGACGATGCTGGCCGTGAATGCGGGCTTGAAGGGTGTGGACCGGATTGGCACGAAATGCAGAGCAAGAGCAAGACAGTGCTGGTGATCTCCACTACCCGCGCTGTATCGCTGCCTGCGTCTCGGCGGCATTGTTCCATGTTTAGGTAAAGTTGAGGATTTTCGGTCTTGACGGGTCCTTCTCTAGCGCGTGACGGCATTCACCATCGATGTGTTGTGCCCCGACGGTTAACGTCGTGAAGGGGGCGTGAGTACAGAAGCATCAAAGCGCTCTCCGTTCGCGTTGGACTGCACAAGATCAGATTTCGATCCCCAGTGATGATAGCATCGGACACAGTTGACGGTAGAGCATAGACGCGCGCGTTACTCAAGTTCTCACCGAACTGCGGCGCACGGGCTACGTTCGCCTTGGCCGCAAGCAGCTGCGCCGCGAGTTCGGCAATTTCCAGGGGTGCACGGGATTGCCCACAAATGGAATATACTCGCCGAAGCACGTCCGTTGCGGCGCCGGCAGATGAGATCGTCAACGAGTTGCCCCCAATACCCAATGTGATCGGGAGATAGCTCGTCAACTCAGTCAGGTTCCCTAGCCACTGGTCAGTTGTCAAAGCGGTGGAAGCTGGCGCGTAGGAAAAACGAACTGCCAAAACCCACCGAAGGTCAGGGTAGGCGCGGCGGGGTTCGAGGTCGAGAGGGGGTGGGGTTGGCGCGGTTGGCTGGGGCGAATGCCGAATCGGGGCTGCCGTCCATCGCTGCGCCGCCGAACGTGGGCGCAGGAAGGGACCGCGCATGGACCCCGGCCTTGGCGGGGCGCACGACGAAGCGTCAGCCTTCTGCGAACCCGAAGCCCAACTGCTCGGGCACGGGCACCTTCGCGTGCTCGACGGGCGGCGCTCGCGGCCCAAGGCCATGCTCTGCGAGCAGGCGCGTGATGGCGGCGCGGCTCGTCGCGACCTCCGCCCAGCGCATGGGCCCCGAGCAGAGGGGGCAGGTCTCGACGTCCGCGGCGAACACATGCGCGAGCAACCAGGCCCAGCGCTTGCGCGGAGCGGGTGCGTCGTCGTTGTCGCCGAGCAGCTCGAGTTGATCGCCACGCGCGGGCGGCGGCTTGGTCGCTGTCTCGTCGAGCGGCGGAGCGGGCACGACGAGGTGCCGGCGCGACGAGTGGCTCGAGAGCACACCAAAGTACCGCAACAAGTGCCAGCGGGGCGGAGGCACCGCGGCGACGAGACGCGGGATGAGGTCGGCCGGCTCGAACACGAGCGCGCGCGTACCGTCGCGCCACGCCTTCTTGAACGAGAGCTCGAGCTTGCCGTCGGGACGGCGCTCGAGGCGGTCCTGAGCGACAGGGGGGCGGGTGATGTACTTGCAGACCCTTTCCACGCGACGGCGGTCTCGGCCATCGATGACCTGGGCTGCGTGGATGTTGATGCCGCGCACCTCGGCGATGGGCTGGTCGATCGCGTCAGCGGCGTGCGCACGGAGTGGCTCTGAGGACGTGAGCAGTCGCAGCGGCGGCTTTGCGGCGCGGTCACCGCTCACCGACACGCCCTGGGCCGCCGCGGCGTAGCAGGCTGCAAGTCCGGGCTCGTCGAGGGCGAGCTCGGGCGGAGTGTCGTCTCCGAGCTCGGGGTCGAGCGTGCGGCCGTGCGCGCGCAGGATCTTCTCGACGTGTGCCGCGGTTCGGGCGGCGACCTCAGCGATGTCGGCGTGGGTGGGCGTCTCGAGCTCACGGAACTCGAGCGGCGAACACGTGTCGCCGTCCGCGTGCGCGTGCACGTACACACCATCGAGCACGAGGGCGTGGAAATGGACGTTCAACCGGAGGGCGCTGTCAGTTCTCTGCACGGCGACCACTGCGCCGGTGTGAGCCTCGGCGACGCTTGCGAGCCCGAGCGTGCGCTTCGCTCGCCAGCGCAGCGAGCGGTCCACCTCCGTCATGAACGCGCTCACCACCTCGGCGCAGAGCTTGCGGTCGTAACCGAGCAATGCGCGAAGGCCCCACGGTAGAGAACAGATCCAGTGACGGATGGGTACGCGGGGCAGGACGCTCTGCTCCAAGTGCACCGCCGTGTCCGCCATCCGTCGGCCCAAACATGAGCAGCAGAAGCCCCTCTTTTTACAGCTGAACGCCACAATCTCCGAGAAGCCACAGTCACGGCACACGAGATGAAGACAGCCGTGTTCGGGGCGCCCACAGCGCAAGTATTCTTCGAACTCGCGCACCACGAAGCGCGGCAGGCCTCCGTGCTCTTCTGCTTGCTCGAGGAACGCCGGCCAGTGCTCCGCCACCGCCTGGTAGAGCACGGTGCTCTCCGGCCGGTGGCGGAAGCGCGAGCGCTCGGGCTCGCTGAGTGCGTGCGCGGGATGCCCCACGCCTCACTGCATCAGCGAGCGGCGTGCCAAGCAGATGAACCGCGAATTCCCGCTGTTCTGCTTACCCTCCGGGTGGCGAAGTGGCGAAGTCAGGTGGCGGTCGCCACCCGTCAGCTTCCGCCGGACGGCGGAGCAGGCTCGACCCAGCACAGCGCGAGCGCAAGCAGTCTCGCCCGGAGGCCCGTCGGGCGTGCCATCCTGCTCGCTGCCCATGAGCGGACGGTACTTGGGATTGTCGTTCAGCCCCGAGAGTGGTTCCCAAGTAACGCCACCATCCTTCGAGCGAAACATGCCTTGGGGCGAGTATGCCCGCGTACCAGACGTCGGGCTCGCTTTCGTGACCGGGCGTTAGCCAGAAGCAACGATGACGCCGGCGGCGAACGGGACGACTGCCCTAGTGGCGGGTTTGGCCAAAATCGGCACATCGCCATGGAAAACGCGCCGAACTTCGGCGTAGTGGGGTCGGGCGTTCTCGAGCTCGCCGACGTGAATGGTGACGGCCTCGCCGATCTCGTCGGCACGAAGGGAAAGATCCGCATCGAGCTCGGCTGCACGACCGTCGAAATTCCGAAGTGACGACGTGACGGAAAATCGGGATCGGAACCTTCACAGGAAGGGGGAACGGCGGAAGATTTGGATTGATGGGATCCGAGCCAATCAGCTCGGAGACCATTCGGTCTCACCCCCGACTATCCTTCGCTCCTTCCGCCTTCCTGGGATCCCTCCGAATGGATGGCTGACAGTGGAAGGAGCAGGATTCGCGGCTATCGGCGTCTGAGTATACTGACCGACGATGTCGTCGGAGGGACTTGCCCCCGGCCGCCCCGACGCGGCGCCGTTCGGAACGGAAGCCGGGCGGGCGTTCCACCAGGCGCGCATCGGCAAGTTCGCGCTCGCGGCGTCGTTCCTGTCGGGTTTCTTTCTCGTGTCCGGCAGCATCGTAGCGCTGGCCTTCGTTCCGGAGCTCACCCTCTCCAAGCTGATCCTGTCCCCTGGGACCTATCTGCATTTCGCCGCGCTGCTCGTCACGAGCGGCATGTGGCTGGCCACCCGGACCGGTGTGCGCTCGGAGCTCGCCCTCAACGCGGTGGATCTCGTCGGCAGCGCGCTTCGACGCTCACTTCTTGAGCCACGAGATGATGAACCCCGGCGTCCAAGACGTGGTCGAGACGCTCACCACGAACCTGAGGGGGGAACGAATCTACATGACGCCGTTGAAGAAGGAAGGCGAGCGCACGTTCGGGGAGCCGTCCGAGAGGGCGCGGGGGGAGGGTCACATTGCGATTGGCGTGCGCCAAAAGCAGCAGCTCGAGCTCAACGTCAAGGACGACCATGCCTTGGAGCAAGGCGACGAGCTCGTGACGATTGGCCCTACGCGACTCGGTCCGCTGTGAAATCGGGAGGGTTCCTCTTCCTACTTCTTCTTTCGGCGTGTCATGCGAAGCCAGACATCGGTCGCGAGAAGCCCGCTCAGCCGAGTGCGACCCCGAGCGCCGCATCCCGCGTCGACGGGCCGTTCGTGACGGAAGCGGACGCCATCGCCCAGGTGAAGAAGCTGCCTGAAATCCAGAGCTCGCCGATCAGGAGTATACCGAAGCGCACCCCGAAGGCCTCGGGCGCAAGGTGAAGCCCGTCGTAATCTGTGTCGAGTCGGTCGACCGCGCGTCGTGCCAAAACGACTGCGTTTACACCATCGACGTCATGGATGAGTCGGAGGTCGGGACGCCAGCACCCTCGCTTCGCTTTCACATCGACGCTCGAACGAGCTCGATGACGATCGATCTCGAGTCCCCCTATCCGACGGGGCCGATGGAGTATTCCCGCTACCGGAAGCTCGTGACGGAGGAACGTGCGATTGAGACTCGACTGTTCGCGCTGCCCGAAGTCGTGGCGCTACAAAAGAAATATGCGCGGTCGAAGGGCTCGCCGCCTTGCCAGAAGCCCCAGGTGGGCCTGATGCTGGGCGCGATCCCCGGTCTCGATTGCAAGCGAGGGAAGGGCTGCTGCTGGCAATTCGAGTCCCGCACGATGAATGGCTGCGTCGCCTCGACGATCGCAACCTTCGAGGTCGATTCGCCCACGGGTGAGATCCGCATCGAAAGCGACGGCGCGTTCGTTCCGTACGCCAGGTGGCACTCGAAGAAGTCGACGTTGCCAGCGTATTAGCGGTCACCGAGCCAACAACGTCATCGCGATGCCGGTGGACAGGACGGAGCCATACGCAGGTTCGTAGCCGCAGTACCCAGTGGCACCCCCGCCCTCGAAACACCACCGCTGGGCGGGGCCGGCAGCCACCCAACGTACGTAAGGGCCCGCGCGCAAGAATTCGAGCAGGTGAAACTCCGCGACCGCGTTGTTCGCGGACGATCTGTTCAGCCCACGCTCTCGACGAAGGACGAGTAATTACTGGAAGCGCTCCCGCCGAATGCTTGTTGAAACGGCGCACGTATGTGAAACGTCGGGATCGATCGAGCCCTTCGACTGTCCTCGTCGCTGTCTCGGACTGGTACCGGTCCAGCGGCGAAAGGCGCGGAAGAATGCGCTCGGGTCCGCGAACCCGAGCTCGAAGGCGACGCTTTGCACCTTGAGGCCGCGTCCGAGCAGAGTTCGGGCGCGTTCGCATCGGATCTCGTCCACGATCTGGCGGTGGGACGTTCCGAACTGGGTCAGCGCCCGTTGCAAGGTCCGCCGGCTCATCCTGAGCGCACGAGCGGCGAATGCCAGCGTCCAGTCGCGTTCGTCCAGGCCGCGGGCGACGGCGCCTCGAATGCGTTCCAATAGCGGATCGGATCCGAGCGTGGGCTTGATCTCCCCTATCCGCTGCTCGAGCAGTGCCGCGAGCGCGGCGTTCGCCGTGAGCAACGGACGATCGAGAAGCTCGGACGAAAATGAGAACCGACTTTTGGGCCGAGCGAACCGGACCGGTGCGAGAAAGAACTCATCGTGCCGTTTTTGATTGGGTGGGGCGGGGTGGGCGAACTCGACCTCAAACACGACATCGATTCCCGAAGTCTGTCGGATCCGCAAGCACACGGCCGCGAAGGACAGCTCCGTCCAATGGTGGCTCGGCGCGCTCGAAACCCGCTCGAACTCCATCACCGCGCTCCGCGGAGATTCGACCAGCCGCCAGCGCGCGCGGTCGGTGATGAGTGTGTAGTTTTTCACGACCAGTACCAGGGCATCGCGAAGCGTGGGACTCGTGCACAACGCGTAATCGAGCAGGCCGAGTCCGCCGAGGGGAATGGAGCGGACGATCGAGGTTCCGAGCGCCACGTCGTTCAAAGCCGCTGCGGCTTCGTCGAGCAGACGGTCCGGCGGGGCCGAGGTGTCCGCCTGGAACCCCAGCTCGGAAAGCGCTCGGACGACGGGTCCCAGGATCTCGTCTGAGAGGGACGTGTGGCGCGCGGCACCCCGGTCCTCGTGCACGTCGCCACCGTGCCGAAGTGTCGAATACGGGTCAAGCGCCGACGGCGGCGCCGAAGCCATCCAACTTGATGCACCGGTCCACGGCACACACGGTAGCTGGAGGCACGGTTGCTACTCGGATGCGGTGGCGAGCAGCAAACGCCGCAAATTGCGACGCCGACCCAGACGTACACATCGGACGCCGCGTGCGGGAGATCGGGCATCTGAGATTCCCTGAGAAAACGGTGGCGGGTGGGATCGCACGGATTCCCCCTCCCCCTGCGTTTCCCCTCAGGGGTTCCTGAGCTGTCTGTGCCTGTGATTGATTCGATCTGTCTCAGCTCCGCGAGGTCACACCCGTCTTGGCCCGAGACCGCCTTGCGAGTCGTTGCTCAGGCGTGCCTCGGCTCGCGCACATGTCGTGGCAGAAATAGCTCCCGCCGCTCCAGAGGCTAACTTCGCCAGTGAGAACGTCGCGACTCATGATCGCTTTTCCGTCGAGCGCCCAGAAGGCGTAGCGCGAGTTCAGGGCGGTGCGCGTCACGTTGTTCTTGCCGGCTTCGGCCAGAGTCCGCTTGTCTTACCCACGCGGCCGCGCCCTACTGGCTGCAGATGTGCGATGCGTCGCACGTCCACGTTGCCGGGCACTGCGACGCTGTCGAACACGCCTTGGAGCAATAGCCCAGAAAGCAGATCAGTTCGTGGCAGTCACACGGATCGTGACACGATGCCCCGAGATCATTCGCGCCCGCGGCGCCGCCCTGGCTGTTGGGTGCGCCGGCGGCGCCTGCCGAGCCGATGGCAGCGCCACCCGCCGATCCATCGAAACCCGCCGCGCCGGCGCTAGCGTCGTAAGCACGACCGCCGCTGCCAGCGGGACCGCCCGACCCGCCGTCCGCGTTGCTGCCGCTAGAGTCTACGCCGCCACAACCGGTGATGATGCGCATCAAGAGAAAACCCGTCGCGAAGCGGGCGAGTTGCATGGCGCTTGTCTTGTCAGCAAAGGCCGTTTGGTCAAAGAAAACCCGATGCCCCGGGAGGCCAGAAAGGATGGGTTTGTGCGCCAACTGCGTCCGACGTCACGGTGCTCGATTCATCTCATTGCACTCAGTTCAACGATTCGTCCAAATCATTCAATTGGATTGATCATCACAGCTCTGCCATTTTTTTTTCGGCATGCGAAACATCTGCCTACTCCCGTTGTTCTTGCTTCCTGTTGCCTGTGGGGGCGGCGTCACTTCCGATCCCGAGCAGGGCGAACCACCGCTGATCCCGCCGATCGGCTCGGCGCCTTCACCGACGACGGTGAAGAGTCTGATCTGCGCGGGCGCCGCTCCGTCTCATGCTGACGACGCGGCGCTCTGGTACACGGAACGGAGCGACCTCATCTTCCTGCGCCATGATGGAAGTTCGACGATCGTTCATCACTCCGACGACCCGGAACAGGCCCTGCAAGTCGAAGTGGGCGCAGCCGGCGATCACGTGGTCGCGATCGTGCGCCAGGCCGGCAAGGACAGCCACCTCTATTGGCTCGATCGCCAGTCCCATCCCATCGCTTCGCTGACGGTCACGGAGGCGCTGTCCGACCTTCGCGTGGGAGAGCAAGTCGGTGCCTTCAAGGCTGCCAGCGATGGTGCGAGCGAAGGGCAGGTGTGGGACGGCGAAAATCCGCCTCAGAGCCTGGCCTCGTGGATACCGATTGCGCCTCCGCGGACGGACGGCTGGGTCCCGGTACGTGATAGCTGGGAGTTCGACGCAGAGCTCGGTTTCCGAAAGCCGGACGGAAGCTTCGTGCTGTCCCCGACCAAGGGATCGGTGTTCGCCGTCGATGGACAGCTCGTCTCCGTGGACGAATCCGCATGGAAACTCTGGATTGCGGCCCCCAGCGAAAATCGAGAGGTCTCCCTCGCGTCGTTTGGTGTCGGGGATGAGCAGGCGCCCCACATTCGTCAGGTTAGAGAGGAAGGCTGGGTGTCGCTTCAGCGCTCCGCTTCGGATCCCGAAGTGGCGGACGTGTTGCTGTGAACCTGGCGAGCGGGAAGACGCAGCTCTTCCCCACCGACCCGGAAATCCAACCGCCGTTCGTCGGCTTCATTTCCAACAACGCGTTTTCAGGTTACCTCGTGTCGGACGGAACGCTGATCCGCTCGAAGATGAGCGACGGCGTCGTCCAGTTCCAGCGCGGCAGTGAGCCCATCGGACTGCCGCTTTCGAACATCGCGCTTCTGTCTCTGAGCGAGCGAGCCGGTACCTTCGTCGTCGTGGGATCGGATGGAAGCGACACGTACTGCGGACCGCCCGAACCGTCGGGACCAAAAGCGGGTTCGCTCGCCGGGGACAGTGTGCAAATCACCCGAAAGGGTGTTTCCCGCGTTGGAGAGTTCGAGAGCAGCTTCCAGGCGCCGGCGATCCACGCAAGTGGAGGCTGCACGCTCGCGCAAAGCTTCGAAACGGACACACCGTCGATTCGTATCGATTCGATCGTTGACGGGTCGTCCTTCGTCCTCCCGAACGATTCCGACACGGGCTCCGCACATTGGATTGAGTGATCGCAGTCCGTCGACAGCTCGGACCGAATTGCTCGTCAATACTCGTGAGACATCGACGCTCCCGCCGAACTCTTGTTGAAATGGCGGTGCAACCCGCCGATCGCATTGCTCGCTCACCAAAGTGGTCGAACGCCGTGGCCGCGGTTTCAAGCGGCAGGGCGTGTGAAACGTCGGGATCGATCAGCCCTTCCCAGCTACTGGGCGCGACTCTCCGCGTCGCCGTCTGGGACCGGTACGTGCGGGAGATCGGGCATCTGAGATTCCCTGAGAAAACGGCGCCGGGTGGGATCCGCACGGAATCCCCCTCCCCTGCGTTTCCGCTCACGGGTTCCTGAGCTAACCTGTGCGTGTGATCGACTCGATCATCGGTGGCCGCTACCACGTCATCTCGCGCCTTGCCGCTGGAGGCATGGCAACGGTGTTCGAGGCTGAGCATACCGGGACGGGACGCCGCGTCGCTCTGAAGGTGGTCCACCAGATCATGCTCCAGAGCGCCGATTCACAGACCTGGCTGAAGCGTTTCATGCGCGAAGCTCGCGTTGCGGGAGGCATCGACGATCCGCACATAGCGCAAGTCTTCGATGTGGGTGTCGATGAGAAGCTGGAAGTCCCCTACATCGCCATGGAGCTCCTGTCGGGTCGAGATCTGCGTCAGCTCCTCAAGGTGACACCCGTGTTGCCACCCCAGACCGCCCTGCGAATCGCGGCTCAGGCATGCCTCGGTCTGGAACGCGCTCATGCCCAAGCCATCGTTCACCGCGACATCAAGCCCGCCAACATGTTTCTCGCCAAGGGGGGCGCAGATACGGTCATCGTCAAGCTGCTCGACTTTGGGATTGCGAAAGTCGTCTCCGACGAGGAGCTCACGCAGCAAGGTGCCACGATGGGAACGATTTCCTACATGGCACCAGAACAGATCAAGGGTACGAAAAACGTCGACCAGCGCGCCGATCTATGGGCACTGGGAGTGGTTCTCTATCGCGCCATGAGTGGCCGCTTGCCGTTCCTCGCTTCCGAGGCTGGCCCGGCGCTGGTTTACCAAATCAGCATACTCGACCCGCCACCGTTGCAGCAGCTCGCACCGTGGGTTCCAGAGAGAGTTGCGAACCTCGTGCACCGCGTTCTAGAGCGCGATCCGGACCAGCGCGTTCAGTCGGCAACCGAGCTCTTGAGCGCGATCCGCGAGTTGGTGCCCGGTGGCGTGCTGACGTTGACGTCGGTGGATTTGACCGAGGCTGCAGCGGAATTTCAGGAGCGAGTCGCAGCGGGCGAGTCTAGCCCATCCCCCGAAGTCGAAGCGAACGCACGCGACCGTTCGGCCGACGCCACCGGTGTCGCATCGGTCGCCAGCGTCAAGGACGGCACACGAACATCCGTCCGCAAGCCGCTCATCGGCCGTAGTTGGGGCGCGCGGTTCGTGGTCGTTTTGGCTTTGGGAGGCGTTTTGGCGATGGTTTTGCGCTGGCGACTGGCTCCCGAGAGGCGCGTCGCGAACGCGAGCGCGCCAGCGAGTGCGAGCGCGAGCGCTAGCGTCGTACTCGACGTCTCGGTGCGGCCTCGAGTCTCCGCTCACTTCGACATCGCCGGGAAGCAGGCCCACGGAGACCAGGTGAGCATCGCTCTGCCAGCGGGTACAGCGCCCGTTCTGCTGCGTGTCGAAGCGGAGGGATTCGAGCCCACCACGTTGGAGGTGGTTCCTGATCGAAGTCGGGCCGTCTTGGTTCAGCTCGACGAGACCTTGTCAGTTTCGGCCCTGCCCAGTGAAAACCCGATACCACGTACGTCTCCGGCGCCAGGGCCTCCCCGCCGGGGCACACTGCCACCTCGCGCGGACGACAAGCCGAAAATCGTCGAGACGAATCCGTTCTGATGCGCCGATCGGACTTTGCACTCGTGTTTCTCGCTTGCGCCGCCTTCTGTCGGGTGGGTGAAGCGCAAACGCCGCCGTGCGCGGACTCCCCGGCTGAGTGCGGGCGGAAGGCATTCCAGGCTGGAGTCCAGGCATTCAAGACCGGGGACTACCCGGCCGCCGTGGCTCGCTTTCGCGAGGCGTACGCCATCAAGCAGCACCCTGCGGTGCGGCTCAACCTCGCGCTCGCACTCGAGCAGGTTGGAGCGCGACGGGAAGCGTTCGACTATTTCGAAGCGGTCGTCGCCGACCAGGCGGCGACAGCTGAGTTGCGCGAACAGGCTTCGTCGGGCCTCGAGCGGATCGTCAAAGCCCTGTCGACGGTGAGCCTCAACGTCCCCGCGGCCGGCCAGCTCACCGTCGAAGTCGATGGCAAGCGCCTCGATGATCCCGGTACCGAAATTCTTCTGGATCCGGGGGTGCATCGCATCGTCATCCTCGGGGATGGCGAGCGCGTGCTGGAAAGGAAAGTCAATCTCCGAGCGGGTGAGCGTACCGTGCTTTCGATCACCAGGAAGGAGTTGACGCCAGAGAGGCCGCAGAGGGCGCCGGAAAAAGGGCGCCGACCGAACCTACGCACTGGCTTGAGTCCCACTTGGTTTTTCGTGGCCACGGGCGTCAGCGTCGCCGTCGGTGCAGTCACCATCTGGAGCGGAGTCGACACGCTCAATGCGCGTGAGGACTTGGACCGCGACTTCGATCAGCTCACGCCACGAGAGCGCCAGCAGCGCGTGGATGACGGCCGCGGAAAAGAGGCGCGCACCAACGTGCTGCTCGCCGCCACCGGTGTAACAGTGGTTGGTACGGCCGCGCTCGGCTTGTTTTTCGTGAACTGGAATCAGCCGTCGGTTGGAATCGTGGATGACTCGGTGGTTTTTCGCGGTCGATTCTGACGGCGGCTCATCCGAGGATGTCCGAGAGGCGACAGCGAGGTGAAGAGCGTGAACCGCGCGCATCGTGCGCTCTCGGCGAGTCGCCGAGTACCGTGTGGCGTGGGGTAGGGCTTCTGAGAAAGTCTGAGATAGGGTGCACGCTCTTCCCGAGCTGACCTGACTCGGGTAGAGGCAATCCGATACCGTCCGCTTCGTAGCTGACCCCTGGTCATGTCAACCCCGACTACCCGCGCGGAGGAACTGGCGCGCGTCATGGACGCTTGGAGCCAGGACCGGGTGTGCGTGGTCACCGGGCTACCCGGGATCGGCAAGTCCTGGCTGGCTGCTCAGATCGTCGACCGCTGGCCAGGACCGACCTGCACTTGCTCGTTGGAGATGGCACGCTCGCGCGAAGAGATCCTGAGCGCGATTGCCGGTGCCGTGATCCCGGAGCTGGAGGTCTCCGATCCCGTCCCGGCAATCGTCCAGGCCCTGGATGCGAAAGCGGGTTTGCTGGTGCTGGACGGTGTTGACGACCGCACGTCCAGCATCCAGGAAGTGGTGAGAGAGCTTCTGGACGCGAGCTCGGAATTGCGCATTCTCCTGATCGCCGGCCTATTCGACGGCGCGAGGTGGACGGTGGTTCGCCTCGGAGGCTTGGATGCCGCAAGCGCTCGGCAATTGTTCGTCGAGCAGAGTCGCCGCATCGGCCCGGAATCGACTCCATCCCCGGCGGAGCTGCGGAGCATCGATCGCCTGGTGCGCGTGCTGGACAAGAACCCGCTGGCCATCATTTTGGCGGCCAGCAGATCGGCGATCTTGAGCGTCGATGAAATCATCGAGCAATGCCAGAAGAGTCTGGCGATCCTCACGAGCAGCACCCGGGATCGAATACCTCGGCATCGCTCGCTACGCGCCGCCTTCGGTGCGGCAGTGGTTCAGCTCGACCTGGAGGTTCGTCGCGCGGCGTTGCGCCTCGCGTTGGTCCCAGGCGCGTTCGACCTCGAAGGCGCGGCCGCGGCGCTGGAGACGGACTCGGTGCGAGCAGCAGAGCTGTTGGCGAAACTGGGGCAAGCCGGGCTACTCGAAGTCAAAAGTGGCGATTTTCAGCGCTGGTTTCGCGTACCGCAAAGCCTGCGCGTCTTCTTCCTCGAGGAAGGCGACGAGGCGGATCTCGAACGCGGACGGGAGGTGATTGCGCAGGCAGCGGTAGTGCGTGCGGAGGGACTCGCGGCGCAAAGCAGGGGTCCGGATGCACCCAAGGCCATCGCGACGATGGTGGCACATCGAGACGTATTGCTCTCAGTAGCCGCGCGAGGCGCGGATCTGGAAAGTCTCGCGCGCGTGGCTTGTGCCTTGCACGAGGCGTTTCGCGCACGCGGACCGCGTGACGCTCACGTCCGAATGCTGTCCTCGATTCACGAGCGCGGAAAATTGCTGAACCCTGAATTGAGGGCCGACGTGAGCCTCGCTCTTGCGGAAGCTCTCACGTCGTTGGGGAAACGCACCGAGGCGTGTACCTTGGCCAGCGCAGTGTTCCAGAACGAAGCGTTGAGCCCGGCCGTGCGAGCTCGCGCCGCGCTGGCGCTGGTGGTGGCGAACTCTTCCACCTGGAATTATCAGGCAGCGTCGAACGCCTGCGAGGTCGGCTTGAAATTGGCCGTGTCGGCGAACGACGCGTGGACCCGCGCAGCTCTGCTCGGCTACGCCGCCGCAACGTCCAGCCGGGGCGCCTCTCTCGAGGAGTGCGAAGCGGCGTTCATGGCCGCCCTCGTGGCTCAGCGTGAGCAGGGACATCGACTGGCCGAAGCGTTCACGCTCTGGGCCAGAGGCGAACAGCTCGCTCGTCACGGTCGACTGGGGGACGCCGTGAAGTGGATGCGACAAGCATTGGAGTTCTATAGCGGAGTTGGCGACGCTCAGCGTGCGGCGCAGCTCATGGCGTGGCTTGGCAAGCTCGAGCTCGACGCCGGAAACCACACCCAGGCCAAGATGTGGCTCGAGCAGGCTTTGAGCCAATTTAGCCTCGTAGGCGATTCGGCTTTCGTCGCAGCCACGCTGATCGAGAGCGGAATCATGGCGCACGACCAAGGTGAGCTCGACGCCGCAGAGACGCGATACGCCCGAGCGGAGTCGCGTGAGTTGACCTCCGACCAAGCCTACATCCTCGCGCGCTTGCGCCACGCACAGGCTTTGGTCGCCGCCGAGCGCGGCCGGATGGATGAAGCGGAGGCTCTGTGGCGGTCCGCAGGCGAAAAAGCCGTGGAAGGCGGCTCTACCGCGGTGCACGTCGCCTCCCTCCTCGGACGCGCATTCGCGGCCGCAGCGTCACATTCCCCCGCTCGTGCGGCGGATATGTTGAGCGAGGCGAAGCAGTTGAGCAGTGAGTGGGTGACCCACGCGATTGGCGCCCAGTTGCATGCATGCGAGAAATTTTCCCGAGCTGCTGAGCCAGCCGAACGTGCCCGCCACGACCTGGTCGACGCAACTACTCGCCCTGGATCAGATGGCCAACGACGCTCGTCAGTCCGACGCGCGGATTTTCCTGCGTATCCTTCGTCGGAAGCTGCAATCCCTACAGGCCGAACGGGGGAACGGCGTCGAAAACGAGGTGCAGGTGAACATCGTGCATCGTACCATTCACCTCGGGAACACCGTCGTCAATTTGAGGCGCAGAACCGCACCGTGGTTGATCCTGTTGCGGTTGGCTCGCGAGCGCCTCGCGAAGCCAGGAATTCCCTTGAATGTCGAAGAGCTCGTGGCAGAGGGTTGGCCGCGCCAGCGCTTGCACCCCGATTCGGCAGCTGCACGCGTCTATTTCGTGATCTGCGAGCTGCGAAAGCTCGGTCTACACGATTTGGTGATCACGACGGGCGAGGGCTATCTGGTCCCACCTGACGTGCGCGTGCGCTTGCTGGAATGAGCGCCGGCTGGAACGATCGGGGCCAATCCGATAGGCTGGAGTCGTCGGTCATCATCCTCGTCGAGCACATTCATGAAGTCGCGCGCTTTGCAGCTCGCCAGCGTTCTCGACGCACTGAAAACAGACCGAGTGTGCGTCGTCACGGGGTTGCCGGGAATCGGTAAGACCTGGCTGCTGGGAGAGGTCGTTCGATCTTGGTCTGGGCTGAGTCACTTTTTTTCGTTCAACACGGCGCGTTCCGAGAGCGAAATCCTGGATGCGATCGTGAGTGCGACGCTCGCCACGACCGACAGCGTCGACTCCGCGGCAAACCTGGCTGCCGAGCTCGGCGCAGAGGAACGGCTCGTGGTGTTGGATTCGTGCGAAGAGAATATCTCGACCATCCTGCACGTGGTCCGCGACCTGTCGAGAGAAAGCGCAACGCTAAGTTTCCTGATCGCATCGTCGTCGTATCCAATGGATTCGCCTTGGCAAGCGGTTCGACTTCACGGTCTCGATGCGCCGAGCGCGCGTGGCCTGTTGGTCCAGCAACTCCCGGCGCCCATGGCGAGGCTGACGCCAGCCAAATTCAGCGCAGTCGACGAACTGGTCGAGATACTCGACGGCAATCCGCTAGCGCTCATCCTCGCTGGCCGCCGCGCGGCAGCATCGGGCATCGAAGAAGTGTTGAATCAGTGTCGCGATGACTTGGTGGGCCTCGACTCCCAGGATGAAGACTCACCAGCGCCTCATCGTTCGCTTCATGCCGCATATGCGCTGACGGCATCGCGGCTCGATCCCGACGCTCGCAAGGCCGCGCTCTGCCTGGCGTTGGTACCGGGCAACTTCGACCTCGACTTCGCCACGCAAGTCCTTGGCCAGAGCTTCGTCCGGGCCAGTGCGCTGGTGGAGCAGTTGGCCGAGAGCGGTTTGGTCGAAGTGGTCGCAGTGCCCGGACTCAAGCGCCGCTTCCACGTGCCCGGGAGCTTGCGCGTGTTCTTGATCGCAGACGCCGATGCTTCGGACGCGGAGCTCGGCCGCGGAAGCATCGCGGCCGCCGCGGTTGCCAGAGCGGAAGCGCTGGCAGCGAGAATGACCTCGAGAGAATCGGCCGCAGCGGTAGAAGACCTCGTGCAACAGCGAGCCTCTCTCCTGGCGTCGGTGCGGCAAGTGGACGACATCGAGAGCCTCGCGCGGGTCAGTTGGGCGCTGCATCCTGCGTATCTGTCCCGGGGGCCGCGTGTCGAGCACATCGCGTTGCTGACCGAGGTCCACGCTCTCGACGAGAAGCTGTGTCGAGAGTTACGCGGGAAGATCCGCACGGCGTTGGGCGAAGCATTGCAACGCGCCGGACGGGCCACGGAGGCGCGCGCATTGGTGAGCGAGGTGTTCCTCGATCGAATGCAGACCGAAACGGTTCGCGCCCGAGCCGCCTTGGCGCTCGGAACCATCCACATCTCCACCTGGGATTACGAAACAACGCTTCGAGTGTGCGAGTCCGGTCTCGCGCTCGCGACGACGGCGAACGATGCTTGGACGCGGGCGGCACTTTTGGGTTACCGCGCCGCGGCCTCGAGTCGAACCGCCTATCCGCCGGAAAGCGAACCACACTTCGTCGAGGCGCTGCTCGCCCAACGCGCCGCGGGTCACGCATCGGCCGAGGCCTTCACGCTCTGGGCACGCGGAGAGCAACTGGCGCGCCACGCCCGCCTCTCCGAAGCCACGGAGTGGATGGCACAAGCGCTGGCGATCTATCGCGACCTCGGCGACCAGCAACGCGTCGCGCGCGTCACCAACTGGTTGGGGAAGCTGCAGCTGGATGCTGGAAAGCATGCCGAATCGACCGAGCTTCTGCAGCAGGCACTCCGCTTGTTTGAAACGCTGGGCGAACCGCCGATGATCACCACTACGCTCGCCGAGCTGGGGATGCTGCTGCACGATCGCGGGGATCTCGATGGAGCGGCTGCCCAGTATGCGCGCGCCCAGTCATTCCCCACGACGCAGCAGGCATTCGTGAGCGCGCGCCTTCAACATGCCCAAGCGCTACTGGCAGCCGATCGAGGCCAGCCCTCTCGAGCAGATGATCTGTGGCAGGCAGCGGAAAAACATGCGGAGGCCGCGGGTTCTACCGCCGTACGCATGTCGGCCCTCCTGGGACGAGCTCAGTGTGCGCTCTCCTCCAAGGACTTCACGGGCGCTCGAGAGCTCTTGCAGGCTGCCGACGCGCTGACTGGAGACTGGCTCGATCACTGGGCCGCGGTGCAACTCCACGCATTGGAGTTCGTTCGGGAGGGCGTCCTATCCCAAACGTCGGATGCGGTCGATTCGACGGCCTTCAGACTCTTGAAGCAGGACGCGGCGACGATTCGTCACACAGACACGCGAGTTTTTCTGCGAATCCTGCTGAAGAACATCGAGCACCGGAGCCAACGTGGTGAATCGAAAAGCGAGGGCGAGCAGATCCATGTCGACACGGGGCTGCGCACGGTGCGGTCACGCGATCGCGCCATCGATCTCAAGCGACGCGCCGCACCTTGGTTGGTCTTTCTCAAGTTGGCGCGAGCGCGCAACGAGAACCCGGGCGCGCCGCTGGCCGTCGATGCGCTGATCGCCGAAGGTTGGCCGGGCCAGCGCATTCGCCCAGACTCGGCAGCGGGCCGGCTCTACTTCGTGATTCGCGAGCTGAGAAAGCTCGGCCTCCAGGAAGTGTTGCTCACCACGGGTGACGGCTACCTGATTTCACCCGATGTTCGAGTGGCGTTCGAGCGCTCCACGGAATGAGTCGAGTGTGCGCTCGTGCGAAAAATCACCGATCGCGATTCGCGAATAGTCAGGCGGCAGTCCTGAGTTGAAACGCCGGGTTCCAGGCGCGTCGACCATCGTAGGCGTTGAGGAAGGCCGCCACGCGCTGGCAGAGTTCGCTGAAGTCCCGACAGCGGTGGTTGCGCGTGACGTTGGCGTGCAGGTCGAGCCAAACACGTTCGATGCGATTCGCATCGGGGCAGTACGGCGGCAGGAAGTGCAGTCGAAATTTCCTCCCAAACGAGCGCAGGACCCGGCGAGTGAAGTAACTCGAGTGAATAGTATAGTTGTCGAGGATCAAGTGGATCTGCTTCGTGCCGCGATGTCGCTGCGCGAGCCGCCACAGGAGCTTGACGAATAGGGCGCTGCTCTTCTTGTGGTGCTCGACCCAGACGAGCTTGCGCGTTGCCGCGTTCAGGGCCCCGGCGACGTAGTGCTTCTGGTTTGTCCCGGGGGTGATGACCTGACGCTGTAGGCCAGGCAGCATCCAGTCACGACCGATGCGGGGATTGAGGTCGATGTCGACCTCGTCCACGAAGTAGACGGGCACCTCGGTCGACGCGCGTCGCTCGAGCCGCCGAAGCTCATTCAGCCTGCGTTCACGCCGGTCCGCGGACCAGGGGCACAAGACTGTCGGTTTGGCGCGACCCAGCCGAGCTCCGATCGCGGCCAACGCGCGACCGATCGTACACACGGCTACTCGTGGAAATCCGCGACACACCATCTCGGCACAAAGCAACTCGCGGGTCCATGTTGGGCGGCTCCATCCGAAATCATTGGGCCCATCCAGGAGCACGCGACGCAACTCATCTTGGAACGCTTCGTCGATCTTCGTCGGACCGTTGGCGGACCGCTGATCAAACAGCCCACCGAGCCCCATTTCGGTGTACCGCTTCGCTACCTTCACGACGGTTGAGACCGCCACATGCAGGCGCCGGGCGACCTCATTCCTGCTTCGTCCCGCCGCGAGTTCCGCAACGATGTGAAATCGCACGGCCGTCGCGGGGTCTTCGGTTTTCCGTCCAGCTCGAACGAGTGCGCGTCGTCTTTCGCGCGTCATTCGCGGTATGTTGTCCATGGGTTCGCCTTCCCTTTCGGTTGTCTTGCAACTCCGAAACGGACAGGCGATCCCGCCTATTTCCATCTAAGCGCTTTTCGTGATCGCGAATCGCGACCGCTCATTTTAGAATGGTGCCATGCGTTTCGAGCTGTCCACGCGCTATTGTGCCATGCTCGCATGCGTGGCGATTGCATGCTCGGTCTTCGACAACATCGATGTGAATGCCGGTGCGCCCGATGCATCGACTGGAGGCACGGGTGGAACAGCGGGGACGAGTGGAACCGCGGGCGTCAGCGGAACGAGTGGAACGGCGGGGAGCGCTGGAGCTTTGCCGGTCGACCTTGAGCCGAGGACGAGCGCACTTGGGTGGGAGCACGCTTGTACGATTGTCGCGTCGAGCGAAGTTTGGTGTTGGGGAGATAACTCCCAGGGCGCCCTCGGGCGCGGAACCGTGAACGATCCGGACGCCGGGCCGAGCTCGAAGCAGTACCCGCGCCCGTGATTGTATCGAAGACCACCACGCTCACGGGCGCGACTCAGGTCTCCGCAGGCTCCGCGCATACCTGCGCGCTCATCGGTACTGACGTGCAGTGTTGGGGGCGCGGTTTGTCTGGTGAGCTCGGTCCGTTGGGCGCACCGATGGTGGTATCCACTCCGGTGCCGGTGATGCTCGGCACGTCCGTCAAGCAGATCGCGCTGGGTAGCCGACATTCGTGTGCAGCGCTGCTGAACGGTGGAGTTCTGTGCTGGGGTCAAGGAAACACTGGCCAGTTGGGAGACGGGAAGGCAATCGGTTCCAGCACGCCGGTGGCCGCGGTTGGCCTCGAATCCGGATCGATCGTTTCGCTCGCTGCCGGAGGAAACGTGACCTGCGCCGTGATCGATGGGAGCCCGCGCGAACTTTATTGCTGGGGAGACAACGGTTCTGAACAACTGGCGGGAAGCGCGGCCACCTCACAGAGCGACATCCCAGTGCTCATCGCTAGCATCGACAATCCAACGCAGGTTGCCGTCGGCTCGCTGCATGTGTGCGCCGTAGAGGCCGACGGCACGATAAAGTGCTGGGGACAGAACGACAACGGGCAGCTGGGTACTGGAACGTTCAGTCCTCAGCCAGTGGCGATCCCAACAGCGGTGGTGGGTTTGCCCGCCGGCTATCGCGCGCTCGACCTCGAACTTGGCTACCTCCAAACCTGCGCATTGGTAGAGGCCGGTTCCACCCGAGGTGTGTACTGCTGGGGCGCCAACAGCTTCGGCCAACTCGCCCACCCACCGAATCTGACGCCGAACCCCACCCCACTCTTGGTGCCGGGTCTGGGTCCCGCCCCCGTGACGGACATAGCGACGATTTCCAGTGCGACGGTCTGTATCAGAAACACCCTGAACGAGCTCTATTGCTGGGGTGAGAACTACTACAAGCAGACCGGAACCGGACTGACGGCTAATACAGTCGAGGTTCCCACGAAAGTCATTGCGCTCCCCTGATCCGGAGGATCCGGAAGGCTCGGGGCACAATCTCAGAAGTTCTCAGTAGTGCGAGGTGGCACTAGCTCGTACCTCATCGCACCATGCGACGCGGACAACGGCATCTGATCTGGGTTTTTAGCTTTCTTTTCCCGCAATGGGCCTGTTCACCCGCCACCGGACCCATCGGTTCCGACCCGGGAGGAAATTTCGAGGATGCGGGGGTGTTTCCCATTGACGCTGCCGCCATCGTCGACGGCGAATCGAATCCGACCACGGACGGCGCAGTCACGGACGCAACGACTGCCGACTGTTGGCTGAATGCGGCTTGCGTACCCAGTGAAAAATGCGCACATCCCTGCGGCGTTTGCAAACAGGGCACCGAGAGCAAGACCTGCGGCGATAGTGGACTCTGGCTCATACCCAGCGATTGCAGCAGTGACGACGAGTGCATTCCCGGAACGACTCGATTCGACGGCACTTCGTGTCCCGCGGGCCAGTCCCGCGACCTCGAATGCAACTCGTCGTGTGAGTTCGTGCCGGTGTCGACTTGCTCGGTGAACTGGCAAGCCCTGCCGCCTTCGCCCCTCGCCGGTCGCTACGATTTCGGCGACGCGGTGTTGAACGACGAGTGGTACATCGTCATGGGATTTGGGAGCTCAGTCGATTTCGGCGACGTGGCGCGCTACTCGCCGGCGACCGAGACTTGGACGCTGCTGCCGGCTGCACCGATCCTCGGACGCCGGCAACCGAACGTCGTGGCCACCGATACGGAAATCTTCATTTGGGGCGGCTATCGCTCCGGGGCAGACCCGTACCTGGGTGATGGAGCACGCTATCGCGCCTCCACGAACAAATGGTCGATGGTGTCGGCGAACGGAGGACCCGGCAAGAATTTGAACGCTGCGCTCGCCTGGGATGATGCCGCGAAGCGCGTGTTGCTGTGGGGCGGGAAATATGGTTCCTGGAGTTACGGGATCAGTTCGGACGGCTATGCGTACGCCCCGGCCGAGGACAAGTGGTCGAAGCTGTCGAGCTCACCCCTCGCTGCGCGACAAAATTCGCTCTACGCCTGGGATGCAAAATTGCGACGTTTCTACATCTGGGGTGGACACGGCGCCTCGGGTTACTTGGCAGACGGAGCGTATTTCGACGCCGCGACCAACACCTGGACCTCACTCCCATCAATTCCGAGCATTCAGCCGCGCGAGCGAGCCGCGACGGCAATCCTCGATGGTAAGTTCGTGTTCTGGGGTGGTTGGGGCACGGATTTCACCGCCTTCGACGATGGCGCGAGCTTCGACCCGAGCACGAGCACGTGGACGCTTTTGCCGAAGAGTCCCATCGGCAAGAGGACTGAAGCTTCGTTCGCGTCCAACGACAGCTTGCTGTTCGTGGTGGCGGGCCAGGGCGAAGGCAACACGCTCTACGACGACGGTGCGATTTTCGACGGCGCGACGTCGAGCTGGTCTCTGCTCCCGAACACCAGCTCTGCACCGCACTACAAAGGTGGCAGCGCGTGGACCCCGAAAGGCTTCCTCAGCTGGGGCGGAAACAAGATCAACAACGTCCAGAAGAGCGACGGAGCGCTCTACAAGCCAGCCCAGTGAGGCGAGTGAATGGTCGGGATGAAATACCACAGGTTGCCTGCTGCTCCCCTGCGCATTGTATTCCGCGATCCCCGGCTGTGCTCGGGTGAGCGACGAGACGGGAACGTCATCGCCAGGCAACGGACAGACGGGAACGGGTGAGCGGCAGCGAAGTTAGCCCTGAAGCTCTACGAACGGGCGACTCGAGCGTTTGCCATCAAGCGTCTCGAGAGACCACTGGCAAGCCGTGTACGGGAAAATTCGCAGGTACGGTTTGGAGGGTCTCGCTCGAATGATTGCCCGTAGGCCGAAAGGAAAGTAGGATCTACCAATGCCCGGTCCGATCTACGTGTTCGAGGAGTTGGACGAGGCCCAGCTCGAGCGCCCCCCGCTGGCAGTGCTCCGCGCATTCCGATACCTGGGGGTCCGGCTTCCGCCCGCTGGCTGGGCGGCGATGCCCTTGAACGCTCGAGTTGCGTTTCTGCATGCCGGTGCTCGCGACAAGATAGACATTGCGGAGCTGCGAGAACTGTTGCGCTACGCTCCCGGTCGCCAGACGACGCTGGTGGTACCCATGCAGGATCCACCGGCGGACTCGGTGCCCGAGAACCTGCTGCGGGCGGTGATGCCGGCACGCAGCATCCCGGTGGATTTTTGGCGCGCACTGAGACCGTTGGATCGCCACGTGCTGGAAATGCTCACCGCGAGGTCATCCACAGGGCCGCCACCGACTCGCCGCAGCCCGTCTCGCAGATCGTCCCAGGAGGCGGCCCGCGAGCCGCGCGCCTCGCTCGCCTTCACCCATCGTCACTACCAGTCCGTGGTCAGCGGCGAGAAGCGCCAGACGACGCGCCGCCGGGCCGATCCGCGCATCGAGACTGGCACGATGGTCCGCGCCGACGTCATCCAGTTCGCCGACCTGGAGATCACCGACGTCATCCGCAAGCGCCTGAGCGACTTCACCGAGGACGACGCCCAGGCCGAGGGCGGCTACACGCTCGAGGAGTTCCGCGAGCCTCTGGCGGTCGGAGCTACGGCGGCTGGAACCCCGACGAGCTGGTCACGATCATCCGCTTCGAGGTCGCCCGCGTCCTCTAATCATTGCCGCGCATAGCGCCGATTCGGCAGGCACGTCACGCCGCCTGTTCAGGCATTGGCAGAGGGGTCACCCTGTGTCTGGCCAGCGGCCTGGCCGCCCGATCCGGCGCCGCTCACTTACCGGTGTGGAGCGCTGACCGGCGATGGAGCTCGAGAAGCATGGCCCTGGTAGAATCAGCAGTCGGTGCATGGGCGCTGTCTCGGACCGATGCGACGAACGGCGCCCCGCAATGCCAGGTGGCGTGTCGGACGATCAGCGCGTGAACGGTGGCCGAGCCGCCCCAGGGTTCGCGGAGATAACAGATTTCGCGGAGAATGAAGGAGCGATGATCGACCTCGCCAGCCGTATCCGAGACGTGCCGGATTTCCCCCAGAAGGGCATCCTCTTCAAAGACATCACCACCCTGCTGAAGGATGGCCCGGCGTTCAAAGAGTCGATTGATGCCCTGACCAGCCAGGTCCGCGACTGGAACGTCGACGTTGTCGTCGGGATGGAGTCGCGCGGCTTCATCTTCGCCGCGCCGATCGCCTACGAGCTTGGCGTCGGCTTTGTGCCGGTCCGCAAGCTCGGCAAGCTGCCAGCGGACACCATCAGCGCCGAGTATGCGCTGGAGTACGGCACCAACACGCTGGAGCTACATGTCGACGCCATCACCGAGGGCCAACGGGTGCTGATCGTCGACGACCTGCTTGCGACCGGCGGCACCGTCGGCGCAACGATCGACCTGGTGGAGCGGCTCGGCGGCGAGGTGGTCGGTACGGCGTTCCTGGTGGAACTTACGTTCCTGGACGGGCGGCGACGGCTCGACGGCTACCGCGTGGCAACGCTGATCAACTACTGACCACGGCGTCTGACACGGCCTGGTCACGGGCCAGATTGTCGGACAATCGAGCGTTCGTGGCCATTGGTCGCGCCGTCGCGACAGGGTTGGCGCTCTTTCGAGAGTGTCTGGTATACTCGCGCGATTTGGCCCGCCACCGGCCGAAGTGGCGCGACAACTGAAGATTTCAGGCTCTCCTACTTGTGAATCAGGGCGTTTGGGCGGTCGCTGAACGCTTCGGGTGGGGCTGAGAGCCCAGGTTAGGGCGCCAATGGGGATTCGGGATCCCTCCTGCCTCACGGCGGGCGGCTGTGCCCTTCGAGTGGGGCGGTCGTGATGGCTCTCACCAAAAGTGAGGGAGAGCCTTTCGCGCGCTCTTATCCAGAGAGGCGGAGGGACTGGCCCGACGAAGCCCGGCAACCCCCGCACCCGGCGCTCTTCGGTCGCCGAGCGGGCAGGTGCCAATTCCGACAGGACGCCGCGCGCGTCCTGGAAGATGAGAAGCGACGATCGTCCGCGCAGGGTTCTCTCCTGGCTGGGTTCACCGGGGAGCCTTTTTTGATGCCCGCGAGCCTTCAGTGACATGTCGACCAGGCGGCAGCGAACGCATTCGCGCAGACGTCTGTTCTGAGAGCGACACTCGAGCGATGCGCACTGTTGACTTGCAATCAGGCGCCGTACAACTGATCGATCAGACCGCGCTACCGGACGCGTTACAGCTCGTCGAGTGCCGCAGCCTTGACGAGATCGCCGATGCCATCCGCACCATGAAGGTGCGCGGGCGCCGGCCCTCGGCGCGGCGGCGGCGTTCGGGCATGGTGCTGGGCGCGCGGGGCTACCTCGGCAACGAGCCACACCCGTTCCTGCAGCACCTTGAAGAGGTAGCCGAGCTACCTCAAGGCCACCCGGCCTACCGCCATCAACCTGGCCTGGGCCATCAACCGCTCGCTCGCGGCCGTGCGCGAGATCTGGCGCCGCCCCCGAAGGCGAGCACGTCGACATCGTGCGGCAGGCCCGCGCGATGCTGGTGACGATGGCCCGCGACCTCTGCGACGACGACGTGGCGGCCAATCACCAGATGGGCGAGCACGGCGCCGCGCTGATCCCGGAGCAGGCGAACGTGCTGACCCATTGCAACACCGGCTCGCTGGCCACCGTCGAGTACGGCACGGCGCTCGGGGTGATCCGCGCCGGCGATCTCCGCGGGCAAGCGTGTCCACGTCTACGTCGACGAGACCCGCCCGTTCCTCCAGGGCGCCCGCCTGACCCTGGGAGCTCCAGGAGGATGGCATCCCGTTCACGCTCATCACCGACGCGATGGCCGGCCACTTCATCGCGCGCGGCGAACGTTGACCTGGTGATCGTCGGGGCGGATCGGATCGCCGCCAACGGCGACGTCGCCAACAAGATCGGGACGTACACTCTGGCCGTGCTCTGCAAGGAGAACGGCATCCCCTTCTACGTGGTAGCGCCCACCTCGACCATTGATCTCGACCGTCGCGACTGGCGCTGATATCCCGATCGAGCAGCGCAGCCAGCGGGAGATCACCCATGTCGCTGGCGTACGGGTGGCACCGATCGGCACCGAGGCCGCGCACCCGGCCTTTGACATCAGCCCGTCGCGTTATGTCACGGCGATCATCACCGAACAGGGCGTCCACCGGGCACCGTTTGACGCAGTCGCTCCGCGCGGCAGTGGCGGCCGCCGATCCATCGCGCGTCAGCCGCGCCCGAGGCCCAGGTCTCTCGAGGTCGACCGTGTTTGAACGTACGGATCTCGCCGATGTCGGCGTGATCGGCGGGTCAGGCTTCTATGAGCTTCTCAGCGATGTTCGACTACCACGCCGTCCAGACGCCGTACGGCCCACCCAGTGATCGTCGCCGATCGGCACCTACGAAGGCGTCCGGGTAGCATTTCTGGCGCGGCATGGTCAGGGCCACCGGTACCCGCCTCACCGGATCAACTACCGCGCCAACATCTGGGCGCTCGCATCGGTCGGGGTGACCCGCATCCTCGGGCCGAACGCCTCCGGCAGCCTTCAGCCCAGCGTCAAGCCGGGCGACTTCGTCGTCTGCGATCAGTTCGTGGATCGGACCTACGGCCGCGAGCAGACGTTCTACGACGGGCCGCCGGTCGTCCACATTGCCGGCGCCGAGCCGTACTGCCCGGAGCTGCGCGAGCTCGCCACCGCCCCGGCCGCGAGTTCGGGATCACCGTTCCACGAGCGTGGCACGGTCGTGGTGATCCAGGGGCCGCGCTTCTCAACGCGGGCTGAAAGTCGCTGGTTCTCCGCTACTGGCTGGGACGTGGTGAACATGACCCAGTTCCCGGAGCAAGTGCTGGCCCGCGAGCTCGAGGTCTGCTACGCCGGCATCTCGCTCATCACCGACTATGACGCCGGGTTGGAGGGGCGCGCGGACGTCGAGCCCGTCTCAGTGGCCGGCGTCGTCGAGGTCTTCCACCGAGAACAACGCGCGCGTTCGTGACGTGTTGCTGCGGATGATTCCGCGCATCGGGCGCCAGCGTTCGTGCATCTGCGCCACGGCGCTCACCGGAGCGGTCATCGGATGAACAATCTCATCGCGGTTGGCTCACTGGGTCTCGATACGCTCGAAACGCCGTTTGAGAGGCCGAGCGGGTGCTTGGCGGCTCGGCACCGTACTTCGCGCTGGCGGCGAAGCTGTACACCGACGTCGGGATCGTGGCCGTCATCGGCGACGACTTCCCGGAGGATCACATCGGGCTGCTGGAGCGGAAGGGCATTGACCTGACCGGCCTCCAGCGCAGCCCGGGTGAGACCTTCTTCTGGTCGGGCAGGTACCACTACGACATGAACACCCGCGACACGCTGGAGACGCGCCTGGGTGTCTTCGCCGACTTCCGGCCAACCTACCCGCCAGCTACCGCACGGCGCCGTACGTGTTCCTGGCGAACATCCTGCCCACCCTTCAGATGGCCGTCCAGGAGCAGGTTACGAGTCCGCGGCTGGTGGTGCTGGACTCGATGAACCTCTGGATCTCGACGCAGAAGTCGCAGCTCACCGAGGCTATGCGTCGGTCCAACATCATCACGATCAACGACGAAGAGGCCCGGCAGTACGCAGGTACACCGGGCCTTCTGGCTGCTGCCCGCTCGATCATGGCGAACGGTCCGAGCGCCGTCATCGTCAAGAAGGGCGAGCACGGCGTGATCCTGGTCTCAGATCAGGGCGTCTTCGGCGCGCCGGCCCTGCTCCTGGAGGACGTCAAGGACCCGACCGGGCCGGCGACTCGTTCGCCGGCGGCTTCATGGGCTACCTGGCCGAGACCGGCGACCTGTCGTTTGGGGGGATCAAGCGCGCGCTCGTGCATGGGACGGCCGTCGCATCGTTCACTGTCGAGTCGCTCGGCGTGGATCGGCTGGCGAGCATCACCCGCGACGATGTCGAGCAGCGCTACCGCGAGTTCATCGAGTTCACGAGCTTCGAGACGGTTGCCGCGCCCGAGCGGTAACGGTGGCTCGTCCAGCGGCCGGCTCAACGCGACGCTGCCGGCAGCGCGAGAAAGGAACATTCTAGATGGCCACTGAGGGGAAAGACTACGACGTTAAGGACATCGGCCTGGCCGATCGCGGCCTGCTCAAGATGGAGTGGGCCGGCGCGGAGATGCCGGTCCTCGAGCTGATCCGCGAGCGCTTCGCCGCGAGAAGCCGCTGGACGGGCTTGCGCCTGTCGGCCTGCCTCCACGTCACCACCGAGACGGCGAACCTGGCCGTCGCCCTCAAGGACGGCGGCGCCGACATCGTGCTCTGCGCCTGCAACCCGCTCTCGACGCAGGACGACGTCGCGGCCGCGCTGGTGCGAGCACGGCATCTCCGACCTACGCCATCAAGGGCGAGGACGAGACCACCTACTACCAGCACATCGACGCCGGCGCTCGACCACCGCCCGAATATGACGATGGACGACGGCGCCGACCTGGTGCCGTCCTCCACACACGCAAGCCCGAGCTGCTCGCCGAACGTCATCGGCGGGACCGAGGAGACGACGACCGGCGTCATCCGCCTGCAAGGCGATGGCGAAGGACGGCGCCCTCAAGTTCCCGGTCATCGCCGTCAACGACTCGATGACCAAGCACTTCTTCGACAACCGCTACGGCACCGGCCAGAGCACCATCGACGGCATCATCCGCGCCACCAACGTCCTGCTGGCCGGCAAGACGATCGTCGTGGTCGGCTACGGCTGGTGCGGCGGGGCGTCGCCAGCCGGGCGCGCGGGCATGGGCGCCCACGTCATCGTCACCGAGGTCGATCCGGTGCGGGCGCTCGAAGCGGTCGATGGACGGCTTCCGGGTGATGCCGATGGTCGAGGCGGCCGCGCGAGCGCGACATCTTCATCACCGTCACCGGCGACATGAACGTGATCGACCGCGAGCACTTCGCAGCGTTGAAGGACGGCGCGATCATCTGCAACTCGGGCCACTTCAACGACGAGATCAACATCCCGGCGCTCGAGGAGCAGGCCGAAGGCAAGCGCCGCAGGTGCGCGACTTCGTGGACGAGTATCAGCCTGCGCGGACGGGCGCCGGATCTACCTGCTCGGCGAGGGCCGGCTGATCAACCTGGCCGCCGCCGAGGGCCACCCGGCCGCCGTGATGGACATGAGCTTCGCCAACCAGGCGCTCGGCGCCGAGTACATGGTGAAGCAGGGCAAGGCGCTGAAGAACGAGGTCTACGACGTCCCGGAGGAGATCGACCGCGAGATCGCCCGCCTGAAGCTCGAATCGATGGGCGTCGAGATCGACACGCTGACCGCCGAGCAGAAGACGTACCTGGCGTCCTGGGAACAGGGTACCTGAGAGGGGAGAGGGAGCGACGGAGATGTCCAACACCTTCATGGACGCGCCGAGCCTGCTGTTCACGTCGGAGTCGGTGACCGAGGGCCACCCCGACAAGATCTGCGACCAGATCTCGGACGCGGTGCTCGACTGGTGCCTCGACGCAGACCCCGGAGGCGCGCGTTGCCTGCGAGTCCGGCATCAAGTCGGACGAGGCTGACGACTGGGTGGCCGTGTTCGGCGAGGTGACGCCGCTGCCGCCGAAGCACGTCGTGCGCGATCTCGTCCGCAAGACGCTCGACGACATCGGCTACACCCAGCGCGACTACGGCACCTCGGGCCAGACGGCCCACATTGAGGTGCATCTGTCCGGGCCAGTCGCGCTGACATCGCGCTGGGCGTCGATAAGGGTCTCGAGGCCAAGCAGAACGAGTCGGCCGACGATCTCGACACCGGCGCCGGCGACCAGGGCATGATGGTCGGCTTCGCCTGCGACGAGACCGAGTCGCTGATGCCGCTGCCGATCGACCTGGCCCACCGGCTTGACCCGCCGTCTGACCGAGGTCCGCAAGAACGGCACGCTCGGCTACCTGCGGCCAGACGGCAAGAGCC